>NZ_JBHURA010000001.1:686692-1032431 GCF_042674185.1 Nocardia sp. NPDC056952 | reverse complement strand
GTCTGGCTTGCCCCCCCCCCCCGGCCCCCCCCCCCCCCTCCCGCCCCGGCGGGGCGGGCGGCCGGGGCCCGGGGGGGCCCCCCCCCCCCCCCCCCCCCCACGACGGGGTTCGGCTCTAACGTTGACTCGCGTCCGGCACCCGCGGTGGACACGGCGCACCGGGCGCGGTCACCAGCTCGAAATGCCACCACTCGTTGTCGAAGGTCCGGCACAGTCCCCACCGGTTGCCATTGTCCTCGAGCCATTGTGCCCCCACCTGTGGGCCCACATCGACGGCATGGCCGGAGACATGGGTGGACTCCTCCGGCGGCAGCACCCAGCGTCGCGCTTCCTCGGGGCTGCCGTAGGTGGCCAGGCCGTCCTGCCAGAGCCACAGCTGCTGCTCGTAGGTGCGATGACCGGAGGTGATCGACAGCGGCACGTTCTCGGCGTGCGCCTGCTGTTCGGCGAGGGTGTAGGCGGCGGCGAGCGGCGGGTCGAGGCCTTCGGTGCCCGCTGCCGATTGGAACTGTTCGCGCGGCTCGGGTTGGGCGTCGGCGGCGCCGATGCCGACCGCGGTGACGGCCGCGGCGGCCGTCATGGTCACCAGGATCCGGTCGGCCACGCGGCCGAGCACAGTATTCATAGGCGGATTCTATCGACCGGTCCGGTCATCGAGACCACGGCGCCACTGCTCGATCGCCCGGCCGATCTCGGTCTGCGGGGGTTCGTCGTAGAGCCATTCGCGGGCGAGCTGATGCCAGTTGGCGGTAACGCGCAGCTGACCGAGGGTGGCGAAGGTGAACAGGTCGGCGCGGCGGGAGAACACGTGCTCGGGCGGCAGCAGCTGTTTGTGCATGCCCTGGAAGTCCGACGCTCTCGGGTCGACGGCGAGAAGTAGTGCGCCGGTGGCCAGTTCGGGGGTGATCGTGACTTCCTCGTCGAGCAGGTGCCAGCCGGTGGCGGCCCAGACGTAGGCCAGACTCTCCTCCACGGTGACCTCGGAATCGGGGTCGATGATCCCCCGGCCCAGCCACGCGGCGAACAGATCCTCGCCCCGGCCCTCCGCGGCGGCCCGCAGGACCGAGCGCTCGAACTCGACGTGCTCCGGATCCATCTCCTTGTAGAGGCCGAAATCGACGAAGGCGAGTTTGCCGTCGGCGGCCAGCAGCACATTGCCGGGATGTGGATCGCCACAGAACTCGTTGTCGGCGAACAGACCGGCGATGTAGAAGCGGTAGATCAGCTCGCCGAGCCGGTCCCGCTCGGCGGCAGGCAGTGTCTGGATGTGCGAAAAGGGATGCCCTTCAACGAATTCGGTGACCAGCACATTGTGCGTGCAGAATTCCTCGATGCTGTCGGGCACGGTGATGAAGGGATGGCCACGATAGCGTCGCGCGACCCGATGCTGGGTCTGAGCCTCGCGTTCGTAGTCGAGTTCGCTGCGCAGATTGCTGGCGACCTCCTCCAGCACACCGGTGTCGGCCATGCTCGGCAGCACTGTTCTGGCCATTTTGCCGAGGAACTCGAGATTGCTGATGTCGGCGTGGACGGCACGCTCCACCCCGGGATACTTCACCTTGACCGCGACGACGCGTCCGTCGTGCAGTCGCGCCCGGTGTACCTGCCCGATCGACGCCGCCGCGATCGATGTCTCACCGAACTCGGCGAATGTCTGGGCCAAGGGGCCGAGGTCGTCCTCGATCACCTGCCGCATCGTCGCGAACGGCATCGCGGGCGCCCGGTCCTGCAGGGCCGCGAGCTGGGCGCGGAACTGCTCGCGATGGGCTTCGGGAACGAAGTCGAGATCGAGCACCGAGCCCATCTGCCCGAGCTTCATCGCCGAGCCCTTCATGCTCCCCAGCACCGCGACGATCTGCTGCGCCTTCATCATCGCCGACCGCTCCGCCAGCACCTCACGGGCCTCGTCGGTGCGCCCGATCATCGACAGCCGACGCCCGACTTCGCGCACCGCCTGCCCGGCGGCGAACTGCCCCAGCTTCGCGCTCCGCGTCGCCCGCCCCCGGGGAACTCCACCGCTCGCCAATCCGCACCCCTGTCAGGCTGTACACCGTATGTCGTGCGTCACATTACACCGGGGTGGCGGTCGTCGCCGGGCCCGCGGAACAGACGAAAACCCCGGCGCCCACCGCAGCGGACACCGGGGTTGTCTACGACCGGATGGCTACACGCGTTCCTTGGAACGGGTGCGCACGCGCAGGGCGATCGGCTTGGAGGTCTCGGCGAAGAAGTCGTTACCCTTGTCGTCGACGACGATGAACGCGGGGAAGTCCTCGACGTCGATCTTCCAGACCGCTTCCATGCCGAGTTCGGCGTATTCCAGGACCTCGACGTTCTTGATGCAGTCCAGCGCGAGACGAGCGGCGGGACCACCGATGGAGCCGAGGTAGAAGCCGCCGTGTTCGTTGCAGGCCTTGGTGACCTGGGCCGAGCGGTTGCCCTTGGCGAGCATCACCATCGAGCCGCCCGCGGCCTGGAACTGGTCGACGTAG
This sequence comes from Nocardia sp. NPDC056952, assembly GCF_042674185.1. Taxonomy (NCBI): domain Bacteria; kingdom Bacillati; phylum Actinomycetota; class Actinomycetes; order Mycobacteriales; family Nocardiaceae; genus Nocardia; species Nocardia sp. NPDC056952. Next base: position 1,029,939 of record NZ_JBHURA010000001.1, on the reverse strand, counting down.
GAGTCCATGCGACCCGCGGTCGTGGGGCCGAAGGAGCCCGACGCGTACCCCTCGGGAGTCTTGGCCGGACCGGCGTAGTAGACGGCCATGTCGCGCAGGTACTGCGGCATGGGTTCGCCCGCGTCGAGCCGTTCCTTGATCTTGGCGTGCGCGATGTCACGGGCCACGACCAAGGGGCCGGTCAGCGAAAGACGGGTCTTGACCGGGTATTTCGACAACTCGGCGCGGATCTCGTCCATCGGGCGGTTCAGATCGATCTTCACCACGTCGCCGCCGAGGATGTCGGCGGTCTGCTCCGGAAGGTACTGGGCCGGTTCGGTTTCCAGCTGCTCCAGGAAGATGCCGTCCTTGGTGATCTTGGCCAGCGCCTGGCGGTCGGCCGAGCAGGAGACGGCGATCGCGACGGGGCAGGAGGCGCCGTGGCGGGGCAGACGGACCACGCGCACGTCGTGGCAGAAGTACTTACCGCCGAACTGCGCGCCGATGCCGAACTCACGGGTGAGCTGGAAGACCTCCTCCTCGAGCTCGACGTCGCGGAACGCGTGACCGGTGATCGAGCCCTCGGTGGGCAGGTTGTCCAGGTAGTGCGCGGAGGCGTATTTCGCTGTCTTCAAGGCGAATTCGGCGCTCGTGCCACCGATGACCACCGCGAGGTGATACGGCGGGCAGGCCGCGGTACCCAACGAGCGGATCTTCTCGTCGAGGAACTCGAGCATGCGGTCGGGGTTCAGGACGGCCTTGGTCTCCTGGTACAGGAACGACTTGTTGGCCGAACCGCCACCCTTGGCCATGAACAGGAACTTGTACACAGGGTTGTCGGCGTCGCCCTCGGTCGAGTACAGCTCGATCTGGGCGGGCAGGTTGGTGCCGGTGTTCTTCTCGTCCCACATGGTGATCGGGGCGAGCTGGGAGTAGCGCAGGTTCAGCTTGGTATAGGCGTCGAAGATGCCGCGGCTGAGCCATTCGGCGTCGTCGACACCGGTGAGCACGCCCTCGCTCTTCTTGCCCATCACGATCGCGGTGCCGGTGTCCTGACACATCGGCAGCACGCCACCGGCGGAGATGTTGAGGTTCTTGAGCAGGTCGAGCGCGACGAAGCGGTCGTTGCCCGAGGACTCCGGGTCGTCGATGATCTTGCGCAGCTGACGCAGGTGCGCGGGCCGCAGGTAGTGGCTGATGTCGTGGATCGCCGTCTCGGTCAGCAGCCGCAACGCCTCGGGCTCGACCTGCAGGAAGGTGCGCCCGTTGTGCTCGAAGGTGCTGACCCCCTCACTGGTGAGCAGGCGGTAGGGCGTCTCGTCGGCGCCGATCGGAAGCAGATCGGAATAGCGGAACTCCGGCGCGGTCACGGATCGCACTCCTTCGGGCAGGGCGGGCACCGCAACACTGCGGAGCACCAGGCAAGGCTGGTCACAAAGCAATCCGCAGCCTAACGACCACCCACACCCGCACTGCGGTTAGGCAACCCTATGTGAGGTTCCTGACCGACCCTAACTAATATCGAGGTTGCACGTTCAACCCAAACGGTGCTACCCATTCTCCCGGGCGGTGGCGGGAGTGCACCGTTCAATCCGAAGCCTGCACCTTCAGAATCTGGAGCTCGATCGTGACCGATCCACAGTGGCTCGATGATGTCGAAATGCGTGCCTGGCTGGGCTATGTCCGAACCCGCGACCTGATCGCCGCGGCGATCGGGCGCGACGCCGGCCGGGCAGCCAACCTGAGCTATGTCGAGTATTCCGTGCTGGTCTACCTAGCCGACGCACCAGGTCAGCGACTCACCTTCGCCGACCTGGCCTGCGCGCTCGAATGGTCGCAGAGCCGGCTCTCGCACCAGATCACCCGCATGCAGAAGCGCGGTCTGGTCTCCCGCGAGACGATGCCGCACGACCAGCGCCGGACCGTGGCCAAGCTGACCCCGACCGGCGGGCAACTGCTCACCACGGCCGCGCCCGCCCATGTGCGCAGCGTGCGCAAGCACATGATCGACGTGCTCGATCGCGACCAGCTGGCGACCCTCGCGGAGATCTACGACGTGCTCGTCGATCATCACCGCGGCGCGAAGTCGGCCGAACCGATCGGCCGGCTACAGACCGCCGCGCCCGGCGAGGACTAGGACCCGCCGCTGCCGCCCCCACCGGAGGAGTCGGGACGGGCCTTGCCCAACCCACCGCGCGCGATGGCACCACCCTTGGTGGGTGCGCCGCGATCGAAGACATCGCCGCTGGTCGGACGCAGGAAACTGCCCGCCGCCAGGGCGACGGCGACGCCGATCGCCGGGTACACGAACGTATCGGTGTGCTGATACCAGAAGCGCGAGTACGTGGCATCGCTGGTGTCGCACCGGTCGTCGGCCACGCGGACGTTGGTCGTCTTGTCCACGCAGACACCGACCGACGCCGGTGTGGCGGCGGTCGAGGTCGTGGTGGTCACCCGCGACGTCGTCGTCGGCGGCTTCGAGGTGGTCGTGAGGGTGGCCGACGCCGCGCGCGGTGCCGGTTTCGGGGTGGCAGTGCCACATCCGGCCGAGACCAGCGCCACCGCCACCACGGCGGGCAACGTGTAGGACACGCTGCGCGACATCATGATTCGCCTGCGCGAACCCTCGATTTCCGAAACCACACTCACGAAATTCCCCCTCGGGCGGTGTTGACCAACCGCCGATACTATCCAGCAGCGGCGCCGCTCACGACAGTTCCGTTGGTAGCGAATTCCCCTTTGCCGGAATCCTTTCGACCCGAACCGACGCCCAACGCGCGTTCGAAACCGGCGGGAACGATGATGTCGTCGCGGGTCAGGTCGGTGATCGAGGTCTTGCGCAGACCCAGCAGCGCCGAATCGATACCGCCACGCAGGATGTCGAGAACGTTCTCGACACCGGCCTGACCGTTGGCCGCCAGACCCCACAGGGAGGCGCGCCCGATCAGCACCGAGCGCGCACCGAGCGCCACGGCCTTGACGACATCGCTGCCGCGCCGGATACCGCCGTCGAGGAGCACCTCGATCTGGTCGCCGACCGCGTCGGCGAGCACCGGCAGGGCGCGGATGGCGGCGGGGGTGCCGTCGAGGTTGTTGCCGCCGTGGTTGGACACCGAGATGCCCGCGACGCCCGCGTCGACGGCGCGCAGGGCGTCGTCGACCCGCATCACACCCTTGAGCAGCACCGGGCCGTCCCACTGCGCGCAGATCCAGGCGACATCGTCCCAATCGGGTGCCGGTGTCTGCATCCATTCGCCGTAGGCGCCGAAGAACCCGGGGGCCGCGCCGCCACCGACCGCCATGTTGGGTGCGGTGAGGTCGGGGATGCTGCCCGAGCGCAGGTAGGTCGCGAGCCAGCGGGGGCGCGCGAGGGTCTGCGGCGCGAATTTCATCATCGTGCGCAGGTTCAGCGACTCCGGGATCACCGGGCTGCCCCAGTCCCGGCCGTGCGAGAACGACCAGTCCAGGGTGAGGATCAGGCCCACCGCACCGGCCTTCTTCGCCCTGGCCATCCGCTCGAGGATCTGATCCTTGTTGCCACACCAGTACAGCTGGAACAGGGTCGCCGGGTTGGCCGCGACCACGTCCTCGACGGGCTTGCTCGCGAAGGAACTGAGCCCCATGGCGATTCCGCGGGCCGCCGCGGCGCGGGCGACGGCGACCTCACCGTCGGGGTGCACCGCCTGCACGCCGGTCGGCGAGATCAGCACCGGCATCGACACCTGCTGACCGAGCACCGTGGTCGATTGGTCACGGTCGCCGATCGGGCCCGCGCAGTGCGGGGCGAAACCGAGTTCGGTGAACGCGGTCTGGTTGTCTTCGATGGTCTGTCCGCGTTCGGATCCGGCGATCAGCGCGCCGTACACCGACTTCGGCAGGCGCTTGCGGGCGCGCCGCTGCGCCTCGGCAACGGTCTCGAACCAGGGATTCATCGGGGTCCTTCCTCATGATCCTGCGGCCACCATCGGCGCAGGTCTTCCAGTAGTGCGGTAGTGGCGATCGTCAGCAGGCCGGCGCCTTCTTCGGCACTCGATCCCGTGGGGTCGCCGAGGATTCCGTTGGGGCTGGCCGCCCGCACCCCGCCCGCGCGCAGCAGCGGCAGCAGTTCGGCCAGCGGGCGGCAGTCCCCCGGTTCCGCCAGTTCGGTACGCACCCGGTCGGGGCGCAGCGCGAGCTGGATCGAGGTCTCGGTGCGCCCGGCGTGCGGATCGCCGCCGTAGCCGGGTGAGAACAGCCGCACGTCGCGCGACTCCGACCGCAGCAGCGCGACGGCTCGGCGCAGCGCTTCCACGTTCCCGCCGTGCCCGTTGACCAGCACGATCCGCGAGAACGTGTCCGTGGCGGAGCGGCACAGTTCGACGACGAGCAGTTCCAGCGCCGTCTGTCCGATCGACAAGGTGCCCGCGAACCCCGCGTGCTCGCCGCTGGCCCCGTAGGCCACGGCAGGCGCGATCAGCAGATCGGACCGCTCGGCCGCGGCCCGTCGGCTCACCGCCGAGGCGATATCGCTGTCGGTCGACAGCGGCAGATGCGGGCCGTGCTGCTCGGTCGCGCCGAGTGGGATGACCAGGATCACGCCCTCGGCGGCGCGCACACCTGCCTCGGGCGATGTGAGGTGCGCCACGAACATGGCAGCCACATTAACGTCAGTCACTGACATAATCAAGAGCGCGTGCAGGTCGAAAGCTCGCCGAGTCCCTATCCTGTATCCATGTCCGCCCCGCCGCCGCGCGCACCGATGCCGATTCCGAAGCAGTCGGGGCACCGCGGGCGTCCGCCACGCACCACGCGCCGCGAGCTCGAGGTGATCGCGATGAAGCTGTTCGCCGAACACGGGTTCGACGACGTCACCGTCGAACGCATCGCCGCCGAGGCCGGAGTGAGCGAACGCACGTTCTTCCGCTACTTCCCCACCAAGGCCGAGGTGCTGTGGCACCAGTTCGACAACGAGGTCGACGACCTGCGCGCCGCGTTCGCCGCCGTCCCCTCCGACGAGCCGATGATGACGGCGGTGCGCCGAATTGTGGTGGCGGCCAACAGATATCGCCCCGAGGACATCCCCGAACTGCGCACCAGAATGCGACTCGTCTCCGGAGTTCCCGCCCTCTCGGCAGGCGCCGGGGCGCACTACGACGCGTGGGAACACGCCGTCGGCGAGTTCGCCGCGAGCCGTCTCGGCGCGGGCGCGGGCGACCTGATTCCGCTCGCCATCGGGCGCACCACCCTGGCCGCCGCGCGGGCCGCCTTCGATGCCTGGCTCGAGCGTGGCGACACCGATCTGACCGTGTACCTGGACCGGGCACTGCGCGCGCTGGAACGCGGGTTCGCCCCGGAATAGCCGGGCGCGCCACGTTTGGGCAGCACCACAGAGGGGGTATGAGTAGGCTCAGGCTCAACGCGCACTGTGCGCACCGAAAACGTCCGTCGTCGAAAGGGGCAGGGGTTTCCATGTCCGAGGTGTCCACGAGTCTTTCGGCGGATTCGCTGCCGGCGCAACCGCTCGACAACCTGCTGCCACAGCTGGTCGAGCACCTGCGGCAGAACCGCACCGGGCTGCGGGAAGAGTGGGCACGGCGCATCACCGAAGCCGAACTGCTGACCGCGATGACCCCGGAGGAGATCTTCTCCGAGGCGACGTCGATGTACGACAACTACGTCGAGGTGCTCGTCACCGGTAGCGTCGAGGCACTGCAGGCCTACGCCCGCGACCTGTCCGAGCGCATCATTCCGCGAGGCGTCGAGACCGACGAGGTCATCGGCATCGTGCTGCTGCTGCGCGACGTGCTGGCACGCAGCCTCTTCGAGAAGTACCAGTCCAACTTCGAGCTGCTCAATCGCGTGCTCGACGCCTACGAACCGGCCGCCAACCGCATCGCCAACACCGTGGCCGTGTCGTTCGTGCAGGAGCGCGAGCGCGTCATCAGCCGCCAGCAAGAGGCCATCCGCGAGCTGTCCACCCCGGTTCTGCAGGTCCGCGAGCAGCTGCTCATCCTGCCGATCATCGGTGTGCTCGACTCCCAGCGCGCCCGCCAGCTCACCGAGCAGCTGCTGCGCGCCATCCGCGCCAATCGCGCCAAGGTCGTCGTCATCGACATCACCGGTGTGCCCGCGATCGACTCCGTGGTGGCCAACCACCTCGTGCAGACCGTCGACGCGTCGGGTCTGATGGGCGCGAGCGTGATCATCACCGGCCTGTCCTCGGAGATCGCGCTGACCCTGGTGACCATCGGCCTCGATCTGTCCAAGATGAACGCGGTCGGCGACCTCCAGGGCGGTATCGAAGAGGCCGAGCGTCTCCTCGGCTACGAGGTCTCCCGAGTGACCGAACGCTTGAGCGAGCGGGACGGGCGCTGACCAAGCCACCATGCCGGTACCTATTCTCAAGCAGGGCACGTACCTGATCGCCTCGGTACAGTCGGCCCTGACCGACGCCGACACCGAGCGGCTACAGGACGACCTGATGAAGCAGGTCAGTCGCTATCGCGCGACCGGCATCATCGTCGACGTCACCGCCATCGATGTGATGGACTCCTTCGCCGCGCGCTCGTTGCGCACCATCGCGCACATGACCCAGTTGCGCGGCGCGGAAACCGTCATCGTCGGACTGCAACCCGAAGTCGCCTTCGCCATGGTGCAACTGGGCCTTACATTCGAAGACATGCACACCGCGCTGGATCTCGAGGAAGGCCTCTCCTGGCTGAATCGGCACCCGCGGCGACGAGACGGTCGCGACAGTGGCCGCTGAGCAGGTGGCGATCGCGGTCAAGGTGTCCGAGGACATCGTTACCGCCCGGCAGGCCGGGAGCGAGTTGGCCGGTGACCTCGGGTTCACCCTCACCGACCGCACGATGATCTCCACCGCCATCTCCGAAATCGCTCGCAACATCACCAGTTACGCGGGAAGCGGCGAGATCAGGCTGCTCATCGACTTGCGCGAGGGTCGCCGCGCGCTCGTCATCCAAGCCGAGGACCAGGGTCCCGGCATCCGCGACATTCCCCGCGCGCTGGAGGACGGCTATTCCACCGGCCGCGGACTCGGACTCGGACTGCCCGGCGCGCGCAGACTGATGGACCGCCTCACCATCGATTCCGCCCCGGGCCGCGGGACGTTGATCGAGATGTGGAAGTGGGTACCCGACGTTGCATGAGGACGGGATCATCGGGCGCATGGAGTGGTCGACGGCCGGTCGGGCTCTGCCCGGCCAGGACGTCTCCGGTGACCGCGCGCTCGTGCTCGACACCGGCGCCGGTGTGCTGTTCGCGGTGCTCGACGGGCTCGGTCACGGTGCGCCCGCGGCCGAGGCCGCCGATCGCGCGACGGTCATCCTCACCGAGAACTGTGGCGAACCGCTGGATGTGCTGATGGTGCTCTGTCATCGCGCGATGGTCGAAACTCGCGGCGCCGCAGTGTCGTTGGCGTTGATCGAGCCGGGCGAGACGCTGCAATGGCTCGGTGTGGGCAACGTCGATTCACGACTGCTCACCCTCGGCCCGGCCGGTCCGGAGCTGCGGGCCACGATGCTGCTCACCGGCGGCATCGTCGGATACCGGCTGCCCTCGCACCTGCAGCCGCAGACGCTGCCGATCCGCCCCGGCGATCTGCTGCTGATGGCGACCGACGGGATCGTCGCGGTCGGCCCGGAATCGCTGGACCTGGCCAAACCGGCCACTGCCATCGCGGGCGATCTGCTCGCCCGCGACGCGAAGGACACCGATGACGCGCTGGTGCTCGCGGCGCGTTTCCGTGGGCCGTGCCCGTGAGGCCCCGTGACTGCGGTCTGTTCGCACCGACCCGGCCGATGAGAGGTTGCCGATGAGCGCTGTCCTGGTCGCATTTCTCGACGACTATTCGGCGGCCATGCGCCGCCACGTCGCCGCACCAGGCCAGGCCGGCCTCTCGGAGGGTTACGACCTCGGCAGGCGGGCCCTCGTGGAGGGCATCAGCCTGCTCGATCTCACCGAGCATCACTTCCGGGCGGTCGCCGAGGACGCCGGCACGCGGGCCGATCCGCGCCGCGCCGAAGTGGCACTGGAATTCCTGCTGCAGACCATGGCGGCCCTCGATATCGCCACCCGCGGCTATCTCGACGGCACTCGCCGCTACGAGCAACAGCGTTCCCGCGCGGAGGATCTCGAAGGCCGCGACGCGTTTCGCACCGCGCTCGTCGAGTCGTTGCAGGACGGGTTCTTCGTCGCCGACGACCACGGCACCATCGTCGAGGTGAACTCCGCGTTCGGGGTGCTCACCGGCTACGGCGCCACCGAGGTGCCGTTCTCGCTACCGCACCCCTGGGCACTGAGCGATCGCACCGGCTACCCCCAGATCGGCACGGAGGCAGCGCGATTCGTGATGCCGGTGCGTCATCGCGACGGCCGGGAACGCTGGCTGGCGGTGAGCGCGAGTTCGCTGGTGAAGCAGGAGAACGACGAGCGGATCTTCGTCGGCACCGTGCGCGATGTGACCGCCGAACACGACGCACAGGCCCGCGACCAGGCCGCCTCGCGTCTGGCCACCGCCGTCGGGGCCGCGACGAGCATGGTGGAGGTCCTCGCGGTCGGACTCGACGAGCTGCGCCGGACCATGGGCGCCGAGACCGCACTGGTCGCGATCTGGCCGAGCCGGACCGGGCGCCCCGATGTCTACTCCTGCGGCGTGACGCCGTCGAGCAGCGAAGAAGCGCAGCCCGCTCCCGAAACCATCGCCACCGCATCACAATTCACCGCGACGCCGATGCGGCAGAGTGGCCCGCGCGCGGACGGCCCCGTTGTGCTCGACGACGACACCCAGGCTCTGCTCGATCGCTCGCGCAGGCAATCCGCCCGTGGCCTGTCGGCCATCACCGGTGACGAGGGCGGGGTCGACGCGGTCGTCGCACCGCTCGGCGAGACCGGTGACGCGGCGCTGTGGGTGCGCTTCGGCGCGCCGCGCGCGGTGAGCGCCGCCGACTGGGCCCTGTACTCGCTGCTCGTCGGCCATCTCAGCGTGGCACTGCAGCGCGCCCGCAACTTCGATCAGGCGCGCGCCACCTCGCTCACCCTGCAGCGGGCGATGCTCGGGCCGATCGAACTGCCGCCGCGGTTCTCGGTGCACTACGAACCCGCCCTGCCACCGCTGGAGATCGGCGGCGACTGGTACGACGTGGTGCCGTTGCGTGACGGCACCATCGGCGTCGTCGTGGGCGACTGCGTCGGCCGTGGCCTGTCGGCCGCGGTGGTGATGGGCCAATTGCGTACCGCGGCAAGGGCTCTGCTGCTGCGCGGCGCCGGACCGGCACAGCTGCTCGCCGAACTCGACGCCGTGGCCTCCCGGATCCCGGGCGCCATGTGTACGACGGTGTGCGCGGCGGTGCTCGACCCGGAGCGCGGGATGGTGCGGTACTCGAACGCGGGCCACATGCCGCCGGTCCTCGCGCCCCCCGGTGGGCCGGGCCGGATCCTCGAGGGTGGACGCGCGGTTCCCCTGGCGACCTTCGACACGCCGCGCAGGCCGGAAGCCACGACCGCGCTCCCGCCGGGCGCCACCCTGGTGCTGTTCACCGACGGCCTGGTCGAGCAGCGTGGGTACGACATCGCCGAGGGCTTCGTCAAGATCGCCGAAGTGCTCAGCGAAACCGGCGCCGCACTCCCCCGCGACGTCGCCGACGCGGTGCTGTCGCGGCTGTGCCCGCCCGCGGGCTACGACGACGACGTCGCCATGGTCGTCTACCGCCAGCCGCCGGAGCCGCTGAGCCTCGACTTTCCCGCTGCCGCCACCGAACTGGCCGGGGTGCGCCGTGGTCTCTACCGCTGGTTCGCCACCGCCGCGGTCCCGCACGACCTGGCCGCCGACCTGGTCGCGGCCGCCAACGAGGCCTGCAGCAACAGCGTCGAGCACGCCTACCGGGACACCGAACCGGGCCGCGTGAACCTCACGGCCCGCTGCGACGGTGACCGGGTGGTCCTGGAGATCGCCGACAACGGCAACTGGATCCCCACTCCCACCGACCCCGGCTACCGTGGTCGCGGCGTGGAGATGATGCGGGTACTCACCGAGGATCTCACCTTCGACCACGACGAGACCGGCACCCGGGTGCGCATGTGGGTGACCCTGCCCTCGATCACCTTCCCCACCGCGAACCCGCTGCGGGCCTCGTCGCGGCCGCCGACCGTCAGCTCGCGGCAGAATTCATTCTGACCGGGTCGTCTCATAGGCCTCGACGTCGAAGGTCTTCAGCATCCGATGGAACCGGAAGCTGAAGTCCGGCCACAGCGTGGCATTGTGGCCGTCCTCGTCGACGAACCAGCTGGTGCAGTCGCCCGCGTTCCACACGGTGCCGTCGAACTTCTTCTGCAGGTCCCGGTTGTAACCGGCCTGCGCGTCCGCCTTGACCTCGACCGTGCGCAACCCACCGGCCGACATCGTGGTGATCGCGTCGCTGATGTAGTTGATCTGGGATTCGATGGTGAAGATCGCCGAGGTGTAGCTCAGCGCGGAGTTCGGGCCGATCATCAGGAACATGTTGGGGAAGTTCGCGATGGTCGTACCCTTGTACCCGCTCATCCCCTCGGCACCGAAAACCTCGGACAGCGTGCGGCCGTCCCGCCCGCTGATCAGGTCGTAGGTCGGCGAGTCGGCGATCCGGAAGCCCGTCGCCAGCACGATGGCGTCGACGTCACGCTCGGTGCCGTCGTTCGCGACGATCGACTGCTCGCGGATCTCGGCGATGCCGTCGGCGACGACCTCGACATTGTCTCGGGCCAGCGCGGGGTAGTACACGTTCGAGACCAGCATCCGCTTGCACCCGAGGCGGTAGCCGGGAGTGACGGTGCGGCGCAGCTCCCGGTCCCGGATCACCCACCACATCTTCAATCGCGCACCGCGCGAGAAGAAGTCGGCGAACGGTGGGTACTTGGACTGCCAGAGCACGAAAGACTCACGCACCCAGTACACGCCGATCCGCGCCAGCCGCTGTGCACCCGGAACACGCCGGTAGTAGAGGCGTTCCAGCCACGAGTACTTGCGTCCCATGCGCGGCAACACCCACGGTGCGCTGCGTTGATACAGGTCGAGCTTGGCGACCTCGCCCGCGATGGACGGCACGATCTGGATCGCGGACGCACCGGTGCCGACGACCGCGACCCGCTTGCCCGCGAGCTCGAACTCGTGATCCCAGCGCGCGGAGTGGAACATCGCGCCACGAAACGTGGTGATGCCCTTGATGTCGGGCAGCTTCGGGGCACTCAGCGGGCCTGCCGCCGACACCATGATGTCGGCGGTGTAGGCGCCGTCGCTGGTCTGGATCTCCCAGCGCGCGGCGTCGTTGTCCCAGCGCGCGCCGATGACCTCGCAGTCGAGGACGATCGAGTCGCGCACCCCGTGCCGATCGACCACGTCCTGGACATACCGCTGGATCTGCGGCTGTGTCGAGAACGAATGCGTCCAGTGCGGATTGCGGGCGAACGAGTACGAATACAGCTGTGACGGGACATCGCACCCGGCGCCGGGATAGGTGTTGTCGCGCCACGTACCGCCGATATCGCTCGCCCGCTCGAGGACGACGAAGTCGGTGATCCCCAGCTGGCGCAGTCGAACAGCCACACCCAGCCCGGCGAAGCCGGCACCGATGATCGCGACGCGGGTGTGACGCGTCGACGGTGCGGTCATCGTGTCTTCGTCGTGGTGTCGTAGGCGTCGATGTCGAAGGTGCGCACCATTCGCCGATATTTGAAGCTGAAGTCCGGCCACAGCGCCGAGTTGTTGCCGTGCTTGTCGAGGAACCAGCTGGTGCAGCCGCCGTTGACCCACACGGTGCGGGCCATCTTCGGCTGGAGCTGCTCGTTGTATTCGACCTGCGCGTCCAGGCGGACCTCGAACGATTGCAGGTTGCGCTGCTCCATCGTGGTGATCGCGTCGACGATGTAGTTGATCTGGGATTCGATGATGTAGATCAGCGAGGTGTAGTTCAGCCCGGAGTTGGCACCGAGCATGAAGAAGATGTTCGGGAAATTGGCGACCGTGGTGCCCTTGTACATCTGGTAGCCCTCGGCATCGGCGGCCTCGGACACGGTCCGGCCGTCGCGACCGGTGTACAGGTTGAAGGTCGGTGAATCGGCGACGTGGAAGCCGGTGGCCAGCACGATCGCGTCCACCTCCCGCTCCGTGCCGTCCTCGGACACGATCGAGCCGCTGCGGACCTCGGCGATGCCGTCGGTGACGACGTCGACGTTGTCACGATCGAGCGCACCGTAGAACTTGTTCGACACGAGCATGCGCTTGCAGCCGATCCGGTGCTGGGGCAGCACTTTTCGGCGCAGCTCCGGGTCACGGATCTCGAAGCGCATCTTGAATCGCCCGACCGTCTCGAGCACGATGCCGGTCCACGGATACTTCACCTGCGTGATCACGAACAGCTCGCGCGTGATGTAGATCAGCGCCCGGATGAACCGTTGCAGGCCCGGAACGCGTTTGAAGGCAAAGCGTTCCAGTCCCAGGTACGGCCGCGAGATCTGCGGCATCACCCAGGTGGCGGTGCGCTGGTACACGTCGAGGTGCTCCACCTCGGGCGCGATCGACGGAACGATCTGCACCGCCGAGGAACCGGTACCGATGACGGCGACCTTCTTGCCGGCCAGGGTGGCGTCGTGGTTCCACCGCGCGGAGTGGAAGATCTCGCCCTCGAAGCTCGAGATGCCCTTGATATCGGGCAGATTCGGCTCGGCGAGCACACCCGCCGCCGAGACGATGAAATCGGCGGTGAAGGTGCCCTTGCTGGTCTCGATGTCCCACCGGCCGTCGGCGTCGTTCCAGCGGGCCCCGGTCAGCGCGCAGTCGAAGATGTGCTTGTCGCGAACGCCGTAGCGTTCGGACACGGTGCGCAGGTACTGCTCGATCTCGGGCTGCGGCGAGAACGACCGGGACCAGTCGGGATTGAGCGCGAACGAATACGAGTACAGGTGTGAGGGCACATCGCAGCCCGCACCGGGATAGGTGTTGTCGCGCCAGGTTCCGCCGACATCGGGGCCGCGTTCGATGACCACGAAATCGGACAGGCCACGCTGGCTGAGCCGGATCGCGGTGCCCAGGCCGGAGAGCCCGCTGCCCACGATCATGACCTGGACGTGGCGGGTGTCGTTACTGCTCATGGGGCGACCTCAGCGGGATTCGTAGATGCGTTTGTGACCGGAGACGGCGGCCAGCCGGAACGGGCGCCGCGTTTCCTCGGCCATGGCGTGGTACGCGCCGTCACTGGGCGAAGCGGCCTCGTGCAGCGCCCGGTAGTGCTCATAGCCGAGCAACTCACGCGAGGCGATCGCAGCCAGGTTCGCCTCGGTCCGCAGGTGCGCGCGGTAACCGGGCTGCACGGTGCCACTGAAGAATTCGGCGACACTGCCCGACCCGTAGCTGATCATGGCCAGTGCCCGGTCGGTGAGGTCGTCCGCGTGATCGAGCAGCGAGGCCAGGCCGAGGTACAGCGAGGCGGTGTAGCTGTTGCCGACCGTGCGGTTGTAGGTCGTCGTCGTACCGATGGCGGCCTCGATCGCGTCGGCGTCGGCGGTGTGGCCCTGGCTTTCGAGCAGATGCCGGTGCGCCTTGTAGGCCATCTTGGTGAAGGGCTGGTGGTAGCAGAACGCGGCGAACTCACCGAGCTCGCGGCCACCCTGACGGCGGTAGTCCGACCAGGCCTCCTGGGCGGCCTTCTGGTAGGCGTTGACCGAGGTCTTGCCGTCCACGATGGCCTCGGTCCGGTAGTTCGGACGCCAGAAGTCCATGATGTCGGCGCTGTAGAGGCCCGAAATCGGGTCCAGCGCCAGGATCGCCGGATCCGCGGTGACCAGCATCGCGACAGCGGCGGCGCCCTGGGTCGGCTCACCCGGGGTGTCGAGTTCGTACTTCGCGATGTCGGCGGCGATGACCAGCACACGCTGCGACGGGTCGCGAGCGATCAGCCCCGCGGCGAACTGCAGCCCGGCGGTGCCGCCGTAGCAGGCCTGCTTGAGCTCGACGACACGGGCGGCGTTGGGCAGCCCGATCAGCGAATGCAGGTACAGCGCGGCGGCTTTGGACTGGTCGACACCGGTCTCGGTGGCCAGCAGTACGGTGCGGATGTTGTCGGTGCCGTGCCGTTCCAGGATCGGTTTGGCGGCGGCCGCGGCGATGGTGACGATGTCCTCGTCGGCGGCGGCGACGCTCATCTTCTCCTGGCCGATGCCGAGGTAGAACTTGTCGCGATCCACGCCGAGTCGCTCGGCGAGGACGGCGTGATCGAGAGCGTAGTGGGTGGTGGCGAACGAGAGGTCGTGGATACCGACCGGTGTAGTTGTCATCGTGGGCTTCCGTTGCTCGTGGTGGACCGCTCGAATTGGGTATGGGCACGCATCAATTCACCGCGATTGGTCTGTGCCGCCATCAGCGACAGCTCCCCGCACAACACGGTGGCCGCCCCGATCACCGCGAGGCGTCGGGCGTTCTCGCCGGGCTGCCGATCTTCGCGGCAGCCGAGGCGTTCCAGGTTCTCGTCGACGAAACTCGCGTGCTTGCCGTTGCCGACCGTGCCCACGATCAGGTTGGGCAGGGTGCACGAGAAGTAGAGGTCGCCGTCACGATCCTCGGCATGGGTGATGCCCTGGGATCCTTCGACGATATTGGCGGCGTCCTGGCCGGTCGCCAGGTAGTAGGCGAGCAGCATGTTGGCGTAATGCGCGTTGGCGGAACGGATTCCACCCGCCAGCAGGGTGCCGATCAGGTTCTTGCGGATATTGAGCTGGGTCACCTGCGCCGCGGTGGTGTGCAGCCGCTGCTCGACCACCTCGCGCGGGATGAGCAGTTCGGTGATCACGTTCTTGCCGCGACCGAGAATGCCGTTGACCGCGGTGGCCTTCTTGTCGGTACAGTAGTTGCCCGAGATCGAGCCGTAGCGCACCCCGGGCATGGTCGACAGGATGTGATCCATCAGGTGGTCACTGGCCAGGGTCGCCATGTTGTGGCCCGACGCGTCACCGGTGGTGAACTCGAAGCGCAGGAACAGCAGGTTGCCGGTGATCTGGTGGTGCAGGTCGATGAGCCGGGCGAAACGACTGCTGCCGGCGACCACCTCCTGGAGCTCGGCCATGCGGCCTTCCAACTGCTGGACCGTGGTGTAGGCGGTGTACGCGTCGTCGGCTTCCAGCAGGATCGAGCGCGTCATCCGCTCGTCGATCAGCGTCGCGACGATGCCCTTCTCGGCCAGGGTGCTGATGCGCGCGCCGCGCCCGACCGAGGGCCACAGCGGGGTTTCGTAGGTGGCGAGGGGAACGTCGACGGCGTCGTCGACGACATTTCCGGTAATGCGGACAGGCCCCACCCACTGCAGCGGCACCGCCGCATACGACATGTCATTCATGGGTGACTCCTTCTCGATTTTCGGATTCACGCCACCAGGGGCTCCGGTGGGCAAGTGCTGCGGCGTCGATGCCGCGAAGCAGGCAGAAGTTCGCGACATCGCCGGTGATGAGCAGGTCGGCGCCGACCAGATCGGCGGGGGTGCGGGCGCCGAGGACGGTGAGGATGGTGCGCAGCTGGTCGAGCCAGGTCCCGATCTGGTCGACCAGGGCGGCGGTGTCGTGGCTGACCAGTGTTTCCAGGAACGCCCCCGCGACGCCGGTCGCGTCGGCGCCCAGCGCGAGCGCGCGCGCGATGTCCAGTGGCGAGCGGATGCCACCGGTGGCGGCGATGTCGATGCCGGGGATGCCGGCGCAGTCGAGCAGGCAGTTCGGGGTGGACTGGCCCCAGCTCTCGATGAACCCGAAGTCGCCGCCGACGCGCCGATCGTTCTCGATGCGAGCGAAGTTGGTGCCGCCACGACCGCCCACGTCGGCCACGGACACACCCGCGTCGCGCAACCAGGTGACGGTCTGCCTGCTCAGGCCGAACCCGACTTCCTTGACGAAGACCGGCACCGCGGTATCGGCGACGATGCGTTCGATCTGGCGCGGCCACGCCCCGAACGAGCGGTCGCCCTCGGGCATGACCACTTCCTGCACGGCGTTGAGATGGATCTGCAACGCATCGGCTTCGAGCAGATCGATGGCGCTGCGCACCTGGTCGACGGTCGCGTTCGCGTTGACATTGGCCATCACGAATCCGTGCGGATTCTCCTGGCGCAGCACGCGATAGGTGCCCGCGACCGACGGATCACGGAAGTAGGCACTCATCGAGCCCGACGCGATGGGGATGCCGGTCTCGCGCGCGGCGATGGCGAGCTGGCGGTTGATCTCGCCGGTCTTGGTGCTGCCGCCGGTCATCGCGTTCACGAACAGCGGTGTGTTCCACTGCTTTCCCGCGACTTCGACGGCCAGGGAGACGTCCTCGGCATCGATGCCGGCGAGGGCGTGGTGGACAAAGGTGACCGAGTCGAAGTCACTGACTCCGGTGGCCTGGCGGTGGTGGTTCACCGCGTGGCGAACGTGGTCGTCCTTGCGATCGGCGATCATCGTGGGTCCCCTTCGACAAGGTGGGTTCGCAGGGGCAGCGGACGGATTCCGGCGGTGATCCAGCGCCCGGTGAGCTCGGCGATCGCCGCGGGCCGGGTGCGTTCGATGAGCGCGATACCGCAGTCACCACCACCGGCACCCGAGGGCTTCGCCGCCGCACCCACCGCGGCGCCCGCGTCGCACAGTGCGTGCAGACGCGGTGTCATGATGCCGAGGCCCGACGTCGCGTCGAGATCGACGAGCAGTGTTCGCGCGCTGTCGATTTCGACTCGCACGGCGCGGGAGTCGTCGGCCTCGATGGCGGCGACCAGCCGTTCGACACACTCGTTGCTGTGCGCCCGGAAGGTGCTGCGGTCGCCGTCGAGGCCGGCGACCAGCGCCGGTGTGGAGGCGGGGTTCCCGGTCCAGCCGACCTGCAGGGTGAGCTCGGTCGGGGTGGGCAGCGGGCGCACCGACAGGCCCGGCCACGGCGAACGCAGGGTCGCGTCGACGCCGTCACGGGCGAGCGAGGCCGCCACCTGCGCGCGGTCCGGGGATCGATAGGCGAGCCAGCCACCCCAGGTACTCACGGCGACATCGCCGCCCGAGGCGCGCGGATTGACCGCGATCGTGGCGAGCATGGCCAGCCGGTACCGATCCATGGGATCGAGCCCGAGCGCGAAGTGCTGTCCGAGGGCGTCGACGGTGGTCACCGTGACGGCCGCGCTGGACCCCAAGCCGAACTTGCGACCATCGTCGTCGCCGAGGTCGGCGGTGACGCTCAGCCGGAAGTCGGAGACGGGGACGGCCCGTTCCAGGAGCAGCTGATGAACGACCGAAACGGCCGCGAAGACGTACGAAAATGCCGCTGGTACAACAGCATCAGAGATGGGCGCCAATTCGTCACCGTGACGCGCACACGACAGCGTGACGCCGCCGTCCAGATCCGAGTGCAGGGTGATGCCCTCGCCGGGATCCGCCGCCGTGACCGTGGCGGTCGCGTAGCGGTCGACCGCCGTGAGCACCGCGAGGTGTCCCGGCTCGACCACGGCGTATTCACCGGCGATGAAGAGCTTGCCCGGTGCGCGACAACTGGTCATCGATCGCCACCCGCCGCCGGTGCACCGGCCGTCGTCAGCGACGCGCCGGGACCGATGTGCGCGGTCCGGGTGGTGACGAAATCGCCGAGACCGTCCAGGGTGGCATCGACCAGTGGCGCGTCCGCACGCGAGCACAACACTTTGACGTTCGGACCCGCGTCGATCGTGGCGTACGCCATGATCCCGTCGGCGCGCAGCGCGAGGACCGCGTCGAGGATAGCGAGCGAATGCGGTGACAGGTACCGGATTCCGGGGCGTGCGGTGAGCATGGTGGCGTGCATGCCGAGGGCGTTTCGCTCGGCGATCTCCCCGATCGCGGGAAGGTCTTGCCGCGCGATGGCTTTGCGCATCTCCGCCAGATCGAGCACCGAGGATTCGGCCCACGGCCGATAGAACGGCGAGGTGGCGGTGGTCTCGCGCATGGCGACACGGCTCGAGACTGCCTTCGCGCCCTGGTTCACCACGGCGACCACCAGAGCCGGGTCCAGTTCGTCGCCGCCGATCGGCTCCGCGAACGAACTCAGGTCCCCTGCTTCGCCGTCGCCTTCACCGGCGTGCCAGACGACGAAGCCGCCGAAGATGGAGCGCGAGGCGGAGCCGGAGCCGCGCCGGGCCAGTCGCGAGAGGGCGCGACCGTCGAGGTCGAGCTCATAGGCGGCCGCCGCGGCGGTGGCCAGGGCCGCGAAGCCACTCGCCGAGGAGGCCAGACCGGCGCCGGTGGGCCCGGCGTTGGACGTCACCACCATCGCACGGTCGGTCCGACCGGCCTTGGCGCGCACCAGATCCAGGAACGTCTCGATGCGGGTACGCGCGGCACCGGTGGCCGCGACGCCGTTGAACTCGACGACATCGGCCGGTCCCTCGATCACCCGCACCGACGTGGTGGTCGGGAAGATGTCGAGGGTCATCGACAGGCTGCCCGTGACGGGCAGGAACAGGTCCTCGTCCCGCTTGCCCCAGTACTTCACCAGGGCGATGTTCGGGTACGCGACCGACTCGGCGGACGGCCCGGTCACGGCGCCGCGCTCGGCGACCGCGGGTGATGCGGGAGTGAAAGTCATGGATTGACACCGTGTTCCGAGGTCGAGACGGATAGGGACTCCGCACCTGAACGCAGGCTGCGGGTGGGGACCGTCCAGGTCTGTACCGCGCCGGCGCGGCGCAACGCGGCGCTGACCGTGCGCGCGTCACCGGTCTCGGTGAGCGCGAGGACGCAGCCGCCCAGACCGGCGCCGGTGAGCTTGGCGCCGTACGCGCCCGCCTCCAGCGCCGCCGCGACCAGTGTGTCGATATGCGGGGTGCTCACGCCGAGTCCGGCGAGCAGGTCCTGGAAGTCGAGCATCGCCCGGCCCAGCGACGCGGCGTCCCCGGACGAGAGATCTGCCGCGGCACCGCTGATCAGCTCGCCCGCCCTGGTCAGCATCCGGTGCGCGGACCGCGGATCGCGGTCGAGTGTGCGGCGCACCCCGGCGACCGCGTGCTGGGTGGACCCGGGCACCCCGGTATCGGCGATCACCAGCGCGGCGTCGAGACCGATGTCGAGTGCGGTGGCGGTGCCCTCGTGGAACAGGATCGGGCCGTCGGCCAGCACCGCGCTCGCGTCGATGCCACTGGCTCTGCCGTGCGCGACCTGTTCGCCGCACTGGACGAGTTCGTAGAGCGTGGCGGCCTCGACGGTCCGGCCGTGCAGGTCGGCGACCGCACGCACGGCCGCGCCGGCGCAGGCCGCACTCGATCCGAGCCCACGAGCGAGCGGAATGTCGCACTCCATCACCACATCGGCGATATGACCGGTCAGGCCCCAGCGCCGCAACGCCTCCTCGACCGCTACGCGCGGCCCGGACAACGTGTTCTCCACGGCATTCGGGTTGCCGGCGACGAACCCGAAGTGTCCTTCGGGAACCTCGACGACGCCGCCGGGGGTGCCGGGACGCGCGATCGCCCGCACCGACAGGGTCGGCAGCGGAAACGCGATGGCGGGCGTCCCGTGCACCACGGTGTGCTCACCCAGCAGGATCGCCTTGGCGTGGGCTCGGCCCACGCCACGGACCGGGCCGGTCGCTGTGGAGCTGTGTTCAGTACGTTCTCGAACGGGACTGTTCACGACGATTCCTCTCCAGACTCGGCCCGGCCGTGCCGGTTACCGAGACGATCGGCCGAAAATGGCGCGCACGGACGGGAAGAACGCGGGCACCTGCGCGGCGTACGCGCGATAGGACGCACCGAAACGAGCGATGAGATCGCGCTCCTCCAGGTAGGTTCCGAGCAGGATGTACCCGGTCAGCCCGAGCGCCCACACCAGGTGTCCGACGGTGAACTCACTGGCGAACCAGAACGACACCAGCAGACCGGTCATCAGTGGATGACGAACCAGCTTGTAGACGCCGTTCACCTGCAGACGGTCGACCGTCGCGTCCGGTACCTGGATCACGTACTGGCGGTAGGCCTGACTGATGCCGAGCAGGTGGAAGTGGTTCAGCAGCAGGGTAGCCGCGTAGACCAGCACGAAGCCGATCCAGAACCCGGTGTCGAGCACCACTGCGAGCGCGCCGTCGGCCGACCACAACACGTGCGGCACCGGCTGCCACGCCAGCATGATCACCCACATCACCAGGCACACGCCGATGATGTAGACGGTGCGCTCGAGCGCCTCGGGCACCCAGCGGGTGATGAACGCCTTGAAGGAGGGCCGGGCCATTCCCGAGTGCTGCAGCGCGAACAGCGCGAGCAGCACCAGGTCGATGGCGATCGCGGGGACCGCGGACAGGTGCGGTCCCTTGTCCACCGTCTTGGGCAGCCACCAACCGCCGGCGAACAGCAGCATCAGCGGCACCGTGATGCCGGCGAAACCGTAGACGGCGAAGGAGAACAGGAACGGGACGAGCCGCGAGGGACTCGTCACCACGCCCCGAACCTGTTGCGGTGACATCAGATCCATGCGAACCACGGCAGGTAGCGTGAGCGAACGGTGCCCGCTTCCAGACGCGACTCCAGGCGCGCCTTCCACTTGTTGCCGTAGCCCTCGTTGAGGAAGCCGCCGGGCACGACCAGACGCCAACCCGACTGCGCCACCATCCAATACGGCACGATGACGCCGGGGTTCACGTCACGCATGTAGTCGAGCTTGTCGGGGATCTGGCTCCAGTGGATGCCGGGGTAGCGGTGGTGCACGCTGTGGTAGCCCTGGTTGAAGATCAGGAAGTTGAGGATGTTGCCCGCGTTGTTCAGCGAGGTGCTCGGCTCATCGGTGAATCCGCGTGCGGGAGCGTGGCTCAGCCAGGCGAAGTAGCCGGCGTTGACCTGGGTGATCAGGAACGGGACCCAGTAGAACAGCACGAACTTCTCGAAGCCCGCGACGTACCAGACGGAGCCGATCACGACGGCGTACACCGCGAGATCGAAGATGAACTGGTGGCGCGTCTTGCGACGGCGCGGCGCCGGGTTCGCGGCGAACACCGTACGCACCGTGTGGATCTTGACGACCATGCCGTAGCGCACCCAGTACCAGAGGGCGCCGATGCCCTTGTCCAGGCCGGTGGTCGCGGTGACATCGCCCGGGCCGTCGTTGAACCGGTGATGGTTGAGGACGTGCACCTCGCGCATCTCGGCCGCGGTCAGGTTGCCGGGCAGGCAGCACAGGATGTCGACCACCCGGTTGGGGAACTTGGACACGAACAGCGGGCGATGGGTGTGCATGTGCATCACGCCGATGGTCAGCGAGAGGTTCAGCAGCGAGAGCACGATGATCAGCGGTACCGCGATGTACCAGGTGGAGGTGCCGGGAATGAACAGCGCGGCTGCGGTCATGCCGATCCACAACGCGATGTGGAGCAGCGGGCCGACGTTGGACGCGTGCTCGAGTTTGAACACACGCCGGCTGAACGGCGGTTTCTCTGTGGGCGCGACGGGCGTTCCGGTGCTCATGGGAGAGCTCCTTCGCTAGTAGTGACGATCATCGAGGAGGTGTTCCTCGACTACTGGTGGCTGCTGTTGTCGAGAGCGGCGAGCTGCAGCCGTGTGGCCAGCGCCCGGATCGCGTCGGGTTCGTGGCTCGGCACCCGCTCCATGGCACCGAAAGCCAGGTGATCGGCGATCATCATGGTGCGGATCGCCGAGTCGGAGAGTTCGCCGGTCAGGCGGCCTTCGGGCAGGGTTTGCACCAGAGCGAAGGTGGTGTCCACGATCAGCGGCATCAACGAGGTTTCCGTCGACGCGAGGTCGCCCGCACCGAGCACCTGCGAGGCCGACGCCGAGCCGGTGGTGAAATCCGGTGAGGCGTCGAGCATTTGATGGATCGCGGCGTCGCCGCTGCGGCGCACACGCTCGAGCATCGTGGTCCAGTAGGCCGGCGAGGCGGCGGCCAGCGTGGCCGCGGCGACCGGGCGCCGGAAGGGCGCGGGCGCCCCGACGGCGCCACACAGGAACGCCGAAGTCGTGATCGTCATGTACGCCATCGCCGCCCGCGCGCCCAGGCTCGGTGTGCCGGGACCGAGCTTGGCCAGCAGTGCGAAGCCGCCGAGGGCGGGGGTGAGCTGGCGCAGCATCACCATCCGGGTGAGTTCCTCACGGTCGGCGGCGCCGTAGATCGCGAGTTCGTTGTCGCGCAGGTCGTTGGCCGACTGGGCGATCACGGCCACACAACCGGTCAGCTCCCGCAGATCCGCTTCGGGCAGTACATCTTCGGCGACCAGGGCGCAGGCGTAGTGGGTGATCCGGCCGAGCACACCTTCGCTGTAGGCGACGCGGGTCAGCGGTGCGTCGATGTTGCGCGCCATCACCCGGCCGACATCGGTGAGCACCAGCCCGACCCGCTGGCGACCCTGCTCGGACAACGCCGCGAGCAGCGCCCTGATGTCGGCGATGCGCTCGGCGAGTACCCGGTCGACGGCTTCGCTGTCGCGGATCTTGCCCTCGAGCGCGGGCAGCGGCGCCGGGAGGGTGTCACTGGTGCCGTTGAGGTAATCCACCGCCGCCAGCACGGCATCGCTGGCTACCGTGCGGTCGCTGAGATCTTCGAAAGCGTCGAGCACGCGACAGGCGAGCAGCGCGGCGGTGGCCTCGGCGCGCAAGGTCGCAGGCAGCAGGCCGACGGCGATGCCCAGGTTGCGGCCCGCGGGAATCAGCGCCAGCGCGGCCAGTTCCTGTGGAGACCGCGCGGTGCGCAGTGCGTCCAGATCCGGTGCGCGGCGAAGATTACGCAGTCCGCGGATCAGGAGGGGAAGTCGTGCCGTGCTCATCGGGAGATCACCTGCTCGAGAAGTTCGCGCAGGTCGTCACGCGCGAGGGAAGGGGGGAAGACGTCGAGAGCGCGGGTGGCCTTCTCGGTGGCGTCCATCGCGACCAGGCGGGCGGCTTTGGTCGCGCCGCTCTCCACCAGGTCTTCTTGCAGGGTCGCGCTGGAAATCTCCGCGTCCAGCCACATTTCGCGGGCGCCGGGGCGCGAGCCGAGCCATTCGATGACCGGCCAGGTGGGCACCCGGCGTTCGAGGTCGCCGCCGGCGTCCTTGCCCAGGCCAGGTCCGCCCTCGATATCGCGGACGTCGTCCATGATCTGGAAGGCGAGCGCGAGCTGGTCGGCGTACTCCATCAGGGCGTAGAGCCGGTCGAGATCGACCCCACCCGCGGTGCCGCCGTAGGCGCACGACAGCCGGAACAGGGTGCCGGTCTTGGCCCCCGCCACGAGTTCGTAGTGGCGGCGCAGCGCGACCTCGTCGATCGAGGGCGGCAGGGTCTCGATGAGCTGACCGTAGGACAGGTCGGAGAGCCGGTCGGCGTAGGTGATGCCGGGCGCCTCACCGACCCGCGCGAAGACCTCGGGGTTGTCGGTCAGCACCCGGGCGACGACCTGCATCGATGCGCCGGCCAGGTGAAATCCGGCGCGGGCACTGGTGCGCACGCCGAACGCGGCGGGCACCGACGGTGCGTCGCGGCGCAGCAGCGATCCGTCACAGATGTCGTCGTGGACCAGCGAGGATTCGTGCAGCATCTCCATCGCGCAGGCCAGGTCGATGGCATCGCCCAGCGGGGCGGCGGTGTCGGCGGCGTCGGGGAGCAACCCGGCAGAGGCCAGGACGAGCCGGGCCCGCACACGCTTGCCGGGAGCGGCCAGGATGTGGGTGTAGATCGCGTCGAAATCCTCACCGGTGATGAGCAGTTCCCGCAGTCGTGCGGTGACCAGCGCCAGTTGCTCGGTCGGTCCGGCCGGTCTGGGCATGACCACCACTTGGTCGCCCGAGTGCTGGTCA
Source organism: Nocardia sp. NPDC056952 (assembly GCF_042674185.1). Classification (NCBI taxonomy): domain Bacteria; kingdom Bacillati; phylum Actinomycetota; class Actinomycetes; order Mycobacteriales; family Nocardiaceae; genus Nocardia; species Nocardia sp. NPDC056952. The sequence continues at coordinate 1,006,187 of NZ_JBHURA010000001.1, read as the reverse complement.
CCCGAGTGCTGTGCTGCGGGTAGCGCGGGATTATCCATAGCGCTGAGCTCCTTTGGTGTGGTCACGATGCGGAGAGGTTCACCGGCGACTGCCGGACACGGGTTTATGGAGTTTCCGGCGGGGCAGTCGTAGGGAGTCACCTCTCGCAGCCGACGGGGTCGAGCGTCCCGTTCGCTGGCTACCGACGGGTAGTTTTCTGGAGGAAGCTCGAGATGTCAAGCATTCCAACATGTTCCAAGTTTGAAACCTGCAATTGTGCTGTACCACAATGGTTTACGGAGATTTCAGGCGGGTGAGACAGCAGCGACGGCCGACTGCTGACACTAGGCGTGCGGCGTAATCGCCTGCACTACAATGGCTTCCGCGTCATCGCGAGAATCCTGGGGCGAACTCACGCGTCGCGGAGCCGCCCGAGATAGACACCTCGGGAGTCGTCCAGCGATGCGTGGGGTCGACCGCGATGCGGTCGAGTCGGAGCTCGCAACGTCAATGTTGTTGGCACACACATGATTCGGGACCGGAGTGACACGAACTGTCCGTTCGTCAACAACTCCGGTGACAGTGACAGCTCTGTCCAAACCATACAATCCGATTCGCGTTACCGCGAGCCGAGGCGCGCTCGAGAACCGACCCGAAGGCCCGCGACGATCCGTTGTCACGCCCAACGTAACGATGAAACCTTGTGCAGCACCGTCGGTTTCACCGGAAACGCGGCGGGCAGCGAAGCGGCCGAGTGAAAAGACGCGACCGGGTTCGGTCAGCGGGCGGCGGTGCTGCCGAGACGGCCGAGAACCCGGAGGTCCGGTGTCGGATGGTCGACGAGCGGGGCGGTGGACCGGACAGGGGGACGCATGATCGTGCAGCGACGGGCCAGAACGGTGCCGCAGGCATGGACGGTGGTGGTGATCAAGTCTTCGGCCAGCGGGAGGTCGTCGTCGCGATAGGCGTAGACCGAGAAGCGCACCGTGTGCTGCTCGTTGCGCGGGTCCGCCTGCTGAACCGCTTCGGCGGGGCAGCTCGACAGGAGCATGATCGCGGCGGCCAGGTCCGCGCAGGGATCTCCACCGACCAGCGAGCCGGAGGCGAAGGCGGCGAAAAGCGTGCGCAGGCAAGGCTGTTCGGGTCGCTGCTGGGAGTCCTGGATCTGCGACCAGCGGCGCAAGGCCGGGTGGTCGGCGATGTCGGGCCTGCCCTGCCACCGCCGGCGCGCGCAGTCGAGCAGCCGGGCGGAAGTCGAGTCCCACACGTGGGGCGCTTCGATTCGGGCGACGATCCGCAGCAGGCGGCATTCGTCGGCAGCGGTGGTCACGGGCGGTTCGATGAGCGGCGCCGCCGCCTGTCGGTGCGTCTGCATTGTCGACCTCCTACCGCACGAGAGAAGAACCGAGCGGGCGCTGCGCGGCAGCGGCGGAACCACGCCGCCACGCCAGGCGGAACGCCCACGCCGAGGCCAGCACCGACATGACGACGACGGTCGCGATCACCCCGAAGACCACCCCACCGGACCACCCGACGCCGTCGTATCGTGCGATCAACGCCGACGCGAGAATCGGGCCCGCCGTGATGAACACGGGAATCAGCAAGATCAACCCGAGGGTCACCAGACTCGACGGTGTCATCACTGTTTTCGCTGCGGAGAAATCACGTCGAGAGATCATGGTGTGCGGCCCCGACGGCTGCGTGACTGTAGCCATTTCCGCCCTCTCCGTTACCTGAATGGAACCCAGCGAAACTATCGAGTCCCAAACGTACAGCCCCGATCCGGCCAACCGCGTACTTCGTCACGAAACAGTGATAACTCGAAACTGAACCAAATCCGAACAGGAGACATATTCCCAGCTCAGGCGGCATTTATTCATTAGCTGTCAATTTGCTGTTCCGGTTTATTGTTCAGATCGGATAACAATCTCGGAGGGCGAGCATGCACGCGCCACCCTCCTCGGTAAGCAAGTCTTCACACCCGTTCGGAAAGGAAACAGTTCGACAATCCGCCTGATCGGAATCTCACCGAGCAATTGCCAAGCGGCGACAGATGTTTCGAGTCGGGACCATTGTTCGGCGCACTCGACGCACAGTCAGCCCGGTTCGCTACCGAAGCTGCCTTCCAGCCGATTGCGCGAACCCGGATGCACGAGCCGTGCCATGCTGACCAACCCGCCCGAGGACCAGGTGCGGCGCCGGATGAGCAGGCACGGCTCGTCGGCGTCGATGCCGAGCAGCACACACTCCTCGCGGGCGGCCCGCACCGCCTCGACGACATGCTCACCGCGCAACAGTGGCGCGACCTCGCTGAGGTAGACGTTCGGAGTGACGGCGGTGAAGTCCTGGGCGAGGTAGTCGGGGGCCTGTGCCGGGTTGACGTAGCGGTCCTCGAGCTGGATCGGCACGCCGTCCTCCAAGTGCACCAGCAGCGAGTGGAATACCGTGCCGCCCATGGCATTCGCCAGCTCGGCATCGCCCGGAACCTCGGATCGCACGAACACCACCTCGGTGCGATGACGATGTCCGCGACCGGTGATCTCGTCGGCGATGTTGCGGACCTCGAACAGCGGTGAGGAGGCCTTGCTCGCCGCGACGAAGGTGCCCACACCCATCACCCGGGTGAGCGCGCCGTCGGCGGTCAGGTCACGCAGGGCGCGATTGATCGTCATCCGGGACAGGCCGAGCGCGGCGACGAACTGGTTCTCCGAGGGGATCTGCTCCCCCGCGTTCCACCGGCGCGCCTTGATCTGCGCCATGATCAGCTGCTTGACCCGCTCATACGCCGCGAATTCGCTGCCGAGCTCGCCGTAGAGCGCGGCCAGCTCCGCATCGACTACCTCGATCGCCACCACCGAATATCTCCTCGCCTCGCCCAGAGAATACGTTGCGCTCGAAACTCGTCGTTACTTGTATATACAGGAATATACTGGTCCCCATGACCGATGCGACACCGCCTGTCTCCGGCCCACGTCCCGTGTCCGCTCCGCGCGGCAGCGAGCTGCACACCCTCGGTTGGCAGCAGGAGGGCGCCTTGCGGATGTTGATGAACAATCTCGATCCCGAGGTCGCCGAACGCCCCGACGACCTGGTCGTCTACGGCGGGACCGGGCGGGCGGTACGCAGCTGGGCGGCATTCGACGCGATCGTGCGAACGCTGGAGACCCTCGCCGCGGACGAGACATTGCTGGTGCAGTCCGGGAAGCCGGTGGGAGTTTTCCGCACCAACGAGTGGGCGCCGCGGGTGCTGCTGGCGAATTCGAATCTCGTCGGCGACTGGGCCACCTGGGACGAGTTCCGCAGGCTCGAGCAGATGGGGCTGATGATGTACGGGCAGATGACGGCCGGGTCGTGGATCTACATCGGCAGCCAGGGCATTCTGCAGGGCACCTACGAGACCTTCGGCGCGGTGGCACGCAAGCGATTCGGCGGCACCCTCGCCGGCACCATCACTCTCACGGCGGGCGTCGGCGGGATGGGGGGCGCGCAGCCTCTCGCGGTGACGATGAACGAGGGGGTCGCGCTGTGCGTGGACTGCGATCCGGCGCGCATCGACCGGCGGATCGCGCACGGCTACCTCGACACGAAGGCCGAGACCTTGCGGGAGGCACTGGATCTCGCTGTCGCAGCGCGTGACGAGCGCAGGCCGCTCTCGATCGGCCTGGTCGGCAATGCGGCCGAGGTCTTTCCCGCACTGCTGGCCATGGGCGCACCGATGGATATCGTCACCGATCAGACCTCGGCCCATGATCCGTTGTCCTACTTGCCGATCGGGGTCGCGCTCGAGGACTGGCACACCCTCGCCGAGAAGGATCCGGTCTGGTTCACCACCGAGGCACAGGCGTCGATGGCCGCGCATGTCGAGGCGATGGTCGGCTTCATGGACGCCGGCGCCGAGGTGTTCGACTACGGGAACTCGATTCGCGACGAGGCCAGAAAGGGCGGCTACGACCGGGCTTTCGCGTTTCCCGGCTTCGTTCCCGCCTACATCCGCCCGCTCTTCGAAGAGGGCCTCGGTCCGTTCCGCTGGGCCGCGCTCTCGGGTGATCCGGCCGATATCGCCGCCACCGACCGCGCGATCGTGGAGTTGTTCCCCGACAACGACCATCTGCGCCGCTGGATCACCATGGCGGGCGAGAAGGTGAAGTTCGAAGGTCTGCCCGCGCGGATCTGCTGGCTCGGCTACGGCGAACGTCATCGCGCGGGCCTGAGATTCAACGAGATGGTCGCCTCGGGTGAGCTGTCCGCTCCGCTGGCCATCGGCCGCGATCACCTCGATTCCGGGTCGGTGGCCTCCCCCTATCGCGAGACCGAGGCGATGGCCGACGGCTCCGACGCGATCGCGGACTGGCCGCTGCTCAACGCACTGCTCAATACCGCGTCCGGGGCGAGCTGGGTGTCGATCCATCACGGTGGCGGGGTCGGGATGGGCCGTTCGATCCACGCGGGCCAGGTGTGCATCGCCGACGGCACCGAGCTGGCCGCGCGGAAGCTGGAGCGGGTGCTGACCAACGACCCGGGCACCGGCGTGATGCGACATGTCGACGCGGGTTACGAGCACGCGGCCGAGGTAGCTCGTGAACGGGGTGTGCGGATTCCGATGCAGGAGGGCTGACCGGCCCGGAAAAGACGAGAGCCCCGGCATCGCCGAGGCTCTTTCCACTTTCAATATATAGCGTAAACAGGGACTTGCGGCAAGGCCCCGGGGGTGCTGCACAATCATCCGGTCGCACCGGAAAAAGTACAGTTAGGGGCCTATGTCAGCGCACGGGTACGAAGAGGAACGCCGATCCGAGCAAAGCTATGTCGCCGGGTTGTACTCGCGCCTCGATGCCGAGCGGGCACGGGTGAAGGGCCGCTACAGCGCGGCGCTGCGCACGAAGGGCGACTCCCCCATGGAGCGCGACAACGAGGTGCGGGCGCTGGGCAAGGAAGTACAGCGCCTCGATGTGGCCGACAACGGACTGTGTTTCGGCCGGCTCGACGCGGCCTCGGGCGAGCGGTCCTATATCGGCCGGATCGGGCTGTTCGACGAGTCGAACGATCTGGAACAGCTGCTCCTGGACTGGCGGGCACCTGCGGCGCGCGCCTTCTACGTCGCCACCGCGGCCAACCCGGAGGGCATGCGCCGGCGTCGGCAGTTCCACACCCGGGGCCGCCGGGTGGTCGATTTCACCGATGAGGTGCTCGGGCGCCCGGACGGGAGCGAGGGCGGAACGGACGCCGCGCTGCTCGCCGCGGTCGACGCGCCACGCGGGGACGGGATGCGCGACATCGTCGCGACGATCCAGGCCGAACAGGACGAGATCATCCGCCTGGAGCACCCGGGCGTGACCGTGATCGAGGGCGGTCCCGGCACCGGGAAGACCGTGGTGGCGCTGCACCGCGTCGCGTACCTGCTCTACACCCAGCGCAGGCGGATGGAGCGCCAAGGCGTGCTCGTGGTCGGGCCCAATCCGGCCTTCCTGAACCACATCGCCCATGTGCTGCCCTCGCTCGGCGAGACGAATGTCGTGTTCGCCACCACCGCCGACCTGGTGCCCGGTCTGCGCGCGACGGCGGAGGACTCCCCCGAGGCGGCCCGGCACAAGGGTTCGCTGCGAATCCTCGACGTCCTCGCCGCGACGATCGCGGATCGCCAGCGACTGCCCGAGGCGCCGCTGACGATCGCGCTGACCGATGTGACGGTGCGCATCGATGCCGCGACCGCGGAGTGGGCCAGGCAGGAGGCCAGGGAGAGCGGGCGCCCGCACAACGAGGCGCGCGCGGTGTTCACCGAGATCATCACCTATGTCCTCACCGAGCGCGCGATCGCCCGGATCGGCGAGGGCTGGCTGACTCGCGACGACACCGAGGCATGGGAACAACTGCGCGCCGACCTGGTCCGCGAGCTCGCCGACAACGACGAGTTCACCGCGGCACTAGATCAGTGCTGGCCGATCCTGAAACCGGAAACCGTGCTGTCCCAGCTGTATTCGTCACACGATCGGTTGCGGGCGGCAGGCGCGGACGAGGCGCTGTGGCGGGCCGACGGTGGCGCGTGGACGGTCTCGGACGTGCCGCTGCTCGACGAACTCGTCGACCTGCTCGGCCGCGACAAAGCCGCCGACGACTCCGCCGAGCGAGAGCGCAAGGCCGAGGCCGAGTACGCGGCCGGCGTGCTGGACACCCTCATCAGCCGCGAAGACCTGATGGACGACGAGGACCACCTGCTTGCCCAGGACATGCTCTACGGCGAAGACCTGGCCGAACGCTTCCTCGAGCGCGACACCCGCGAACTCGCCGAACGTGCCGCGGCCGACCGTGAGTGGACCTACGGACACGTGGTGGTCGACGAGGCCCAGGAGTTGTCGGCGATGGACTGGCGGGTACTGATGCGGCGCTGCCCGAGCCGCTCCTTCACGATCGTCGGCGATCTCGCCCAGCGCCGGTCGGCGGCGGGCGCGACGTCCTGGGCCACGATGCTCGAGCCCTATGTCCCCGGCCGCTGGATCTACCGTTCCCTGACCGTGAACTATCGCACCCCCGCGGAGATCATGGCCGTGGCCGCCGATGTGCTCGCCGAATTCGCCCCCGACGTCCGGCCGCCGGATTCGGTCCGGTCCTGCGGTGTCGCCCCTTGGTCGCGCAGGATCACCGCCGACGAATTGTCCTCCGCGATCGAGGAATTCGTTCAGGACGAGGCAGGCCGCGAGGGGACGAGCATCGTGATCGGCCCGCCGGGCGTGCCGGGCACGGTGCCCGCGTCGGAGACGAAAGGTCTCGAGTTCGACGCGGTACTGGTCGTGGATCCGCAGCGGATTCTCGCCGACGGGCCACGCGGGGCGGCCGAACTCTACGTCGCGCTGACCCGGGCCACCCAACGTCTCGGGGTCCTGCACCAGAGCCCGTTGCCCGAGTCGCTGCGCGGACTCACCGAGGTCCAGCAGGCACAACGGCTGCGAGCGTAGCGATTCACGAGACCGCTGCCTCGCCTTCGCGGGCGAGGCAGCGGTCCACGCCGGCGCCTCGGTACCCAGGGCCGCGGTCGCCGTCAGCCGAGGGGGCCGGTCACCGATTCGGCGGCGGCCAGCAACGCACCCGATGTCGCCAGCCGAACCGCCGCTTCGATATCCGGGGCGAGGTAGCGGTCCGGGCCCGGACCGGGAACTTCGGTGCGCAGCCTCGACACGACGGCGGCAGTGGCGGGTGCTGGAGTGAGGGGTGCCCGCAGGTCCAATCCGCGGGCCGCCGTGAGGGCTTCGATGGCCAGCACCCGGGTGAGGCCGTCGAGGGCGCGGCGGAGTTTGCGGGCGGCGGACCAGCCCATCGAGACGTGGTCCTCCTGCATCGCCGAGGAGGGGATCGAGTCGACCGAGGCGGGGGCGGCCAGACGTTTGAGGTCGGAGACGATGGCGGCCTGGGTGTACTGGGCGATCATGTGACCGCTGTCGACGCCGGGATCGTCGGCCAGGAACGGGGCGAGGCCGTGGTTGCGGGCCTTGTCGAGGAAGCGGTCGGTGCGGCGTTCGCTCATCGAGGCGACGTCGGCGACCACGATGGCCAAAAAGTCCAGCACATAGGCGACGGGGGCGCCGTGGAAATTGCCGTTGGACTCGACCCGGCCGTCGAGGGTGACGACGGGATTGTCCACGGCACTGGCCAATTCGTGGCCGGCGACGCGTTCGGCGTGGTCGAGGGTGTCGCGGGCGGCGCCGGCGACCTGGGGTGCGCAGCGCAACGAGTAGGCATCCTGGACGACGGTGCAGTCCGGGGTGGCGTGGCTGGCCACGATCGGCGAATCCGCCAGCACGCGCACCATATTGGCGGCCGCGACCGCCTGGCCCGGTTGCGGGCGCAGTGCTTGCAGGTCGGCGGCGAAGACCTTGTCGGTGCCGAGCAGACCCTCCACGCTCATCGATGCGGTCACATCGGCCAGCCGCAGCAGGGCCCGCAGGTCGTGGCAGGCGAGCACCAGCATGCCGAGCATGCCGTCGGTGCCGTTGATCAGCGCGAGGCCTTCTTTCTCCGCGAGCTCGACCGGGGCGATCCCGGCATCGGCCATGGCCTCGGCGGCAGATCGCAGCGCGCCGGTCGCGTCCCGGACGGTGCCCTCCCCCATCACCGCCAGTGCGACGTGGGCCAGCGGCGCGAGATCACCGGAACAGCCCAGGCTGCCGTACTCGTAGACCACCGGGGTGATGCCCGCCGACAGCAGCGCGGCATAGGTCCGCGCGACCACCGGGCGCACCCCGGTCCGGCCGGTGGCCAGGGTCGACAGGCGCAGCAACATCAACGCGCGCACCACCTCCCGCTCCACTTCCGCGCCCGACCCCGCCGCATGCGAGCGAATCAGGCTCCGCTGCAACTGCTTGCGTGACTCCGGCGGAATATGACGGACGGCCAGCGCGCCGAACCCGGTCGACACCCCGTACACCGGCCTCGGGTCCGCGGCCAGCGCTTCGATCCGCGCACGACTCGCCTCGACGGCGGCGACGGCATCGTCGGACACCACCACCGCGACGCCGTCCCTGGCCACCCGGACCAGATCCCGCGCCGAGACCGGACCCGTGCCGACGACGACCGGTCCGGGCCGATCCGAGTCGATGCTCACGATGCTTCTCCCCTCACTGCGGGCTATCCCTTGACGTTCTTGTCTATACAGGTCTATACCTATCGTACGTATCCTGGCGAGCATCCACCGGGCTCTACCCGCGCTCTACGATCCGAAGGGCCGCTACGGTGCGGGGAACGTGCCGCGCTGCTCTCCCGCGCACATGATGTACCCCTCACACACCGCCGTGCTCGACAACGCGCCCAGGAGGACTCCTCCATGCCCACCACCGTGCTGAGCGATATCGGCACTCTCGTCACCAACGACCCGGCGCTGGGCGAGGGCCCGCTGGGGCTGCGGCGCGACGCCGCACTGGTCATCGACGACGGGCGGGTGGCGTGGGTGGGTGACAGTGCCGCCGCACCGGCCGCCGACACCGCGTTCGATCTCGGCGGACGCGCGGTGCTGCCCGGGTTCGTCGAGTCGCATTCGCATCTGGTGTTCGCGGGCGACCGCGCCGAGGAGTTCGCGGCGCGGATGGCGGGGCGGCCATACGGGGCGGGTGGCATCCGCACCACGATCGCCGCGACGCGAGCAGCGAGCGACGAGCAGCTCGCGGCGACTGTGCGACGGCTGCTGGACGAGTCCTTGCGGGCAGGCAGCACCACGGTCGAGTGCAAGAGCGGCTACGGGCAGACCGTGGCCGACGAACTGCGCAGCGTCCGGATCGCGGCCCGCCGCACCGACGAGGTGACGCTGCTGGCCGCACACGTGCCGCCGCCCGAATACGCCGGGCGCGCCGACGACTACGTGACGATGGTGTGCGAGCAGATGATTCCGCGGTGCGCGCCGTATGCCCGGTGGATCGATGTGTTCTGCGAGCAGGGCGCCTTCGATCGCGATCAGGCGCATGCCGTGCTGACCGCGGGGATCGCACACGGGCTGGTGCCGCGCGTCCACGGCAATCAGCTGCGGCAGGGACCAGGGGTGCAGTTGGCCGTCGAGCTCGGCGCCGCGTCGGTGGATCATGTATCGCACGTGAATCGTGCCGATATCGACGCGCTCGCGGACAGCGATACGGTGGCCACGCTGCTGCCCGGCGCCGACTTCTGTACGCGCAACAGCTATCCCGATGCCAGGGCGCTGGTGGACGCGGGAGTCACCGTCGCGCTCGGCGCGGACTGCAATCCGGGCACCAGCTACACCACGAGCTTGCCGTTCTGTATCGCCCTGGCGGTGCGGGAAATGCACATGACGCCCGACGAAGCGGTCTGGGCGGCAACCGCAGGTGGCGCGAAGGCGTTGCGGCGCACCGATATCGGTTCCCTCTCCCCTGGTTCCCGCGCCGATGTCATCGCGCTCGACGCCCCCTCGCACCTGCACCTCGCCTACCGCCCCGGCGTTGCGCTGGTCGGTCAGGTGTGGCGCGAAGGAGTCCTCGTCGCGCATCGAGGTGGGGTGCGATGACTTCCGAATCCGCCTGGACCGGTCGCGTCGACGGCACGACGCCGGAGCACCTGCGCTGGCATCAGGCCGTCACGCCCTACCAGCCGGGCGACGATCCCGGCGCGTGTGTTTTCGTCGGTTTCGCCTGCGAGGAAGGCGTGCGCCGGAACAAGGGCCGCCTCGGCGCGGCGGCGGGCCCGGACGCGCTGCGCGGGGCGTTGTCGCCGATGGCGCTCGCCACCGAACTGCGCGCCTTCGACGCGGGGACGATCGCCGTCACGGACGACCGGTTGGAGGACGGTCAGCGGCGGCTGGGCGAGACGGTGTCCGCGCTGCTGGACGACGGCGCTTTCCCGGTCGTTCTCGGCGGCGGCCACGAGGTCGCCTACGGCACCTACCTCGGGCTGGCCGGTTCGGCTCGCCGCGTCCCCGGCAGCGTCATCGGGATCCTCAACCTCGACGCGCATTTCGACCTGCGGCCCGATCCCGTGCCCAGTTCCGGCACCCCGTTCCGGCAGATCCTCGAGACCGGCGACGACGTCCGGTACGCGGTGATCGGGATCAGCCAGCCCAGCAACACCCGGGTCCTGTTCGACACCGCGGACAGATTCGGCGTGCGCTATCTCCTCGACGACGACTGCGAGCCGACCCGGGTCGCCGCCTTCGTCGACGTCTTCCTGGCCGGGATCGACCTGCTGTATCTGACGATCGATCTCGACGTCCTTCCGGCCGCGGTGGCTCCCGGTGTGAGTGCCCCTGCCGCCTACGGTGTCGCGCTGTCCACGATCCAGGCCGTGTGCGACCGCGTCACCGCCTGCGGCAAACTCGCGGTTGTCGATGTCGCCGAACTGAATCCGCGGCTCGACATCGACAACCGCACCGCCCGCACCGCCGCCCGGCTGATCCACCGGATCGTCACCCGTCACGTCGGGTGAACTCCGGCGCGGGACTCAGAAGTAGCGGATCCACACATAGATCCAGGCGATGACGCTGCTGAGCATCGTGACCAACATGCCGTACTTGGTGAACTGCCAGAAGGTGATCCGCTGCCCCGCGCGGGCGGCGATCCCGAGGGCGACCACATTGGCACTGGCCGCCACCGCCGTGCCGTTCCCGCCGAAGTCGGCGCCCAGGGCGAATGCCCACCACAGCGCTTGCCCGGTAGCGGGATCCGGTGCGCCCGCGACGATGTCCTCCACCACCGGCGCCATGGTCGCGGTGTAGGGAATGTTGTCGACGAACGCGCCGAGGATCGCCGAACCGAACACCAGCGCGGTCGCGGCCAGGAAGTAGTCGTCACCGACCCAGCCGATCGCGGCGTCACCGATGGCGGCGATCACCCCGGTGTGTACCAGGCCCGCGACCATCACGAACAGTCCCATGAAGAACACCAGCGTCGGCCATTCCACCTCGTGCAGGACCTCGCCGATGTCGAGGCCGGAGACCAGCACCATGATGCCCGCGCCGACCAGAGCGATCACCGACGGCGCGACGTGCAGCACGCTGTGCAGGCAGAAGCCGACGACCACACCGGTGAGCACGACCATCGAGCGCACCAGCAGTGCCGGATCGCGGATCGCGCGCCGTTCCTGCAGCGCCATCACCGCCTCGACCGAGGTGGGATCGGTGCGCAGCGCCGAGCGGAACAGCACCCGGGTCAGCGCGACGAACAGCACGAAGGTGATCACCACGATCGGGGCCATGTGCACGAGGAAGTCGTTGAACGTCAGCCCGGCCCGGCTGGCGATGATGATGTTGGGCGGGTCACCGATCAGCGTCGCCGCGCCGCCGATATTGGACGCGAGCACCTCGGCGATCAGGAACGGTTGCGCGGCGATGCCGAGACGTCGGCACACCACCAGCGTCACCGGGGCGACCAGCATGATGATGGTGACGTTGTCGAGGAACGGTGACGCGACCGCGGTGATCAACATCAGCATCACCATCAGGCGATACGGATTGCCCCGCGAGCGTTTCGCCGACCAGATCGCCAGATAGTCGAACAGGCCGGTCTGCTTGATGACGCCGACGATGATCATCATCCCGAGCAGCAGGAAGATGACGTTCCAGTCGATGCCCTCGTGGGCGGAATAGAAGACCTCGTCGCCGGGGATCAGGCCGAGCAGAGCCATCGCCCCCGCGGCGATCAGGACGGTTTTGACCTTGTCGGCTTTCTCCGTGGCGATGAAGAAGAAGGCGACCACGAAGATGGTGACGGCAAGCGCTGCGGCCATGAGCGCGTGGCGTTCAGTCGCCGGGGCCGACGACAGCGAGGCTGGTCAGCAACCGTTCCAGGGTGATCGCGCCGCACAGGGTGCGCGAACGGTCGACCACGGCGATGAGCGGACTGTGCTTGCGCGCCATCAGGATCGCGATTTCGAGCAGGGTCGCGTCGGGGGTGACGGTGGCAGGCTTGCTCGCGCCGTCGGGCAGGCAGTCGCCCACGGTGAGGCTGCCGGGTTCCTGCCAGAACAGGTCGGCGTGCACCTCGTCGATCGTGCGGACCAGTGTCGGGTCGTCGTGGTAGGAGGCGGGAATCGCCAGGCGCAGCACCTGGGTTCCCGGCAGGACCGCCACCGGCCGGTCGAGCTCGTCGACGACGATCAGACCGGGCAACCGGTTGACGACCATCAGCCGCACCGCGCGGGCGACGGGGTCGCTGGTGCGAACGGTCGGCAGGTTCATCGCGATGTCGCGTGCGCGCATGGCATGGCTCCGGGGGGATTCGACGGTGCTCACGGGTGGGCCTGCCGTCCGGTCAGGTGGTCCAGGCGTTGTTCGAGGCGAGCGAGCCGGTCGCCGAAGGGCCGCGAACGCATCAGCTCGGCGACCTGGTCGGCTTCGTCGGGTTCGAGCTCGATGTCGACCGTGGGTTCGTCGCCACCCCCTGCGTAGGCGAGCAGCCGTCGCGTGCCCGACGTGTGCGTCAGCAGGGCGAATCGGATGCCGTGGCGGGTGTGGAAGCTGTGCAGCACACCTGCTCCCGGGATCGTCGTCCGGTCGATGTCCATGGCCGGCGGTCCTTCCTCGGCTCGTCGAAAGCGTCTGATCGAAGTCTGGTTCGCGCAGGTGGCGGGCACTATCGGCCGTGACACCCATTTCCTGGGCGGGTCGGCGCCGGTCACCGGGTGCGGGATGGGTGCTGGGCACCATGGACAGAACGCGGGGGCGCCAGCATGCTGGTGTCATGAACCGTCTCGCAGTGCTGCGAGCAGGACGCTCGCGGCGAATCCGAACGCCGGTGACGGCGTTGTTCTGGCGGATCTGCGTGCTCAACGGCGTGATCTTCACCCTCGGCACGCTGATCCTGGCCTTCTCCCCGGCCACGGTGTCGGCCCGGCTGCGCCTGACCGAGGTGCCGGTGCTGGTGATCGGGCTGGCGGTGATCCTGACGGCGAACGCCGTAGCGCTGCGCACGTCGCTGGCTCCGCTCGACGAGCTGGTCGCCTCCATGCGCCGCGTCGACCCGCCCCGGCGCGCTGTCCGCCTCGAGCGCGGGGCCAGCGGGGACTTCCATCAGCTGATCGAGACGTTCAACGCGATGCTCGACCGCTTGGAGGCCGAGCGTTCGGTCGCCGGTGGGACCGCGCTGGCCGCCCAGGAGGGTGAGCGGCGGCGCATCGCCCGCGAACTGCACGACGAGATCGGCCAGAGCCTGACCGTGGCGCTGTTACGGCTCAAACGGGTCGTCGACCGGGCACCCGCCGACCTGCGCGAAGAAGTCGAGGCGGCTCAGGAAACAGTGCGCGGTTGTCTGGACGAGGTGCGCGGGATCGCCGCGCGGCTGCGGCCCGACGTGCTCGAAGAACTCGGCCTGCACAGCGCGATCACCGCGCTGTGTCACGAATTCAGCCGCACGGCAGGCATTTCCGTGCGTCGCGAGGTCGACCCGGCGATCAGCCGCCTCGACCCCGACATCGAACTCGTCTGCTACCGGGTCGCCCAGGAGAGTTTGACGAACGTGTTGCGCCACGCCGACGCCGACGAGGTGAGCTTGCTGATCACACCGAGAGCCGACACCGTGATGCTGCGGGTGACCGACAACGGTCGCGGTGGCGCGGTCGAGGACGGGGCGGGCATCCGCGGGATGCGCGAGCGCGCGATGCTGATCGACGCCACGCTGACCATCACGTCCCCGGCCTCGGGCGGTACCGCGGTCGAACTGATCGTCCCGGTCGCCGCACGCGAAGCAGTGCCCGCATGAGCGCGCCGACCCGGATTCTGCTGGCCGACGACCACGCCCTGGTGCGCAGCGGGTTGCGCATGATCCTGGACAACGAACCGGACCTGCTCGTGGTCGCCGAGGCCGCCAACGGGCTGGACGCGGTCACCGCCCTCGCCGACGACAGCATCGACCTGGTGATCCTCGACATCGCCATGCCGCGGATGACCGGCATCCAGGCCGCCCGCGAGATCACCAGGAACAACCATCCGGTACGCATCCTGATGCTGTCGATGTACGACAACGAGCAGTACTTCTTCGAGTCGCTGAAGGCGGGCGCCTCCGGCTACGTGCTGAAGTCGGTGGCCGATCGCGACCTCATCGAGGCGTGCCGGGCCACGATGCGCGGTGAATCGTTCCTCTACCCGGGCGCGGTCACCGCACTCGTGCGCGATTACCTGCAACTCGCCCGGCAGGGCTCCGCGCTGCCGGAAACGATCCTCACCCCCCGCGAGGAGGAGGTGCTCAAGCTGATCGCCGAGGGGTACTCGGCGCGCGAGATCGCCGCCGAGCTGGTGATCAGCGCGAAGACCGTCGACCGCCATCGCGCCAACATCCTGCAGAAACTCGGCCTGCGCGACCGGCTCGACCTGACCAGATACGCCATCCGCGCCGGATTGATCGAGCCGTGAGAACACCGAGGGCCCCCGCACCGAACGATCGCGCGGGGGGCCCGGACACGGGTCGTCATTCTGCGTGCGGGTCGACCTTCACACGCTGCTTGCGACCGACCACCAGCCGCATCACCGGTTCCACGATGCGGGCGCCGATCGGGCCGATGATGGCCATCAACAGCACGTACGTGGTGGCGAGCGCGGCGAACTCGGCCGGCACCGCACCCGCGGCCACCGCCAGACCGGCGATGACGATCGAGAACTCACCGCGCGCGACCAACGCGGTCCCCGCGCGGGCGCGGCCCAGTTGCGAGGCCCCCGCCCGTTTGGCCGCCCACCACCCCGTGGCGATCTTGGTGACCGTGGTGACCACGGCCAGCAGCACCGCCCAGCCCAGCACCGGCGGAATACTCGCCGGATCGGTACTCAAACCGAACAGCACGAAGAACATCGCCGCGAACAGGTCACGCAACGGTTCGAGGATCTTGGTGGCATCGTGCGCGGTCGAATCCGAGATCGCGATACCGAGCAGGAACGCACCGACCGCCGCCGACACCTGCACCGCCGAGGCGATACCCGCCACCAGCAGCGCCGAACCGAGCAGCTTGAGCAGGAAGATCTCCCGATCCTCACTCGCCACGATCGCCGAGACGTACCGGCCGTAGCGCAGCGCGACGATGAGCACCAGGGTCACCGCGACCAGCGCGATACCGACCGTGGTCATCCCCGCCACGAATCCGACACCGGCCAGGACCGCGGTGAGCACCGGCAGGTACACCGCCATCGCCAGGTCCTCGAACACCAGGATCGACAGCACCGTCGGCGTCTCCCGGTTACCCAGGCGGCCGAGGTCGTTGAGTACCTTGGCGACGATCCCGGAGGAGGAGATGTAGGTGACGCCCGCCATCGCGATCGCCCCCGTCGGCCCGAGGCCGAGCATCAGCGCCACGATCACACCGGGAGTCGCGTTGAGCACCAGGTCGAGCAGACCGGCGGGCCACGATTTGCGCATGCCGGTGACCAGTTCACCGGCGGTGTATTCCAAACCGAGCAGCAACAGCAGCAGCACGACGCCGATCTCGCTGGCGATGTGGATGAAGTCCTCCACCTCGTGCAACTCGATCAGACCGCCCGTACCGAAGACCAACCCCCCGAGCAGGTAGAGCGGGATGGGCGAGAGGCCGATGCGGGCAGCGATCCGCCCGAGCACACCCAACCCGAAGAACACAGCCCCCAGCTGGATCAATGCCAGCGCGGTTCCACTGATCTCCACCGGCTCAGCCGTCGGTCAAGATCGAAGCGGCGGCGTCGAGTCCGGCATTCGTGCCGACCACGACAACCATGTCGCCGCCGGCGAACACGAACTCCGGTCCTGGCGATGCCAGGACCCGGCCCGCGCGCAGGACCGCCACGATCGAGGCGCGGGTCTTGGTCCGCAACTCGGTGTCGCCCAAACGTCGTGACGCATAGGGCGAGTTCGGCGGTACCAGCATCGACCGCGTGCTCACTCCGTCGAGTTCGCGATGTTCCTCGCGCAGTTGCGCGACCAGCTGCGGTGCGCCGAGCAGACTCGCCAGCGTGCGGGCTTCGACAGCGGACAGTGGAATCTGGACGGTGGAATCCGGGTCGCCGACCTTCGTGAAAATCAGGTCGGTACCGCCGTCGCGGTGGTCGACGATGCCGATCCGGCGGTCCACCTTCGACAGTGAAAACTCTTTGCGGACACCGATTCCCGGCAGGGACGTCACTTCTACATTCATGGGATCACCTAACCTCAGCTAGGGATACCTTACCTGCCCTTTACTATCCGCATGGATTGTCAGCCGGCGTCGAGAAGCCGTCCAGCCGCGTCCAGACCCTCGTCGGTGCCGACCACAACGACCAGATCACCGGGGATGAAGGTGAAATCGGTTCCCGGCGAAGGAGTCACCTCACCCGCGCGCACCACCGCCACGACCGAGGCCTTGGTACGCGTGCGCATCTCGGTGTCGCGCAGCGGCCTACCGTCGAACGGGCTGCCACGATCGATCGCGAACTGCCTGGTCGACAGCTCCCCCGCACTGTGGGTCTCGCGTGTCTTCTGCACCACCTGCGGCGCGCCGAGCAGGCCGGCCAGCACACCGATCTCGGTGTCGGACAGGGGAATCGAGGTGGTCGAATCGTAGTCGCCCGCTCGCGAGACGACCAGGTCGACGGAGCCGTCGCGATGTTCGATCACGCCGATCCGGCGGCGCGCCTCCGCCAGCGGAAAGTCCTTGCACACGCCGATTCCCGGTAAAGGCGTCACATCGATGTTCACGCCCTCACAGTACGACCAGATGGGAATAACACCACCCCCTACCCTGCGCACCGGGCATACCAGGCGAAACCCCGACCTCACGCGAAGTTAAGGTTGTCGACTGCCGGACCCCCGGCCTCTAGCGGAACGGAGTTCGGGATGGCCGTGTCGGCGCCTCGGCCAGCTCGGGACGACACCTCGGTACTCGCGGCCCTGCGCAGCCCGACACGGCTGCGGATCGAAGTGCTCGGCGGCCTGGTGGTCGCCCTCGCGCTGATTCCGGAGGCGATCTCGTTCTCGATCATCGCCGGGGTGGATCCCCGGGTCGGGCTGTTCGCCTCGTTCACGATGGCGGTGACGATCGCCTTCACCGGCGGCAGGCCCGCCATGATCTCCGCGGCCACGGGCGCGGTGGCCTTGGTGATCGCGCCCGTGGTGCGTGAGCACGGCATCGACTATCTGATCGCGACCGTGCTGCTGGCCGGGGTGTTCCAGGTGGTGTTGAGCGTGGTCGGCGTGGCCAGGCTGATGCGGTTCATCCCGCGCAGTGTGATGGTCGGATTCGTCAACGCGCTGGCCATCATGATCTTTCTGACGCAGCTGCCGCACCTGATCGGGGTGCCGTGGCTGGTGTATCCGATGCTGGTGGCGAGCCTGGCGATTCTGTTCTTCCTGCCGAAGCTCACCACCGTGGTGCCCGCGCCGCTCGTCGCGATCGTGGTGCTCACGGCGGTGACGATCGCCTGCTCGCTCGAGGTGCCGAATGTGGGCGACGAGGGCGCGCTACCGACGAGCCTGCCCGCACTCGGGCTCCCGCAGGTGCCGTGGAACCTCGACACCCTGCGGATCATCGCCCCGTTCGCGCTGGCGATGGCGCTGGTGGGACTGCTCGAGTCGTTGATGACGGCCAAGCTCGTCGACGACATCACCGATTCACATTCGGACAAGACCCGCGAGGGCTGGGGTCAGGGCGTGGCCAATCTCGTCACCGGGTTCTTCGGCGGGATGGGCGGGTGCGCGATGATCGGCCAGACCATGATCAACGTCAAGGTCTCCGGCGCGCGGACCCGGATCTCGACATTCCTGGCCGGGGTGTTCCTGCTCGGCCTGGTCGTCGGGCTCGGCGGGCTCGTGGCGCAGATCCCGATGGCGGTGCTGGTGGCCGTGATGATCATGGTGTCGGTGGGGACCGTGGACTGGCACTCCCTCGCACCGAAGACCTTGCGGCGCATGCCGCTCGCCGAGACCACGGTGATGCTGGTGACCGTGGTCGTCACCGTTGTCACGCACAATCTGGCGTACGGCGTGATCGTGGGAGTGCTGGTCGCGATAGTGGCGTTCGCCCATCGGGTCGCGCACTTCACCGAGGTCGTGGCGGTGCGCACCGCCGACGACATCCGCGTCTACAAGGTGCGCGGCGAGCTGTTCTTCGCCTCCAGCAACGATCTCGTCTACCAGTTCGACTACGTCGACGATCCGGCGAACATCGTGATCGACCTGTCCGACAGCCACATCTGGGACGCCTCCACCGTCGCCGCGCTCGACGCCATCACCACCAAATACGCCGCCAAGGGCAAGAAGGTCGACATCATCGGGCTCAACGCCGCCTCCGAAGCCAGGCACGAACGGCTGTCCGGCCTCGGCGGCGAGGAGAACTAGCATCGCCGCGACGGACCCCGACCATGGCGATCCCGTAGCGAGCAAACGCTGTGGCTTGCGTATTCGGGCAAAGTTGTGTGTTGTTGAACAGTGACCAACTCTTCCGGAGACGCGTATCCACTCACGGACACGATGACCACCACGACGGCGGTACACGACGGCGTCACGGTGCTGACGGTGACCGGCGAGGTCGACCTGGCGACCGCACCCGCGCTCGATGCCACCATCGAGGCCATCCTGGCCGAGAAACCGGCGGCGCTGGTGATCGACCTGACCGCGGTCGGGTTCCTGGCGTCGGCGGGCATGGCGACGCTGGTCGCCGCACATCAGCGGGCAGGCGAGACCACCTCGATCGCGGTCGTGGCCGACGGACCCGCCACCAGCCGTCAGCTGAAGATGACGAGCCTGGACCAGGTGTTCGCCATGCACACCACCCTGGACGCCGCCCTGGCGTCGTTCACGTCCTGACACAACACAACGCGCCGCCGCCCGGAAATCTCCGGACGGCGGCGCGTTTGTCGTCGGTGGGTGTCAGCAGAGCGAGCGCAGCTGCTCGATCAGCTTCACGCGACCGGCCGCGTTCTCGGCGATCGGCGTGACGTTGAGCGTGGTGACGCCCGCCTCGGCCATCGCGGCGATGCGTTCCTTCACGAAGCTCTCCGGGCCGATCAGCGACACGTCGCGCACCAGCTCGTCGGGCACGGCCTGGGTCGCGGCCTGCTTGTCGCCCGCCAGGTACAGCTCCTGGATGCGGTCGGCGGCCTCGCCGTAGCCGTACTTGGTGGCGAGGGTGTGATAGAAGTTCTTGCCCTTGGCGCCCATTCCGCCGATGTAGAGCGCCAGGTGCGGCTTCACGAACTCGAGCAGCGGAGTGACGTTCTCACCGATCGCCAGTGCGGGACCGGCGAAGATGTCGAGCTCGCCCAGCGCGGGATCACGCTTGGCCTTGCCCGCGGCGAGCGCGTCGCCCCACACGTCCTTCGCCTTCTCCGGCAGGAAGAAGATCGGCTGCCAGCCGTTGGCGACCTCGGCGGCCAGCTCCACGTTCTTCGGGCCGAGCGCGGCCAGCAGCACCGGAATATCCGCGCGCACCGGGTGATTGATCAGCTTGAGCTCTTTGCCCAGGCCGGTGCCACGCTCGGCGGGCAGCGGGATCTGGTAGTACTTGCCCTGGTAGTTGAGCTTCTCGCGGCGCCACACCGTGCGGCAGATTTCGAGGAGTTCGCGGGTGCGCCCGATCGGGGCGTCGTAGGGGACGCCGTGGAAGCCCTCGATGACCTGCGGACCCGACGCGCCGATGCCGAGGATGAAACGGCCGTCGGAGACGTAGTCCAGGCCCGCCGCGGTCATCGCGGTGAGGCTGGGGGTCCGGGTGTAGAGCTGCAGGATGCCCGAGGCCAGCTGCACCCGCTCGGTGCGGGCGGCCAGGAAGCCCAGCGCGCTCACCGCGTCGAACGAGTACGCCTCCGGCACGAAGACGATGTCGAGGCCGGCGCGTTCCAGGTCGGCGACCTCGGCCGCCGTCTCCTTGAAACCGTCCGTGTAGTTGATGCTCAATCCGATCCGCATGCACCCAACATAGCCCCGGACAACACGCACACCCCGACCGGTCGGTCTGTCGGCACAGGTGCTGGTCGAGCGGGGTGCGTGGGCGGGCACGCGGTAGCGTTGGGGGGGAAGATTCCACGCAATTCTCGCCGCATCGAAAGGCCACCCCGTCGTGTCGCAGCCCACCGTGTCGCCGCAGCAGATCGCCCCCTCCTTCGGTTCGGTGACCTTGGAGCACTACCTGTCGGAGCTGGCCGCGAAGGTGCCCGCCCCCGGTGGCGGGGCCGTGGCCGCGCTGCACGCCGCGCAGGCCGCCGCGCTGGTGGCGATGGTGGCGCGCTACACCACCCGGGCCAAGGACGCGCAGAACCGGCCGGTGATCGACCAGATCATCGTGGCCGCCGACGCCGCGCTGGCCAGGTCGCTCGCGCTCGCCGATGCCGACGCGGCCGCGTTCACCGCCGTCGGCGCCGCCTACAAGCTGCCCAAGGACACCGACGCCGAGATCGCCGCCCGCACCGCGGCGATCAACGCGGCACTCGTCGAAGCCGCGCGTGTGCCCGCCGCCGTGGTCGACGAAGCCGACGAAATCCTCTCGCTGGCCGCTGAACTGCTGCCGATCGGCAATCCGAACGTGGTCACCGATATCGGCGCCGCCGCCGACGCCGCCCGCGCCGCGGCGATGAGTTCGCAGCTCAATATCGAGATCAACGTCGGCTCGCTGCCCGCCGACCTCGGCGACCCGTTCGCCGCCGCGCTGTTGCGCGTCGATACCATCGCCGCCCGCGCCGACGCCCTGCACGGCGACGTGCTGCACGCGGTCCGCGGCTGAGTCAGCGGTCCGCGGTGAGCACGATCTTGCCGCGGACCCGACCGGATTCGCTGTGCCGATGCGCGGCGGCGAGTTCGGTGATCGGCAGGATCTGCGCGATGTCGACGGTCAGCTCCCCTCGGTCGACCGTCGCCGCGAGCTCGTCGAGCACGGCCGTCGTCGGATCGACATAGAGTCGGCGCACGCGCGAATCCGGGTGTGTCGCGGGACCTTCGGCGGCCACCACCTGTCCGGTTTCGCTCAGGACGGTCAATGATCGATCCGTGTAGTCGCCGCCGATCAGGTCCACCACCAGGTCGACCTCGCGCACCGCGGCGGTGAAATCGGTGGTCCGGTAGTCGATCGGTTCGGTGACGCCGAGTTCGCGCAGATAGGCGTGATTGCCGGTTCGCGCGGTGGCCGCGATCGACGCGCCGCGTCGCGCGGCGATCTGCACCGCCAGATGCCCGACACCACCGGCCGCCGCGTGCACCAGGACCCGCTCGCCCGGCCGCACCGAGGACAGTGCCTGCCAGGCGGTGACCCCGGCCACCGGCAGGGCGGCCGCGTGCACCGGGTCGATCGAGACGGGCACGCGGGCCAGTCGATTCTGCTGCGCCACTACGTATTCCGCGTTCGCGCCGCCGAACACCATGCCGTATACCGCGTCTCCCGGCGCGAAACGTGTCGCCTTGTCGCCCACGGCGGCGACGATCCCGGACACATCGAGCCCGAGCACCAGCGGCGGCTCCCCCAGCCGCCGGATCACACCGCTGCGCACCTTCCAGTCCGCGGCGTTGACGCTGGTCGCCACGACGCGCACCAGCACCTCCCCCGGCCCCGGTGTCGGCCGTGGCACCTCTGCCCTTTCGAAGACGTCCGGACCGCCGAAGGATCTCTGCATCATCTGCCACATACCGCCGAGTCTGCGCCGAGTGGTGTCCCAACGGTAGTAGGCACCTTTCGGATACCGTGGTACCCCGTGGATACCGTCAGTGGGGATCAGAGTTCGGTCGAAGCGTTCCTGCGGGACTGCCCCGCGCGGCAACTGCTGTCGGTACTCGCCGACAAATGGGTGCTGCTGGTCCTCGGCAGCCTGCGCGAGGCGGGCGGGCCGGTGCGTTTCAACGCCTTGCGCAGGCGCCTGGACGGCATCACCCAGAAGGTACTCACCCGAACGCTGCGCGACCTGGAACGCGACGGCCTGGTCCGGCGCGAGGTGTTCCCCACGATGCCGCCCCGGGTGGAGTACAGCATCACCGCGCTCGGGGCGGATCTGGGGCGGATCAGCCAGGCGATGGGTGCCTGGGTGGTCGACCACCACGCGGAGATCACCGCCGCCAGAGCCGATTTCGATGCCGCGCGCACCGCCGAACCAGCCCCGGTGCCGCAACCGGGGCGCCCGCTGTCACCGGTCTCGAAGTGAGAACGGTTTATCGGGGCCCCGACCTGCGTGAACGCAAGACGACACACCGTTGAGCCCGTCGGCCGTTACCACTTCGATAGGTCGAGTTGATCATGGCGGCCTAGACTTGGGATCCGCCTACGAGTGAGTGAAGGGGTGGCGTTTATGAGGAGCGCATTTCGTGTCCTGTTCGTCGCGATCATGGCGGCAATACTGGCCGCAGCCTGGTCGGGAGCCGCGTCCGCGGACCTGATCGGAGGCCAGCGCACCCAATACGGCGGTGGCACCTACGCCGAGGCCAACCTGTCGACGCACACCTTCACCGTCAGCCAGGGTGGACAGGTAGTGCGGGTGATGCCCGCGTCGATGGGCAAGCCCGGCTTCGAAACTCCCACCGGCACGTTCAGCGTGCTCGAGAAGGATCGGTCGGTGGTGTTCGACTCGCGGACCATCGGCATCCCGCTCGACGACCCCGAGGGCTACATCATCGACGGTGAATACGCCGTGCGCCTCACCTGGGGTGGTGTGATGGTGCACTCGGCTCCGTGGTCGGTGGACTCGCAGGGCAACGCCAATGTGAGCCACGGCTGCATCAACCTCGCACCCGACGACGCCGCCTGGTACTACGAGAATGTCGGCATCGGCGATGAGGTCTATATCCACTGGTAAACATTTTCCCTCGTGGCATTCGGCGAACGCGCCGTCAGGGCAGTATCGTGCCCGTAACGAAATCGTTGCGGGACATACCCTGACGGCGACGAGCCTGATGAAGGTGGGGCGATGGATCGACCGGAAGCGCACAGACCGATCGGGGCTCGACAGCACGACCCGGGATCGGCCGGTGCTCCGCTCGCGGCTGTCACCCCGATTCGGCGGTCCCGCGACCTGAGCGCGCCACGGCCCCGCCGGGCGAGCGATCAGCCCGCCGGCGGCGCCCGCCACCGGATAGAAGGCGGGCCGACGACACCGGCCGGTATTCCGGTCATCTCGGCGGCCCGGCTTCGCGACGCCGAACACGACGAGGTCGTTCCCGTCGTCCCGGCGGACGCCACCGTCACCGATCGGCTGCCCGTGGTCGGCGGGAAATTCGATCCCGGTGCGCGCCACCGCCTCCCGGACACCGCGTTCTCGATCGACGACAACGGCCCCGACACCGATCAACTCCCGATCGTCACCGCCCCCGGCCCCGCGTGGGCGGCCCTCGAACATCCGAGGCCCGGCTACGACGCCGCGTCGACCTGGCATTCGCGTCCCACACCCGAGTACCCCGGTGCGGACAGCTTCCCACCGCGCCCGGCGGCCGTGCCGACCAGCGGCGCGGACACGTTCCCACGGCGCCTCGCGCCGGAGAACCGTGCGGATACCTTCCCACCACGCCCCGCACCCGAGAACCGTGCGGATACCTTCCCGCCACGCCCCGCGGCGGACTACCGAGGTCCGGATACCTTCCCGCCGCACCCGGCGCCCGAGTACCTCGGCGCGGACACCTTCCCACCACGCCTCGCACCCGGTTACCCGGAGACGGACGCCCTGTCATCACACGACACCGACAACGGCGCCGACGACGAATCCTCGCGTGCCGCACCCGATTACAACGGTGACGACGAAGTCTTCGCGCGGATGATCGACCGCTCCAAGCGACGGCGGGTGCCCCGCTGGGTCGCACCACTGGTCGCCTCGGTGGCAGGCGCTGTGCTCCTCGGCGGCACCTATGTCCAACTGCGCGGGCCCGCACCGGCTTCCACGGCGGCGAGCACCCCGCTCATCCCGAGTTCGGCGAGCCCGGTGACGGCCGAGTGCCCCACCGAACAGATCGGTGCCATGGTGCGGGGCAACGGCGCGGGCGGCACCGAGTCCGGAATCGCGGCGATCATGGCCTTCCAGCACGCCTACTACGTCGCGCGCTCCGGCGACGAAGCACGGACCCTCGTGGCACCAGGTGCCGTGGCGCCGTCTGCGGCCGCCATCCAGGCCGGGATCGACTCCACTCCGGTGGGAACTACGCACTGCGTGGAGATCACCCCGGGCGCCTACACCGGGCAGTACCTGGTCAAGATCACCGCGTTCCGACCGGATTCGGCCCCCAGCACCTACACACCACAGCTGGTGGGGACCGCCGAGGTCGGCAACAAGACGCTGATCACGTCATTCGGAGCGGCACCCCGCTAGCTCCGAAACGCGGGCCGGTCTCGACTACGGCCGCCTCGGCACCGACCATGGTCCGCACTCGATCAGCAGGCGGCCGCTGGTCTACCGCCGTTGACGGGTCTCGACGCGCTGTCGCGCCGAGACCACACGGTATCGACTTCGCCCGCGGGTAGATCCCGCGGGCGAATCGCGAAAGATGCTCAGGCGCGTGCTTTCTCGGCCGCGACGACCACATGGCGCATGAGCAACGCGGTGGTCACCGGGCCGACACCGCCGGGCACCGGGCTCAGCGCCGCGGCCTTACCGGTGACCGACGCCGCGTCGACATCGCCCACGATCTTGCCGTCCGCGGCCTCGTTGGTACCCACGTCGACCACCACGGCGCCGTCGCCGATGTGCTTACCGGTGACCAGGCCGATCCGGCCCGCCGCGGCGACCACGATATCGGCGGGAGTCGTCACCGCGGCCAGATCGGCGGTGCGTGAATGCGCGACGGTAACGGTCGCGTTCTCGGCGAGCAGCAGCTGAGCGAGGGGCTTTCCGACGATGTTGGAGCGGCCGACCACGGTGACCAGACGCCCCTGCAGCGCGATCCCGTGATGCTTCAGCAGCTCGACGACGGCTTCGGAGGTGGCGGGGACGAAACCGTCGAGGCCGGACGCGAGCAGGCCGAGTGAGAGCGGGCTGACACCGTCGACGTCCTTGGTCGCGGCGATCGCCGAACTCACGTCGTCGAGGTTCACGCCCGCGGGCAGAGGGGTCTGCAGCATGATCGCGTCGGTCGCCGGGTCGGCGCTGCGCGCGCTCAGCTCGGCGCGGATCGCCTCGGCGCTCGCGTCGGCGCCGAGATCGATGCGCTCGCAGGCAATTCCGAGCCGTTCGGCCGCCTTGCGCAGGGAGTTCACGTACCAGGCGCTGGCCGGGTCGTCGTTGGCGACGATCAGCGCCAGCGTCGGCGCGGTGCCCGCGGCGGTGAGCGCGGCCGCGCGCTCCTTCGAGTCGGCGTTGATGGCGGCGGCGAGTTCCTTGCCGGTCAGCGAAGCGGTATCCACGGTGTGACACCTTATCCGCCGCCGGACCGGCGACGTGGCGCCGGGCCGCGACGCGCGCAAGCTGGTCGAGGTCCACCGCGGTCCGGACGGGCGGTCGTAGGGTGTCGGCAGCTCTGCTCTGCCAGCACGTACCGAACCGTTCGCGGGAAGGGTTGCGACTGTCGTGAAGATCTCGAAACACTGGAAACACCTGGCCGCCGCTGTCGTGGCGACCGCCGCGCTGACCGGCACCACGGTCGGCCCGGCCGCCGCGGAAGCCGATGTGGCCGCGCTCTACAACTCGGCACAGCGCCACTTCACCGACGGTGACGACGCCGCGGGACGCGCCGACCTGCGTGCCCTGATCGCCGCCGATCCCCATGATGCCGACGCGCTCGCGCTGCAGGCGATCTGGTCGCACTACGCGGGTGACGGAGCCGCGGTCGGTGACGCCCTGGCCCGGCTCGGCGGTATCGACGCGGGCATGGCGGCGGGCACCAATCGCGTGCTGCACGCGGTGACCGCGGCCGCTGCCACCCTGCCCAACCCGCTGCCCGCGCTCGTCGGTCCACAGACCGGCATCGTGGTCCTCGGCTACGGGCTGCTGCCCGACGGCGCGTTGCGCCCGGAGCTGGAGAACCGGCTCACCGCCGCGTGGTTGCAGGCGATCGCCGCACCGTTCTCACCGGTGATCGTGACCGGCGGCAATCCGCAGAACGGCATCTCCGAGGCCGAGGCGATGCGGCGCTGGCTGGTGGCGCGCGGGCTGCCGGGCGATCGGATCCATGTGGAGGACCGGGCCGGGTCGACCGTGCAGAACGCGCTGTTCAGCACGCGACTGCTGCGCGATCTCGGCGCGACCAGCGCGGTGGTGGTGACCTCGCCGAATCACATTCGGCGCGCGGTCGCCGACTTCATCGTCGCGGGGACGACCGTGGTCGGCGCCACGACCTCGCTCGAACAGCTGGTTTCCCAATTGCCTCCGCCCGCGCGCAACGCCCAGCGCGGGATCTATCTCGACGCGACGCGCACCTTCGAACTGGACACCGCGCGCTGATTCGTCGCGCCGCCACCGTCACCGGCGGTGAAAATTCGGTTGCCCGGTCAGGAACAATCGGCGCATGAGTGGTTCCGGTTTTCCCGAGGTGGTCGTCGAGTTGCGGCGCGCGGGATGTGTATTCGCCGAGGACGAGGCCGCGCTGCTGATCGAGGCGGCCGGCGGCGATCCTGGGCGCCTCGATGCGTTGGTCGGACAGCGGGTCTCGGGGACTCCGCTCGAATATCTGCTCGGCTGGGTGGAATTCCGGGGGCAGCGGGTAGCGGTGCGTCCTGGCGTTTTCGTACCGCGTCAGCGCACGGCGTTCCTGGTGGAGCAGGCGGTCGACGGCGTCGCGCCGGACACGGCGCGAGCCTGCGTGGTCGACCTGTGTTGTGGCTGTGGGGCACTGGGGCTGTGCGCGGCGACCGAGCTCACCGCACGTGGGTGCGATGTCGAGCTCGTCGCCGCTGATATCGACCCCGTCGCCGTCGCCTGCGCGCGCGAGAATCTCGCGCCGATCAGCGCGCCGGTGTTCGGCGGTGACCTGTTCGACGCGCTGCCGGGCGACCTGCGCGGGCGCATCGACATCCTGCTCGCGAACACACCGTACGTGCCGAGTGCCCGAGTCGCGGATCTGCCACCGGAGGCACGCGAGCACGAGCCGCTCGCCGCGCTCGATGGTGGAGCGGACGGGCTCGACGTGTTCCGCCGGGTCGCCGAAGGGGCGGCCACCTGGCTGGCGCCGGGCGGCACGGTATTGGTGGAAACCGGGGCGGGGCAGGTCGACACCGCGTGTTCGGTGCTCACCGCGCACGGTCTCACGCCGCGCGTCGCCGAGTCCGAGGAGTACTACGCCACGGTGGTTCTCGGCACCCGGGATCGCTGATCGCGTGGACACCACGACCGTCGAGACCGATCAGTAGCCCGTCGACGAGGCCGCGCGCACTGCCGCCGGACGCGACGATGCCCCCGTCGACCGATCGCCTGCGCGACCCGTCGACGGGGGCACCCGTCCCGAATGCCTACTTGCGTCCGGTGAACTGATCCATCGAGTGGTACACGCCCACCGCGTTCAGGTAGAAGTCGCGAACCTTGATCGGCAGCAGACCGGTCAGTGCCCGGTTCATCCGCGAGGTCCACGGGAGCACCACCAGGGCGCCGCCCTTCTTCATCTCCGACCACGAGGTGTCGACGACCTCGTGCTGCTCGAGCATCGGCGTGAACAGAATGCCCTTCGCGCCGTCGAACATGCCGGTGTTGATGTAGGTCGGGCAGACCGTGGTGACCTTCACGTGGTCGTGGCCCGCCTGCTCGAGCTCGAGGCGCACCGAATCCGACCAGCCCAGCGCGGCCCACTTCGACCCCGCGTACACGGCCATGCGCGGATTGGCGACCAGACCGGCCGACGACGCGATATTGAGCACGCGCCCCTCGCCGGCACCGGCGACCATGCCGGGCAGGAACTCCAGGGTGACGTACATCGGAGCCAAGGAGTTGATCGCCATCGTCTTGTCGATGTCGGCGCGGTTCTCGGTTTCCCAGAAGTAGGTGTTGCCGCGCACGATGCCCGCGTTGTTGACGAGGATGTCGATGCCGCCGACCTCCTTGCGCACCGCCTCGCCCGCCTCACGGATCGAGTCCTGCGACGACACGTCCACCACGTAGTGGTGCACCTTGCCGCCCGCGGCGGTCAGCTGCGCCGCGGTCTCGCGCAGCGCCAACTCGTTGATATCCCACAGCACTACCGCGTCGGCGCCCTCGGCAACGGCCTTCTCGGCGAACAACTTGCCGAGTCCCATGGCGGCACCGGTGATGAGGACCCGCTTGCCTGCGACCGTTTCCAACTTCATTCTCGCTACCTACCCCTGCTCGTGTTGCTACTTCTGCCGCATCTACTTCTGGCGCAGCGTCTTCATGACACCGAAAACCAGCGTCATCGTCTTGGCCCACATCTGCTCGGACATGCCGGGCAGCGGCGCGATCGGCAGCACCCGCTGGACCGCGATGGTCTGGGTGTCGATGTACTTCAGCAAGCCTTCGGGACCGTGGCGGCGCCCCTGGCCGGAGATGCCGAGACCACCCGAGGGCGCGTCGACGCTGCCCCACGCGGCGCTGAAACCCTCGTTCACATTCACCGAGCCGGCGTTGATCCGGGCGGCGATCTCCTTGCCGCGGTTCACGTCCCGGCTCCACACGCTGGCGTTGAGGCCGTAGGCGGTGTCGTTGGCCGCCTCGACGGCAGCTTCGTCGGAGTCGACCTTGTACACCGAGACGACCGGGCCGAAGGTCTCCTCGCGGTAGACCGTCATGCCGGGCGCCACGTCGGCGAGCACGGTGGGCTCGTAGAAGTACGGGCCGAGATCCGGGCGGGCACGGCCACCGGCGAGCACCTTGGCGCCCTTGGCGACCGCGTCGTCGACGTGCCCGCTGACGGTGTCGAGCTGACGCTGGAAGGTCAGCGAACCCATGTCCCGGCTGTAGTCGAGCTCGCCGCCGAGCGACATGTTCTTGACGTTGCCGACGAATTCCGCGACGAACTGGTCGTACACGGTGGCGTCGACGTAGATACGCTCCATCGACTCGCACAGCTGACCGGCCGACGAGAAGCACGCGCGCACAGCCAGTTTCGCGGCCTTGGAGACATCGGCGTCGGCCAGCACGAGCAGCGGGTTCTTGCCACCGAGCTCGAGGGAGTAACCGATCAGGCGCTCGCCGGCCTGCTGGGCGATGGTCCGGCCGGTGGCGCTGGAACCGGTGTAGTCGACGTAGTCGGCGCGCGCGATCACCTCGCCACCGATCTCCCGGCCGCGGCCGAGCACCGCCTGCCACAGACCGCGCGGCAGCCCGGCCCGCTCGGCGGCGTCGATGGCCCACAGCGCGGTGAGCGCGGTCTGGTTGTCGGGGCGCGCGATGACCGCGTTGCCCGCGATCAGGGCGGGCAGCGCGTCGGAGGCGGCCAGCGCCAGGGGGTAGTTCCACGGCGAGATGACCGCCACGACGCCCTTGGGCCGGTTGTGCACCTCGACCGAGGTGAGTACCGGCAGCACGCCGCGCGGCTTGCGGTCGGCGAGCAGTTTGGGCGCGACGGTGGCGTAGTAGCGCGCGTTCAGCGCGACGTCGGCGATCTCGTCGAAGGCGTGCGGCCGGGACTTACCGGTCTCGGTCTGCACGATGTCGAGGATGGTGTCCTGCTCGGCGAGCACGATGTCGTGGAAGCGGCGCACGATCTCGGCACGCTGCTTCACCGGGACCTTGGCCCAGTCGCGCTGCGCGTGCCGGGCGACCGCGAAGGCACGTTCGATATCGGCGACCGAGGACTGCGGCAGGTCACCGATCTTGTGGCCGGTGGCCGGCGCGAAAACCGCGACCGACGGTGCGCCACCGGCGACGCCGCGCTCGAACAGGGGCTTGACCAGCGCGGCGGGCAGCGCGGTGGGTTCGGCGGTCAGCTCGGGGGCTGTCGTCATTGTCGGCCCTTCTCCTCAACAGATGGATCGCGCGGAACGGGTCGCGCACGTTCAGGTTATTTACTGAACACTAGTGTTAGATTAATGCCAGCGCCCTGGTTCGTGTCAAGCTTTCAGTGCGCGAGGACCAGCGGTGAGGGAGGTGCGATGACCGAGGAAGCGACGACGGTGCGTCGCGGGCGCCCGCCGCAGACCCAGGAGCAGGCCGAGGAAGTCCGCGCCAGGATCATCGAGGCGACCGCCGCGGTGTTCACCCGCAACGGTTCGCGCGGGTTGAGCGTCGCCCAGATCATCGAAGAAGCCGGGCTGGCCAGGCCCACGTTCTACCGCTATTTCGGCAATGCGTCCGAGCCGCTGCACGCGGTGCTCGACGCGTCCAACGACGGCCTCGTCGGCGGCATCCGCGAAGCACTCGCCGGCACCGACGAGCCGGTCCAGCTGGGCATCCGGCTGATCGACGCGTATGTGGACTGGGCGCGCGGGCACGGCCCGATGCTGCGGCCCCTGTTCGCCGAGCTGCACGATCCCGGCTCGGTGGTATCGGGCTATCGCGAACGCGCCCTCGACGACATTCGCGACCTGGTGCGCAAGACCTTCGGCGAACTCGGGCGCCCGATCCCCGCACCGCTGGACCTGGACGCGGCGCTGCACGTGTGCGAGTACATCGTCTACCGGCTCACCGCGGGCAGTGAGCCCGGCAGCGATCCCGATCCGGCGCTGGCGTCCGAGGCCAGGGTGACCATGATTCGCGTCCTGCTGGTCACCCTGGGCACCCGCGACGATCTCGCCTACGCGATGGAACTACCCGGCCTGTTCCCTGATCCGTAGCGCTGCGGGGTCCCCGGCCACGCGTCCCGCGGTGACCAGGGCGAGCGAGAGCAGCGCCGCGCCGAACCAGCCGACGAGACCGAGCCGCTCATCCAGCAACAGCACCGCCAGCAACGTGCCGGTGAGCGGTTCGAGCAGCGCCAGCAGTGCGCCGGTGCCCGCGCCCGCCGCGGTGAGGCCGCGGAAGTAGCGCGTGTACGCGATGGCCGTCGGGAACAGCCCGAGCGCGAGAGCTCCCAGGATGCCGGGCAGATTCGGGTCGAGCGCGGTGCTGGTCATGGCCGCGGGCAGGGCGAGCAGGATCGCGCCCGCGGTGAACCCGACGCCGGTGCCGGTGACGGGGTCGAGTCCGGTTACCGGAACCGCGGCGATCACCGTGAGCACGGCGAAGGCGGTGGCCGCACCCAGCGCCATGGCCGCGCCCCACAGCGCCCGCGCCCCGT
Organism: Nocardia sp. NPDC056952; assembly: GCF_042674185.1. Lineage (NCBI taxonomy): Bacteria > Bacillati > Actinomycetota > Actinomycetes > Mycobacteriales > Nocardiaceae > Nocardia > Nocardia sp. NPDC056952. Next base: position 974,736 of record NZ_JBHURA010000001.1, on the reverse strand, counting down.
CCGCACCCGGTGCGCCGACCAGCAGCGCGAGGCCGGTGAGGGCGAGCGCCATGCCGCAGGCGCGGGTGCGATCGAGAGCTCGCCTGCCCGTGAGGTACTCGGCCAGCGCGACGACGACCGGCGACATCCCGATGGTGATCAGGGTCGCCAGGCTCACCGAGGACAGTGCCACCGCGCCGAAATAGCAGCCCTGGAACACCGGCGCCAGGACGGCGATCGCGCCGATGCGTCGCCATGCGGGCGCACCACGCGGGATCGCCCGGCGGGTGAGCACGCAGAGTCCCACCAGCAGCAGCCCACCGACGGCAAGGCGCACGGCGGCGACCGCGATCGGGGACAGACCGGTCGATCGTTGAACGAGGGTGCCGAGCAGGCCGCCGGTCCCCCAGAGGATTCCGGCGACGACGAGATCAGCTGTGCCCGTGCGGGCGGACAGCGAAACAGACATGGGTGTGCGCTCCTGCGACAGAAGGTGAGGGGGTCGCGAGAAGCGAGGTGCTGGAGTGAGCAGGCTCGACGGGTCGGCCCAGCGAAACCACGGGCGGCCGGTTCGGCCGGTGCGCGCTACTACCGAGCGCGGCGGGGCACCTCGCTCAGGAGGCGGGCGGCGGGGTGGAACGGAAGCACTCGTGCACGTCGCGAGTGTACTCCACACAGAATCTCCACATTTGGCGTCGCAACCCTCCACACCCGCTCGCTAGGGTCGCACCATGGACAACAGTGGGGGCGGGACAGGACAGGCGGCACGCCGGATCCTGGTGGTCGACGACGAGGTGACGATCGCCGAGTCCGTGGCCGCGCGGTTGCGGGCCGAAGGGTTCACCGTCGACCTGGCACACGACGGGCCCGCCGCGGTGGCGGCGGCGCTGGCGGGGGAACCCGATCTGGTGGTTCTCGATGTGATGTTGCCGGGGTTCGACGGGCTGGAGGTGTGCCGCCGGATCCAGGCCGAGCGACACATGCCCGTCCTCATGCTCACCGCGCGCACAGACGAGACCGACCAGCTCATCGGGCTCGGCGTCGGCGCCGACGACTACCTCACCAAACCGTTCTCGATGCGGGTGCTCGCCGCCCGGGTACACGCCCTGTTGCGGCGGGTGGATCGGGCCGCCGAGCGGGGCGACACCAGCATCGTCGTCGGCGATCTGCGGATAGATCTCGCCGAACGGCGGGTGTGGCGCGGTGATACCGAAGCACGGCTCACCCCCCTGGAATTCGACCTGCTGACCCGGCTCGCGCAGCGTCCGAGGGCGGTGCTGGCCAGGGAGCGATTGCTCGAGGACATCTGGGACTGGTCCGACGCGGCGGGGACCCGCGCGGTGGATTCGCACGTGAAAGCGTTGCGGCGCAAGCTCGGTGCCGATCTCATCCGCACCGTACACGGTGTCGGGTACGCCCTGGACGCGCGATGACGACCGCCGACCGCGCCGCGGAATTGATGGACCGGATCGCCGACGTGCTGCCGCGGCCGCTGGACCGGCTGCGGTCGATCAAGCTCAAGCTGGCCGTGTTGATGTTGTGTTCGGGCGGTGTCGCGTTCGGGTACTTCCGGCTGAAGATCGGCTGGCTGCCGCCACGCACCACGGTGGCCGCGATCGGCATCGCGCTGCTCACCTCGCAGTTCCTCGCCCACGGGATCACCCGGCCGCTGCGCGAGATGACCGCGGCGGCGCGGCGAATGGCCCAGGGCGACTACAGCTTCCGGGTGCGGGCGTCCTCGCGGGACGAAGTGGGTCAGCTCGCGACCGCCTTCAACCAGATGGCCGCCGACCTGGCCGCCGCCGACCGGCAACGGCGCGACCTGATCGCCAATGTGTCCCATGAGCTGCGCACGCCGGTGACCGCGCTGCACGCCGTGCTGGAAAATCTGGTCGACGGGGTGAGCGAACCCGACCCGGCGACGCTGCGCACCGCGCTGGCCCAGACCGAACGCCTCGGCCTGCTCGTCTCGGAACTGCTCGACCTGTCCAGCATCGAGGCGGGCGCGTTCACGCTGGATCGCGAGAACCTGCCGCTGGCACCACTCTTGGCGGAGGTGATCGCCGAAGCCGAGGTGATGACCGCCGCGCTCGGTCGCGGTGTCCGGTTCACCACCGGGATCGAACCCGGCTGCACGACCGTGTTCGCCGACCGGGCCCGTCTGCATCAGGTGCTGTTCAACCTGCTCGACAATGCCGCCAGGCACGGCCCGTCCGGCGGCGAGGTCCGCGTCTCGGCATCGACCCACCAGGAGGGGACCGTCGTCGAGATCCAGGACGACGGCCCCGGCATCCCGGAAGCCGAGCGCGCCACCGTCTTCGACCGTTTCACCCGTGGCGGGCGCACCGACGGCGGCGGCACCGGCCTCGGACTGGCCATCGCCCGCTGGGTGATCGACCTGCACGGCGGCACCATCGCTGTCGCCGACCCCGGCTCCCGCATCCGCGTCGTCCTTCCCACGGACTGACCTCTACTTCGAAACCAGCGACCCGGCACTTAGGTCCCGGGACGCATCCGCACACCTCCAGGAGGGGAACCTATGTCCGACAAGCCGATACCCGAGGCGCCGACGCCCGATCAGGGTGCCGCCGAGAACCAGCACACCGCGGCACGAGCCGCCGACAAGCCCGGCGCCGACACGACCACAACCGCGACCGACCCGGCAAGCGAAGCAGTCGCGAGCGGCGTGCCCGACTCCGGCAGCACCGCCGCAGACCTCCAGGTGGGCGGCGATGCGGAAGGCTCCGGTACTCAGTCGACCGCTGTGCTCACCAAGACCTCGCCGGACCCGGCCACGCCGCCCGCACCGCCCGTCTCGGTCTCGTTCGCGAAATTGCCGGCCGCCCCGTCCGGGACCGCCGACCTGCGAACCGCGGCGTGGCCGAGTCTGCCACCGCCCATTCCCCCTGTCCCCCCACGCTGGCAGCGGGTAGCGCGCCCACCCGGTGTCCTCCCGGCCGCGGCACTCGCCGGAATCATCGGCGCCACGGTGATCCCGCTCGACCGTCCCGGCATCGGCTGGCTGATCGCGGGGACCGCCATCGCCGGAGCTCTCTGCGTCGTCGACTATCGCGCCCGGTCCGGCGGTCCGTCACCCGAGCCCACCTCGGATTCCGCACCGACGGCCGAAACGTCACCCGCGCCGGCTCCGTCCACGCCGGTGCCGGCTGCGGCCGACGAAGTCAGCACGAACACCGCTGAACCACTACCACTTTCGGATACCGGTGCACTCGCACCGTCCAACGCCGACGACGTCGCGGCAGCCTCCCGCGCTGTTTCGATCGGCGATCGGGCCTGGTGGGCGGCAGCCGCGATGGTGCTGCTGGGAGTGGGAACGGTTCGGGCGGCGGGCTGGCTGTTCGTGCTGTGTGTGCTCGCGGCATGCGTCGCCGGGTCGCTGGCGGTGTTGGGACGACGAAGTGTGCGTGGCATCGCGCACGACATGTTCGCGGTGCCGTTGGCATCGTTCGGGGCGGTGCCGTGGGCGTTCTCGGGGCTGCGGGAGTCGCGGTCGGTGGGGACCTCGAGTATCCGCCGGTACGGGATCTCGGTGGCCGCGACGGCGGCGTTGCTGGTGGTGTTCGTGCCGCTGCTCGGTGGGGCGGACGCAACCTTCGCCGAGCTGCTGAACGGGCTCGTCCCGACCGTGGACGGCCCGGCCATGTGGCAGTGGATCTTCTTGTTCGCTGTCGTCACGGTAGGTGTGCTCGGAGCGCTGTATGTGCTGGCCGGGCCACCTTCACGCGCGGCGGATTCGGTGCGGCCGCAGCGGCTGTGGTCACGCAGTGAGTGGATGCTGCCGGTCGGGGCGCTGACCGTGTTGTTCGCGGTATTCGTCGGCGCGCAGTTCGTCGCACTGTTCGGTGGCGACGATTACGTGCAGCGCACCGCCGGTCTGACCTATGCCGAATACGCCCGCAGCGGCTTCTGGCAGTTGTCGGCGGTGAGCGTTCTGACGCTGGCCGTGATCCTCGCGGTACTGCACTGGTCGGTGCGGGAAACCACTGCCGACCGCCGGTCGCTGCGCGTCCTGCTGAGCGCGGTGAGCGTGCTGGCGCTGGTCATCGTGTGCTCCGCACTGGGCCGGATGTGGACCTACCAGCAGGCTTACGGGTTCACCGTGCTGCGCCTGCTGGTGACCACCTGCGAGCTGTGGGTCGGCCTCGTCTACGTTCTCGTGCTGGCCGCCATCGCACGACTGCACTGGAGCTGGGTGCCGCGCGCCGCGATCGGCGCGGCGTTGGCCACCCTCATCGCCCTCGCGGTGATCAATCCGGAATATCTTGTCGCCGAACGCAATATCGACCGCTGGCAGACCAGCGGCCGCCTGGACGCGGACTACCTGAGCAGTCTGTCCCCCGACATCCTTCCCGCCCTCGACCCGCTGCCCGCACACCTGCGGACACAGATCGAAACCCCCGTCGTCGACGACCTCGACCCCGACCACTGGTGGTCCTGGAACTGGTCTCGCAGCTCAGCCCGCTGACCGCCGCAGGCGCGCTCGCTCGTTACGGGCGACCGCGCGTCATCACTCACTACCCCTGCGGCGCAACAGTTCTGGACAATCCGCTGGCTCGCAGGACACGGCGGCCGATCGCGGCGCGGATGGCGTCTTCGGTGCCGATGACGCGGACGTGGGAACGCGCCCTGGTGATGGCTGTGTAGAGGAGTTCCCTGGTGAGCAGCGTGGATTCGGGTTCGGGCAGCACGACCGAGACGGTGTCGTACTGACTGCCCTGGCTGCGATGGATGGTCATGGCGAAAACCGTGACCACCGCCGGGAATTGAGTCGGGTGAACCAGGTAGGGCTCGCTGCCGCGCTGGAGCGCGGCGCGCAGTGAGCCGTCGGGGCGGCGGATGATGACGCCGGTGTCACCGTTGTAGATGCGGGCTTCGTGGTCGTTGGCGGTGACCAGCAGCGGCTGGCCGGGGTACCAGACCGATTGCGGCCCTTCGGGTCCCGCGCCGCCTGCCGCCGCCCACTCGGCCGCCATGCGGTCCCAGCGTTCCACGCCGAACGGGCCCTGGCGGTGGGCGCAGAGCAGGCGATGCGACTCGAGGGCGGTCAGTGCGCCGATCGCGTCGCCGGTTTCGGCGGCGGCCGTGACGGCGAGAGCAGCGGTCGTCACATCCGCCCGCACCGCGCGAACATCGTCGGGGCCACACAGCGACACGTCGTCACCGCCCGCGCGCAGAATCGCCAGCGCCGCATCGGCGTCACCCGCGCGAACGGCGACCGCCAAATCGGCGATGTGGCCGCCGAATCGGCGCCCCCTGGTCAATCGGACGATCCCGCCCTGCAACCGCCGCTGCTCGAGAGCCGTCAGCGAGTGCGCCTGCGTCGCTGGTGGATCGACCGGCGATCCTTCGGAAGTCCCGGGTACCGCGTCGACATCGGGGCCGAGCACCTCGCGCAGCGCGGGATTGGGCGCGCCGCTCACCGGCCCGGCCACGAGGTCGGCCAGCACGGCACCGGCGTCGACCGAGGCGAGCTGGTCGGGGTCGCCGACGAGCACGAGGCGAGTATCCGGGCGCAGCGCGGAGAACAGGTGGCTCATCATCGTCAGCGACACCATCGAGGTCTCGTCGACCACGACCACGTCGTAGGGCAGACGGTTGTGCTCGTGGTGGCGGAATCGGGTGGTGCGTCCGCGTTGCCAGCCCAGGAGGCGATGCAGGGTCGAGGCGGTGAGTTCGGGCAGGCCGAGGACGGCGGCTTGTTCGCGCACCGCTTCCTGCAGGCGGGCCGCCGCTTTGCCCGTGGGTGCGGCGAGCGCGATCCGCAAGGCGGGCAGTTTCGGCGAGGCGGCGCGATGGGCGGTGAGCAGGGCCAGGATCCGGGCGATGGTGTGGGTTTTGCCGGTGCCGGGGCCACCGGCGACGACGGTGGTCCAGTGGGTCGCGGCCAGGGCAGCGGCCAGACGCTGCCGGTCGGGGCCCTCGCCGAGCGGGTCGGCGAAAAGCCGATCCAGTTGTGCGCGCACCAGTTCGGTCTCGATCGCGGGGTGGTCGGAGCTGCGTTCGGTGAGCACTCGTCGCAGGGTCTGCTCCTGCTGGTAGTACCGGTCGAGGTAGAGCAGCGCGCCACCCTCGGCGTCGGCTTCGACAATCCGCAACGGGCGCAGCGGACCGGACTGACCACCGCAGATCAGCGGACTGCGCCGCAGGGCCGTGAGCACCCGGTCGGTGTCCGGCCAGGGCAGGGTCGCGGGGTCGATTCCCGTGACGCTGTCGCGGGTTTCGTCGGCATCGATGCCGATCTCGCGCATCCGGGCCAACTCGAGACACACCGATCCCGAGCGCACCGCGCGCACGGCCAGCGCCGCCGCGAACAACACGTCCTCGCTGTCCTCGCGCCCCATGCGACCCAACCGCACCGCCACGTGCACGTCCGCCGCCGACAGGACCCCCGCCTCGTTGAAGACCCGCAACAACCCGGTCCCCCGCTGCGCCACCTGGATAGATGTCATGATCGCCCCGCCAGTAGGTCCGACAGCGCGACGACGAGTTCCGCCGAAGGATGCCAATCGAAGACACCGTGTCCCGGTGGGGTCGCCGCGCCGATCATGCCCCGCACGAACAGGTATCGGGCGCCGCCGAGATGGCGAGCGGGGTCGTAACCGGGCAGCCGCCAGCGCAGATACCGGTGCAGCGCCACGGCATACAGCAGCGCTTGCAGCGGATAGTGCGAGCGGATCATCTCCGCGACCATGTGGTCGCGGCGATAGTGCTCGACGGTGAGGTCGCCGGTCCCGAGCCGGTTGGTCTTGTAGTCGACGATCAGATAGCGCAGCTCACCTGTCTCGTCGGGCACCCGCAGCACCGCGTCGATACTGCCGGTGAGATAGCCGCGCAGCACCGTATCCGACAGTGCGGCAACATGATCGGCGTAGCCGGCGAGGTCGTCGTCGGCGGGCAGGTGGGTACGCAGCAGCGCGGCGATGGCGTGCATCCCGGCCGAGCGCGGTCCGGGTGAATCACCACCGCCGAGCGGGAGCTCGAATTCCAGTTCGTTGAGCCGGTCACGGGTCGCGATCTCGGCCAGGGATCCGAAATCGGCCGGGGTGCGCAGAACTTCGAGCAGCGCGGTCGAGAGCAGGTCGACATCGAGCTCGGCCATCGTGTGCTCGACCGCTTCGACACAGCGCTGGTGGACCTCGGCAGCGAGATCGGGCACCGAGGTGTCGACCGTTTCGAGAACGCCGTGGACCAGCGTGCCGAACTCGGCACCATAGGGCAGGTCGTTCATCAACGACGGGTCGGCCGTGCTTCCGGTCAGGGCGTCGACCGGCGCCTCGGTCGGCTCGTCGTCCGGGCCCGGGCCGTCCTCGGGTTCCTCGTCGGCCACGCCAGGTGCGTCGTGCGCGCCTGCGGTGAGCGCCGAATACGACGTGCGCCGCCACTGCTGGTCGAGCGCGCGGGTGAACCCCGCGGCCGCCAGCTCGCCGGTCGGCAGCTCGGTGCGCACCCGCCGGGGCGCCACATCCTCGGGACGGTCGACCACGGTCACCGAGATCACCTCCGATGCGGACGCGGCCCATTCGGAAATCCGTTGCGCCGCAGCGGTGTCGGCGGGAATCTCGGCCCGGCGCGGTACCTGCGCCGATCCCGGGCGCCGACCCAGCATCATCCGGTGCAGCGGCGCGGCGCCGGTGGTCACCGCGGGCGCCCACCACGCGACGATCTGGCACATCGCCCGGGTCAGCGCCACATACAGCAGCCGCAGTTCCTCCCCCGATTCCTCGGCCTCACACCGCAACTGGCGCTCGCCGTACCCGGGCGCCTCCTTGCCGCCGATATCGAGCACCCTGGTGCCGTTGTCGTCGTGGAACAGCAGCGTCGCCGGATACGGATTCTTGGCGCTGTCCCAGGTGAAAGGCAGGTAGACGATCGGGAATTCGAGGCCTTTGCTGGCGTGCACGGTGGCGATCTGCACGGCCGCCGCGTCCCGATCGAGGCGGCGGCTGCGGCCGCTGACGCTACCGGCCTCCGGCTCGCGCACGCGGTCGGCGAGCCAGCGGGTGAGCGCGGTCAGGCCGAGCCCCTCGGCCAGTGCCACCTCGTCGAGCAGCTGCGCGATGTGGCGCAGGTCGGTGAGTTCGCGTTCGCCGTTGTCCACCGCCAGCAGGCGGGGCGCGAGGTCGGTCTCGGTGGCGAGCTTGTCGAACACGGCGGCGAATCCGGCGCGCGCGAACAAGCGCGCGGCGTCACGCAACTGGGTCGACACCCGGCCGACGAGATCCGCACCGCCCGAGTCGATCTCGGCGGCGGTCACACCGAGGATCGGTGTGCACGCGGCCAGCCGCACCCGGTCGCCGCGATGCGGTTGTTCCAGGGCCCGCAGCACCCACAGCCAATCGGTCGCGGCGACGGTCGCGAAGACGCTGGTGCCACCGGCGAGAACGGAGGCGACCCCGACCCGGTCCAGAGCCGCACGCACCACATCGATCTGGGATCGGGTGCGCACCAGTACCGCGATATCGCCCGGCCCGATCGGTCTGCGCACCCGGCCGTCGCCGACCTCGCTGAGCGAATGATCCCCGCCGCGTAGAGGTTTGGCGTCGATGGTGGTACCGGATTCGAGCAGGGTGACGATATCGGCGGCCAGGTCGTCGGCGACCTTGGCCCGCTGCCTGCCCACCGACGGGAACCCCGACCGATTGCGCGGACCGGCCCCGGTCCGTGGGAGCACCCGGAGTCGCAGCGGGCTGATGACGTCCGGCTCACCGTGCAGGCGGGTCGTCGGGCGCGTCGGCGTGACCGGGTAGACGCTGATCTCGGGATGACCCAATTCCGCACCGCCACACAGATGGTCGATGGCGCGCAGCAGTCCGGCGTCGCTGCGCCAGTTGCGGGTGAGCTCGCTGCGTCGATCGGCCAGCGCCACGGCGTCGAGGTAGCTGAGCACTTCGGCGCCGCGGAAGGCGTAGATGGCCTGTTTCGGGTCGCCGACCAGGACGAGGGTGGCGTGTTGATGGAAGGCCAGGCGCAAAATGTCCCACTGCAACGGATCGGTGTCCTGGAACTCGTCGACCAGCGCGACCCGGTAGCGCTGCCTGATCCGGGCGCGGGCGCGCGGCCCGTGTTCGGCGTCGGCCAGCACATCGTGCAGCAGGACCAGCAGATCGTCGAAATCACGCAGTCCCGCACGGCGTTTGCGGCGTTCGGTCTCGGCGCGCACGGCGCTCGCGAAGGCGACCCGCTCCCCCGCCGCGCCGTCGGTGCGTGGCGCGAGGTCGGCATGCCGGTCGTGAACCGCCGCCAGTGCCAGGGTGTGGGCATCGCGCAGGGTGAACGGGGCGCGGTCGCGGGCGTAGCGGGCCAGATACAGGTCGTCGGCGACGGTGCCGACGAGTTCGTCCACCGATTCGACCAGCCGAGCGCCGGGATCGTGTTCGCCGGCCAGGCCGAGTTCGTCGAGCATCCGCTGGCAGAACGAGTGGGTGGTCGCGATCGTGCCCGCGTCGAAATCGGCCAGGGCGGTGAGCAATCGGTGCCTGCGCAAGCGCACCGTGGCGGGGTCGGCGTCGGCCATCGCGCGGACGAGCTCGTCCTGATGGTGCCGTGCGGTATCGGGCTCCGCCAGGGCGGTCGCCACCGTGACGAAACGGTCCCTGGTGCGCTCGCGCAATTCCTGGGTGGCGGCGCGGCTGAACGTGACGAGGAGCAGTTCGGTGATCGCGATGCCCGCCTCGGCGACATAGCGCACCGCGAGCCCGACGATCGCGTGCGTTTTGCCGGTGCCCGCGCTGGCCTCGAGCACCGTGGTGCCCTGCGGCAGTGGACCGGTGGCATCGAAGGCGGTCGGCGCCGAGACGGTTCCCGTCACGGCTGTCCCTGACTTTCGGCGGCGAGCAGCGGCGCCCACCAGCGGCGCGCGAGCGCACCGAAGTGGGTGCTCTCCGGCTCGCCCGGCCGGCTGGTTTCGGTGGCGAGACCGGCGAATCGGGGTGCGCGGCCCCAGACATAGCGCAGGTACCGGTCGGTGTGGTCGCCGAATTTGTCGGGGCCGTTGGGCCCGCCGTCGAAGGCGTGTTCGGCGGCGAGCAGGGCGTCGGCGACGCTGTCACCGCGGAAGCGTCGCTCGGCGTAGGCCGCGGTGGCGGCGGGCGCGCAGGGCAGCGGTTCGCACAGCCCCTCGTCGCGCAACCGGACCAGATCACGCAGGATCGCCAGCGCGGCAGGCGCTTCGGGTGCGGTGATCACCGATCTGGCCACCGGCCTGCTGCGGAATTGCCCCCGCCCGGTGCTGATCGCCTGCCACGAGCGGTCTTCGGTGGCGGCGAGGGCCAGCAGCGACACCCAGGACGCGAGCCGGTGTTTCGGCGCGAGCCGCGAGTAGGTGGTGCGCACCAGCGTTTCGCCGCGAACCTCGGGCACGGTGCCCGCGAGGGTGCGGCCGTTGCCGAGGTCGACGGCGATGTCGACGGCGCGCGGCGGCGCCTCGTAGTCGGGCAGCGCGGTCCGCACGAGAGTGTCGACGGTGCCCTCCACTTCGTCTAGCACCCTGGCCCCGAAACCGAAGGGGGGCAAAGTTCCCCGGCGCCATTCGGCGGCGCGCAGCCCGGCCGGGTCGGCGCCGGTGAGGCGAGCCGTCAGCATGCGTTCGCCGAGGTCCCATTTGGCCAGGCCGTCGAGTTCGATCGGGAGCTGATCGGCGATGTCCTCGGATTCCTCGGGGACCCGCAGGCCGAGCCGCTGCCACAGGAACGCGCGCACCGGGTGTTCGGCGAACGAGATCAGTTCCGTCAGTGCGACATCCGCGACGGCAGCAGGTGGCAGCGCCGCCGTGAGCAGCGGTGGACGCGGCCGGGACGGGCGCGCGGCGGCGCGGGCACCGGCCAAGGCGACGGTGTCGAAGCTGCGTGGCTTCTCGGGGGCGAAATTGCGCCGGTCGAAAGCCTGCAGGGGATGGCGAACGTGGACGGCGTCCATGGCCGCCGGACCCACATGGGTGGCGAGCACGTCGAGCAGCTCGGCGACGGGAACAGCGGGCGGACGAGCGGCGCCGGTGACCGGGTCCGCACCGGTGTGCAGGATCAGCAGCCTGTCCCCCGCGGCCATGACGGCGTCGAGGAGGAGTTGCCGGTCTTCGCTGCGCGCATCGCGTTCGCCGACCAGCGGGTTCCGGGCCAGCAGATCGTCACCGTCGACGCTGCCCGGACGCGGGAAGACGTCGTCGTCGAGGCCGAGCAGTACCACCACACGGTGGGGCACCGACCGCATCGGCACGAGCGTGCACACGGTGAGTTCGCCGGTGCGGAAGTTCGCGCGGCCGGGGCCGCCCGCCAGGCGGCTGGTCAGCAGGACCGCCACGTCGGCGAGGCGCAGCGGGGTGTCGCCCGCGTGTTCGGTGGCGGCCACGATCTCGCGGCGCGCTTCGGTGCGGATCCAGGCGTGCGCGTCGGGCACGTCGGTGAGCAGCTCGACCGCGCGCAGCAGCACCGCGGTCCATTCGGCGGCGGGGCGCGGGCCGCGCAGGTCGCGCAGGCACACCGCGAGGCGGTCGATGAACTCGGCGAAGCGGCCGGCGAGGTCGACGTCGTTGGAGTCGACATCGTCGAGCGGCAACGCCAGATCGAGCCAGTCGTCCCCGGATTCGTCGGCGGTGACACCGAGCAGGATGCGGTCCACGGCGGCGTTGAGGGTGTTCTGGGCGAAATCGGCCAGCCCGAACGCCTCGCGTTGACGCTGCCCGATCCCCCATCGCGCGCCCGATTCGGCCGCCCACTCGCGCAGCCGTTCGATGTCGTCGTCGTCGAAACCGCAACGGCGGCGGACGGTTTCGCTCGCCGCCAGGTCGAGCACCTGCGTCACCGTGACGCGTCCGTCGGCCAGTTCGAGCAGTTCGATCACCACCGCCAGCATCGGGTTGGTCACCGCCCGCCCGCGATCGGCGAGCCGCACCCGCAACTGATGCGCCGGGTGTTCGCCGTCGATCGGCAGATCCACCCCGGACCCGCGCTGACCGAATGCCGCGCGCACCAGCGGCGCGAACGCCTCCACGTCCGGGCACATGATCAGCACGTCACGCGGCTCGAGCGCCGGATCGGCCGCGAACGTGCTCAGCAGCAGATCCCGCAGCACTTCCACCTGCCGCGCCGGGCCGTGACACGCGTGGATCTCGACGCTGCCGTCGGGCACCGCCCCGATCTCGGGGACGCGGTCCGCGCGAACAGCGGTCTGCAAGGCACCGAGCAGGGTGGGCGCGGCCGTCGCACCGGCGAGGTGAATATCGCTGTCCAGCACCGGGTTCAGGCGCTGCTCCAATTCCCGCACATCCCGGGCCAGCCCCGAGAGCAGCGGGTGGGACACCAGATCCGCGGTGTGGTCGTCCGCGCGTGGACGGACGGCCGCGTCGTTCGCGCGGCGATCAGCGCCGACGGCGTTGCCGCCCGGGTCGGCCGTGCCGTCGCCCCCGACAGCCCGTTCGCCGAGTCGACCCTCCGCGAGTACGGACGCGTCCTCGTTCACCGCGATGCCGACGGCTACCCGGCCGAGCGCGGCCCACATCGCCGGACTCGGGTGCGCCGACCAGAGGTGAACTTCGCGGTGGGCGGCGAGAGCGGTGACCACGGCCAGCTGATCGGCGGGCAGACGGGTGAGCCCGAACAGGGAGAGCCGCTCGGGCAGGTCGATCGAGGCGGGTTCGGCGCGCAGGTGGGCGCAGGCATCGGCGAGCCGTTCGGCCGGGCTCGGGACGCCCACGGCGCTGCGCAGGGCGCGCCACAACCGCGGTTGCCAGGCGAGGTCGTCGGGCACCGGCCCGCCCGCGCCGTCGGTGTCCGCGCCCGCCGCCCAGTCGAGCAGGACCTGCGGGCGTTGCGCGGTATAGGAGTCGAAGAGGGCCGCGAGGTGGGCGGCCGTGGAGTAGCGCCTGCCGAGACGGTGATCCGTACCGGGCAGGCCGAGATGCCGAGCAAGGACGGCGGCCCACGGCTGGTCGGCGACCTCGTCGATCACCCGCAGCAGCGTCCACACCAGCCGCTGACCCGCCCACGGATCGTCGGCGGGCGCGACCCCACTCGCACCGGCCAGCACCTCGGCCACCATCGCCGCGGGCGCGGGAAACGCGATATTGGCGGCCACCCCGTCGCGGGCCTCGGCGCCGACGACTCCGAGCACGCCCGACAACCGTTGCGCCAGCCAGCGCTCCACCCCCTTGGCCGGCACCGCGACCACTTCCGTGGCGAAAGGATCGGCGGGAACATCACCCAGCAAACGCCCCAGTCCGTCGGCCAGCGCGTCGGCGCGTTCGGCGCGATGGAGGTGCAACGGCATCCGTTGTTTATACGCCCAGCGACCGACCCGCAATCGCGCGGCCCCGCCACCACCACTGCACCGGGCTAGTGAAATACGCCACACCGCAAGACGTCCCGGCCCCGCCTGCGGCACCCTCGACGCCGGGCGTGGGATCGTGGCGGTTCGGGTGGGACAGTACGGCCGCGGGCGAAAGGCTGGTTTCGTTTCATGATCGCGCAGGTGTTTCCCCTGGTTCCCGGTGGCGGCTTCATCGTCCGCCGAGTGGGCGCGCGCTGGGAGCTGATCAATTCCCGGCGCTACGGGCCTGATCAGGTACTGCATTCGTGGCCACTGGACCGGCACGGCGAAGCCTTCGAGCACTGCCACCGCCTCAACGGCTGCACCATCGCCACTCCGCACGCCGCGCATCACTGACAGCAATTGCGCTGTGCCGCAACAACCCTGAGCGACGGACAGCGTGCGTCTCGGCGGGGTTGTCGCGCCTGATGCCGGATTTGGGGTGAAGTAGTGCATTGCGGCGTCCGGTGTGCGAGTGTGGTCCATCGTGCGTGACCGTTCCCCCTCCACCCGTGTCGTTTCCCGAGTCGCAGCAACTGCCTGCCTCCTCGCCGCCGCGGCCGCCCTCACTCCGGGCGTCCCTGTCCTCACCGGTCCGGCCCATGCCGCGCCGCCCGCGCTGACCCAGGTGTCGGTGCCTGGATTCGACGCCGACCTGAGCTCCCGGATCGCCCGGGCCGACGCCTATCTCGTCGGCCGCCCCGGTGTGGTCGGCTACGTGCTGCGCGACCGCAAGACCGGTGGCATCTACGCCAACGAACACGCCGAGAACCAGGTCTGGACCGCGTCCACGATCAAGCTGGCCATCGCCGCCGACCTGCTCAACCGGGCCCGCGTCGGCGCCATCGGCCTGTCCCCCGAGGACCGCTTCAACATCGAGGCGATGCTGGCCACCTCCAACGACCACGCCACCGATGTGCTGTGGCAGAAGTACATCGGCTTCGACCGGATGGCCTACAACAACGCGTTCCGCGCCTACGGCATGGTCAGCCTGATCCCGCAGCCGACCACGACCGCCCTGTTCCCGGACTGGTCGTTCCAGAAGTGCACGGCCGCCGACCTGGATCGGCTGATGAACACCATCCTCGACACCATGCACCCCGACGATCTCGCCTACCTGCTCGACCGGATGCGCTCGGTCGACTCCAATCAGCACTGGGGCGTGTGGGGCGCGGGTGCGTCGATGCGGCCCGGCCTGAAGAACGGCTGGTCGGCCGAGGCCGACGGCTGGGTGGTCAACTCGGTCGGCGTCGCGGGCGCCGGTGAGCGGTACACGCTGTCGATCATGAACGCGCTCGGCGGAGCAGGCGGATACACCGACGGCGCCGAGACCGACACCCGGGTCGCCGAGATCCTTCTCGCAGGTCGCTGACTCGGCGCATCCCGTATCGTCGATCTTGTCGTTCGATGAGATACCGCGTCACACGCCGCTATCGGGTTCTTGTTGCGACGTCACAACCGGAGCCGACTACGGTTAACCCTGTCACCACCACCGCGGGGCCCACCCCAGTCTGTCGAGGAGCGCGACGATGAGCACTGAGTCTGTCGGGAAGCGGCACCACGTAGTGGTGATCGGTTCCGGGTTCGGCGGTTTGTTCGGCACCCGGCATCTGCGCCGAGCCGATGTCGACGTCACGCTCATCTCCAAGACGTCGACCCACCTGTTCCAGCCGCTGCTGTACCAGGTGGCCACCGGCATCCTCTCGACCGGCGAGATCGCCCCGGCCACGCGGCTGGTGCTGCGCAAGCAGAAGAACGCGCAGGTGCTGCTCGGCGACGTCGTCGACGTGGACCTGGCGAACAAGAAAGTCACCTCGCGACTACTCAACCGCGACACCGAAACCACCTACGACAGCCTGATCGTCGCCACCGGCGCCCAGCAGTCGTACTTCGGCAACGACCACTTCGCCACCTACGCGCCCGGCATGAAGACCATCGACGACGCGCTCGAGTTGCGGGCGCGCATCCTCGGCTCCTTCGAACAGGCGGAGCTGGCCACCACCCAGGAAGAGCGCGACCGGCTGATGACGTTCATCGTCGTCGGCGCGGGCCCGACCGGGGTGGAGCTGGCGGGGCAGATCGCCGAGCTCGCCGACCGCACCCTCGACGGCACCTTCCGCACCATCGACCCCCGCGACGCGCGCGTCATCCTGCTCGAGGGCGCCGGCGCGGTGCTCGGCCCGATGGGTCCCAAGCTGGGCGCCAAGGCGGCCAAGCGGCTCGAGAAGATGGGTGTGGAGATCCAGCTCAACGCCATGGTGACCGATGTCGACGCGCACGGCGTGATCGTCAAGGACGCCGACGGCAGCACGCGGCGCATCGAGGCCGTGTGCAAGGTGTGGTCGGCGGGCGTGCAGGCCAGCCCGCTGGGCAAGATGATCGCCGAGCGATCCGAGGGCACCGAGGTCGACCGGGCGGGGCGCGTCATCGTGGAGCCCGACCTCACCGTCAAGGGTCATCCGAACGTGTTCGTGGTCGGCGACCTGATGTCGGTGCCCGGCGTGCCGGGGCAGGCACAGGGAGCCATCCAGGGTTCGACCTACGCGGCCAAGGCGATCAAGGCCGGGCTGCACGGTCAGACGCCGGAGGAGCGCAAGCCGTTCAAGTACTTCAACAAGGGCTCGATGGCCACGATCTCGCGGTTCGACGCCGTCTGCCAGATCGGCAAGCTCGAGTTCAGCGGGTTCCTCGCCTGGCTCGCCTGGCTGGCCCTACACCTGTACTACCTGGTCGGCTACCGCAGCCGAATCGTCACGGTGATCGGCTGGTTCGTGTCGTTCCTCGGCCGCAACCGCGGTCAGATGGCGGCGACCGAGCAGTGGATCTTCGCGCGGCTCGCGATCGAGGAGGTCAACGCCGATCAGGCGGAGGCCAAGGAACTCGCGGCCGACGTGGGCGCGCCGCCTGCCACCGCCGAACCGCTCACCGCGGAGCAGCGCAAGATCGGCTGACACAGCTCTACGCAGGCCGGGTGGTTCCGTCGAACCACCCGGCCTTTCGCGTGCCAGTTGCCTTTCCACGGACCGCTGTTGCGGGTTGCCGACGTTTCGGACCCATCCGAGTCGGGCGCCGGTCCGAATGTCGGAGGTCATATGTGTGACCAATCCCCAGGATGAAAGGTGATCTATGGCGACGGGGAAACACAGGGCGCCGAACTTGCAGCGACAGAAGGTAGGTTCGGTCGTCGCAGCCGGAGCGGTACCCCTGGTCATGGCCCTGATCGGCACGGGCACCGCGAATGCCGATCCCGCGCAAGCGGCGGTGACCCAGCCCGAGCATCAGCCCGGACCGGAGTTCGACGCGGTGGCGCCCAACGCCACCCCTTACGTGGGGCAGCCGATGCCCGCGAACACCCGCAGCTCGCTGCAGTGGTCGCGGACGGGGCCGGAAATGGATTACCTGTCCCCGGTGGGACCGCTGCACGCACCGACCGCGGTCGCGCCGGTGCCGCCGATCCTGCCACCGCCGGGCCAGTTCCGCTTCGGTGACCAGCAGGTTCCGGTGCCGGACTTCGTGCCGGTGGACACCTCGATCCAGATCAACGACGCCGCGGCCAACACCGAGGCCAACCTGGCGACATTCCTCGACTCGGTCGGGCTCGAGCGCAGCCGCTCGGACCGGATCGCTTCCGAGACCCTCGGTTCGGCGGCCAGGGGCGCCGCGGTCGGTTCCACCGTCGCGATCCCGTTCGCCATGATGGCGAGCACGGGTGGCGCGTTGGCGGGGCTCGTCGCCGGAATCCCGTTCGTGCCGATCGGTTTGGTCGCGGGTCCGATCCTGGGCGGCATGGCCGCGTACATGGCCGTGTCGATCCCCGTCACGGTCGTCGGCGCCGGTATCGGTGCGGCGGTGGGTGCGGCGAGCGGTTTCCTCGCGCCGCCGCGGGGGATGGTCCCCGAGGCCGCCGACAGCGAAGCCGAGCTCGTCAACGCTTGATCGAATTCCCAGCGGTGGGAGTCGGGCTCTTGCTGCCCGGCTCCCACCGCCTTTTCGTCAGCTATCCGGACGCGAACGCGAGCGCGCGCAGGCGGCTGCTCGTGCGGGTGGCGAGCGAGCCGCCCGCGGCCAGCGGCAGCCGAACCTCGTCCACGCTGCCCGACCAGGCAGGGCGATGGTCCGGGTAGACCAGTTCGCTGTCGAGCGCACGGGCCCCGCTCAGCCGATCGTCGGTCGACGAACCCGCTCCGAGCTCGAGCCGGTGCCGAAGCAGCGGCACGTCGCCCAGGTCGGCCAGCAGATCACCGCGCCACCCGCCGCCGTCCTCGCCGCTGCGGCCCACCTGCACCCGTTCCCGCAGCCGCAGCCGCGCGTCGGGCGCCACCTGGACCGTGGTCACCACCTGATGGTGTGCGCCACCGGCCACGATGGTGGGTTCCGGATCGAAATCCAGTTCGGCGCCTTCGCCGATGTCGAAACGCCAGTGCGCGTTCGACATCATGGTGTCCGCGCCCGGTAGGGCGATCGTCGCCGCCACCGAACGAACCACCAGCCGGGCGCCGGGGCGCACGACGATGGTGATGTCGAGTTCGTCCCCGCCGAGCGGGGTCGCCGCGGTACCGATCAGGTGCACGGTGTCGATACCGGTGTGCCGCCCGGCCAGGCCGCCGACCGCGTCGATGCGGGGCAGCCTGCCCGGTGCGGCGACGATGCTCAGTTCAGTGCGCAACGCCGGTGGCCGCGTCCTGTTCGGCGGCGACCCGCAGCTGCTCGCGCACCCAGGCCAGGACCGGGGTGGCGGCCGGGTCGTCGGTCAGCGAGACCAGGGCGGTGGGGCGGCCGTCGCGGACCTTGGCCGCGTCGCGCTCCATCACACCGAGGTCGGCGCCGACCAGTGGGGCGAGGTCGGTCTTGTTCACCACGAGCAGGTCGGAGAAGGTGACGCCGGGGCCGCCCTTGCGCGGCACCTTGTCGCCGCCGGCCACGTCGACGACGAAGATCTGCACATCGATCAGGCCCGACGAGAAGGTGGCCGTGAGATTGTCGCCGCCGGATTCCACCAGGATCAGGTCCAGCGGCGGATTGGCCGCGACGAGATCGTCGATGGCGTCGAGGTTGGCGGTGATGTCGTCGCGGATGGCGGTGTGCGGGCAGCCGCCGGTCTGCACGGCGGTGATCCGCTCGTCGGGCAGCACGGCGTGGCGGCGCAGGAAGTCCGCGTCCTCGGTGGTGTAGATGTCGTTGGTCAGCACCGCGAGGGACAGCTCATCGCGCAGCTGCCTGCACAGAGCCGCCACCAGCGCGGTCTTGCCGGAGCCGACGGGGCCACCGATGCCGATGCGCAGCGCTTCACCGGCGGTGCGGTCGCGCTTGGGCCGGTCGTGGCTGTGATCGTGCGGTTCGCCATCGATCAGATGGGGAGGCATGGGGGCTCCATTCTTCTCGGAATCACGGGGTCAGGACGCGAACAATGGCATGTCGCGCTGGAGGTGGCGTTCGGCGAGGGCGTCCTGCAGTGGATCGGACAGGGCGGCGAGGCCGACGGCGGCCTCGGCGGCGATCCGGTCGCACAGCGGTGCCAGGCGCACGGTGCTCGCGGCGATGGCGGCGGGATCGAGGGCGAGCAGTCGTTGCGCGGCGGTGGCGGCGCCGGTGAGCGTCGTGTAGACGACCACGCCCGCCAGCTGTTCGGTGCTCGCTCCGCTCGCGGCGCCGACCATGCCGAACACCGTCGACAGATGCGGGCGCGGACCTACCGCGGCCCAATCATGGTGCGGCCAC
The DNA here is from genome assembly GCF_042674185.1 of Nocardia sp. NPDC056952. NCBI lineage: Bacteria > Bacillati > Actinomycetota > Actinomycetes > Mycobacteriales > Nocardiaceae > Nocardia > Nocardia sp. NPDC056952. The sequence goes on along the minus strand of NZ_JBHURA010000001.1, from coordinate 955,719 downwards.
AGCTGTTTGGCCAGGCGGAGCAGCCCCCGGCCTTGCGCGCGCGACGCCGCTCGCGCGGCGGGCGAGGGCGTGCGGGCGTCGGCTTCGAGCTCGGCGCGTTCAGGCGTGAGCGCTGCGCCGCACACTGCGGCGGCCAGCGACGCGCTGACCAGTCCCGAAGTCGATACCCGGCGCCGCAGATACAGCTCCACGCTCGCGTTGTCGCGCAGCAACCCCGATGACACCGCTTCCTCGACGCCGCCGGAGTGCACGTGTCCACCGATGGGCAGGCGCGAATCGGCCAGGGCGAGCAATGTCGCCAGTCCCGCCGCACCCTCGTTTCGCATCCGCCGATCCTATGCAACAAACCTGGACGTCTGCCCGGTGAGGCCGCCCGGCCCGGCACACCGTGGCGGCGATCACGCCGCCCGGTGGTCGTGACCGGCGGGCGATTCAGCGCGCGTCGGTGGTCGTCGTATCGGTGCGAGCCGAGCGCCAGGCCAGTACCGCCATCGCGATCAGCAGCAGTGCGCCGCCCGCGGTCGCGACGTGCATGCCGCTGACGAAGGATTCGCGGGCCGCGTGGATCAGCCCGTCGTCGCCGGCGGACTCCAGGAGGGTGTCGCCCAGGGTCTCGCCGAAGTCGCCGCCGGAACGGAACACCAGCGCGGCCACCGAGCCGAGCAGGGCGAGACCGAGCGCGTTGCCGAGTTCGAAACTCGTTTCGGAGATCCCGACCGCCGAACCCGCCCGCTCGGCGGGCACCGCCGACACCGCGACATCCGACACCAGGGTGAACGAGAAGCCGTACCCGATACCGGCGATCACCGAGCCCGCGATGTACCAGCCGAGACCGCCGTCGACACCGACGCCGAGCAGCATCAGGTTGCCGATGGCCGACAGCAGGAGCGCGAGCGTGAACGTCGCCCGCACGCCGAGCCGCAGCCCGAGCCGCGCGCCGCTCATCGAGCACACGAACACCGCGATCGCCATCGGAATGCCGAGCAGCGCGGCGGCCAGCGGGTCACGCCCGGTGACCGACTGCAGGTAGATGCTGGTCAGGTAACTCAGCGCGGCGAGCGACATCATGCCGGCCATGCTGGCCCCGATCGCCACCCGGAACAGCGGCCGCGTGAACAGCGACAGGTCGAGCAGCGGTTCGGTGAGATGCCGCTGCCTGCGCACGAACAGCACGAGCAGCCCGACGCCGATCATGGCGATCACCAGCGACACTGCGTCGAGGCCTTCGGCGGCGATGTGTTTGATGCCGTAGATCAACGGCAGGATGCCGCCGATCGACAGCGCGACGCTGGGCAGATCGATCGGTCCCAGCGCGGCGGAGCGATGTTCGGGCAGCAGGATCGGCCCGAAGATCAGCAGAATCGCCAGTACCGGGATGTTGATCAGGAATACCGAGCCCCACCAGAAATGGTGCAGCAGAACGCCGCCGATGATCGGCCCGACCGCCGAACCACCGGCGAAGAACGCGGTCCAGATACCGATCGCGGTGGCCCGTTGCCGGGTGTCGGGGAACAGGGTGGAGATCAGCGCCAGGCTCGACGGCAGCAGCGTCGCACCGCCGATGCCCATGAGTACGCGGGCCGCGATGAGGATCGGCGCGGTGGGCGCGAACGCGGCGAGCACCGACGCGACACCGAAGATGGCGGCGCCGGCGAGCAGGATGTTGCGTCGGCCGATCCGGTCGCCGAGGTTGCCCATGGTGATGAGCAGACCCGCGAGCATGAACCCGTAGATGTCGAGGATCCAGAGTTGTTGCGACGCGGTGGGATCCAGGTCGGCCGTGAGGGTCGGCATGGCCAGAAAGAGCACCGAGATGTCCATCGACACCAGCAGCACCGGCAGCAGCAGCACGCCCAATCCGAGCCATGCGCGGCGTCCACCGGCGACTGCGGTGGGCACCGCCGGTTCCAGCTTCGTCATTCCGACATCCTTCCGAGGTTGTGCGTACGCCGTACGCGAGAGCTGGGTACAGTGTACGCATGAAGGTTGTATTACGACAGCGAGTCATGGGATGACCGAGACGAAGCTCACCCGCACGGCGATCGTCGACGCCGCGATCTCCCTCGCCGACGCCGACGGACTCGACGCGGTGTCGATGCGCCGCATCGCCGACCGCCTCGATGTGGGCACCATGTCGCTGTATCGGCACGTGGCGAACAAGGACGAACTCATCGCGGCCATGACCGACGAGATCGCCGCCCGGCACCCCTACCCCGATCCGGCCGGTCGCGGGTGGACGTGGCGCGACCGGGTGCGCATCGCCGCGGAGATCGATTGGGAGCTCTATCAGCAGCATCCCTGGGTGCTGCTCACCTTCGCGGTCCCCCGCTACAGCTTCGGCCCGCAGGGCCTGACCAGCCTGGCATGGCTGGTCGAGGGCCTGCGCGAACTCGGCGTGACCGCCCGTGAGGCCACCACGATGGGATTCTCCGTCTGGAACTACATCTCCGGCGCCAGCTTGCCGGTGGTCGGCGGCGCACTGCTCGCCGAGAAGCGCACCGCCACCGACGACACCAACGGCCTGCGCGATCTCCTCGAGGGCAAACCCTCCTTCCCCGTCCCGCCGGCGCTGGCCGATCTCGAAGGCGCCGGGGTGAGCGACCTGACCTCCGAGGACCTGCTGTTCCTCGGTCTCGAAGCGCTCTGCGACGGTTTCGCCGCGCGGGCCGCCCGTCGCGCTTGACCTCGAGCACCGTTCAGGTTGAACACTGACGTCATGCATGCGATTCAGCTCCACGAGTTCGGTCCCGCCGAGAACCTGCGCTACGAGTCGATCCCGGATCCGACACCGGGCCCGGGTCAGGTGCGTATCGAGGTGGCGGCCTGCGGTGTCCATCTCGTCGATACCGCGTTACGCCGTGGTGAGCCGGGCCCGTTCCCGGCGCCCGCGCTGCCGACGGTCCCCGGCCGCGAGGTCGCCGGAGTCGTGGACCGCGTCGGCGACGGCGTTGACCGCGCCCTGCTCGGTACGCGTGTCGTCGCCCACCTGGGCACCGCACCGGGTGGCTATGCCGAGCTCGCGGTCACCGAAGCCGAACGCCTCCTTGCCATTCCGGACGGCGTGAGCTTCAGCGCCGCCGTGGCGATGGTCGGCACCGGTCGCACGGCGCTCGGCATTCTCCAGTTCACCGATCTCGATGCCGACAGCGTCGCGGTGGTGACCTCGGCCGCCGGCGGGATCGGCACCCTGCTGGTCCAGTACGCCGTCGCCGCGGGCGCCACGGTGGTCGCGCTCGCGGGTGGACCGGACAAGGTGGCCATGGTGCGCGCCAACGGCGCCGATATCGCGGTCGACTACACGCTGCCGGATTGGCCGGCGAAGGTGCGCGCCCAGCTGGGTGGCCGGGCCGCGACCGTCGTGTTCGACGGCGTCGGCGGACCCGTCGCCGAAGCCGCCGTCGACCTGCTCGGCCCCGGCGGCGCCCATCTGGTCTTCGGCTGGTCGGCCGGTGCTCCGGCACAGGTGGACACCGCCGGGCGCGGCATCACCTCCGAAACCGTGCTCGGCCCGCCGATGATCCAGCGGGCGGGCGGTGACCTGCGCGTCCTGTCCGAACGCGCACTCGCCGGCGCGGGCACTGGCTTGTTCCGCCCCGCGGTGACCGAATTTCCCTTGGCCGAGGCCGCCACCGCCCATCACGCTCTCGAATCCCGTGCCACCACAGGCAAAGTCGTGTTGATCCCCTGACAGGTCGAGATCATCGGGCTCCGGTGGTGGTGATCTGGTCGGTATCTCCGGCAACCTGGGCCTGATGATCAACCGACCAGCTCAGCGGTCGTCGGGCGCGTCCCCGAATGTCGGGCGACGAGCCGACCGTCGGTGGTGAAGACTGGACCTATGACCGACGCGCAGCCGTCCGCCGATCGTCGCCTCGCCGCTCAGGCGCTGGCCGCGAACGATCCGACCGGATGGTTCGAACCGCTCTACGCCGAGGCCGCCGCGGGGACCTCGGTGGTTCCGTGGGATCGCGACGTCCCCAATCCCCTGCTGGTCGACTGGCTCCGCACCGCCACCCTGCCCCAGGGAGCGCGGGCCGTGGTGATCGGCTGCGGATACGGCATCGACGCCGAATTCGTTGCTTCCCAAGGCATCCGAACCACCGCCTTCGACGTCTCCCCCACCGCGATCCGTGGCGCCCGCGCCCGTTTCCCGCATTCGCCCGTCACCTACAAGGTTGCCGACCTCCTCCACCCGCCGCCGACCTGGCGCCACGCCTTCGACCTGGTCATCGAGTCGATCACCGTTCAATCCCTGCCCCTGGACGTCCGCACCCACGCCATCACCGGTATCCGAGACCTCCTCGCGCCCGACGCGACCCTGCTCGTGATCGCCGACATCAGCCAGACCCCCGCCACCACCGGCCCGCCGTGGCCGCTCACCCGCGCCGATATCGACTCTTTCACCGCTCCCGACCTGACCCTGGTCCGGGTGGAAACCATCTCCCGTGCCGACGCCTCAGGTCTGCACCGCTGGCGGGCGGAGTTCCACCGCCCGCCGCAGCCTGCCGCCGGCTGACAGAGCGCCGAGTCGGCGGCTCAGGCGCCGGGCGGAGCATTCTGCAAGGCAGGGCGCCGCCACGCCGGGACGGTCAGGTAGGTCGCGGCGCGCAGCAACCACTCCACCGGACCGTACCAATGACCGCGCAGCCACCAGGTGCTGAACGCGAGCTGGGCGGCGAAGGTGAGCAGGGCGATCGCGACGACGCCCAGGGGTGCGATGTCATCGGCGAGGGCGAGGCCGTATCCGGTGTAGACGAGCATCAGCACCACGGATTGCCCGATGTAGTTGGTGGCGGCCATGCGCCCGGCCGGGGCGAGCAGGGCGGTGTAGCGGCCCAGGCGTGCGGACTGCGCGGCTAGCAGGATCGCGGCGACATAGGCGAACGTCATGAACGGGTTCACCAGCATTTGCAGGCCGTGGATCACCGCGGGGGCGTGCCACCAGGTCATCGACTCGGCGAAGGTCATCGCCGAGATCGGCAGGCCGATGCCGAAGCCGATCACCAGTGCGCGAAAGGACCAGCGGCGCAGCGTATCCGGATCCGCGAACAGGTTTCGTTTGCCCGCCGCCATGCCGGTCAGGAACATCGCCAGGCTCGGCACGCCCTGACCGAACCAGATCAGCAGCAGGAACACCGGCGCGAGCGCCGTCTGCGCGGCGAACGTCGACCCGAAGTCGGCGGTGTAGTCGGCCGATATCGCGGGCAGGTCGACGAACTCACCGAACGCGAGAAGACCGGCGCTGCCCGGCAGGAAGCTCCACGCCGACCACACCGCGTACAGCACCACCGCGGTGATCACCGCGGTCCGCGGCCGCACTTTGCGCAGCGCGATGAGGGTCAGGCACAGGAACGCGTAGAGGGTGAGGATGTCCCCGATCCACAGCAGATAGACGTGGACGAGTCCGATCGCCATCAGCGCGGCACACCGCCGCAGCAACCGCCGCACCGGCGAAGCCCCCGCACGCTGGGCCGCCGCGATCTGCAACGTGAACGAGTACCCGAACAGAAACGCGAACAGCAGGTAGAACCGCCCGGCGAACAGCGCGTCGACGGTGGCTCGTACCAGCAGGTCGACGGTGCCGCCGAAGCGCAGTACCGGATCCTCGCGCGTGCCTACCACCGACCACAGCGAGGTCGCCACGACCACGTTGGTGATCAGGATCCCGAACAGGGCGAACCCACGCAGGATGTCGACCTCGGCGATCCGCGATCCGGATCGCACTGCGGGCGAGCGTGTTCCGAGCGCGTCTGCCATGCACCGAGGGTACGCACGCCACCCGGTCACATTCGTCCACCGTGCGAGCTATTTTCAGGCCCTGTCGGAGTGACCCGCTCTCAGCCCTGCGAGGTATTGACAGCGGGGTCCGAGCATGGGCATCCCTGAGCCACCCGAGACCGACACGGTGCCACAATGGAGCACGATCACGCTCGGCAGGGACTCGCAACCACCACGGAGGCGGACATGCAGGCAGTTGTCATCGACGAATTCGGCGAACCGAAGGATGTGCTCACCGCGCAGCAGGTGCCCGCCCCGGAGCCCGGGCCGGGTGAGGTGCGGATCGCGATGTCGCTGTCGCCGATCCACAATCACGATCTGGCGATCATCCGCGGCGTCTACGGCTATCGGCCGCCGCTGCCCGCGATCCCCGGAACCGAGGCGGCCGGCGTCGTCGACGCGGTCGGCCCGGGTGTCGACGCGCTTCAGGTCGGTCAGCGGGTGGCGATCGCCGGGGTCCGTGGAGCCTGGGCGGATTCCTTCGTCGCCCGCGCCGAGCAAGCGGTGCCGATGCCGGATTCCGTGCCCGACGAGACCGCCTGCCAGCTGCTCGCCATGCCGCTGAGCGCCCTGATGCTGCTCGACGATCTACAGGTGCGAGCCGGTGAGTGGATCGTGGTGAACGCCGCCAACGGCGCGGTCGGTCGCCTGGTCAACCTGTTCGCGAAGGAACGCGGAGTGCGGGTGCTGAGCCTGGTCCGCGGGCAGTCGTCGGTGCAGGCGCTGGAAAAGCTCGGCTACGGTCCCGTGCTCGACACCGAATCGGTGGGCTGGCTCGCCACCGGTGCCGACATCACCGGTGGCGAACCGATCGTGCGCGCCGTCGACCAGGTCAGCGGTCCGGCCGCGGGCGATCTGATGGCGCTGCTCGCCCCGCGCGGTGAACTGATCTCCTTCGGCGCGCTGTCGGGCAAACCGCTGATCATCGACACCGGCGCCGTCATCTTCAAACAGGCTGTGGTGAAAGGGTTCTGGGGCCAGCAGCGCAGTTCCGACATCGACCGCGCCGATTACGTCCGGTTGATCACCGAACTCGTCACCCTCGCCGCCAACGGCACCCTGCGGCTGGATGTCCAGGCCGATTTCGCGCTCACGCAGGCCGCCGAGGCCGCGGTGGTGTCGGAAACTCCCGGCCGCAACGGCAAAGTGGTCCTGCACGCCGGAACCCGCTGAGCGCTCGGCCGGGCGGGTGAACGCGCCACTCGCCCGGCCGAACTCTTTCCGGACTCCCAACAGCAGGCGAAATTTCCGCGATGGGCTGTTCCCGCGCGCCGTCAGCGGGCAGGATTCGCCGCAGGAGGAGCGGCGACGCCGCGCCGCTGCCGAGCAGAGGACTGAGCCGATGACCGCAGCACAGGCCCCCAATCCCGACTTCGCACAGCTGGTTCCCAGCGTCGTGCTGTCCATGCCCGCCGCCGCGCACCTGGGTTTCCACTTCAGCCGGGTCGAGCCCGGCGACGTCGAGATCGTGCAACCACACCGGCGCGAACTCACCCAGCACGACGGCTATTTCCAGGGCGGGGTCCTCGGCTCGCTCGCCGATTTCGCCGCCGGTTCGGCCGCGGGCACGCTGCTGCCCGCAGGCTGGGTGAACATGACCATCGACTACACCGTGAAGATTCTCGCGCCCGCCAAAGGCCCGAACGTGGTCGCCCGCGGCCGGGTGATCAAGCCCGGCGCACTGCTCACGATCGCCGCCGCCGAGGTGTTCTCGGTGGAGGAGACCGGCGAAGTCCTGTGTGCCACCGCGCTGGTGACGATGCGCAACGTCCGCCTCGCGGCGGCCTGAGCACCGGCGGCGAGTGACCTCATGCCGATCATTCAGATCGACAGTGTTCCGATCTCCTACACCGACACCGGCGCTCCCGCGGGCAAACCGGGCGCCGCCACCGTGGTCTTCGGCCACGGATTGCTGTTCGGTGGCTGGATGTTTCGCGCCCAGCTCGCGGCCCTGCAACGCGACTACCGGTGCGTCACCCTCGACTGGCGCGGCCAGGGCGATACCCCACCCACCGCCGGCGGCTATGACATGGACACTCTCGCCGCCGATGCGGTAGGAGTGATTCGCGCTCTCGACGCGGGCCCCGTGCACTGGGTCGGGCTGTCCATGGGTGGCTTCGTCGGCCAACGATTGGCCGCCAGGCACGGCGAACTCCTGCGATCGCTCACCCTCCTGGACACCAGCGCTCGCGCCGAGGATCCCGCTAAGATCGGCGAATACCACCGTCTGGCCCTGGCAGTGCGCTGGCTCGGCATCCGCCCCATCGCCGGCCGGGTGGCCACGCACCTGTTCGGCCCCGCCTTCCTGGCTTCGCCCACCGGCAAGGAAGTTGTTCGTGAGTGGTCGCGGCGCCTGGCCGCGATCGACCGTGTCGGTACACGAAACGCCGTCCACGGTGTCACCGAACGTGGCGCCGTCGACGGCGAACTCCCGGCGATCACCGTTGCCACCCAGATCATCGTCGGCGAGGACGACGCCGCGACCCCGCTCCCGCATGCCCGCCACATCGCCTCGCTCATCCCGCATGCCCGGCTCCACACGATCCCCGCGTGCGGTCACTCGAGTTCCCTCGAACAACCGGAGACCGTCACCGAGCTCCTGCGGGATTTCCTGGCATCGGTCGAGTCGAGTACCTCGACGGCGGAGCCACACCCCACCTGATCGCGAATTCGCGTTCGTCACAGGGTGTTCCGTGGTGCCGGTATTCACGGTCGATGCGCGCTGGGCCCGGCGCGGGTACCGTCGATTCGATGGCCGACCTCACCGCTTCCGCCCCAGTCGAGTCCATCGGCGCCGACTTCTTCGACGATCCGCACGCGCAGTACCGCCGGTGGCGGGCCGAGGGTCCCGTCCATCGGGTTCGCTTCCCCGACGATGTCGTCCGCTGGGTGGTCGTCGGCTATCCCGAAGCCAAGATCGCGCTCGCCGACCCGCGCTTGCGCAAGGATGTCGTGCGGATCGACGCGATCCTGCACACCAAGCGGGACACCACGGCGACGGACCCGAATATCGTCGCGCTCCTGAGCCATATGCTCGGCACCGACCCGCCCGCGCACACCCGCTTGCGCAAGCTCGTGAACAAGGCTTTCACCAGCCGCCAGGTCGCCCTGCTGCGACCACGTATCGAGCAGATCACCGCGTCGCTGCTGGACGCGATGGGTGATCGCGACGAGGTCGATCTGATGAACGATTTCGCCAATCCCCTTCCGGTGACGGTGATCTGCGAGCTGCTCGGTGTCCCGTTCGAGGATCGCGCGGATTTCCAAGCCTGGACCAAGGCCCTGGTCACGGTGGTGGGCGAGGGCGAGCAGGACGAGCGTCCCGCCGCGTCGGCCGCGATGGTCGGCTATCTCGCGAAGCTGGTGCGCACCAAGCAGTCCGCGCCCGCCGAGGATCTGCTGTCCCAGCTGGTCCTCGCGGACGACGAGGGCGATCGGCTCACCGATCAGGAGCTGGTGTCGATGGCGTTCCTGCTGCTGGTCGCGGGCCACGAGACCACGGTGAACCTCATCGGCAACGGCGTCCTGGCCCTGCTCCGCCACCCCGAACAGTGGCAGGCCCTGCGCGCCGACCCCACCGGTGTCCCCGCCGCGATCGAGGAATTCCTGCGCTTCGACGGCCCCGTCGACATGGCCACCGCCCGCTACACCGCGGAACCGGTCACGCTGGGCGACATCGAGATCCCCGCGGGCGAGATCGTCTACGTCGCCCTCTCGGCCGCCAACCGCGACCCCGCCCGCTTCGCCGCCCCCGACACCCTCGCCACCGACACCCCCACCGCCGGCCACCTCGCCTTCGGCCACGGCATCCATTTCTGCGTCGGCGCCCCCTTGGCCCGCGTAGAAGCCGAAATCGCCTTCACCGCTCTCCTGCACCGCTACCCCGACCTGACCCTCGCCCCCACCGCCGACCTCCGCTGGCAAACCAGCACCCTCATCCGAGGCCTACTCGAACTACCGGTCCGGCTGCGCTGAAGTCTCGGCTGGTATCTGATTCGCACCACGCCTACCTGCGAGAACACGGTGGCCGGAACTCGATGATCCACCGTCCGAAAACAGCACTGACCGCCACCACGATGGAGATCAACGCCCCGGGGCGGAGCTCTCCACCATCGGCCGATCACCCGGTGACAGCCTCGCCGAACCCCACCAACGTCTGACGAGCACGACGAGCACCGATGGTGCGGTTCGTGCGTCGGTGGGGTCGAGATGATTGGACCGATCGACGTTCACTATCGCCCCGGCACGGGGGCCTTGGCGGGCTCGACACTGGGCGCATGGCACGACTGCAGATCGAAGCGGTGTCGAAGAAGTTCGATGCCGAGTACGCGGTGCGCGAGGTGAGTCTCGACATCGCCGATGGTGAGTTCATGGTGTTGCTGGGGCCCAGTGGCTGCGGCAAGTCCACGTTGTTGCGGATGATCGCGGGGCTGGAGGAGCCGAGCGCGGGGCGGATTCTGGTGGGCGACGTCGACGTGACGGACGCGGCGCCACAGCGGCGGGATCTGGCGATGGTGTTCCAGAGTTACGCGCTGTATCCGCATCTATCGGTGGCGCGCAACATCGGGTTCCCGTTGCGGGCGCGGCGCAGGCCGCGCGCGGAGATCGCGCAGCGGGTCGCCGAGGTGTCGGCGACGCTGGAGATCTCGGCGCTGCTCGAGCGTCGCCCGGTCGCCCTGTCCGGCGGACAGCGGCAACGAGTCGCGCTGGCACGCGCCATGGTTCGCGATCCCGGCGCGTTCCTGATGGACGAACCGCTGTCGAACCTCGACGCGAAACTGCGCAGCGCGACCCGCGCCGAACTGATCGCGCTGCACCAGCGCCTCGGCGCGACCTTCCTCTACGTCACCCACGATCAGGTCGAGGCGATGACGATGGCGACGCGCATCGCGCTGCTCAACCAGGGCCGCATCGAACAGTGCGGCACCCCGGAGGAGCTCTACGATCGCCCGCGCTCGACCTTCGTCGCCGGCTTCCTCGGCTCACCGCCGATGAACCTGTTCCCCGCCGTCGTCACCGCGAGCGACGGCCATATGACGGTGATGGCCGACGGCATCGATGCCGCGCTGGACATCACCGAGGATTCCGGCGACGCCACCGCCGTCGTCGCCGGAATCCGCCCGGAACGCCTGCGGATCGACGACACCTCGACCGATGTCCGGGGGCGGGTACGGATGGTCGAGAACCTCGGCAGCGAAGAACTCGTGCACCTCGAGTCCGGCCTCTGTGTGCGCGCGGCCCGTCCGGCCGGTGTCCGGGTGGGCGAGGACATCGCCTGCCGCGTCGACCCCGCCGACATCCACCTGTTCGACCCCGACACCGGCCTGCGGCTGACGTGGCAAGCGCCCAGTTCCCTCGCGGAACCGGCCGTCGACGCGGCCGCGATCCCCGTCCCCTGATTTCGGCACCACCCCGATGAGAAGGATAGAACCACGATGAAACGCACACTGCCCGCGCTGGGCGTGGTGTTCACCGCCGCCCTCGCCCTCACCGGTTGCGGCCTCGGCACCACCGGGTCCACCGACGCCACCTCCACCGCGCAGATTCCCGAACTGGCTGCCGACCAACAGGTTTCGATCGTCTTCGAGTCCTACAGCTACGGTGTGGCGGGCGCCTGGACCGACACCTTCAACGCCCTGATCGCCGACTTCGGCGCCAAGCACCCCAATATCAAGGTCACCGCGCAGAAGCCGCAGGGCAACAGCCCCAACCCGGCCACCGACACCGTCTCCAGCATCCAGAACCAGATGGTGGCGGGCACCCCGCCCGACGTCGCCCAGCTCGGCTTCTCCGACCTGGACTTCACCATCCACCAGCTCAAGGCCAAGCCGCTGGACCAGTTGGTCGGCGCACCGGAAGTGAAACAGAACTTCGACGGCGCCCGCCACGCGTACGCGCCCCGGGCCCGCACCCTCGACGACTGGGACGGCCACACCTACGGCGTTCCGTTCGTCTTCTCCACGCCCGTCCTGTATCTGAACGCGTCGCTGTTCACCGAGGCCGGTCTCGATCCCGCCAAGCCGCCCACCACCTGGGACGAGGTCACCACCGCCGCGAAGGCGATCGCCGACCGCACCGGCAAGGGCGGGGTCTACATCGACTGCCTGACCAAGACCGCCAAGGACTGGTGCTTCCAGTCGCTGGTGCGCTCCAACGGCGGCCGCGTGATCTCCGAGGATCGCAACACCCTCACCTTCGCCGACGCGCCCGCCGTCGAGGTCACCAAGATGGCGCAGAACCTCGTGAACAGCGGCAGCATGCCCAAGCTCAATCAGAAGCAGGGCTACGAGGCGTTCGGTCGCGGCGAGATCGGGATGATGCTCGAAACCAGCGCGCTGCAGAGCGTTTTCGTCACCGGGTCCAAGGGCAAGTGGGACCTGCGTTCGGCGCCGATGCCCGGCTTCGGCAGCAAGCCCGCCATCCCGACGAATTCCGGTGCGGGCCTGCACATCCTGTCCAACGATCCGGCGAAGCAGCGGGCCGCGTGGGAACTGATCAAGCACCTGACCAGCGAGGATTCCTACAAGAAGATCGCGCAGAACATCGGCTACCTGCCGCTGCGGACCGGTCTGCTCGAAGAAGCAGGCGGGCTCAAGGACTGGGCCGACCAGAACCCGCTGCTGCGCCCGAACGTCGCGCAGCTGGCGAACATGGAGCCGTGGGTGTCGATGCCGGGCAACAACTATCTGCAGATGCGTGACGGGATGATGGACGCCGTCGAGGCCGTCGTGTTCCAGGGCGCCGACCCGCAGTCCACGCTCACCGCCGCCCGCACCGCGGGCACCGAACTCATGCCGAAGTCATGAGCGGGCTGACGATCGTCCAGATCACCGACACCCACCTGCGGCCCGAGGGCGAACTGCTTCACGGTGTCGACACCGCCGCCAACCTCACGGCGGTGCTCGACCGGCTGCGCGACTTCGGGCAGCGCGTCGACGTGCTGATCTTCTCCGGTGATCTCAGCGACAACGGATCACCCGAGGCCTACCGGCGGTTGCGGGCCGCGGTAGAACCCGTCGCGGCCGAACTCGGCGCCGAGATCGTCTACGCGATGGGCAATCACGACGAACGCACCGCCTTCGGCGCCGAACTGCTCGGCCGCGACACGGTGGACCCGGACCTGCCGCACGACCAGTGTGTCGAGATCGCGGGCGTGCGGATCATCGTGCTGGACAGCACCACACCGTTCCAGCACGACGGCAAGCTCGAACCGGAGCAGCTGGCCTGGCTGGCCGAGGAACTGCGCACCTCCGCCCCGCACGGCACCGTGCTGGTGGTGCACCATCCGCCGCTGCGTTCCCCGCTGGCCACCCTCGACTTCCTCCGGCTCAAGGATGCCGAACAGCTGGCCGAAGTGGTGGCGGGCACCGATGTCCGGATGATCCTGTGCGGGCACAACCACCTCACCGGTGCGTCGGCGCTGGCCGGGATCCCGGTGTGGATCGGTCCCGCGACGGCCTACCGGGTGGACCCCATGGCACCGGCGGGCAGGCACCGCGGCTTCGTCGGCTTCGGGTTCAGCCGCATCGACGTGTTGGAGTCGGCTGTGCTGGCCACCGCGATCGACGCCGCTCCGACGCCCAAGGTCTATGACCGGCCGGAGTCGGAAATGCTCGAGCAGATCGCGGCGATCGTCGCCGCGCGGGCGGCGGTGCGGTAGATGTTCGTCATCGATGCGCCGGCGTCGCCGGTACCGCCGGTCGCGGCGACACCGGTGCGCCGGCGCCTCACCCGCCGCCATGTGGCCCGGTTCGTCGCGCCCTACCTCTACCTGAGTCCAGCGCTGTTCCTGCTGGTGGTGTGGACCTATCAACCGCTGGTGCAGGCCCTGCAGCTGTCCACCTACTCGTGGAACCTGCTGCCGACCGCGCCGATGACACCGGTGGGCACCGCGAATTACGAACGGCTGCTGGATCTTCCGCCGTTCTGGGGCGCCCTCGGTCGCACCGGGACACTGATCCTGGGCCTGTTGCCGTTCACGGTGGTGCTGCCGGTCGTGATCGCGATGGCGAGCCGACGGGTCACCGGTCGGGCGCGCACGATCTATCAGGCACTGGTATTCGCGCCGTTCCTGGTCGCGCCGGTCGCGGCGGCGGCGGTGTGGCGCTGGTTGCTGCATCCGGGAACGGGCTTCCTCGCCCAGGTGACCGGTTCGGACCGCAACTGGGTGTACGAGACCGCGACCGCGCAGGGCGTGATCATCGCGATCACCGCCTGGCACCTGATCGGCTTCGCGGTGCTCGTGGTGTGGGCGGGCCTGGCCGGAATCAGCGGAGACTACGACGAAGCGGCCAGGGTCGACGGCGCCTCACCCGGTCAGATCCGGCGCTGGATCACCCTGCCACTGCTCTCGCCCACCGTGCTGTTCCTCGTCCTCACGACCGTGTTGCTCAGTCCCACACTGACTTTCCCGCTCATCGACTCGATGACCCAGGGCGGTCCCGCGCAGGCCACCACCAACATCTACTACCTGCTCTGGGACTACGCCTTCCACAGTTTCGACGCCGGTCTGAGCGCCGCGGCCGGTGTGCTGCTGTTCTTCGGCTTCGGTCTGGTGGCCGCACTGCTGGTCTGGATCTCGGAAAAGGTTGCTGTCCATGACGATTGAACGACTGCGCGGGCTGGGCAGCCATCTGCTGCTCGCCGCCACGGCACTGGTCTGCGTGTTCCCGATCTACTGGCTGTTCGCGACGTCGCTGCGCCGACCCGAGGACGTCACCTCGCTGTCGCCGATCCCGTGGCCCCTGTCGACGGCCAACTACCTCGACGCGGCGCAGAAGGTCGACATCGCCGGTCTGATCGCCAACACGTTCTTCGTCGCGGTGCTCTCGGCGGCGGGCCAGCTCCTCATCGCGTTGCTGGCCTCCTACGCGTTCGCCATCTACACCTTCCCGCTGCAGAAGCTGCTGTATCTGGCGTTCGTGGGGGTGTGGCTGGTGCCGTTCCAGGTGACGATGCTGCCCAACTACATCCTGCTCAACCAGCTGGGCCTGATCAACACCCTGATCGGCGTCGTGCTGCCGACGCTGTGCTCGGCGCTGGCGGTGCTGCTGTTGCGCCAGCACATGTCGGCGTTCCCGAAAGAGCTCATCGCCGCGGCGAAGATCGACGGGCGCTCGTCGTGGTCGATTCTGTGGACCGTGGTGGTGCCGAACCTGCGACCCGCACTGGCCGCACTCGGCATCCTGCTGTTCATCAACGCGTGGAACGAGTACTTCTGGCCCGCGGTCGTGCTGCGTCAGTCCAACAGTGTGCTGCAGCTCGGACTGCGCAGTTTCATGGGCACCGAAGGTGATCAGTGGGGACCGATGATGGCGCTGGCGGGTCTGGCCTGTCTGCCGGTGCTGCTGCTGTATCTGGTGCTGCAGCGCCACATCGTCAATGCGTTCGTGCGGTCGGGACTGAAATGAACGACGACTTCACGCCGTCAGAACCTGGTCGTCGGCCAGGGCAGGTGCCGTGGACGCGAGACAGTCCAGAAACATCGCCACCGCCGGATTCTGTTCGTCGGCCCGCCACACCACGTGCAGATCCAGGGTCGGGACCGGATCGACCAGTTTCACCGCTACCGGGTCGGTGTCCGAGGACCCCATACCCGCCGAGACTGCCCGCGGCAGCGAGGCGAATCCGACCAGTGGGCGTACCGAGACGATGTGGGCGGTGGCGCCCGGATCGTCGGCGATCTGGGTGATGTTCAGCGAGATCCGGGTCTGCGCGGCCGACCGCAGGATCGCGTCGTACATCGCCGGACACTGATCGCGGGCGAACAGCACGCAGTCCTGATCCCGCAGTTCGGCGAACGGCACGTGCGAGCGGTGGGCCCAGCGGTGCTGCCTGCCGACCACCGCCACCAGCGGTATCCGGTGCAGCAGACGCCGGTACCGGAAGTCGGCGGTGCTGGGGTGGCCGTAGACCATGGCCAGGTCGAGGGATCCGTCGGCCAGCGCGGCCAGCTGCGGCCCGGTTCGCTTCTCCCACAGCGACACCGAGATGCCGGGGTGGCGGTCGGTGAGCTGGGCCAGCGCGTCGGGCAGGATGTGCTTGCTGGCGGGCAGGTTGTAGCCGACGTTCAGGCTGCCGGCGCGACCGGCGGCGGTCGCCTTCGCGGCCTGGGCGGCCCGGTCGAGCTGGGCGATGATCTGGCGGGCCTGCAGCTCGAACTCCCGGCCCGCCGGTGTCAGCCGCACCTCGTGCGAATTGCGCGCGACCAGCTGCACTTCCAGGGACTTCTCCAGCTTCTGCAACTGAGCGCTCAGGCTCGGCTGCGTCAGATGCAGGCGCTGCGCCGCCCGTCCGAAATGCAATTCCTCGGCGAGCGCGATGAACGAGACGAGATGACGGAATTCCATGATGGCGGCTCCTGAAGTCGAACAGTCCCACGCTAGCGGCAGCGAACAACCTCCCGATGAATCCCGGACGCCCGGCAATGACCCTGCGCATTGCCGGGCGGTGAAGATCAGGAATTCGGGCCGTTCACCACGGCGTAGGCGAATCCGTCCCACCCTTTCGCGCCGACGGTCTGGATGACGGTCGCGTCGACACTCGGTTCGGCGGCGAGCAATTCGATCAGCTCGCGGCTCGCTCGGGCATTGGGATCCTCGGTCTGCTCGTCGGCCACCGCGCCCGCGCGCACCACGTTGTCGACGATGATCACCGAGCCCGGGTGGGTCAGGCGCAGCGCCCACTGCACGTAGTTGGAGTTGTTGACCTTGTCGGCGTCGATGAAGACCAGGTCGAACGGTTCGGTCAGATCCTCGGCGACACCGGGCAGGGTGTCGAGGGCCGCGCCCACCAGGATCTCGACGCGCTCCCCCACGCCGGCGCGGTCGAGGTTCTCGCGCGCGACCTTGGCGTGGCGGGGTTCGAATTCGAGGGTGACGACGAGACCACCGTCGCCGACCGCGCGCGCCAGCCACTCGGTGCTGTAGCCGCCGAGCGTGCCGATCTCGAGCACCCGGCGCGCTTTCGCGGTGCGGGCCAACAGGTTCAGCAGTTTGCCCTGGGGTGGGGAGACGTCGATGGCGGGCAGCCCCGCATCGGCGTTGGCGGTGAGTGCGGGCGCTCCCTCGTCACCGACGAGCGTGGTGACGAGGTAGCTGTCGACATCGGCCCAATCGTTGATCGTCATAAACGCAGTCTGCCACCGAGCACGGGCCGGCACCGGCTTCCTCGGCCGCTACTTCGCGGTCTCGACCTCGGTCACGCCCTGGATGATCTTCACCGCGCTCTGCGCCAGCATCTTCGTATCGATCAGCGCCTGCGCCAGTTTCACCAGCATCTGCGAGACCGTCACCGTGGCCAGCGAGATGTCGAGCAGCGCCCTGGCGATGAGCGCGGGGGTGGCGGTTCCGGCGGAGGCGATGAGCAGTGCGGTCATCTCGGCGAGCATGCCGGCGAGATTGCTCAGGATCTCGACCACGATCTCGCGCACTGTCTCGACGATGCCCTTCATCGCCGCGTTGCACTCCGACAGCACCTCGGCGACGGCCGCCTTCTCGGCGATCTTGCCCGTCAGCTCGGTCGCGGTGGCCACGTAGGCTTCGGCGGCGGCGCCCGCCCATTCACCGATTCCGCTGTCGAGCGCGGTAGCCCACTCCTGCGCGGTGGTCGTCAGACTCTCGGCGATCGCCTTCCACGAATCCGAATACGCCTGGACCATATCCGGGCTGCCGGTGATCGATTCCAGTGATTTGCGCATCGGTTCGACGTGCTCGAGCATCCAGGTCATCAGTTGCGAACCGAGGAAGTTGAACGGGTCGAACTTCGCCAGTGTGGAGGTGCCCTTGATCGCCTTGCTGAACATCGTCGCCGCCGACGCCCAATCACCCGCGGTACCGGCCGCTTTGGAGATGGCGTCGACCTTGGTCATGATCGACCCGTCGCCGGTCATCGCGTTGTAGAGGCCGAGGCCGTTCTCCCAGGTGTCACCCTGGAGCGTGCCCTTCATGATGCCCGCGTCGGGTTCGTCCCCACCCGTCGGCCGACCCACGTTACTGAACAGGAAGTTGCTTTCCTGGTAGTAGGTGTCCCGATAGTCGACGCCGTCTTGGAGCAGGTCGTTCTCGGGAGCTTCGCCGTCGTCGAAGGTGCTCACCGTGCCGGGCAGGACGGTGTGCTCGTTGAGGAACGTGCCCGCCGCGTTGGGTCCGTCGGCCATGGTCAGACATTCCTTTCGATCTCGGCGGTCTTGCCCGTCAGATCGCCGGCCCGGGTGGTGTCACACGTTTCGAAGGTGTCGGCGGCGGTGCGGAGTTTGCCCGGCATCTCCGTGGTCAGGGTGTCGAGCTGCGCCAGTGCCTCGGTGATGTCGTCGTGGAGCGAGTTGAGGGTGCTCACCGCGTACGGCTTCACGAGCAGGCCGTAGCCGTCGTCGGCATGGGCGAGATAGTTCGCCGCTTCGAGCGCCTTGGCGACCCCGCCGGACACGCCGTCCACCGAGCAGGCCTGTGACCTGATCGCATCCAGATTCACATTCACCAGACTGGTCACGCAGAATCCCTCCTCCGGCGAACTCGGTCGAGTCCGCAGCTCTCGATCTAGTTGGACGCGCCCCGACCCCGTTCGGTTCCCTCGAATGTGTGCCGGGTTGTAGCGGTGGCTACTGCAACCAGGATTTGCGCTGGTAGAACATGTCCTCGTCGGACGGCTCCTCGGGCGCGACAACCCGATCACGGTCGGGTTTGCGGGTGGCGGGAGCCTCGGGCGCGGACGGCCACGATGCGATGGGTGCGGCCGCAGCGGCGGGCGGCGCCGAGGGCGGCACGGGCGCCGGCGAGGTCGGGTCGAGGTCGGGGAACCGGTCGCTGTACTGGCCGACGATCGCCGCCCCGGCCTCGTCGGTACCGACCGTGTCATGGACCAGGCCGGTGACCTGATCACGCAGGCGCGCCTGGGCACGGTGCGTGCAGGCCATGAGTTCGGTCGCCACGGCGGTGGGATCCATGCCGCGCACGGCGGCCGCCAAAGTGATCGCGGTGGTCGAACCGTTGGCGTCCACGGTGACGCTGATCCGGCCGTCGGCCGAGGTATCGGTGACGCTCACCGCCGTCATCTTGGCGTGCAGCTCCTGGTAGCGCTGCGCCTTCTGTTCCAGGTCCTCCGCCCAGCGCGACAGGTCCGCGGCGGCGTTGTTCAGGTCGTCCATGCTGTGTTCCCCTCCCGCCGGGGTCCCCGGCGCTGTGCGGCGGAAGGCGTGCCGAAACCCGCCCCGCTCGGATCGCGACGAGCCTAATGGACACAGCCGCGACAGCGTTCGTCAGCCCGGCACGGACGCAGCGAAGGCGGCGCTCAGAAAAGGAAGTAGCGCTGGGCCATCGGGAGTTCGGTGGCGGGTTCCTCGGCCCAGACTTCGCCGTCGATGCGGACGGTGAAGGTGTCGGGGTCTACTTCGATGTGGGGCATGGCGTCGTTGTGGGGCATGTCGGCCTTCGTGACGCGGCGAGCGTTCTTGACCGGCACCAGCTTTCGGCGCACGTTCAGACGGTTCGCGAGGCCGTCGTCGATGGCCTGTTCGGAGACGAAGTGCAGGGAGGTCGCCGCGGCGGCCGGGCCCGCGGCCCCGAACATGGGTCGTGGGAGCACGGGCTGCGGGGTGGGGATGGAGGCGTTGGCGTCGCCCATCGCGGCCCAGGCGATCATGCCGCCCTTGAGAACCGCGTGCGGTCGGACACCGAAGAACGCCGGTTCCCACAGCACCAGGTCGGCGAGCTTGCCGACCTCGATCGAGCCGATCTCGTCGTCGAGTCCGTGCGAAACCGCCGGGCAGATCGTGTATTTGGCGATATAGCGCTGCACGCGGGCATTGTCGGCCGCGCCGTCACCGGGCAGGGCGCCACGGCGGCGTTTCATCACGTGCGCGGTCTGCCAGGTGCGCATCACCACTTCACCGATGCGGCCCATCGCCTGGGAGTCCGAGCCGATCATGGAGATGGCGCCCAGATCGTGCAGGAGGTCTTCGGCGGCGATGGTGGACGGGCGGATCCGCGATTCGGCGAAGGCCAGGTCCTCGGGGATCGACGGACTCAGGTGATGGCACACCATCAGCATGTCGAGGTGCTCGTCGAGGGTGTTGACGGTGTGCGGCCGGGTGGGGTTGGTGGAGCTGGGCAGCACATTGAGATGGGAAGCGACAGTGATGATGTCGGGTGCGTGGCCGCCACCGGCACCCTCGGTGTGGTAGGCGTGGATGCCACGGCCCGCGATGGCGGCGAGGGTGTCCTCGACGAAACCGGCCTCGTTCAGCGTGTCCGAGTGCAGTGCCACCTGCACGCCCGCCGCGTCGGCGACGGTGAGGCAGGCGTCGATCGCGGCCGGAGTGGAGCCCCAGTCCTCGTGCAGCTTGAAACCCGATGCGCCGCCACGCAATTGCTCCCACATCGATTCCTGGCTGACCGTGTTGCCCTTGCCGAGCAGCACGATGTTCATCGGCCAGTGGTCCAGGGATTCCAGCATCCGGGCCAGATGCCAGGAGCCCGGCGTGACGGTGGTGGCCTTGGAACCCTCGGCGGGGCCGGTGCCGCCGCCGATGAGGGTGGTGATGCCGCCGCCGAGCGCCTCGTCCATCAGCTGCGGGCAGATGAAGTGGACGTGGCAGTCGATGGCGCCCGCCGTGAGAATGCGGCCGTTGCCCGCGATGATCTCGGTCGACGGGCCGACGACGAGGGCCGGGTGCACGCCCGACATCGTGTCGGGGTTGCCTGCCTTGCCGATACCGCAGATGCGGCCGTCGCGGATGCCCACGTCGGCCTTGATGATGCCCCAGTGGTCGATGATCACGACACCGGTGATGACGGTGTCGGGTGCGCCGTCGGCGCGGGTGGCGCGCGACTGGCCCATCGACTCGCGCAGCACCTTGCCGCCGCCGAACACCGCTTCCTCACCGGCGAGTCCCGGTCCGCCACTGCGGTCTTCGGTGATCTCGACGATCAGGTCGGTGTCGGCCAGGCGAAGACGGTCGCCGGTGGTCGGCCCGAACAGTTCGGCGTAGCGGGCGCGGCTCAGTTCGGTCATCGGCTCTCTCCCGGACGTCGCGGCGAGCGGGCCGCCGCGCGATAGTTTTCGGTCAACTCAGGCATCCAGGTGCCCCGGCGGGTTCATGCTGATGCCGTAGACCTCGCGGGTACCGCCGAGCGGAACCAGCGAAATCCGCTGCGGCAGACCGGGTTCGAATCGAACCGCCGTGCCTGCGGGAATATCCAGCCGGTGCCCGTGGGCGGCCTCACGGTCGAACTCCAGCGCGGCGTTGGACTGCGGGAAATGCACGTGGCTGCCCACCTGAACGGGGCGGTCGCCGGTATTGACCACATCCAGTTCGACGCGCACCGCGCCCGCGTTCAGTTCGATCGTGCCCTCGGCACAGAGGTATTCGCCGGGAATCATGGGTCTCGCCTATCCGATCGGGTGGTGCACGGTGACGAGCTTGGTGCCGTCGGGAAACGTCGCCTCGACCTGCACGTCGTGAATCATCTCGGGCACCCCCTCCATCACATCCTCACGGGTGAGCACCGACCGCCCCGACGACATCAATTCCGCCACGGTCCGCCCGTCCCGTGCTCCCTCGAGCACGTGATCGGTGATCAACGCGATCGACTCCGGATGGTTCAGCTTCAACCCCCGCGCCTGCCTGCGGCGCGCCAGCTCGGCCGCATAGCTCAGCAGCAGCCGTTCCTGCTCGTGCGGCGACAGGCGCATACGTTCTCTCCTCGGCGGGTGGTGGTCGGTGAGCGACATTCTGGCACGTCCCGCGACCGCGCGGCGACCGCCGCCGAGCGCGACCGGGGACGACCCCGAGGCGGTTAACGAGATGTTAACGATGGGTCCAGGATCGGCCCGGGAACGGCCGGCTCACCGGCCGAGCGGCGGGTGCGCCGGTGCCACGGATCGCCGCGCCACGAATATCACTGGAGCGCACCATGACGCGCCCGTACCGTCACCCCCATGAACGATTGGACCGGCCTGCTCAACGTGGTCGACGTGGAAGCCACCTGCTGGGCGGGCGACCCGCCCGCCGGACAGGTCAACGAGATCATCGAGATCGGGATCACCGTGGTCGATCTCGCCGCCCGGACCAGGGTGAGCAAGCACGACATCATCGTGCGCCCGGCCCGGTCCACGGTGAGCGATTTCTGCACCGAGCTCACCACTCTCACCCAGCGGCAGGTCGACAAGGGTGTCGAGTTCGGTGAGGCGTGCCGCCGCCTGGCCGACGAGTTCGCGGCAGGCGAGCGGCCGTGGGCGAGCTGGGGCGACTACGACCGCAAACAGTTCCGCACCCAGTGCGCGGCCACCGGCGTCGGCTACCCCTTCGGCCCGGAGCACACCAACGCCAAGCAGGTCTTCGCCGAGTCCTACGACCTGCGGCGGCGCCCCGGCATGGACCACGCACTCCGGATCGCCGACATCCCCCTCGAAGGCACCCATCACCGCGGTGACGACGACGCGTGGAACATCGGCGCGCTGGTCGTCGAGGTGCTCGGCCGCGGCGGATGGCGGGTCACCACCGTCGATCGACCCGAGGGCTATCGGCGGAGGGACCGCTAGGCGGCGAGATTCTGGAGGCGGACCTGGCCGCGGGCGACGGTGCGACCTTCCGCGTCGGTGATGACGACGACCCAGAGCTGCTGGCTGCGGCCGCGGTGGATGGGGGTGGCCTCGGCGGTGAGGAGGCCCTCGCGGACCGCGCGCAGGAAGTCGGTGTTGTTGTTGACGCCCACGACCGAACCACGCTCGCCGAACCAGACGCCGCCGCCGACGCTCGCGAGAGTTTCGATGATGGTGCAGTAGACGCCACCGTTCTGGATACCCGCGGGCTGGTGCAGTTCGGGGCGCACCTGCCATTCACCGCGGACCCGGTCGGGGCCGACCTCGGTGTAGCGCAAGCCGATGAGGTCGGTGAAGGTGCCTTCGCTGGCCTTGGTCATCAACTCGGGGGTGACATCGGCCAGGGACAGGGGCGTTTCGCTCATACGGTCCGGTTTACACCATCCGAAACGGCGCTCGGCAGCCGGTAAGACGTAGCGGCGGGCTCCGTCTCGAAAACAGAGCCCGCCGCGGCAGGATGGCGGAGTCGACCGCAGCCCTCGGGACCACCGGCTCATCCGTACGCCGAGATCAGAGTAGGTCAGGCTTACCTAAGTCGTCAAGTACGCACCCAATCGTCTCATTAATGTCTCATAATTCGTCTCATAATTAGTCCTTGAGATACCGATACACGGTTGCTCGCGAGACGCCGAGGGCGGCGGCGATCTCCGAGGCGCTACGGTGCTCGACCCGGCTCATCCTGCGCGCCGCAGCTACCCCCTTCTCATCGAGCAGGGTGGGCCTACCACGGTGCGCCACAACAGCATTCGCTTCGTCGGGGTACAGCAGATCCACCCCCGCCAGCACTTCCGCACGCAGGGCAGCCGGCGATTCGTCCGCGAACAACACCACCGGGTCGCTGAGCACGCCCAATGCCTGCACGGCGCGCACGCGGTCGGACAGCGTCGGATTCGGTCCCGCCACCAGCACGTTCGCTGCCAGCACCAAGTCGCGGAACCGCTCGAAGATGCTGCCCGACGCGGCGAGCGCGAGATCGTTGACGTTGAGGCGCAGCAGATATCGATGCTCGATGTAGACCTCGAGAATGCCTTCGAGAGCCTGCCTGCGAGCGACCCGCGGATCGGGGTCGGCCGCCGCGGCCACGGCGTCGGCGAGGGCGACGAGCAGCGGCTCGGCCAGTCCGGCGAGGATGTCGTACTTGCTCGGAAAGTGGTAGAGGACACCGGCCTTGGAGATGTCCAGCTGGTCGGCGATCGCCCGCACCGTCGTGCGGTGGTAACCGTGCGCGCCGAACAGATCCATCGCGACGGCAAGGATGCGCTCCCTGGTGCCGACCGCTGCGTCATCACTCATCGGCGCATTCTATCCCTTGACTGACCACCGGTCAGGAGCTTACCGTGGAAACTGACCAACGGTCAGTCACTGAGGAGTCGTCATGTCGACCAGTCCCCGCATTCTCATCTCCGGCGCCAGCATCTCCGGGCCCACTCTCGCCTACTGGCTCGCCCGCCAGGGGTTCCGTCCCACCGTCGTCGAACAAGCTCCGGCGCTGCGCGTAGGCGGCAACGGCGTCGATCTGCGCGGCGCGGCGGTCGGTATCGCCGAATCCATGGGGGTGCTGCCCGCGTTGCGCGACCTCGCCACCGATATCCGGGCGCTCACCTTCGTCGATGCCGAGGGACGACGCGTCGCCGGTATGCCGACCAGCACCTTCGACGAGCCCGGCGATATCGAGGTGATGCGCGGCGACCTCGCCCGCGTTCTCTACGACGCCACCGCTCACGACGTCGACTACCGCTTCGGCGACAGCGTCGACACCATCACCCAGGACGGCGACGTGGTGCAGGTGAGTTTCGCCGGTGGCACCAGTGCGGAGTTCGACCTGGTCTTCGGCGCCGACGGATTGCATTCGCGGGTGCGCAATCTCGCGGTGCTGAGCGAGGCCGAGGCGGCGCACCCGCTCGGCATCGGCTTCGCGACCGCCACGGTGGATGTGAGCTTCGGCGCGCGGCGGGAGGTGACGCTGCACAACACGCCTGGCCGCGTCGCCGGAGTGTATCGATCCGGCGATCACCGAGACGCGCAAGCGTTCTTCGCGTTTCGCACAGCGCGTGAGTTCGACTTCCCGCGCGACAGGCCGTCACAGATCGAGCTACTGCGCGAACAATTCGCCGGCGCTGCCTGGGAAATCCCGGCCCTGCTCGACGCCGCCACCGCCGATCCGACGTTCTACCTCGACGCGATGACGCAGATCCGCATGCCGAACTGGTCGCGCGGCCGTGTCGGTCTGGTCGGCGATGCCGCCTACTGCCCCACCGCGTTCTCCGGTTCGGGCGCCGCCCTCGCCATCGAAGGCGCGCATCGTCTCGCCACCACCCTCGCCGAAAGCGACGGCCACGCCGCCGCCTTCGCCCGCTACGAACACGACTTCCGCCCGATCGTGCGAGCTCGCCAGCGTTCGGTCGGCCCCGGCAGCGCCATGCTCGTCCCCGCCACGAACACCGGGATCTGGCTGCGCAACCAGCTCACCCGGCTGATGGTGTTGCCACCGCTGGCGGCCCGCGTGTTCCGGGCGAACCCTCCCGCGGCGGCCCGGGTCGATCCGCTGCGGCGCGTGACGCGCCGGTAGCCCGGCCCTGGGCTTGCTCAACACGATCGTAATACTCCATGATCGCAGTACCTCTATGTTTCCGAGGCTTGTGTCGATGGTGAAAGCTCATGTTCTGGGCGTACGACGACCAGGGGTGGGCGCGGCGAGAGAGGCAAGATTTCGTGAGTAGTAGTCGTATTCCCCGATGGGCCGTGCAGGCGGCGATGTGCGCGGCGGTGGTCGGGGCCGCGGTCACAGCACCCGTTCAGGCCGAACCACTGTGGCCCGGCGGGCCCGATGTGCCCGGCGTGCCCGCCATCATTCCCGCTCCGCCGCCGGAGCCCGTGGTGGCCCCGTGCAGCGAGAAAGCCCGTGCGTGCCTGCAGTTGTCGACCAACAACGCGTGGTTGATGGACAACGGCAAGGTCACGTTCGGGCCGAGCCCGATGTCCCACGGCCGCCCCGGTTACGAAACGCCGCCCGGAGTCTTCAAGGTGGCCTTCAAGAAGCCGTTCCACTGGAGCACCCTGCACAACGCCCCCATGGAGTACGCGGTCTTCTTCAACGGTGACATCGCCTACCACATCGGACCCACCGAGGAGCAGTCCCACGGCTGCATCCGCCTGACTCCGGAAGGCGCCAAGGCACACTACGAGTGGCTGGAGCCGGGCGACATCGTCGAAGTCGTTCCCTGAGTTCTGCGTCGTGAAAAAAGGGAGGCCGTTCATCGGCCTCCCTTTTTTCACGTCACCGAGGCGGTGAGGGCGTCGACGAGCCAGAGTTGGGTGGTGCCGGAGGTGGCGGCTTCGCCGGTGAGAGTTGTTGTGAGGTGCCAGTATCGGCGGACTCGGTGGTCTGCGCCCGCGGCGTCGACGAGGAGTTGGCGGCGGAAGGACGGGGTGTCGTGGCGGTCGCGGGCGGTCGCGTGGATCGCGACGTAATGGTCCAGTTCAGGGCCGGGGCGGGGTGGCTGGCCTGCGGTGACGAGGGGTGCGACCGCGACGCAGGCATCGGCTACGTCGAACAGGAGGCGGCGTTCGTCGCGGATGCCGGGGGTGCTGCGGTGGCGGATGGTGTCGTACACGGCGGTGGCGATCTCCGGATCCGATACCGCGGCAATCAGTTCCGCGTAGGCGAGGAGGTGTTCGGGGTGGGCGTCGGGTGCCAGCTCGGGGACGTTCATGCTGAGGAAACCGTCGACGGCCGCGGCCGGTAGCGGGGTGAGTTGGCGGCGCCAGAACGTGACGAGCACATCGTGGGCCGCTCGCGGGTCCACCACGGCGGCAAGCAGATTAAGGTGCTCGTCCTGCCGGTCGGGAGCGGCCGATTCGACGGCGCGCAGGAGCGCCCGGCGACGGTTCAACGCGTCGAGTTCGTCGTCGACGCCGACGCGTTCGGCCGCGATCACCTCGGCGAGCGAGCGGGTGCCGTCGAGCACGTCCTCGATCGCCGCGAGTCCGATGCCGAAGGAGCGCAGCCGGCGTAGCAGCACCAGCCGGTCGACCGCGCCGGGTTCGAACACTCGGTGTCCGGTGGGCGTGCGCGCCGCGTCCAGCAGGCCCGCATCGCAGTAGTACCGGACTGTTCGTACCGCGACGCCGGTCCTGGTGGCGAGCTCGCCGATCGTCAGATATGTGATGTGAGTCACTTTCACTGGCACCTCCACCTCGGTGGAACTCCTACGGTACCGAGGACGCCCACGCGAAGGAGAACCGACGATGACCGGACCGGACACGAGGAACGACACGATCTGGCAGGCGGTGGCCGACGAACGCACCACCCTGGTCGAGTTGCTGCGCGGCCTGCCCGCATCGGCATGGGACACCGCGTCACTGTGCGAGGGGTGGCGGATCCGGGACGTCGTGGCCCACCTGGTACTGGCCACCCGCGTCACGGTCACGGCCTTGCTGGTGAACCTGATCCGCGCTCG
This sequence comes from Nocardia sp. NPDC056952, assembly GCF_042674185.1. Taxonomy (NCBI): domain Bacteria; kingdom Bacillati; phylum Actinomycetota; class Actinomycetes; order Mycobacteriales; family Nocardiaceae; genus Nocardia; species Nocardia sp. NPDC056952. Next base: position 928,882 of record NZ_JBHURA010000001.1, on the reverse strand, counting down.
CGGCAACACCGACCGCCTCATCCATGACACCGCTGTCCGGCACGCCGACCGGACACCGACCGCCGAGTTGCTCGCCGAACTGCGCGCCACGATCGACTCCAGGGTCATCCCGATCGGCACCACACCGATCGATCGGCTGATGGATCTGCTGGTGCACGGGCAGGACATCGCCGTCCCGCTCGGCATCGACCGGGTGATGCCACCTACGGCAGCGCAACTCGCACTGGACCGCGTGTGGACGATGGGCGCACCTTTCCACGCGCAGAATCGGCTGGCCGGATACTCGTTGCGAGCCACCGACAGCTCCTGGACCGCGGGCAACGGCACACCGATCACCGGCACAGCGGCAGAACTACTGATGGTTGTCACCGGCCGCACCTCCCCCGATGAACGAGCCGACCGGCGGTAGTCGCCGACGCACAACTGCGGGATCTTCGGCGAAGCCCTTCGAAATACCTTGTAGGGCGACGAATTACAGCGATCCGCAGCACCCGGCGAACTGGTGCTGCGGACCGCTGTCGGTCGGCGAGATTTCGCGACCGTCAGACAGCGACAGTGGTTCGCTCGGCGACACCGCCTGCTTCCGTAACCTCCGTTGTCTCCGGCACCGAGGTCGCCCCCGCCGGGATCCGCCGCAGCAACGCCACCGCCAGCACCGCACCGGCTGCCGAGAGCACCGCGGCGGTCCACGCGGCGGCGTTGAGTCCGTTGGTGAACGCTTCCCGAGCAGCCAGTACGAGCGGATCGGCGAGGCCGGCGGGCAGCGACCCGGCCGAACTCAGCGCTGCAGGAAGGGTTTCCGAGGCGGCTCCCTCCGCATCGGACATATCGGCGCGGTAGATGGCCGCGCCCACGCTACCGAGTAGCGCGACGCCCAATGCCACGCCCAGGTCGCTGGCGGTGCTGTTCACGGCCGAGGCCGCGCCTGCCTTCTCCGCCGGGGCCGCACCGATGACCAGGCCCGGGATCAGGGCCATCGCCGGGGCGATGCCCGGGTAGAGGACGTAGAAGCCGACGATGAGCAGCGGTAGCCCGGCAACGCTACCGACCTGGGTGAGCACCAGGTAGCCGACGGCCGAGACTGCCAGGCCCGCGGCGATGAGATAGGCGGGACGAACGCGGCGAGCGAGAGCGGGGGTGACGGTGGAAACGATGACCAGGCCGATGGCGGCGGGCAGAATCCACAGCCCGGCCTGCAGCGGCGACTGGGCCGCGACCAGCTGCAAGTACTGGGTGAACAGCAGGTACACCCCGCCCAGGGCGACGGCGGCCAGCATGTACACACCGAGCGACCCACTGAACGTGCGATTCGCGAACAGTCGCACGTCGAGCAGTGGATCGGCCAGGCGCAGCTGCCTGCGGACGAAGACCACCGCGAACACCACACCGGCGAGCAGCGTGAGCAGCGATTCGGCGGCGAATCCGGTCTCGGCCAGCTTCTTCACGCCGTAGACGAACGGCAGCAGCGCGGCCAGCGACAACGCGACACTGATCGGATCGAGTCGACCCGCGCTCGGCGCACGGTATTCGGGAATCAGCACCGGTACCGCGGCAACGACGACCAGCATGACCGGCACACCGATGAGCATCGACGCACCCCACCACAGCGAGGCGAGCATCAGACCGCCCAGCAGCGGCCCGAGCGCCACACCCGCCGACACCGACGCGGCCCAGAGGCCGATGGCGGTGGCGCGCTGCCTGTCGTCCCGGAACATGGTCGTGATCAGCGACAACGTGGCGGGCATGACGGCGGCCGCACCGAAGCCCATCGCCGCCCGGGCGGCGATCAGCAGTTCGGGGCCCGGCGCGAACGCGGCCAGGATCGAGGCGGCGCCGAACAGCACGGCCCCGGCCAGCAGCAGCCGGCGGCGGCCGAGCCGGTCACCGAGGGTGCCCATGGTGACGAGGAAACCGGCCATCACGAAACCGTAGATGTCGTTGATCCACAGCAGCTGACCGCTGCTCGGCGACAGGTCGGCGGCGATATACGGGGTAGCGAGGAACAGCACGGTCATGGTCAGGAACAGCAGGACCGTGGGCAGGAGCAGGACCGCGAGCCCCAGCCATTGGCGGGTACCTGCCCGCTCGGGGACATCGGTGAACTCGGACATCAGGAGTTTCCCTTCGAGGACGATTCGAACTGGGATCGACAGTGCCGGGCCGTGCTTCAGGAACCCTTCGGGTCGACTCCAGACGACCTCGAGCGGTTGTCCGGCGCGATGGCCGAGGCGCAGCGCCGCCCGCCGTGCGCCGTCGGGCCGGCGAACGGGCCGTTTAGGGTGGGTGACATGCGTTTCGGAGTGCTCGGTCCGTTGGCGGTCTGGACCGACGGGGGACAATCCGTCCGGGTTCCAGAGCTCAAGGTGCGGGTTCTGCTCGGCGCACTGCTGGTCGAACCGGGCCGGATCGTGCCCACCGACCGGCTCGTCGAGCATCTGTGGGATACGGCCCTGCCCGCCAACCCCGCTGGTTCGTTGCAGACGCGAGCCTCACAGTTGCGCCGGGTTCTCGGCGACGCCGAGGTGGGCGGGCGCGAGCTGCTGGTGTCGCGCTCCCCCGGCTACCTGCTCGAGGTCGCCGACGGCTCGGTGGACTCCCAGGTGTTCCAGCGATTGCTCCACCGGGCGCGCGCCACCGACGACACCGCCGCTCGGGCAACGCTTCTCGCCGAAGCCCTGGCGTTGTGGCGGGGCGAGGTCCTGGCCGACCTCGCCGATCACGAGTTCGCGCGGATCCCGGTGCTGCGGCTGGAGGAACAGCGGCTCACCGCTGTCGAGGAACTCGCGCAGACCCGGATCACGCTCGGCGAACACGATCAGGTCGCCGACGAACTCGGTGAACTCACCGCGCTCCATCCGCTGCGGGAACGGTTACGCTCGGCCCACATGCTGGCGCTGTACCGGTCGGGACGGCACGGCGAAGCCCTGGAAACCTACCGTCGGCTGCGCGAACACCTCGCCGAAGAGCTCGGCCTCGATCCCAGTCCCGAGCTCACCGCATTGCATCGTGCTGTGCTGGAACAGGATCCGGCTCTCGGTGCGCCCGCGCGGCCCGCGCCCGCGGCACCGGTGACACCGCGCCGGAACCTGCCCGTCCCGCCCACCTCCCTGATCGGGCGCGCGGACGATCTCGCCGCGGTCGAGACGCTGATCGGCGCCGAACGGCTGGTGACGCTCACCGGGCCGGGCGGTGTCGGCAAAACCCGCCTGGCACTGGCCACCGCGGCCGCGCATCCGGCGCGCGACGGCGTGCTGTTCGTCGAGCTCGCCGGACTGTGCCTGGGCACCGACACCGACAGCGCGCTGACGACGGTCATCGAAGTCGTGGCGGGCGCCTTCGATGTCCGTGACGATTCGGCCGGTTCGAGCCCGTTCCCGGTGCCCGGCAACGGCTCTCAGCTCGACCATCTCGCCGAGGCGGTGCGGGCCAAGCAGGTGATGCTGGTGCTGGACAACGGCGAGCACGTCGCCGACGCGGCCGCCACGGTGGTGTCACGGCTGCTCGCCGCCGCACCGGAGCTGCGGGTGCTGGTAACCAGTCAGGTGCCACTGAATATCGCGGGCGAGCACATCCGGCCGGTGGCACCGCTGGCCCTGCCCACCGCACCCGCCGCCGGACCGGGGTCGAGCGAGGTGGAAACCTCGCCTGCCGCACAGCTTTTCGTCGAACGGGCCCGCTCGAGCGCGCCCGGCTTCGCTGTCACCGACGACAATGCGGCGGCGATCGCGACGATCGTCACCCATCTCGACGGCCTGCCACTGGCACTGGAACTGGCGGCGACGCGAGTCCGCGCGCTCGGGGTGCACGTGCTCGCCGAACGGATCGAGGACCGTTTCACGCTGCTGTCGTCCGGCTATCGGGACGCACCCGATCGCCAGCGCACCCTGCGTGCGGTGATCGACTGGAGCTGGGAACTGCTCGACGAGCCCGAACGTGCTGTGCTGCGGCGGCTTTCGGCCCACGCCGACGGCGGCACGCTGGAATCGGCCGAGGCCGTCTGCGCCGGTGGCGACATCGCGGGCGCCGAGGTCGCGGAGTTGCTGGCCCGTTTGGTCGACCGCTCCCTGATCATCACCCCCGCCACCGATACCCGCCCGCGTTACCGGCTGCTGAAGTCGGTCGCCGCCTACGGTGCGGACCGATTGCGCGACAGCGGCGAGGAACCCGACACCCGGCTGCGCCATCTCGCCTACTACCTCGCGTTCGCCGAACTGGCCGACCAGCACCTACGCACCGGTGACCAGCGCCGCTGGCTGTCCCGGCTCGATGCCGAGTCGGCCGACCTGCGACGGGCACTCGAGACCGCCCGTGCCGCAGGCAGATCCGAGGACGCGCTGCGGTTGGTCAACGCCCTCGCCTGGTACTGGGTGATGCGGGGACGACTCGCCGAGGGCATCCGGTCACTCGACATCGCTGTCGCGGTATCCGGCGAGACCGCGCCCGCCGCACGCCGGGTTGCCCTGTTGTGGCGCGGCGCTCTCGAGATCGGCGCCGGCCGTACGGTCGATGCTCTGCCCGCCCTCGCCGAGCGACCCACACCCGCCGAACTGCGTGCCCGCTGGTACCTCGCGCACGTCTACTCCGGATTCGCCGCCCACCAGGGCATGGACGACGCGGCCGACCTGCGAAACGCCTTCGCCGACAACGCCGATGACTGGGGCGTCGCGGCGGCCTCGGTGTCGCTGGCGCGCGACGCCTTCGCCCGCGGCGACCTGATCGGCCTGAGCGCGCACGCCCAGCGGAGCCGGGATCTGTTCGCGAAGGTGGGCGATCGCTGGGGCCAGGCCCTCGCCGGATTCCTGCTCGGCAGCCACGCCGAGGTGACCGGCGACCTCGACGCCGCCCGTGACCACCACCGGGGCGCGCTGGCCACCGCCGAGGAACTCGGTCTGTGGACCGAAGTCGGCGAGCGGCTCACCTCGCTCGGCCGGATCGCACTGCTACGCGGTGAGCTCGACCGCAGCGCCGAACTGCACGAACGGGCCCGTCGGGTGGCAGTCGACCAGGGACACCTCGTCGGGGAAGAATCCGCGGTACTCGGGCTCGGTCTCGTCGCGCGCCGCCGCGGCGACCTGGCGGCGGCGCGCGAGTACCTCGGCACCTGGCTGGACTGGCATCTGCGGGCGGGGTCGCATTTCGGTGCCGCCCTGATCCTCGCCGAACTGGGCTTCACCGCCGAACTCGCCGATGACGCCGGCGAAGCCGAACGGCAGCACCTGCGTGGACTCGGCTGCGCCCTGCGCACCGGCGACCCCCGTGCCCACGCACTCGCGCTGGAAGGCCTGGCCGGAGCGCGGTCGCTCGCCGGATTCTCGGCCCACGCCGCGCGGCTACTCGGTGCCGCCGACGCACTGCGCCGGTCCACCGGCGCCCCGTTGCCCGAGGCCGAACGCGGCGACGTCGACCGCATCGAGGCGCGCATCCTCGCCGACATCGGAGCGAACCGGTTCGCCGACAACCTCGCCGAGGGTGAGCGAGCCGAACCCTCGACCCTGCACCTCGCGGAAGTCCCGAACCGGCCCTGAGCCCACTGCGGACACCGTCGACCGACCTCGATCGCCCGACCGCCTCGAGTAGACCCTGAGTCCGTCCGAAGCCCACCCGGGCACGGTGAATCCATGACTCACACCGTGACCGACAGCTCCGATCTCCCGGTGACCGACCACGTCCGCCGCTACCTCGCCACCGACGGGCGTGACGGCTTCCTCGACGGCGGCACCACCGACCTCGTCCTCACCACCGTCGGCCGCCGCGCCGGCGCACGCGTGGAGGATCAGCAGTGAGCAACCGCACCCGCGCCCACGTGCACACGTTCGCCGATATCAAGCCCGACTTCGACGCCATCGTCGGCGCCGTCAACTACGCGACCATGACCACCGTCGACGCCAAGGGACGCCCACGGTCGCGCGTCCTGATTCCGGTGTGGGAAACCGATTCCGACCACCCGGCCGGCTGGCTCGGAACCTACCGCACGCCGGTGAAGGCCGCCCATATCGCGGGAAATCCGCATGTGACGTTTTCCTATTGGAGCCCGGCACAGAACACCGTCGCCGTCGACGCGGTCGCCGAATGGACCGATGATCCCGGCGAGCGCGCACACGTGTGGGATCTGTATCGGCACGGCAGTCCACCCGGTGCCGGCTACGACCCCGGACAGTTCTGGCAGGGCGCCGACGACCGGGCCTTCCAGGTACTTCGCCTCACGCCGTGGCGCATCCAGGTGCTGCGGCGACAAGATCTGGTCAGCGGAATTCCGGCACGTCTCTGGCGGGGCAAACTCCAGGGGGATTGACAGATCCGGCGGCGAACGTGGCCGTTCATCGTCGGATCTGACGGGATTGGACGTCCGTACAGGTCACGGCTCGATCCTTCGTGACAGGTACCAATACCCACCGGCACTTCCATCAGGAAGGATCTCTGCCCGAATTGCACGAATCGGACGATTTCCTTGCCGTAGGAAATGAGCGGAGCTACGTTACCCCCATCACAACAGAGATCTGATTGTGATCCACATTCCGACCGACGGTACGACCATTTTCCGGCGGAATGCTTACCGATCATGCAAGGAGATTCACCATGGGTTCGCTGACGGAAATAATGATGGCCGCAATTGCGGGACTGGGTTCCATGGTCGAGGGCGACGGCCTTCTCGCAGCCTTCCTCGGCTCGGTCGAGGCCTTCTTCCCGTAAACGCGCCGCCCGACCAACGATAATTACTTCATCACCCGAGGAGAAGACACAATGGGATCCCTGTACGAATTGATGGCGACCGGCGCAGGCAGCTTGAGCGACGCCGTCCTGCCTTTCATTCAGGCGCTGATCACGGTCAGCGGCGGGACGCCGACGCCGGGTAAGTAACACACGGCGACACAGTCGGGGGCGGGCCGTTGACGGTCCGCCCCCGACCCATTCCTACCTACCACCCACGCCAGGTGTCAACGCGTCATTTCAATAGCTGATCGACATGATTCACGCCAGGTCCGTCTCGGAAAAAAGAGGATTGCCGACGTCGGTGCGATCGCCGGACATCCAGTACCGGGGCGAACCACTCGACAACAGGCAGCTACGAAGCTACGGCCGTTTCGCCCGATGCGGCCAGAACCCCTCATCGAAGAACCTCACGCCGCAAGCCACAGCCTCCACTCACCCAGCCTCACAGAGCAGCCGCTGATCAGACTACCCAGCATCGGCATCAATCCCCCTTGACGCACTTGCGGCGAACGAGGACGTTCGCGGTGGAATCCTGGTTTACTGTGCCAGACAGTCGCGGTAACTACAGGTCACACGCAGTCCGGCCGACAGTGACGGCAACCGCTGAGCAGTTTCCATCAGGAATGAAAAAAATGAACGATTCACGGTGAGTGAAACATTGCCTTGCCACACATCTACGACGGCGCTACGTTACCGGCATCACATCAGTTACCGATGGTGAGAGCCACCCGAACCAAGGGACCACCCCAGTTCCGGGGGCTGGACAACAGCGCAAGGAGATACACCATGGGCTCATTCGATGAGCTGCTACTCGGCGTCCTGGGCGGAATGGCGTCCGCGAACTCGGGCGACCTCCTGCTCGGAACTTTCCTGGGCTCGGTGGAAGCGTTCTTCCCGTAACCCCGACCACCCGTCGGCATCGTCGATTCAGCCCAGATGCTGAATTTCCCCATATTCAGGAGTAACACGTGGGATCCTTTTACGAATTGTTCGCGACGGGCATGGCCAGCCTCGGCAACGGCGCGCTGCCGTTCGTCGACGCCCTGATCAGCCTGAGTGGCGGCACGCCCCTCGGCGGCGCATAGCCACCGAGCGGGCAATCGCCGTCGATTCCCGACATCATCGCAGCGGTTTATCCGGCTGTGATCAGACCTTTCACCCGAGCAAGGAGATTCACGATGGGTTCATTGACCGAGATCATGATGGCCGCGATCGCCGGACTGGGTTCCGCGGCCGAAGGCGACGGCCTGCTCGCCGCCTTCCTGGGTTCGGTAGAAGCCTTCTTCCCGTAAACCCGGGCCGCATCGGCACTTCGGCTCGTTCACCGAGCCTGATCCACCTCATCACCAGGAGTTAGACATGGGTTCCCTCTACGAACTGATGCAGACCGGCGCCGGCAGCCTCAGCGACGCGGCTCTGCCCTTCATCCAGGCGCTGATCAGCGTGAGCGGTGGCACGCCCACCCCGGGCAAGTAGATCCAGCGCAGGTAGTTCAGCGCGGTACGGGGTCGGCCACGGTGTGGCCGGCCCCGCTTCCGCCCCGAGAAGTCAGCAGGCTCGCAACACCATGAAGAACGAAATGCTCCGCGCGATCATGTCGGCCGTCTGCGTCCTGGCTGTGGCCTCGACGCCCCTGTTCGTCGACCGCGCGCAGGCTTCGGCCGCGCCCGGCGCGCGCCTGATGAGCCAGACGCAGTCCGGCCAGGTCGCCGACATCAGCGTCTACTCCCCCGCCATGGATCGCACGATCGCCCTGCGGGTGCTCCGGCCGGTCGACACTTCGACCCCGGCACCGACGCTGTATCTGCTGAACGGCGCGGGCGGCGGCGAGGATTCGGCCAACTGGCCCGGTCAGACCGATGCCGGTGGGTTCTTCGCGGACAAACACGTCAACGTCGTCATCCCGATGGAAGGCGCGTTCAGCTATTACACCGACTGGCAGCGACCCGACGCCGGCCTGGCGAAGAACCTCGAGAACAACGGCAACAACATGTGGACGACGTTCCTCACCCGGGAGCTGCCGCCCGTGATCGACGCCGCCTTCGGCACCAACGGCGTCAACTCCCTCGCCGGTATCTCGATGGCGGGAACCTCGGTCCTCGATCTCGCGATCCAGGCGCCCGACCTGTACCGCAGCGTCTCCGCGTACAGCGGGTGCGCGATGACCAGCGATCCGATCGGCCGCGCCTTCGTCTCCCTCGTCGTGCGGATGGGCGGCGGCAACACCGAGAACATGTGGGGTCCCGAGACCGACGCCGCCTGGCGCGAGCACGATCCCTACGTGCAAGCCCATCGTTTGCCGAATATCCCGATCTATATCTCGGCGGGCACCGGATTGCCGGGACCACACGACACGTTGTCGAATCCGCGCGTACACATCAACGGAAAGAATCCGACTTCGATTCTCACGAATCAAATGCTCGTCGGCGGTGGCATCGAAGCCGCGACGGCGTATTGCACCGCGAATCTGGCGCAGCGCACCCGAGAACTCGGCCGCACGAATATCACCTACAACATCCGACCGACCGGTACCCACTCGTGGGGCTACTGGGAGGACGACCTGCACGCCTCCTGGCCGATGATGGCGACAGCACTGGGCATATGAGCGCCGAACTCCGGGTGGGCTCCCGGCGACTGAGTCCGCGCGACGCGGTGTTCGTCTACGACGAAACCGACCGGCACCTGTCGAACATCGTCGCGGTCTACTTCGCCGACGCGTCGGGCCACGCCCCGCTGACGATCGAGCAGGTACTGGACTGGGCGCGCGCGAGGATCGGGCACGCGGAACTGTTCCACCGGCGCTTGCGGCGCGTCCCGATGGACCTCGACCTGCCGTACTGGGAGCCCGACCCGACCCTGTCGGTGCGCGACCACGTCAGCCTGGAGGTCGCGGCTTCGTGGGACGACGCCCGCGCACGGATCGCCGAGATCACCTCCGCCCGGATGGATCTGACACGACCACCGTGGGAGATCCATGTACTGGACCGGGTCGACGGCGTACCGGCGATGCCGGGCACGACCACCGTCGTGGCGCTGAAGTTCCACCACAGCGCCGGCGACGGCGTGGCGACCCGGGCACTCGAGGGGCGGCTGTTCGGCACGGAACCCGCGCCCGCGATCCAGCTCGACGAGGCGCGGCCGCTGACCACCGCCGTGCGCACCGCGGGCGCGCTCGCGGCGGCGCCGGTGCGCTTCGTCGCCGGTCTGCGCCGGGCGCGGAAGGCGCAGGACGAGCTGCGGGCCCTGATCGATGCGGGTACCGTCCACGATCCCGTCGCCGAGCGCCCGGCCACCCGGTTCAACCGGGACATCCACGCGGAGCTCACCTTTCACCTGTCACCGATTCCGATGCCGGAGGTACTCGCCGCCAAAACCGCGGCGCCCCACCGGGTCACGATCAACGACCTGATGCTCACCGCGATCTCCGGCGCACTGGCCGCCTACCTCGCCGAACACGACGAAACGCCCGACGGCGCGCTGGCCGCCATGGTGCCGATGTCGATGCGCGGTGTCGCCGAATGGGATTCGGCGAATCAGCTCAGCCAGATGATCGTCGACCTGCACACCGACATCGTCGACCCGATCGAGCGGCTGACCGCGATTCAGCGGTCGGCGAGCCGCGCCAAACAGCGCACCGCCGACCCGGTGGTGCAACGCACCGACCGGCGGGTGCAGACCGCACCCGCGCTCCTGCTGCGCGCCGCCGGATGGGCAAGGGCGCAAAGGCGTTTCGACGACACGGCGACAGTGCCGTTGTGCAACACCACGATCAGCAATGTGCCGCCGGTGACCGACACGCTGGTCTTCTGCGGCAGGCCGGTTCGCCGCGCGGTCGGGTCACTGCCCATCCTCGACGGCGACGGCCTGCGTCACCTGATCACCTCGCAGGGTGACGAGATCGTCATCGCGGTCACGACGAACGCCACGATGATGCCGGACCCGGAGCATTACGGCGAGTTGATTCTCGCCTCGTTCCGCACACTTGCCGCCGCCCTGCACGCCCTCGGGAAAGTGGCGCCTACCAGCGCGTGAGCGGCGGCCGCCCGACCGAGCCCGCATACGCGATCACCGAATTCGCGCGGCGGATACCGGCATGAGATCCTGGTGATCAACCGTCCAGATCTGGCTAGCGCTGCAGGCAGCTGCTGCGGCGCACCGGGAGGCCGCGTTCCTCGAAGGCGCCGAGCAGGAGCTGGCCACGGCGCGCGCCCGCGGAGACATCGGCGCGTGCCAGATCGGGGACGTAGGTCGCCGCGCCGATGATGGATTCGCCCACGAGGGTCCAGAACCGGCGAGCGGGCAGACCGGAGCAGCGAGTGAGGACCGATTGGAGCGGGATCAGCGACGACGCGCAGCGCTGGGCGAGCCAGACCGCCATGGCGGCTTCGCAGGGGAAGGCGACCGCACCCGGCTCGGAATCGCAGTCGACGACGCGAATCGTGGTGTCGGACAAGCCTGCCCAGTCGATGCCGCCGTCGTTGTCGTGGTGGATCCACAGGTTGTCGCGGCCGGGATCCCATGCCTGCGCGTCCATCACGAACAGTGCCGTGACGCGGCCCGCCACGGCGTGGATGAGCGCGGTGGCCACTACTTCGGCGGCGATCTCGTCGTTGATCATCTCCGCGGCGTGACGCCGGTACATCAGCTCGACGCGGCCCTCGGACAGCCCGTTGGGCACATGCCACCATCGCCGTTTGCCCTGCCCGCTCATCGCCGCGACGGCATACACGCGCGGATGCTCGGGTTGCAGCGCTTGCAACCTGGCACAGGCACGGTCGAACGCGGCGGTGGTGCGGGAAGTGGCGGTGGTGACGGGCTCGGACATCGAACCTCCTCGAACGTTGGTTCCCGTGACGATGATGTCTCGGAACATAGGTTAGGCTTACCAGACTTCACAAGTCGTGTCCGGTTTCGAGGCAGGAGAAGTTCGTCGCCGTGATCCACCCTGGCACCGTCAGACGTCGTCGTCTGACCGGGCTTCTGCTGCTCGTTGTCTTGCTCACCGTGGCGGTGGTGGCGAGCATTGCCATCGGCACCCGCTCGCTCACACCCACCACGGTGTTCGACGCCGTCACACACGCTTTCGGCTGCGACGGCGGCCCGTTCCGATGCCCGGCCCGCTCCACCGCCGAGGAAATCGTGCGTGAGCTGCGTCTGCCGCGCACCGCATTGGCCCTGGTCGCCGGAGTGGCGTTGGGCGTCGCGGGCGCGCTCATCCAGGGGTATACCCGGAATCCGCTCGCTGATGCCGGATTGTTAGGACTGAATGCGGGCGCGGGCTTTCTGGCCGCGCTGAGCATCTTCCTGTTCGGGTTCACCGCGCCCGCGCAGTACATCTGGTTCGCCTTCGCCGGGTCGGCGATCGCGGGGGTGATCGTGTTCGGGGTCTCCTCGATCGGTGGGGGCAAGGCGAGTCCGTTGAGCCTGATCCTGGCCGGCGCCGCGGTCACCGCCTTCCTCCAGGCGATGACCAACGCGATCATCGTGCTCGACAACGCGGCGCTCGACACCTATCGGTTCTGGGTGGTCGGCAACGTGGCCGGGCGCGAAGCGGAAGTGTTCTGGCAGGTTCTGCCGTTCCTGGTGGTCGGCGTCGGCATGGCCATGGCCGCGGCCCCCAGCCTGAATCTGCTGAGCCTCGGTGACGATGTCGCCCGCGGACTCGGCGTCGACGTCACCCGGGCGCGGGCCTTCGGCCTGCTCGCAGTGGTGCTGCTCAGCGGCGGGGCGACCGCGGCGATCGGGCCGATCGCGTTTCTGGGCCTGGTGGTTCCGCACATGGCCCGGACCATCACCGGACCGGACAACAAGTGGCTGATCCCCTACTCCGGGCTACTCGGCGGGTTGCTGCTGCTCGTCGCCGACACCGCCGGGCGGGTGATCGCCCGCCCCGGTGAACTCCAGGTCGGGGTGATGTTGGCCGCGATCGGCGCGCCGTTCTTCATCGCGTTGGTGCGTCGGAAGAAGTTGGTGGCGCTGTGAGTGGAGTCGAGATGGGCAAAGCCGCCGACCAGGTTGCCGCCGAACCCCCGAACGCCGACCGAGCGGATCGCGCAGTGACCGAGCTGCGCCGGGTGCGTCCCGCGCTGCGGGTCGGGCCGGTGTCGCTGGTGCTGCGGCCGGTCGTGTTCGGCGTCGTCGTGGCACTGGCGGTCGCGGTGTTCGCACTGTTCTGCCTGGACATCGCCGTCGGCGATACCCATATCCCCCTGGGACGCGTACTCGACGTGCTCGGCGGCGGCGGTACCAGATCCCAGCGCTTCATCATCATCGAATCGCGCTTGCCGCGTGCGCTGACGGCCGTGGTCGTCGGCGCCGCGCTCGGATTGTCGGGCGCGCTGATGCAGTCGATCCTGCACAACCCACTGGCCGGGCCGGACGTCCTCGGCATCACCACCGGCGCCAGTGTCGGCGCTGTCGCGGTGCTGGTCGGCAGCGGTGGTGCGACAACCGGGCTGGTCGCGACCGTCGGAGCCCCGATCGCCGCGCTGACCGGCGGCCTGTTGACCGCGGTCGTCATCTATCTCCTGGCGTGGGGTCGCGGGGGCGGCGGCGAACGTGGTGTCACCGGGTTCCGGCTCGTCCTGATCGGCATCGGCGTGAACGCGGTCCTGATGTCGGTGATCAGCTGGCTGCTCACCCGTGCCAGCCTGACCGATGCCGCCCGTGCCCAGCTCTGGCTCACCGGTTCGCTCAACGGAGCCGACATGTCGAGAGTGGTGCCGGCCGTCGTCGCGCTGTCCGTGGTGACCGTGGTGTCGCTGGTGTCGGCGCGCACGCTGGCCGCGCTGCGCCTCGGCGAGGACTCGACCCGGGTGCTCGGTGTGCGGATCCAGTCGCAGCAGGCGCTGCTCATCGGCGCGTCGGTGGTGGCGGCCTCGGTGGCGACCGCGGCTGTCGGGCCGGTCGGATTCGTCGCCCTCGCCGCACCGCAGATCGCGAGAATGGCGCTGCGGACCGCAGGCGAGCCGCTGATCGCCTCGGCGCTGACCGGTGCCGCACTGGTCGCCGGGGCCGATGTCATCTCGCGCGCGCTCCTGCCCGTCGACCTGCCGGTCGGTATCGTCACCGCCGCGCTCGGTGGACCGTTCCTGCTCTACCTGCTCGTCCGCATGAATCGGAAGGCCACGCTCTCATGACCAGCCCCGCTCATCGCCTCTCCGCCGACGCCGTCTCCCTCGGCTACGGCGAGCGGGTGATCGTCGACGAGCTCAGCCTCGACATCGCGCCCGGCGTGGTCACCACGGTCATCGGCCCCAACGGCTGCGGCAAGTCGACCCTGCTGAAATCGCTGGGCAGGCTGCTGCGCCCCAGCGCGGGACAGGTCGTACTCGACGGCAAGGCCATCTCGTCGATGAAGACCAAGGACGTGGCCAGGGTGATCGGCATGCTGCCGCAGACTCCGGTCGCGCCCGAAGGGCTCACCGTCGCCGATCTGGTCGCGCGGGGACGTCATCCGCATCAGTCCTGGTTGCGGCAGTGGTCGGCCGACGACGAGACCGAGGTCGCGGCCGCGCTGGCCCAGACCGGTATCGCCGACCTGGCCGACCGGACCCTCGACGAGCTCTCCGGCGGCCAGCGCCAGCGCGCCTGGATCTCCATGGCTCTGGCCCAGGGCACCGACATCCTGCTCCTCGACGAGCCGACCACCTACCTCGATCTCGCGCACTCGCTGGAAGTGCTCGACCTCGTCGACCGGCTGCACGCCGAGTTCGGGCGCACGGTGGTGATGGTGCTGCACGATCTCAACCTCGCCATCCGCTACAGCGACGAGCTCGTGGTGATGCGCGCGGGCGCGATCGTGGCGCGGGGCAAACCGGCCGACATCGTCACTGCCGAGCTGCTCGCCGAGGTCTTCGGGCTCGAGGCCACCGTTTTGACAGATCCGGTCTCGGGGCGGCCGATGATCGTCCCGATCGGGACCCGGCACGTGCACGGCGCGGTCGGGTATGACGAATGACACACAGCAAACACCCCGTTACGACAATCTGTAGTACGCATGTTTGTCGTTGAGGCCGTAAAATCGGTGGGATGGCAGGTCTCGGCGAACTCGAAAAAGCGGTCATGGACCAGTTGTGGTCGGCCGATGAGCCACTGACGGTGCGGCAGGTCCACGAAGCGCTGGCCGCGCGGCGCGAGCTCGCGTACACCACGGTGATGACGGTGCTCCAACGACTGGCGAAGAAGGACCTGGTGGTTCAGCGACGCGACGATCGCGCGCATCGATACGCACCGGTTCACAGCCGCGACGAATTGGTCGCGAGCCTGATGGTCGACGCCTTGCAACAGGCCGACGCCGCAGGTAGTCGCGCCGCGGCGCTGGTGCACTTCGTGGAGCAAGTGGGCAAAGACGAGGCGGATGCGCTGCGCGAAGCACTCGCCAAGCTCGAATCCGACGAAAACAGCGGCTAGACTCCCTGGCGGCTCTCACAATGGAGTGAGCGCCCCTGGCCCCACAACGCAGTGAGCAGAGTCGATGAACGCAACCGCGGCAGTCTTTGCTGGTCTCGCCTTGCTTCTCGCAGGGCCGGTACCAGCGCTGCTCAGTCGCGCTACCTGGGTGCACCGCAGCCCGCGCGCGGCGCTGGTGTTGTGGCAGGCGATCGCGCTGGCCGCTGTGCTCAGCGCCTTCGGATCCGGGCTGGCCATCGCCAGCCTGCTGCTCGTCCCCGGCCCCGACGGTAGGCCCACCACCTCGCCCACCCAGGAGATCGACGCGCTCGGTCTGCCGCTGTGGACGCTGTATGTGCTGGTCTTCGCCCTGACCCTGATGGTCGGCGCCCGGCTGATGTTCTCGATCGTGCGCGTCGGTGTGCACACCCGGCGCCGCCGCTCCCGTCATCGCATGCTCGTCGACCTGCTCGATCAGGGCGGCCCGGTGCGTCGCGCCGCCGACATCCGCGTGCTGGCCGCCACCGAACCCATCGCCTACTGCCTGCCCGGCCTTCGCCAGCGGGTCGTGATCAGCGAAGGCACGCTGACCAGCCTCGACGACTCCGAGGTGACCGCCATCGTGAGCCACGAACGCTCACACCTGCGCGCACGCCACGATCTGGTGCTCGAGGCGTTCACCGCCGTCCACGAGGCCTTTCCCCGGGTTGTCCGCAGCAAGGCCGCGCTCGGCCAGGTGAAACTGCTGATCGAACTGCTCGCCGACGACTCCGCAGTGAAGGTCACCGGGCCCAAGCCGCTGGCCCGCGCCCTGATCGCCTGCGCCAAATCCACCGCACCGCAGGGGGCACTCGCCGCGGGCGGACCGAGCACCCTGATCCGCATCCAGCGGCTCGCGAGCACCACCGGAGACGTGAGAGTCGCCACCGCCGCCTACCTCGGCTCGGCCGCGATTCTGGTCGTGCCGACCCTGGCCGTCGCGGTGCCATGGCTGCAGGAGCTCAACCGGCTCTTCCACGGCTGACCTGGCGATCCGCCGCCAGCTTCTCCCAGCGCGCGCGGCGCGGTGACCGCACCACCGCTGCCCGATTCGCGGCGGCACAGACCTTGCCACAACCACTTCGCTGACCAGCCTGTTTACCCAACCGAGCCCGAACACGCCTATCCTGGGAGACCGGTCCTTCCTGCTGGGCCGCACCCCGCTCACGCCGAGGCGCGTATTCGGGTAATCGGCGCCGATCATCGTTCGGCGCGATTCGCAGCCCAACGAAAGGCCACCTTGACCAACTCTGCCGTGCCCAACGAACCGACCTTCGCCGAACTCGGCCTGCCCGTCGAACTGGTGCAGACCCTGCGCAACGCGGGCATCGACAAGCCCTTCCCCATCCAGGCCGCCACGATCGGCGACGCCCTCTCCGGGCGTGACGTGCTCGGTCGCGGCCCGACCGGCTCGGGCAAGACCCTCGCCTTCGGCCTGCCGATGCTGACCCGCCTGGCCCAGGGATCCCCCTCCAAGCCCGGTCGCCCGCGCGGCCTCGTGCTGGTGCCGACCCGCGAACTCGCGACCCAGATCGAAAAGGCCCTCGAAGAGGCCGCCCGCTCGCTGGGCCTGCGCGTGGCCTCCGTCGTCGGTGGCGCACCGATCAAGCGTCAGGCCGACCGCCTCGCCCGCGGTGTCGACCTGCTCATCGCGACCCCCGGTCGCCTCGACGACCTGATCAAGCAGCGCGCCGCCGACCTGTCGGACGTGACGATCACCGCGCTCGACGAGGCCGACCACATGGCCGACATGGGCTTCCTGCCCCAGGTCACCCGGCTGCTCGACCGCACCCCCAAGCAGGGTCAGCGTCTGCTGTTCTCGGCCACCCTCGACGGTGACGTGGACAAGCTCGTCAAGCGCTACATGCACAACCCGGTGACCCACTCGACCGCGCCCGCCGAGGCCTCGGTGAGCACCATGACCCACCACCTGCTCTACGTGCGCGACAAGAACATCAAGCGCACCGTGGCCACCGAGATCGCCGCGCGTGAGGGTCTGACCATCATGTTCGTGCGTACCAAGCACGGCGCCGACCGCCTGGCCAAGCAGCTGCGCGGCGCCGGCGTCGACGCGGGCTCGCTGCACGGCGGCAAGGCCCAGAACAACCGCGTCCGCACCCTGGCGGCCTTCGCCGACGGGTCGGTGCCGGTGCTGGTCACCACCGACGTCGCCGCGCGCGGAATCCACATCGACGGTGTCTCGCTGGTCGTGCACTTCGACCCGCCCGCCGAGCACAAGGCCTACCTGCACCGCGCCGGCCGCACCGCGCGCGCCGGTGAGGACGGTGTCGTGGTCACCCTCGTCACCGACGAGGAGCGTAAGGACGTCGCCGCGATGACCCGCAAGGCGGGCGTGCGCACCGACGGTGTCGACGTGCGCCCCGGCGACCGGAACCTGGTGGAGATCACCGGCGCCCGCAAGCCCAGTGGGATCGCACTGGCCGCGCCGGTCGCCCCCGCGCAGCCCACCCGCGCGGCGAACGGCGGCGGGCGTACTCGTCGTCCGCGCACCGGTGGCGCTCCGGCCGCCGAAGCGGGCCGTGGTGGCGCACCGCGCCGCGAGCGTCCGGCGCACGAGCCGCGCACGCGCTCCGGTGGACACGCCCGCACGGGCGACACGCCGACGAATTCTCGTCGTCGCGCCGCGCGTCCGGCCGCCCCCGCCGCGCACCGCAACCGCACGGCAAACTGAATCAACGCGTGGCCGAACCGATTACGGTTCGGCCACGCGTCTGTTTCCAGGTACCCGAACCCCGCGACTCTCATTCGTAGATCAGCGCCGACGAGCGCCGGATCCCGCACACTGAGCCCGTGACGAACCACGAGATCGCCACCATCGTGTACGCGCTGATCGCGGCCATGTTGATCGCGCTGGGCGCCGTAGCGCAGCAGCGGGCGGCCGCGGCAGTGCCCGAAGGCACGTCCCTGCTCGGCGGCCTGCTCCGCAGCCCACGCTGGTGGTCCGGAATCGTCGGCGACACCGGTGGTTACGCGATGCAAGTTCTCGCGCTGGCATTCGGCGCGGTGCTGGTGGTGCAACCGATTCTGGTGAGCGCCTTGGTCTTCGCGCTGCCGCTGTCCGCACGGCTGAACGGGCAGCGGATCACCGCGCGCGCCGCCACGACCGCGCTGATCCTCGTCGCGGCGCTCGCGCTGTTCCTGATCGTGGGCGATCCGACAGCGGGCGAGGACACGGCGCCCTTCCGGGAATGGTTGGTGCCCTTGGCGATTCTGCTCGGCGTCGTCGTGGCCGCGGCCGTCGCCGGGCTGACGATCAGCAGCCGGTCGGGACAGGCGCTCGCTCTCGGTCTCGCCGGTGGCGCCCTGTTCGGGACGGCGGCCGCACTCACCGATCGCGTGGTCACCCTGTTCGGTGACGGGATCGGCGCGGTGCTCGGCGGGTGGCAGACCTGGACGCTGGTGGCCGCGGGCCTGCTCGGCGTGTACCTGCAGCAGCGCGCGTTCCAGGCCGGACCGCTGTCGGCCTCACTCCCCGCGGCGACCATCGCCGAACCCCTGGCCGCCGCGTTCCTCGGCCTCACCGCTCTCGACGAGCACCTGCGCACCAGCGGTCCCGGACTCGTCGTCGTCGGAGTCTGTGTCGTCGTGATGTGCGCGGCGACCGTGGCCCTATGCCACACCAGAGCGGTCACCGCCGAGCCCACGCGCTGACACGGCGCGGGATTTGCCCGCCGCTGGGCTCACAGGGCTACTATCAATCAAGTGCGATTTCTTCCGGGACCCCAGCCGCCGTATGACCTGACCTACGACGACCTCTTCCTGGTCCCGAACCGGACCGATGTCGCGTCCCGGTTCGATGTGGACCTGGCCAGCGTCGACGGGACCGGTACCACCATCCCCCTCGTGGTCGCGAACATGACCGCGGTCGCGGGCAAACGGATGGCCGAGACTGTCGCTCGCCGCGGTGGCATCGTGGTGCTCCCCCAGGATCTGCCGATCCCCGCGGCCGCCGACACCATCGCGTTCGTGAAGAGCCGCTCGCTCACCGCCGACACCCCGGTCACCCTCGACCCCGATCGTTCGGTGTCCGACGCGGTGGCGCTGATGCACAAGCGCGCGCACGGGGCCGTCGTGGTCGTCGAGGACGGCAAGCCGGTCGGCGTCGTCACCGAGGCCGCCTGCGCCGATGTGGACCGGTTCGCGCGCCTGCGCGAGGTCGCGTTCACCGACTTCGTCCAGGTGGCCGTCGAGGCGTCCCCGCGCGATATCTTCGACCGCCTCGCCGAGGCCCACGCCCAGCTCGCGGTGCTCACCCACCCCGACGGCACCCTCGCGGGCGTGATGACCCGCACCGGCACGGTCCGCGCGGGCATCTACACCCCCGCGGTCGACGCGAACGGCAAGCTGCGCGTCGCCGCCGCCGTCGGCATCAACGGCGACGTGGCCGCCAAGGCGAAGGCCCTGGCCGAGGCGGGCGCCGATGTGCTCGTCCTCGACACCGCGCACGGCCACCAGACCAAAATGCTCGAATCTTTGCGCACCGTCGCCGATCTCGGCCTCGGCCTGCCCCTGGTCGCGGGCAATGTGGTTTCCGCCGAGGGCACCCGCGATCTGGCCGAGGCGGGCGCGACCATCATCAAGGTCGGTGTCGGCCCCGGCGCCATGTGCACCACCCGCATGATGACCGGCGTCGGTCGCCCGCAGTTCTCCGCCGTGGCCGAATGTGCCGCCGCGGCAAAGGAACTCGGCGTGCACGTGTGGGCCGACGGAGGCGTCCGGCACCCCCGCGACGTGGCACTGGCGCTGGCCGCGGGCGCATCGAACGTGATGATCGGTTCCTGGTTCGCCGGCACCTACGAGTCCCCCGGCGACCTGCGCATCGACCGCGACGGCAACAAGTACAAGGAGAGCTTCGGCATGGCGTCCAAGCGTGCTGTCGCCGCCCGCACCGCCGCCGACAGCAGCTTCGACCGCGCCCGCAAGGCACTGTTCGAAGAGGGTATCTCCAGCTCGCGGATGCGTCTGGATCCCGAGCGTCCCGGCGTCGAGGATCTCATCGACCACATCTGCTCGGGTGTGCGCAGCTCGTGCACCTACGCCGGTGCCCGGTCGCTGCCGGAATTCCACGACAAGGCCGTGCTCGGCGTGCAGTCCGCCGCCGGCTTCGCCGAAGGCAGGCCGCTTCCCAGCGGCTGGTGAACCGCGCCCGCGGCGGCCGATCGAACCCTTCGATCGGCCGCCGTCGGCGGGCGGAGCCGCGCCGCTGACACATCATGAGTGGGCACGGATTACTATGGAGTTGCCGATCACGGCACATGCTCGACTCCCGCCTCGAAAGGATCCAGTTGTCACCCGCGTCCAAGGGCGCCACACAGGAGGGCTCCTCTACGGAGCCGGGTGACAAACCCGGCGTCCTCCTTTCCGCAGCGTCCGTTCGATCCCCCGGTTTCCCTACCGCGCCCCCACTCGGGTGGTGCTGAGGATGTCCATCGTTCTGACCGTGCTCAGCCTGCTCGGCTTCGTCGCACTCACCCTCGGAACGGCGCTGTTCGTCGCCGCCGAGTTCTCCCTCACCGCACTGGAACGCAGCACCGTCGAAGCGGCCGCTCGGGAAGGTGACACCCAGTCACGCCTGGTGAAACAGGCCCATCACACTCTGTCGTTCCAGCTCTCCGGCGCCCAGCTCGGCATCACCATCACGACGCTGATCACCGGCTACATCGCCGAACCCGTCCTGGCCCGGCTGCTCGATCCGCTGCTGGACGGCATCGGCTTGAGCGAAAACGCCGCGCACGGCGTCGCCTTGGCGCTGGCCCTGATCATCGCGACCTCGCTGTCGATGATCTACGGCGAGCTGGTGCCCAAGAACATCGCGATCGCCGAGCCGATGAAGGTCGCCCGGCTCACCGCGGGCCCGATGATCGGCTTCTCGGCCCTGTTCAAGTGGCTCATCCGTTTTCTCAACGGCGCCGCCAACTGGGTGGTCCGCAGGCTCGGCATCGAACCCGCCGAGGAACTGCGCTCGGCTCGCTCGCCCCAGGAACTCGGTTCGCTGGTGCGCACCTCCGCCATGCGTGGCGCGATGGATCAGCGCACCGCGCAGGTGATGGACCGCTCGCTGGAATTCGGTGAGCGCAGCGCCGAGGACCTGATGACACCGCGCGTGAAGGTCGAATCGCTGGACCGCCACGACACCATCGCCGACCTCATCGCCGCCGCCGCGCGCACCGGCTACTCCCGATTCCCGGTGGTCGACGGCGACCTCGACAACACCCTCGGCGTGGTGCACGTCAAGCAGGCGTTCACCCACCCGGGTGAACTGCGCAAGCAGATCCAGCTCAGCGACCTCGCCGTCGCGGTGCCGATCGTGCCCGCCAGCCTGGACGGCGACGAAGTCCTCGAGCGCGTCCGCGCCGACGGCATGCAGGTGGCCCTGGTCGTCGACGAATACGGCGGCACCGCGGGCATGGTGACCATGGAGGACCTGATCGAGGAGATCCTCGGCGACGTGCGCGACGAGCACGACGAGGAGGAGCGCGATGTGCGCCGGGTCTCCGACGGCTGGGACTGCTCGGGCCTGATGCGCATCGACGAGGTGTCGCGCGCGACCGGCTACGACGCGCCCGAGGGCGAATACGAAACCCTCGGTGGTCTGGTACTGGCCCAGCTCGGCCGTATCCCGGTGACCGGTGACGAAGTGGTGCTGCCCGCGTCCCGCGGTTCCGGGGGCGGCTGGATCGCCCGGGTGGAACGGATGGACGGACGGCGCATCGACCGGGTGCGGTTGATCCCCGTCGACGCGGCCAACCTCTCGGCACGGGAGAACGCTCATGGGTGACCTGTTCGGAATCTTGCTGACCGTCGTCCTGCTGGCGGGCAACGCGTTCTTCGTCGCCGCCGAGTTCGCCCTCATCTCCGCCCGCCGCGATCGGCTGGAAGCCCTTGTCGCCCAAGGCAAGAAGAAGGCCCAGACGGTGATCGAGGCGGGCGAGAACCTGTCGATCATGCTCGCCGCGGCTCAGCTCGGCATCACCATCTGCTCGATCCTGCTCGGCCGCGTCGGCGAGCCCGCGATCGCGCACCTGATCGAGCGCCCGTTCGAACTGCTCGGCCTGCCCGATCAGTTGCTGCACCCGGTGGGCTTCGCGCTCGCGCTGACGGTGGTGGTGATCCTGCACATCCTGCTCGGCGAGATGGTGCCGAAGAACATCGCCCTGGCCGGTCCGGAACGCTCGGCACTGCTGCTGGTGCCGATCCACCTGATGTGGTTGCGGATCGCCCGGCCGCTGATCGCGCTGTACAACCTGGCCGCGAACATGACGCTGCGGATGATGCGGATCGAGCCGAAGGACGAACTCGACGCCACGGTCTCGACGGTGGAGCTGGCCGAGATGATCGGCGAATCCCGCTCCGAGGGGCTGCTCGACGAAGAGGAACACCGCAGGCTCACCCAGGCTCTCGGCACGTCCGACCAGGTCGTCGGCGATGTGATGGTGCCGCTGGCCCAAGCCAGATCGGTGCCGCTGATCGGGAACGGGACCACCCTGGGCGAGGTCGAGGCAGCGGTGTCCGAGACCGGTTTCTCGCGCTACCCGGTCGCCGCCTCCGACGGCTCCCTGGTGGGTTACCTGCACATCAAGGACGTCCTCGACGAGGTCGCCGACGACAACGCGGGCCCGGACACCGTCATCCCGCGCACCGACATCCGCCCGCTGCCCACGGTGAGCACCGGAACTCCGCTGTACGAGGCGCTGGCCCGGTTGCGCCGCACCAGTAGCCATCTGGGACGGGTGGTCGACAGCCGTGGCAACACCGTCGGCGTGGTCGCCCTGGAGGACCTGATCGAAGAGTTCGTCGGCACCGTGCGCGACGGAACCCACCGCCTCGCCGAATAGGCCGCCCCGGCAACCGATCTCCGCCTCGCCGCGGACAGATCACGACAACGGCCCGACCAACCGGTCGGGCCGTTGTCGTGTGCCGAGACCACCACCAGCGGTCCACTCTTGACAATTAGTAACTAGTCGGTTACCAATTGAGAGGTGGACGTGTTCGAGGCCCTGGCCGACTCCGTGCGGCGCGATCTGCTCGAGCGGCTCGCCTGCGCACCGGCCAGGGTCGTCGATCTCGCCGCGGAATACCCCATCAGCAGACCGGCGATCAGCAAACATCTCCGGATACTCGCCGACGCGGGCCTGGTCTGCGCCGAACCGCACGGCCGCGAACGCCACTATCGCCTCGCCCCCGCAGGGCTCGCGCCGTTGCACGACTATCTGGAAAAGCTGCGACCGGCCCGGCCGCCGATTCCGGAGCACGCGCTCGACGGTCTCGATCTCGAAGTCCGCCGCACCACCCGGGATCGCCGAGCCACGACCAGCACCGATAGCGACAAGGAGCAGACCGCATGACCATCCCCACCGCGACCGGACACCGCCGCGACCTCGCCGACGGCATCTACTGCGAATGGACCCGAACCTTCCGCGCGCCGATCGAGGACGTCTGGGCCGCCGTCACCGAGCCGCAGCGGCTCGCCCGCTGGCTCGGCACCTGGACCGGCGACCCGACGTCGGGTGAAGTGAAGTTCCAGATGACCTTCGAGGGCGAGATGCCCCCCGAGCGATTCCGGATCGACGAATGCGATGCCCCGCACCGGCTGCGGGTCACCACGTCGATGCCCTACGACGGGGAGAATCCCGAACACTGGCAGCTGCGCCTGGACCTCGCCGAGGAAGGCGGCGTCACCACCCTGGTCTTCGCCCAGAACGTGCCCGATCCCACCATGGCGGAGAACGTCGGGCCGGGCTGGGACTACTACCTGGACCGCCTGGTCGCCGCCGAGACCGACCGCGACCCGGCCACGGTGACCTTCGAGGACTACTACCCCGCATTGTCCGAGCACTACCGCAAGGAATTCGGGCGCGCCGGCTGATCGCCGACTCGGCTACACCGGTTCGCCGGGTCGGCGATCCAGGGTCCCGAGTCCGTGGATCAGAATACTCACGGCGACGTCGATCAGTTCGTCGAGCGGCAAGGGTGCGTCGGCCAGCGTCCAGTCCACCATCAGCTCGGTCATCCCGCCGGCGAACAGCATCGCCGCGATCGCCAAGCGATCGGTGGCGGGAACATGGAAGTAGGCGTCGGCGAAACCGGCGATCAGCTGGGCGAATTCGTGCATGACCGCGCGCCGGTGCACCTCGAGCTCCGCGCTGACTCCGACGACCTCGATGAAGATGACCCGGGCGCGGCGCGGGTCCGCGGCCACGGTCCGAACGAACGCGTCGACACTGGCGTGGGCCTGGGGAGCCAGATCGGGTTCGGCCCCCGCGAGCGCCGCCAAGGTCGCGGCGCGGACCTGGTCGATCTGACCGTCGTAGACCGCGCGCAGCAGTGCCTCACGATGAGTGAAGGACTCGTAGAAGTACCGCTCGGTCAACCCCGCGCGGTCGCAGATCTTCTTCACCGACGACGCCGGATAGCCGATGGTGCCGAACAGTTCCAGGCCGGCCTCGAGGAGCGCGTCTCGACGCTCAGCGCTTCGACTCGCCTTGTCCCGCCCACCGTAGCGGCGCGACGGAGCTCGGTTCCCGGACGGAGCGTCGGTCTCGGTCACTGTCCTCCCGCATCCGGCTACCTGATCTAGAAGGTCTCCATCCTAGTCATCAGCCCGAGGTGGGATCGCGATCGTCCCGTAGTCGAGTCCGCCGTGGGTGAAAGTCGGCACGACCGGCCACTGCCGCTTCCAGTTCGCGCATTCCGAGGAGGGAACGACTTGCAGCCAGCGCGGATCGCGCGGTGACCGGGAAGCCATGGTCTTCTCCTTGACCATGGAATCGTACTGATCCAGCGAGTCTTCGAGAGTGTTCGCGTTGAGGACGACTTCGCGGCCGTAGAACTGCGCCTGCTGCCGGACCCCGGGAATCCTGGACAGTTCCGGTTGCCAGCTGTCGGCGGCCATCCCGTTCTCCGAGGACACCCACACACCGTCGGGCGTGTTCACGCACAGCGAGTGGTTCCCGTCGGTGTGCCCGGGTGTCCACAGCAGGCTCACCCCGACACCCAACTCGACGTCACCGTCGAGGACCTGCAGTCGCTCGGCGGGGACGCCGTCCATACCGCCGTCGACGTACCAGGCCCATTGCATCGGGTGCACCGATTCCAGCGTGTCGAGTTCGGTGCGCTGCACCAGCATCCGCGCGTTCGGGAACAGCGGGTCACGGGGCCCGGACTCACCGTCGATCGGCTCGTCGCTGCCCATGATCATGCGGATGTCCTGCACGTGCAGGTGGTCGAAGCTGACGTAGTCGACATCCTCGTTGCGCAGGCCCAGTCGGGGCAGCACCGCCTCGGGATCGTTGTAGTACTTGACGAACAGCGACTCCGCGCGCAGCGTGCGCGAGAGCTTCTGCAGTTTCGCGTAGAACGGGGCCTTGCCCGATCCGGCCGCGACGGTGGGCTCCCAGACCAGCGTTCGGAGCGCGCCGTCGAATCCTTCGAATTGGACCACGAACATCCGATTGATGATCGAGATCATCGGGTTGGGGCCGATCGAATAGCCCTGGAAGGCGAATCGCTGCGGATACGGGGCGGCGGCGATGTCGAAGCTCTTGACCGCACGCACCTGCCCCTGCCGGAGGAACCGCTCGCGGTAGCGGAGGGCGCCTTCGCGCACCGCCTCGAGCCGGTCGCCGCGCGGCCACACGTCGTGGACACCGGCGAACTCCGGTATCGGCCGAATATCGCCGAGCGCGTCGGTTGTGGTCATTTCAGGGTTCCTGTCGTCGGCGTGGGTGGAGGTTCGGTGGGGCCACAGACCTTGTGTTCGTAGTCGGCCCGGCTCGATGAATCATGAACAGCGGCAACCTGATCCGGGACCATGCCGAACAGGACACGGTCGCGCAGGGCGGCCGGGAGGACGTTCACCGCGCGCAGCAGCGGTCCGAGGTAGCGGGGCACTGTCACCTCGAATCGAGGGTGTTCGATCGTCCGGGCAACGGCGCGGGCAACGTCGGCGGGCTGGAGCAGTGCCACCGCGCCGGTGGCGGTGCCGGTCGCCAATTCGGTGTCCACCACGGTCGGCATGATCACCGAGAGTGCGACCCCGCTGCCGCGCAGTTCAGCGCGGACCCCGCTCAGGTAGCCGAAGACGGCGTGCTTGGTCGCGGCGTAGGAGGACTCACCGGGCGGGGCGAGCTTCGACGCGGCGGAGGCCACGGTGATGATGTGCCCGGCGCCTCGCGCGCGCATGGCCGGTGCGGCGAGGGTCACCCCGTTGATCACGCCGTGGACGTTCACGTCGAACTGCCGTCGCCGCGCCGCTTCGGGTTCCCGATCGAACCGGCCCACCCACATCACCCCGGCGTTGTTGACGAGCACATCGAGCGGTCCCCACTCCTGCTCGACGGTGGCGAGGAACGTCGCGAACGAATCCCGGTCGGCGACATCGACGCCGAAGCCCCGCACCCGCGCCCCCAGTTCGGTGGCGGTGGCGTGTGCCGCCGATTCGTCGATGTCGCCGATCGCGACGCGCGCACCCGCGCGGGCGAGCCGCGCGGCGATCTCCCTCCCGATCCCACGCGCACCGCCGGTCACCGCGATGACCTGCCCTTTCATTGACTGTCCCAGTTTTGACATGAAGTCATGTCAACAAAGTACAGGACTGTCGGGCGTTTTGACATGAGTTCTTGTCAGTTGCCCTGTTGTCCGAGCATGATGCACGGCATGGATCGAAATCTCGTCGCGACACCGTCGCGCGCCAGCCGAATCGTGGCGGCGGTCATGCTGCTCACCGTGCGCCGACTGGGCTCACGGCTCCCCGCCACTCGCACAGGCGTCCGTATCGGACGCGCGGCAATGCACGGGTTGCGCCTGGTCATGCCGTCCTGGACGGTGGCGCGTTTTCCCGTCCACGAACACGCGGACACCGAATTCGCGGTCCGCGGCGAGTGGGTGAACGCAGTACCCGAGCCGCGGGAGCCGGTCGTCTACTACCTGCACGGCAGTGCGTACTTCTCCTGTTCGCCGGGCACCCACCGCGGCCTGGTCGGGCGGGTGGGTCACGCGAGTGGGCGCCCCGTGTTCGCCGCGCGGTACCGGCTCGCGCCCGAGAACCCGTTTCCCGCGGCACACGAGGACGCGCTACGTGGCTACCTCTGGCTACTCGCCCGCGGGCATCGACCCGTCGACATCGTCGTCGCCGGAGACTCCGCGGGCGGGCACCTGGCACTGGCCCTCGCCGGTGAGCTGGCCCGGCGGGGGCTTCCACAACCGTCCGGGCTGGTGCTGTTCTCGCCGGTGGCCGACCTCACCTTCGGGCTGGCCGCGACGAAGGAATCGGCGGTGCGCGACCCGTACGCCTCGGCCACCACCGCCAACCGGCTGATCGGCATGTACGTGGCGGGGGCAGACCTGACCGATCCCCGCCTGGACGTCGCGGCCGGGATCGTCCCCGGCTTTCCGCCGATGCTCATCCAGGTCGGCGGGCTCGAGGTCTTGCAGGCCGACGCCGAACACCTCGCGGCGACCGCCCGCCGTGTCGGCGTGCGCTGTGACCTGCAGATCTGGCCCGGCCAGGTGCACGTCTTCCAGGCCGGTTATCTGGCCGTCCCCGAAGCGGTCGCCGCCTTGGCCGAGGTCAGCGCGTTCGTCACCGAGATCGATCGAGCGAGCGGCCCGCCGGATCGGATGCCCGCATGATCAGCCGGCGTCTGCGAGGGTCCTCACCGAGGTAGCAGCGGCTGGGCGCTGTGGGTGCCCGCCCGCCGCCCCGAGAAGATGCAGTCGGCCAGCGACAGGCCACTGATGTAGGAGTTCGAACAGACGCCGACCGCCGCGCGCCCCGCGGCGAAGAGTCCCGGCACGACTCCCCCGCTCTCGAGGCGAACAGCGCCGGTGGCCTCGTCCACCAGCAGGCCGCCGAGAGTGAGCATCGGCATCGGGTAGGTGAGCCGCGCCTTGAACGAGATATCCAGCAGGGCGAACGGTCCGGTGCGCAACGGGCGGCGGAGGTCGTCGGGCTTGCCCAGCGGATCGGGGCGGTTGTCCTCGATGGCGCGGTTGTGCGCGTCGAGGGTCGCGCGCAGTGCGGACGGGTCGATCCCGGCCCGTGCGGCCACCTCCTCGACGGTGTTCCCCGTGACGCGCCCGATCCGCAGCAAACGCTCGGTCTGCATTCGCTGGAACCACACCGACTGTGCGCCGATCTGGCCGCGAGCTTCGGCCTCCAGCTCCGCGTCGACGAGCAGCCACGCGCGATGACCTGGGCTGGTGGCGATGGCCGCGCCGAGAGCCGCGCCGTAGCGGGACTCGTCGATCATGCGCTCGCCCAGGGCATTCACCGCGATCGCTCCGAAGAACGCGCTGGGCGGCGCGATGAACCGCCAGGTCGACAGCGCGTCCATCTTGCCGCTCGCCGCGCCGATGTCGAGCGCCATGGTGATGCCGCTGCCGTCGTCACCAGCGCTCCCCAGCGGCAGTCCCTGCGACCACGGATACGCGGGGGCGTGCCGTGCGACCATCTCCCCGTTCGCGATGAACCCGCCCGTGGTGAGCACCACGCCGGATCTCGCCTGGATCCGGACCGGCACACCGTATCTGCGCTCGATCCGGGCCAGCAGCCTTTCCACCGCCCGGCGCAAACCCTGGTGATACACACCGGGTTTCGCCGAGATCCGGGCGAGCGCGGCGAATCGGCGCCGTACCGCCGCGGGTGCGTCGGCGATCGTGAGCGCCTCGATGCCCGTCACGCGCCCGTCCTCGACAACGAGCCGAGCCGCCCTGGTGCCGGTCCGGACGCGAACGCCGTGCTCGGACGCCGACGCCGCCAGCGGCCCGAACAGTGCCTTGCCCGAGACGCCGGGGCCGTGCGTGCGGTGACCGCGTTGACGCGGTTTCGCGAGATCCCGGTAACCGCCGGAGTTTTCGCTGCCCGAGTAGTACAGGTAGTAGTCATCGGTCGGATAGGACGTCTTGTACGGGCACACCGAGGGCTGGAAGGGCACGCCGTGCCCGGTCAGCCAGTCGATCATCGCCGGGGACTCTTCGCAGAATCGGCGCAGCGTCGCGGCGCTCACGGCGTCACCGACCTCGGCCTGCAGGTACGCGAGCATGGTGTCGACGTCGTCGTCGATGCCCGCGTCGCGTTGCACCCAGGTGCCGCCGCCCGCGTACACGATGCCACCCGACAGCGCCGTAGCGCCGCCACCCAGATACCGGTCGACGGCCAGCACCTCGGCGCCGGATTCCCGCGCGGCCAGCGCGGCGGCCGCTCCCGCTCCGCCGTATCCGACGACCACGACATCGGCTGCGTCATCCCAGGCCCGCACTTGTCCACCCTTCCGAGCACGGGCCGACCGCATCGTCGCCCGATCAGCCGAACTATAACGTGTTCTAGATTTTCGGCACCAGTCGAGTCGCGGAACAACGGGCCGTTCAGGACACCAGTCCACGGCCGGTGGTGAGGGGCAGATCGGTGGCGGTCAGCAGGCCGGGATGGGCCTCGACCACGGCCGAGACGGCACTGACCAGGCGGGCGGCGGTGCCGACCACACCGGCGAGAGCGTGGTCACCGTCGCTGGTGAGCTGAAGGTCGAGCCGGTAGTCCGGCTCGCCCTGGATTTCGACGCGGTAGCCACCCTTTCCCGTCGGCTGTGGCCAATCGGGAGCCAGGTCGGGGTGCAGGCGGGTGACGTGTTCGAGGGTCAGCACCTCGCGGCCGGCGCGGATGCCGTGGACTTGGAAGCGCAGCGCGGCGGCCGTACCCGCGGCGATGGTGCGGTCGCCGACAGTCAGCTCACCGGTGGCCGGTAGCCGTTCGAAATGTTGCGTGACGGAATCGAGTTCGATATCGAGCGCGGCGGCGAGCTGCCGGATGACGCTGCCCCAGGCAAGGGTGAGGACGCCGGGTTGCAGCAGCATGGTCAGGGCGTCGAGGTCACTGCCGAATCCCATGATGTCGAAGACGACCTTGGGATTGTCGTAGGTGGAATAGTCCATGATCTCCGAGCAGATGATCCGGTCGATCCGTTCGGAGCCACTGGAGAGCAGCAGCGGCAGCCAGTCGTTGGCCCAGCCCGGGTCGATACCGTTGACCCACAGGGACGCACCGCCTTCCTCGGCGGCCGCGACGATCGGGGCGATCGCCTCGTCGGGCAGGGTGCCGTACGGGTATTGCAGGAAGACCGGGCTGCTCGAGACCACATTGATGCCGGCGCGCAGGAACCGTTTCAGGTCCTCGACCGATTCCATCAGCCGGTCGTCGGCCATGGCGGTGTGCACGATGCAGTCGGGTTTCATGGCCACCAGGGCGTCGGCATCGGTGGTGGCGGTGATGCCGGTGACGACGGACAGCCCGGCGAGCTCGCCCGCGTCCTTCCCGGCTTTGGCCGCGCTCGATACCCACACGCCGACGAGTTCCAGTTCGGGCCGGGCGATGATGGAACGCAGTGCTCGCGCACCGACGTTTCCGGTGCTCCATTGGATTACACGGTAGGTCATGTCAGATCCTTTGCGCGGGAGTGGATCACAGGTCGGGCAGGCCGAGTTCGAAATTGGGGCTTTCGATGCCGCCGTCGACCTCGAGAATCTTGCCGGTGACGTAGCCGCCCGCACGGGAACTGAGGTAGACGATGGCCGCCGCGATTTCCCAGGGCTCGCCGAGCCGACCCAGCGGGGTCGCGGCTTCCATCGCGGCCTTGATCTCGGGTTGACCGGCAACGACATCCAACGCGGAGGTGAGTACCGACCCGACCGCGATGGCATTGACGCGGATGCGGGGCGACAGGTCGGTGGCGGCCAGCCGGGTCCAGTGCGCGAGAGCGGCTTTGGCGGTGCCGTAGGCGAGGAAACCACGGCCCGCGGTGCGGCCCATCATCGAGGAGATGCTGACCACCGAGGCGTTGTCCGACTCCAGCAGGTGCGGCACCGCGGCCTGGGTGAGCGCGTGCGCGGTGGACACATTGAAGCGGAAAGCCTCCTCCAGGAACTCCGGGGAGGTGGTCATGAAGGTATTGGGCATGGTGCCGCCGACATTGTTGACCACGATGTCGATGCGGCCCAGTTCGGCGGCGGCGGTGTCGGCGAAGGCCTTCACCGCGGCCAGGTCGGACAGATCCGCCGTAACGGTCACGGCACGGCGGCCCAGGGCGCGGATCTTCCCGGCGACCTCGTCGAGCTGTTCGGTGGTGCGGGCGGCGATGGCGACGTCGGCACCGGCTTCGGCGAGCGCGAGCGCGGTGGCCGCGCCTATACCGCGGCCCGCTCCGGTGACGATGGCAACGCGACCGTCGAGCCGGAAGGCATCCAGGATCATGGCGCAAGTTCCTCTCCGAATATCGCCGCATGTGTCTGCGGTCACACGCAGTTTTAAGAACGATTGCTTAACTGTCAAGGATCAGTTCTCATTCTTGCCGGGGAACGGCTACTGTGCGGACTGTGGCAGGGACAGCAGCGCGGGAACGCATCATCGTCGCGGCGGAGCGTCTGATCGCCGAGCACGGACGGTCGGTGCCGCTGCGCGATATCGCCGCTGCCGCAGGTCAGCGAAACAATTCAGCGATCCAGTATCACTTCGGATCCCGCGACGGGCTCATCGAAGCAGTGGTCGAGTTCCGGCTGGCGACGTTGGAGGTGCGGCGACTGGAACTGCTCGCCGAACAAGCGGGCTCGAATCGGCCCCCCGGTGTGCACGGGCTACTCGAAGCCCTGGTGGTGCCCATGTTCGAACTCGGCGAACGGCACGGAATCCGCCACTACGCGCGATTTCTCGAACAGATCCACCCGCACCCGGCGGTCTCCGACGCGGCCAACCTCGACAGCGCGGGCCGCACGTCGGTGCGCGTCATCATGCAGGGCCTGGACCGACAGCTCGCCACCCTGCCACCCCGGCTGCGGGTGCGCCGGTTGCGAGCACTGACCACCATGGTCTTCGCGCTCGTCGCCGACAACGAACGCGCGGCGGAGGCGGGTGCGGCGCGGGCCACCGACGCGCGAGCACGGGAAGAGATCATCGACATGCTCGCCGGCGCACTGACCGCCCCCGTGACCACCCGTGCCGCACTGTCACACGACGCCATGCCCTGATCGATTTAATGCGCGATACCGCGTGCCGGTGGGATGAAGCGGCCGAGTTCGTTTTTGTCCGTTGATCCTCGTAGAGACCGAGTGCCCATTATTAGGGTAGCCTTGCCTTGATTTGGACGGTGCTCGAAAGGAACCTCGTGGATTACGTCATCTCCCGGCGGCAGGCACTCAAACTGTCGCTCGTCGTCGTCTCCGGCCTCGCGACAGCATGTTCGGCGGACGCCACGATCGGTGCAGACGGCGCACATCCCGCTGTCACACCGGAAGCGGGGGCCTATCCCGTGACCATCAGCCATCGCCACGGCGCGACCACGATCCACCGCGCCCCGACACGCATCGCGGTCATCGGCATCGGCGACGCCGACGTACTACTTGCCTTGGGCGTGATCCCGGCTCTTGTACCCGTGTGGCGAGGCTCCACCGACGACGGCATCGGAGCCTGGGCCGAATCCGCTCTCGGTGCCAGGCAGGTGCCCGCGCTCTCCGAAGCCACCACGGATTTCAGTGTGGAAGCGGTGGCGGCGGTACGCCCGGACCTGATTCTGGCCGTGAACAATGCCATTGACGCTACCGTGTACCAGCAGCTCAGTGCCATCGCACCCACCGTGCTGCGCGCAGCCGAACACCGGGATTGGGTATTGCCCTGGGATGAAGTGACCACCCGCATCGGCCAGGCCGTCGGATTACCTGGCCGCGCACAAGAATTGGTGACCGATGTCCGGAATCGTCTGGCCGGCGCCAGGGCCGCCCACCCCGAATTCGCCGGACGCACGGCCACATTGGTGATCCGGTGGCCGTCCGGGCAGTTCCGGGTTTTCGCACCGGAGTCGGCGCGGTTCCAGATTCTGTCCGCGCTCGG
This sequence comes from Nocardia sp. NPDC056952, assembly GCF_042674185.1. Taxonomy (NCBI): domain Bacteria; kingdom Bacillati; phylum Actinomycetota; class Actinomycetes; order Mycobacteriales; family Nocardiaceae; genus Nocardia; species Nocardia sp. NPDC056952. The sequence continues at coordinate 895,848 of NZ_JBHURA010000001.1, read as the reverse complement.
CTTCGTCCCGCCGCCCGCATTGTCCGGCGCCTTCGCCAACGGCCTCTACCAGGAACTGTCGACCGAACTGCTGGAGCGCATCGACGCCGATGTGATCGTGGTCGACAACTGGGACCGAGACCGCGAGCGCATCGAATCGAATCCGTTGTTTCCCACGCTCGCGGCGGTGCGCGAAGGCCGGGTGGTCAAACTGGACGCCATCACCAGCGATGCCATCTCGATGCCGAACCCGTTGACGATTCCCTTCGCGCTCGATGAACTCGTCGACCGGCTTCGTGCGATCGAGCTGCCGAACTAGCCGCTCGCGCCCTCCGGAGGCGGCGCGATCGCGCGTCGGCGGCGGGACAGCGCCGCCAGTGTGACCGCAGACCCCCCCGCGATACACACCGCGGCTACCAACCACACCATCGCCCGACCCCACGGTGTCGCACCGATCGCGGCGTAAGCCGATCCGGCGGCGGCTGAGGCCAAGACGCAGAGCACTCCACCCAGCGAGTTCATCGCGCCGAAATGTGCGCTCAAGTAGCTCTCCCGGGCGGTCGCGGCCACCGCGTCACGTAGTGCCGGAACGAGCAGCATCTGACCGGCATTGAGCAGAACCAGCCAGCCGAGCACTCCCATGAACACCCATAGCTGAGTGACCGGAACTATCGAGGGAACGACGAAGCCGCCGCCCATGATCAGGAACCCCCAGGTCAACGCTCGGCGATTTCCGATGCGGGCGATAATCTGCAGCATCGGGATCTGTCCGCCCAGTACCACCAGCGCCGCCACCACGTAGGCCCACCCGACGAACCGATCAGCGCCGACTGCGGCCAATTCCATCGGCAGCATCAGATACACCAAGCTCACAGCCGCCAGCTGGATCGCCCACAATCCGGCATAGGCCAGGAACTCGCCATTGCGGGCCACCACACGCAATACCCCGACGATCGACACCACGTCGATATCACGGCGCGGCGGTTCCGGGAACCAGCGCAGGAACAGCATTCCGATCACCGCGAACAGAGCCGCGGCGATACCGGCGGTCCACGCGAACGGCACTGTCAGCAGCAACGCACCCAGTATCGGCCCCATGACCATTCCGACGCGACCGGCCATCTGCTCGAGTCCGAACACCTCGGCGCGCGGCAGTACCCCGGCGTCCTCCAACTGGCGACCGTACGCCGCATTCGCGCCCTCGACCGCGGGCGCGAACAGGGCGGCCGCCGCACCGACCAGCAGCACGCCGGTGATCACCGTCGCCAAGGAGTCCGCCACAGCGAGTACGCCGAAACCAGTGACCCGCACCGCGATTCCACTCAGGGCCATACGCCGATACCCCAGGCGTTCCGCCAGCGCCCCACCGAGAAAGAACAGTCCCTGCTGTGCCAACATCCGCAATCCGAGCACGGTGCCGATCACTCCCGCCGCCAACCCGAGATCGTCGGCCAAATGGACCGCGAGAAAGGGCACGACCAGGTAGAAGCCGATGTTGAACCCAACGATCGACACGAGAATCAAACGGATCGGAACGGGAAGGGCCGAGACCGTGCGCGTGAGCCCTCGCTTGCGGCCGACGCGGTCCGATCGAGGGCCCACCAGGGCCGAAGACGAAGACACCCCCGCAACACTATCTCCCAGGCGAGGGCGACCACCGCCTTGTCGACGCCACCGTCGCCAACCCCGCCGGCCGCTGCCCGAACATAGGGTCAAGCCCTGGGTTTTCGGGGTACCGGCCCCGCGAAAACTGTGGAACGCTACCGCTTCACGCGGTTCCCGAGCGAGCGCCGGGGCCGACCACACCGATACGAAGGACCACCGAATCCATGCGAATCGCAGGACTGACCGCCGTCGCGGCGGGCGCACTGATCCTCCCGGCCACCCTGGCTCCCGCGGCCTCGGCGGAGGTGGAGGACATCACGATCTACGCCTGGGGTAACAGCGAAGTACCCGTCGCCTGCGACTATGTGGGTGCCAACTGCAGCGTTATGGCCCGGATGTTCGGCTCCGACTACGCACTGCCCGCCACCGTGACGATCAACGGCCGTGAGCTGAGTTCGCCCGAGCGCCTGGACTATCCGGACCGGGAGCGCAGCGCGATCCGCGGCACCTGGCGCCCGCCGGCCAAGGGCACATACACGATCGTGGCCACTCAGGGCTCCTCCACCAAGACCCTTGTCATCGAGATCACCGGAGACCCCCAGCTCGGCAGTGGCTCGGCTGGACTGTTGCCCAGCGGTTCCAGCTGAGACGAGCTGCACCGACGTAGGCAACATCGGACGTCGATCATCAGGCTCCTCCGTCCAGCCCGACCAGCCACCCAGAGTCTGGATTCGGGGTGAATCCACCGCGCAGAATCGGTGCGGGAGAATGTTCAGGTGAGCACGTACGGCGACCTGGACCACGCTCTCGACCTGCGGGTATTGCCTGCGGTCGAGTGGCGGACCGCCGCGCGCGCACACTGTGATCGGCTCGATCGGCTGGTCGGTCCTTATCTCGAGCGCCGTGCGGCGGGGACCACGCATCCGGTCGTGGATTTCTTGTTCACCTACTACGGCAACAAGCCGTCGCAGCTACGCCGATGGCATCCAGGGTTCGGGGTCGGGCTGCGCGCGGCGGGAGAATATCGGGGCGCGCGCGGGTACTACGAGCGACCGGGCGAGCCGGGGGTGTTCACCGCCGACCCGGCCTATCTGGCCAAGCGGCGCGACACGATCTCCTTCGTGTCCGGACTGCTCACCGCGACAGCACGACGTCCGGCGCACTTGTCGTGTTTCGGGCTGCACGAATGGGCGATGGTCTATCGCACTGACTACGTGCGGCATCAGCAGGTTCCGCTGCGTCTGGGACACGCGGGGACGGACGCGGTGGTGGAGTCGATGTCGTTGCGGTGCACGCACTTCGACGCGTTCCGGTTCTTCACCCCGGAGGCGGTGGGGCGCAATGCCGAACCGCTCACTCGCGCGGACCAGGTGCAGCGGGAGCAGCCGGGCTGTCTGCACGCGAATATGGATCTCTACAAGTGGGGTTTCAAGCTCGCACCCCTGATCTCCTCGGACCTGCTGCTCGATTGCTTCGAACTCGCCTGCACCGCACGGGAACTCGACATGCGGGCCAGCCCCTACGATCTGTCGGGCTTCGGCTACGAGCCGGTGCGCATCGAAACACCGGCCGGACGAGCGGAGTACGTCCGATCCCAGGCGGCGATCGCCGAATCCGCGGACGCACTGCGGGATCGCCTGCGACTGACCTGCGCCGAATTGTCGTCGGCGCAGGCCAGGATCGACGCCGCGGACTAGCCGCGTTCGGTACCGGCGACGGGGGGATCGTCGGCGACTTCGACCTTGTCCGGCGAGGCCTCGGTGACGAGAGCGAAGTCACCCTCGTGCAGTTCGGTGCCCTGGTCGACGGCGACCTCGACCAGTTCGATGCCGCGATCCATGCGCAGGATCAGCGGGTCGTCGCGCAGGTCCTTGTACAGCGACACGCACATCGCCACCATCACCACCAGGAACGGCAGCGACACCACGGTGGTCAACGCCTGGAGGCCGGTCAGAGCGCCGCCGAGATTGTCGGAATCGGCGATCACCAGCATGATCGCGGCGACCGCGCCGGTGGCCGCGCCCCAGAAGATGACGACCCACTTCGACGGTTCGATGCTGCCGCGTTCGGACAGGGTGCCCATCACGATGGAGGCCGCGTCGGCACCGGAGACGAAGAAGATCGCGACGAGGATCATCACGACCACCGTGGTCACCGAGGTGATCGGGTACTGGTCCAGCAGGTGGAACAGCGCGAAGTTCGAGTCGACCGAGCCGTCCGGTTCGGTGAGGTCGCCGTGTTCGGCCTGTTCGGCGATGCCCGCACCACCGAAGATCGCGAACCACAGCAGACTCACCACGCTCGGCACCAGCAGCACGCCGGTGACGAACTGACGGATGGTGCGGCCACGGCTGATCCGCGCGATGAACATACCGACGAACGGCGTCCACGAGATCCACCAGGCCCAGTAGAAGATGGTCCAGCTCGACAGCCACGTCTGCATCGCGTCGTCACCGGCGCCGGTGCGCGAGGCCATGGTCGGCAGGCCCTCGATGTAGTCACCGATCGAGGTGGGCAGGATATTGAGGACGAACAGCGTGGGGCCCGCGATGAACACGAACGCCGCGATCGCAAGGGCCAGCACCATATTGATGTTGGACAGCCACTGGATGCCGCGTTCGACGCCCGAGACCGCCGACAGCACGAAGGCCACGGACAGGCCCGCGATGATCGCCACCAGACCGATCTTTCCGATGCCGTCGATCCAGCCGTTGAACTCCATGCCCGCGCCGATCTGCAGGGCGCCGAGGCCGAGGGAGGCCGCCGAGCCGAACAGGGTCGCGAAGATCGCCATCATGTCGATCGCCCGGCCGCCGATGCCGTCGGCGTGCCGGCCCAGCAGCGGGCGGAACACCGAGGAGATCAACTGCGAGCGGCCTTTTCGGAATGTGCCGTAGGCGATGGCCAGGCCCGCGACGGCGTAGATCGCCCACGGGTGCAGTGTCCAGTGGAACAGCGTGGTGGCCATGGCGACCTCCGCCGCGGCCGGCGAGCCCGGCTCGGCGGTGTGCGGCGGGGGGTTCACGAAGTGCGACAACGGTTCCGCCACACCCCAGAACATCAGGCCGATGCCCATGCCGGCGCTGAACATCATCGCGATCCACGACACGGTGCGGAATTCGGGTTTCTCGTCGTCGGCGCCCAGCGGGATCCGGCCGTAGCGGCTGATCGCCAGCCAGATCACGAACACCACGAACGCGGTGGCGGTGAGCACGAACAACCAGCCGGTATTGGTGATGACCCACTTCTGAGCGGTGCTCGCCGCGGAGGCGAGGCTCTCGTCGTCGAGGACACCCCAGGCGACGAAGGCGAGTGCGCCGATCGCGGTGGCGCAGAAGATGAGCAGATCCAGCCTCGGCTTGCCCGGCGACCCACCGGCTACCGATCCGCCCGGCGGCGGTGCGGTACCGGAACTTCCTACGACATCGTTCGACATGGGTCCGAGTCCTCTCCGATCGCGGAAACTCCCCGCCTTTTCAGACGCGCTGGTCGTGCAGAGCAACCGTACAGCGTATGGGTGGCGACCCGAGGTAAGCGCGAGCCCCGCCCCACACCCTGTTCCCCGAAACACCCTTCGGCAACCATTCGACCGGCTTACTATTCGTGATGCGGCACAACTGTCTGAGCCAGTTGTGTTGGCCGCATCATTGATTCGGGAGGGCAACGATGCCATCACGTCCGCACACCGACACACGACCCGAGGCCGGGCCCGCGATTCCGCCGGGCGATTCCGGTGCGGCACCGCCGAACAGCCGACGACATTCGCTGGTGCGGATTGTGGCGGCGGCCGCGATCACCGCACTCGTGGCCGTCGGCCTGCCCTCCGGTGCGTCAGCCGATTTCGGCGCCGACCTGAGCGGCGCGGTGCAGGAATTCCTCGATCTGGGCCGAACGGCGGTGCCGCGGGCCGATTGCGGACCCGGATCGCTGCCGGAGACCGGATTGCAGGGCGACGTGCCCGCCGGTGACCGGGACAGCGGGCGCAGCACCCAGGGCTATCGCTGCAATATGTCGATGGTCGGGGGCTACGCCGGGCGCGGAGCGGGCATCACCTCCACCAGTTTCGAGCACTGCGCCTACATGGGCACGTTCTTCCCCGGCAACATGCTCAGCGAGCACCCCGGTGTCCAGGTCCTCGATGTCTCCGATCCGGCGAATCCGAGGCTGACCGCGACCCTCGCCGAACCCGCCATGCTGGCTGGCACCTGGGAGACGTTGAAGGTCAACACGGCTCGCAAACTGCTCGTCGGGACGGGTGTGCCGGTCGGCATCGGAGCCGGATACCTGTCGGTGTACGACATCTCCGATTGCGCGCATCCCCGGCTGCTCAATCCCGGGACCGGCTCGAATCTGCTGATGCCGCTACCGATCACGACACACGAGGGCGGGTTCTCCCCCGACGGGCGCACATACTGGGCGTCGGGCCTTGTCCCCGGTTTTCTCAGTGCGATCGACCTCGCCGATCCAGCGAATCCCCGGGTGATCTGGCAGGGGCTGACGGGGATCGAGGCACACGGGCTCGGGGTGAGCCCCGACGGAAACCGGCTCTACATCTCCGCCCTGGGCGGATTCACCGTGCTCGATGTGAGCGCGGTGCAACGCCGCGACCCGAATCCACATGTCCCCCATCTCGGCCGCACGTTCTGGACCGACGGCTGGGCCACCCAGCACAGCGTGCCCGTGACCTATGACGGTGTGCCCCATCTGTTCACGGTCGACGAGGGCGGTTCCGGTGGCGTGAAACTCATCGATGTGTCCGACGACAGCGCGCCCCGGATCACCGCCAAGATCAAACTCGAGATCAACCTGCCCGCCAATATCGACGCGGGCATCGGTTCCTCGATGGGCGGTTCGGCGTTCTCCTACGAATCGCACTACTGCACCGCCGACCGTCCCGACGATCCGACCGCCCTGGCCTGCGGCTGGATCTCCTCCGGTATCCGGGTGTTCGACGTCCGAGATCCCGGCGACATCCGCGAGATCGCCTACTTCAACCCGCCTGCCCGCACCGGACGCAATCTCGAGATCTGGAACTCGCCCCATGCCCTGGCCTCGATCATCGGCATTCCGGTGATGAGCGCCCCGGCGGCATTGCGGTCGATGGCCGAGGGGCTGTTCGATCCCGCGCAGGTGCTGACCGCGCGGGCCGGCGATATCGCGTTCGGCGACCTGTCCACGGACTGGTGCCTGTCCCCGCCGGAGTGGCGTGGCGATCAGCTGTATGTCACCTGTTCCGACAACGGGTTCATGGTGTTGCAGCTCGACAACGAGGTGTACACACCGCCCGCGAATCAGCAGTCCACGGTCGGGTCGTGACCGTGAACCGGGTGATCCGCGTGGCGTTCGCCGGGGCCGCCGTCCTCTTCCTGCTGGCACTCGGGGCGGCCCTGCGACCGCTCTTCGTCACCGAGACAGCCACGCCCGCACCGGTTCTCACCACGACGGAGCTGGGCTTCGTCCAGGACATGACCGCGCACCACCAGCAGGCGCTGATCCTCACCGAGCGCCTCGACCCGGCCGCGGATCCCACCGTGCGCAGGCTGGCCGACCAGATCGCCGACACTCAGCGCGTGGAGATCGGCACCCTGCTCGGCTGGACCCAGCTGGCGGGCGCCGCCCCCACGGCCGACGTCCCGATGACCTGGATGGCGGGAACCCACCACCACTCGACCGCCGCGCCGGCCACGATGCCCGGTATGGCCACCATCGCCGACCTCGACACCCTCGCGGTGGCCCGTGCGGCCGACGCCGAAACCTTGTTCCTGCAACTGATGTACCGCCATCACGCGGGCGGGGTCACGATGGCCCGCGCCGCCGACACCCTGCTCACCTCGGGTCCGGTGAAACAGGCCGCCCGCGCCATGGCCCAATCCCAAAGTCAGGAAATGGGGTACCTCGGCATGCTCCTCGACCTACGAGGTGCCCGGCCCACTTCCTGATGAGACCGACGAGCGAGCTCACCCGTCAGGTGCGGTCGGTGAAGTGGGCGTTGAGCGCCGTCTGGGTGAGTTGGGTGTCGCCGTAGGTGAAAGTGCCGTGCTCGGAGAGCTCGGTGGCCGCGTCGAGCAGGTGGCGGTAGAGCAGGCGGGCGATGCTGCCGCCCACGGTGACCCGGCGGACGCCGAGGTCGGCGAGTTCGGCCATCGACAAGCCGCCACCGGTCAGGCCCATGACGACGTTGAGCGGTCCGTCGATCGCCTCGACGAGCGTGGCGATCGTGGCGGCGTCGGCCGCCCCGGGGACGAAGGCGCAGTCCGCGCCCGCGGCGAGGTAGGAGTTGGCGCGGCGGATCGCCTCGTCGAGACCGGCGTCCACGAGCAGCGCGTCGGTACGGCCGACGAGCACGAACGGCTCACCGCTGGCGGCCACCGCCGCGCGTGCCGCCCGGACCCGGTCCACCGCGTGCACCTCGTCGAACAGCGGCGTGGTTCGGTCGCCGGTGAAGTCCTCGATGTTGCCGCCCGCCGCACCGGCGTCGATGGCGAGGGAGAGGGTGGTCGCCACATCCTGGGCGTCCGGCCCGTACCCCTCCTCGAGATCGGCGCTGACCGGCACCCGCACGGAGCTGGTGATCTCGTGGATCCGCCGCATCATCGTCGAACGATCCACGCGGCCGTGCTCACCGTGCTCGGTGAAGAAGTCGTGATCGGGTCGACCGAACGAGAAGGCGACCCCCGCGCTGGTGGTCGCGATGGCGGGAAATCCCACCGACTCCAGGATCCGCGCGCTCCCCGCATCCCAGGCATTCGGCAACAGGAAGCAGCCGTCGCGGTGCAGATCGACGAAAGCCTGTGCGCGTGTCCGCTGTTCGCTGTCCACGAGAGCTCCTGGTGGGAGTCGGGGTGTTCGTACGCGTCCATTCTGCCCGTCGCGCACCATCGCCTCGCACGTCACCCGCTCCCGGCTCAGCCACGACGGACCGACGTGACGACGGGGGCAACGAAGCTAGCGGTCGCGCAGGCGCCGCACCGCGTCGTCCATGTGTTCCACGAGCAGAGCGCGAGCACGCTCGGGTGAGCCGGCGCCGATCGCCTCGTGGAGTTCGACGTGTTCGCGGGCTTGTTCGCGCAGGTCGGGGTAGGTGGTTTGGAGGGCGCCCAGGCACATGCGGGTTTCGATGAGCAGGGTGCGGGCGGCGCGGACGAGGCGGGGGCTGTCGGCGGCGGTGACGAGCGCTTCGTGGAAGGCCTGGTCGGCATCGGAGACACCGGCGGCATCGCCGGCCTCGGCGGTGCGCCGCATGGCGGTGACGCTGGGTCGCAGTGCGGCGTAGGCGATGTCGCGGCGGCCGTCGAGGATGAGGTCGAGCGCACCGCCTTCCAGGGCGGTGCGGGCGCGGTAGATGTCGATGACGTCGTCGGTGGTGAGTTCGATGACGAAGATGCCGCGGTTGCGGATGCTGAACAGCAGGCCCTCTTGCACGAGGCGTTGCATGGCCTCGCGCACGGGTCCACGGGAGACGCCGAAACTGGTTGCCAGGTCGGCTTCCCCGAGTTGGGCGCCGGGCGCCAGCGCGCCGCGCATGATCGCCTCGCGCAGGCGGTCGGCGATCATCTCCGCGGTGGACTGCTGGTTGACCGGCTCGAAATCAATGATCGACATGGCGACTCCCCTCCGCGAACAACGCGCCCAGCTCGGGAGCGACCGCGGTGACCCCGGCCAGCCGCAGACCTTCCCAGATGGTGACCTGGTTCGCCGTCAGCACCGGCTTGCCGAGCGCGGCCTCGAGTTTCGGGAGCACCTCGAGAGTATGCATCGCCGTATCCGGGATGAGCAGTGCCTGGGCGTCGGGGTGGTCGTTGGTGACGGCCAGGGTCAGGACCTGGTCGGGAGTGAGGGTGCCGACCTCGGCGGCGGTTTCGATCCCGGCGCTCGACATCGACACCACTTCGATGCCCGCGTCGGCGAGGAAGTCGACGAACAACCGTGCCACCTCCTCGGGGTAGCTCGCGACCACAGCCACGCGCCGCACACCGAGCGCCCGCGCCGCTTCGACGAACGCGAAACTCGTGCTCGAGGCTGGCACTCCGGCCGCCTCGGCAAGGCTCTCGACCTGACCGCGCGCACCCTGTGGCCCGTAGACGAAACTGCCCGAGGTGCACGCCCAGACCACGGCGGCGGGGTCTTCGGCCGCGAGCAAGGAAGCGCCGTGGCTCAGCTTCTCCGGGCTGCCCAGATCGAGCAGTTCGGGGACGGCGTGCAGGTCGGTGCCGTAAATGTGGGCTACCGGCAACGCGGCGCCGAGCAGGGCCGCGGCGCGCGGGTAGTCGTCCTCGGCGGCGTGGTCGGGGTAGATGAATCCGATGGTGGGCGTGTGCATCTCGCTCCGTTCAGAAGTCATTGACCAGCCACTTTCCTGGGCAGAATGTCGCGTCCTCATTCGTTTTAGAAGACATTGACGAGCCACTTTCCTGGGCCCATCATCGGGAGTTTCATCCGGCCGAGGCAGGCCCACATGGTCAGTTGATTGGCGGTGAGGACGGGTTTGCCGAGTGCCTGTTCGAGTGGCTCGATCACGTCGTAGGTCGGCAGGTTGGTGCAGCTGACGAAGATCGCTTCCGAGCGGGGGTCGTCGGCGCCGAGTATCCGTTCGGCGATGGTGCGGTAGTTGACCTTCCAGATGCCGCCGCCGAGCCCGAGATGATCGGACTTGATCGTGGTGCAGCCCGCTTCGTCGAGGAACTCGTGCAGTTTGCCGGTGAGGATCTCGTCGTACGGGGTGATCACCGACATGCGGGTGATGTTGAGGTGCTTGATCGCTTCCACCAGGGCGCCGGAGGTGGTCACCGCGTCCGGTGCGCCGGCCAGGCAGATCGTTTCCCGCAGGGATCGTTCGTAGGCGAGCCCGTTGATGAAGCTGCCCGAAGTACACAGGTAGGCAACGACTTCCGGTTCCACGTGCAGCACGTCGTGAGTGGCCGCCGTGAGGTGCAGCGGGTTGGACACGAGTTCGGCCATCGCCAGGGAGACCGGCACCGGTTCATAGGGTGTGCGGGCCAGGTGCAGACTCACCTCCAGGGGCGCCCACCGCCACAGTTCCCGTTCGAGGGCGAGGTCGAACGGCGCGATCACGCCGATACCTCGTTGGGCTACCGGCCCGTCGATGTCCGGGAAGCTGAACTCCACTGCGGCCCCTCTCGCGCTCAGCCGGGCAGACCTCCGAACACGATCGGATTGTTGACAATCATACGATCTGATCGTACGGTGTCAATGTGGAAAACGGGCCGATTGTCACCGTCCTACATCGTGACAGCCTGCCCGAATCGGACCTCATGGCCCCCGTTGCCGAGCGCGCCGACGTGCGCTACACCGAGGCCGACGGGCTCGCCGATGCGCTACACGGCGCCGATGTGCTGTTCGTCTACGACTTCCAGACCCGCGCCGTTCCCGGTGCGTGGCCCAGCGCCGATCGCCTGCGCTGGCTGCACATGGGCGGCGTGGGCGTGGACCCGGTGATGTTCCCGGAGCTGCGCGCATCCGAGGTGGTGGTCACCAATACCCGCAATGTCTTCGATACGGCCATCGCCGAATATGTCCTCGGACAGATCATCTCGTTCGCCAAGGACCTGCCCGGCTCGATCCGGTTGCAGCAGCGGCACGAGTGGCGGCACCGGGAATCCGAACGCGTGGCCGGGACCACGGCACTGATCGTCGGGACCGGCTCGATCGGCCGCACCACCGCGCGATTGCTGCGCGCCGCGGGTATGACGGTGCGCGGGGTCGGGCGCCGCGCCCGCTCCGGTGACCCGGATTTCGGCACCATCAGCGACGACCTGCACGCCGAACTACCCGGCGCGGACTACGTGATCGCGATCGCGCCGCTCACCGCGCGGACCCGGCACATGTTCGATGCCGCCGCGTTCGCGGCCATGAAACCGCATGCCAGGTTTGTCAATGTCGGGCGCGGGGAATTAGTGGTTACCGACGATCTCGTCGCCGCGCTCGGCAACGGTTCGATCGCCGCGGCCGCACTGGACGTGGTGGATCCGGAACCGCTGCCCGCGGGTCATCCGCTCTGGGATCTACCGAACGTGGTGCTCACGCCACACAATTCGGGTGATTTCCACGGCTGGCGCACCGAGATCGTCCGCGCATTCACCGACAATTTCGGCAGGTGGGAAGCCGGACTGCCGCTGGACAACGTTGTCGACAAGACGCTCGGGTACGTGCCCGGCTGAAGGAGCCCCGCCATGACGCAGCCCGATCTCCCCACCGATCCCACCGTGCTGACGGCGGTTCAGTTGGTCTCGGCCTATGCGGCCGGGCAGCTCTCCCCCGTCGAAGCAGCGCAAGCCTGCCTGGACGCCATCGCGGCCCGCGACGGCGCTCTCAACGCGTTCTGCCTGGTCGATCCGGACCGGGCGCTGGTGCGGGCGAAGGACTCCGAGGCGCGCTGGCAGTCGGGCCATCCGCGCGGGTTACTCGACGGTGTGCCGATTTCCATCAAGGACATCTTCCTGACCGAAGGCTGGCCGACCCTGCGTGGTTCCACCTGTGTCGACGCGGGCGGGCCGTGGCTGGTGGACAGTCCGGTCGCCGCTCGGCTGCGCGAGGACGGGATGGTGTTCGTCGGCAAGACGACCACCCCGGAGATCGCCTGGAAGGGCGTCACCGACAGTCCGCTCACCGGCGTCACCCGCAATCCCGCCGATCCCGCGACGACCGCGGGCGGATCGTCCGGGGGCAGCGCGGCGGCGGTGGCGGGTGGGATGACGCCGGTGAGCGTGGGCACCGACGGAGGCGGCAGCATCCGTATTCCGGCCTCGTTCTGCGGGATCGTCGGCTTCAAACCGACACACGGGCGGGTGCCGCTGTACCCGGCCAGCCCGTTCGGGCCCCTCGCCCATGCCGGGCCGATGACGCGCACCGTCGAGGACGCGGCGCTGCTGATGGACATCCTCTCGCTGCCGGATCCGCGTGACCCGACCGCGCTGGCGCCCACCTTGACGACCTTCCGCAGTCAGATGCAGCGGGATGTGCGCGGGCTGTCGGTCGGCTACTCCGCCACGCTCGGGTACGCCCAGGTGGACCCGGAGGTGGCCGAGATCGTCGAGAGCGCGGTGCGGCGCCTGGCCGAGGCCGATCTGACCATCGATGCGGTCGATCCCGGATTCGCCGACCCACGCGAAGCCTTCGAAACCCTCTGGGCGGCGGGTGCGGCCACCATGCTGTCGAAGTTCCCGGCCGGCTCCCGCGCGAACGTGGATCCCGGCTTGGGCGCGGTCTGGGCTCGCGGCGAAGCTGTCAGCGCCGTGGACTATCTCGACGCCCGCCATGTCGCGGCGGAAGTCGGCATCACGATGGGCACCTTCCACACCGCCTACGACGTCCTGATCACCCCGACCATGCCGATCACCGCGTTCGAGGCCGGCCACGATGTGCCGCCGGGCAGCGGACTGCGCGGCTGGCCGGACTGGACCCCGTTCACCTACCCGTTCAACATGACGCAGCAGCCCGCCATCAGCATCCCGGTCGGCACGACTCGCACCGGAATGCCGGTGGGCTTGCAGATCGTCGGCCCCCGGCATTCCGACGACTTGATCCTCGCGGTAGCCCGGCACGCGGAGTTCGTGCTGAACTCCTGAAACGTGGAGGGCGTTCACCACTTTCGACGCCGCCGAGGGATTCGGCGGCGTCGCAGCGGTCGCTGTCTCACGCGCGGGCGAACGCCAATGTCTCGCCCTCGACACCGCGCAACCACAGCCCGTTGCAGGCTGCCGCCAAGTCCGCGAGGCCGTCCTCGATGGTGGCGAAGACGCTGCCGGGAACCCAGCCGAGGTCGCCGTTGATCAGGAGATTGTTGCGGCCGTAGAACAGGGCGAGGTCGGTGGCGCCCTGGGCGTGATGGGCGGCGGAGCCCGGTTCGTAGCCGTAGGCGGGGTTGCCGATTTCCCACGGTTCGAAGTCGAAGAGGCAGACGTCGCCGGGAATTGGTGTGACGGTGGGGTTTTCGCGATGCGGGGCCGCCGTGATGCGGGGCACCAGCGCGTAGACCTCGTTGCGGGCGTATTTGGCGTGGAAGGCGTCGCCCTCCTGCGGGAGCGCATCCCAGACGGCGGCACACGTGCGCGGAGCTTCGTCGTCGAGCAGGCGCGCGCGGCAGGTGACGCCGGCTTTGGTGAGGGTGATGCTCATGTAGCGGGCCATCGGCTCCTGCTTCCTGTGCGGTGCGGGATTCCGGGATTGCCCCGGTTGTGGTGCGAGTCCCCGCCCGGAACCCGAGCGGGGACGGCGTGGCGGACTACAGCTCGGCGAGGACTTCCGACCAGATCGCCAGGGCATCCTCGACCTGGGTTTCGGTGACGATCAGCGGCGGAATCATGCGCACGACGTTCATGTGCGCCCCGCAGGTGAGCAGCAGCAGCCCCTTCTCGACGGCGGCCTTCTGGGCGGCTGATGCGGTCGCGGTGTCGGGTTCGCCGGTCGGCGTGGTGAACTCGGCGCCGACGAGCAGACCGAGGCCACGGACGTCCCCGATCGCCTTCGTCGCGAGACTCTCGACGCCGGAGAGCAATTGCGCTCCACGGACGGCGGCGTTGTCGACGAGACCCTCGGCCTCGATCACCTCGAGTGTCGCGACCGCGGCGGCACAGGCCACCGCGTTGCCGCCGTAGGTCCCGCCCTGCGACCCCGGCCAGGCCTTGGCCATCAACTCCCGCGACGCCGCGATGCCCGACAGCGGGAATCCGCTGGCCAACCCCTTGGCGATGGTGATCACGTCGGGGCGGACGTCGAAGTGCTGGTGGCCGAAGAACTTTCCGGTCCGGCCGAAGCCGGTCTGGATCTCGTCGAAGACCAGCAGGATGCCGTGCCGGTCGGCGCGCTCACGCAGGCCCTGGAAGAACCGGGTGTTGCCGGGGATGTAGCCGCCCTCGCCGAGCACCGGTTCGACGATGAACGCGGCGGTCTCGGCGGGCGAGGTGAGGGTGGCGAGCAGGTAGTCGAGTTCACGCAGCGCGAAGTCGGTGGCTTCCGCTTCGCTCCACCCGTAGCGGAAGGCGGTCGGAAACGGGGCCACGTGCACCCCGGACATCAGCGGGCTGAACCCGGCCGAGAATCGGGTTCCCGAGGTTGTCATGGTCGCCGCGGCGACGGTGCGGCCGTGAAAACCGCCGTGGAAGACGATCACGTTCGGGCGCCCGGTGGCTTGGCGGACCAGCCGCAGCGCGGCCTCGACCGCCTCGCTGCCGGAATTGGCGAAGAACAGCGCGTCCAAGCCCTCGGGCAGCACAGCGCCGAGGCGCTCGGTGAGCTCGAGCAGCGGCCGGTGCAGCACCGTGGTGTATTGGCCGTGGATCAGGCTGGCGACCTGGGCCTGCGCCGCCGCGACCACGGTGGGGTGACAGTGCCCGGTGCTGGTGACGCCGATCCCGGCGGTGAAATCCAGGTACCGGCGACCGTCGGTGTCGTAGAGGTAGCAGCCAGCGCCGTGGTCGACGTGGACGGGCGTGGCCTGCTTCAGGACGGGAGACAGCTCGGTCATCAAGGACTCCCCAGATTGTCTATTGTCGGATTGTTGACAATATGCATAACATGGCGGCAGGGTTCACAGCAACGGTTGATCCACCGCGTCGGGAGGCAGGCACCGCATGGACGAGTCCGGGGGCAGCGCGCAGCTGCTCGACAACCTGAGCGCCGCCGAACGGGCTGCGGTCGACAGCGTTCCGCAGGGGTTGTTCATCGGGGGCCGATGGCGTGAGTCCGCCGCCACGCTGCCCGTCCTCGATCCCGCGACCGGTGCGCGGCTGTGCGCGGTGGCGGACGCGAGTCCGTCCGACGGACTCGACGCGCTGGCCGCGGCCGCCGCCGCCCAGGCGGCCTGGGCCGACACCCCGGCACGCACCCGCAGCGACATCCTCATGCGCGCGCACCACGCGCTCCTGGCCGACGCCGAACGCCTCGCCCTGGTCATGACGCTCGAGATGGGCAAGCCGCTCACCGAGGCGCGCGGCGAAATCGCCTACGCCGCCGAGTTCTTCCGCTGGTTCGCCGAGGAAGCCGTCCGCCTCGATGGCGGCTACATGCCCGCGCCGACGGGTGGATCCCGGTTTCTGGTGACGAAGCAGCCGGTGGGGCCGAGCCTGCTCATCACGCCGTGGAACTTCCCGATGGCGATGGGCGCCCGCAAGATCGCGCCCGCGCTGGCCGCCGGCTGCACCTGTGTGGTGAAGCCCGCTGAACAAACACCGCTGTCGATGCTGGCGCTCGCGGCGATCCTGGCCGAGGCGGGCGTGCCCGACGGTGTGGTCAATGTGGTGACCACCGCCGACCCCGGCGCGCTGATGACACCACTCATCGCCGATCCGCGTTCCCGGAAACTCTCCTTCACCGGGTCCACCGCCATCGGGAAACTCCTCCTGGAGCAGTGCGCCCGCACCGTGATGCGCGCCTCGATGGAACTCGGCGGCAACGCACCGCTGCTGGTGTTCGACGATGCCGATCTCGACGAAGCGGTCGAGGGCGCGCTCGCCGCCAAGATGCGCAATATCGGCCAGGCCTGTACGGCCGCGAACCGAATTCTGGTGCAGCGCGGCATCGCTGCGGAATTCGCCGAACGACTGGCCGCGCGGATGGCGGCACTGCCGATGGGCCGTGGCACCGAACCGGGCGTTGTCGTCGGGCCGCTCATCGACGCCGACGCCGTGGCCAAGGTGGAACACCTCGTGGCCGACGCCCGCCGGCGCGGCGCCGAGGTGCGGCTCGGTGGCACGGCGATCGACGGACCGGGCACCTTCTACCCGGCGACCGTGCTCACCGGCGTCCCCGACGACGCCGAGTTGTGCCACACCGAGATCTTCGGACCCGTCGCCGCGATCGGCACGTTCGACACCGAGGACGAGGCCATCACTCGCGCCAACGACACCCCGTACGGGCTGGTGGCGTACGTGTTCACCGAGAACCTGCGTCGCGGCCTGCGCGTCTGCGAAGCGCTGGACACGGGCATGGTCGGCCTGAACCAGGGCGTGGTCTCCAATCCGGCCGCGCCGTTCGGCGGGGTGAAGGAATCGGGGCTCGGGCGTGAGGGCGGCTTCACCGGGATCGACGAATTCCTCGAGACCAAATACATCGGCGTCAAGGTTTAGGGAGACAGCGTGCGCACATACCGGATCGCGACCATTCCGGGAGACGGAATCGGCGTCGACGTGACCGTCGAGGCGGTGAAGGTGCTCGACCGGGTCCTGCCGGGCATCAACTGGACCGAGTTCGACTGGTCCTGTGAGAACTATCTGCGGACCGGTGCGATGATGCCCGCCGACGGGCCCGAGCAGCTCGCCGGGTTCGACGCGATCCTGCTGGGCGCCGTCGGATTCCCCGGGGTGCCCGACCACATCTCGCTGTGGGGCCTGCTGATTCCGCTGCGGCGCGCCTTCGGCCAGTACGTCAACCTGCGGCCGGTACGGCTGCTGCCCGGCACGAAATCGGCGCTGCGCGACCGCACCGCCGAGGACCTCGACATTCTCATCGTGCGGGAGAACTCCGAAGGCGAGTACTCCGAGATCGGTGGCATCCACAACCCGGGCAGGCCGGACGAATTCGTGTTGCAGGAATCGGTGTTCACCCGCACCGGCTGCGAACGGATCATCCGCTATGCGTTCGACCGCGCCGCCGAACGCTCGGGCAAGCTCTGTTCGGCGACGAAATCCAACGGGCTCATCCACTCGATGCCCTACTGGGACAGTATTTTCGAGCGCGTGGCCGCCGAGTACCCGGCGGTGCGGACCCGGCAGATGCACGTCGACGCCCTCGCCGCCGAAATCGTGCTCCACCCCGATCGCCTGGACGTGATCGTGGGCTCGAACCTGTTCGGCGACATCCTCTCCGACCTCGCCGCGGCCGTCACCGGCGGACTCGGGCTCGCGCCCTCGGGCAACATCAACCCCGCGGCGGACGCGCCGTCGATGTTCGAGGCCGTGCACGGTAGCGCGCCCGACATCGCGGGCCTGGGTATCGCCGACCCCGTCGCCCAGATCCTCGCCGGTGCCATGCTGCTCTCCCACCTGGGCGAGCACACCGCTGCCGCTGCCGTCGATCGCGCGGTCTGCGATGTGCTCGCCGCGGGTACGGTCCGCACTCCGGACCTGGGCGGCACCGCCACCACCGCCGAGCTGGGCACCGCCATCGCCGACCGCGCCGCCGAGCTGGCGAACGCCCTCACCGGAGCGTGAACCGAACCCGCCGGCTCCTCCCCCGCCGCTGACCGCCCGGACGTCGGAACACGCAGCCCGCAGACCTGCGGGTCACCCGCTCGTGACGCCGAACTGCGCACCGAGCGGCATGCGCGCGCGTGAGCACAACGTCATCGCGAGGCAACTGCCCAGAAAATCGCAGGCAATCGGTGGTGCGCACGATGAGTCCCAGTATCGGTGACGGGTCCTCGGAAGGCGGAACGTGGTGACGAGCGCACGGGTGGGCGTAGTTCCGGCGGTGCAATGTGGGCTGGGGCTGGTGCGCGCGCGAATAGCCGCCGAGCTCGAGCCGATCGCGGTGCGTGAGCGACCCGTGGCCGAGGCCGTGGGGGCGACCCTGGCTGTCGCCCTCGCCGCGGGCACTCCCCTGCCACGGGTGGACAGCGCCGCCATGGACGGTTACGCGGTGGCCGGCCCCGGACCGTGGTGGCGGCTGCACCAGCAGGTCAGCTACGCCGGGCGCGGCTGCTCGGTGGTGCTGGCACCCGGCGAGGCGGTACGGATCGCGACCGGTGCGGCGACCCCCCTGGGCACCACCGCAACCCTGCGCGACGAACACATCGTGACCACGAGCGTGTCCGGCAAACCGGTGGTGATGCGCGCGCCCGGCGCACCGGTGCGCGACGACACCCGCCGCCAGGGCGAACACTGGAGCAGCGGAACGGAATTGGCTCGCGCCGGCGCCCGCGTCTCACCGGCACTCGCTTCGGCGGCACTCAGCGCCGAAGCCGAAACCGTCACCGTGCGTGGACCTCTGCGCGCCGACGTGGTGATGACCGGTGACGAGATCCGCGCTGTCGGCCCGCTCGGCCCGGGCGAAACCCGCGACTCCCTCGGCCCGGTCATGCCGGAGTTCTTGCGCTGCTGCGATATCGAGAGCACCGGCCTGTGGCACCTGGCCGACAGCCGCGACCTGCTGCGCTCCTGGCTCACCCTGAAATCCCACGCCGACCTGGTCGTCATGGTCGGTGCCACCGGTCGCGGCGCCGCCGACCACCTGCGCACCCTGCTCGCCGACCTCGGCGCCCGCATCATCGTCGAACGGATAGCGATCCGCCCCGGCGGCTCCACCCTGGTCGCCCAGCTCCCCGACGGCCGGGTCCTGCTCGGCCTGCCCGGCAACCCCTTCGCCGCCGTCGCGGCCCTCTTGGCCGTCGGCCCGGCCATCGTCGACGCCCTCACGCTGCGCACGCCCGGCCCCACCATGTGGGGCCGCCTCTCCGACGCCGGAGTCATGGAAGGCGAAGCCACCCGGATAGTCGGCGTCCAGCAACACCCCGGCGGTGTCTGGCGCAGCACAGGCCCCGCGCACACCCCTCACCTGGCCGGTCTCATCGCCTGCCAAGCCCTGGCCATCCTTCCCCCCGGCACCGGCCGAGGCTCCCTCGTGGAACTCCTTCCCCTTCCCCACTGACCCGATAGCGTTGCCGCACAACAGAAACGGCCCCGGCGTGGAAGTCCGCACCGGGGCCGTACTCTGCTCGGATCAGCCGTGTTGCGGCGGCTGCCAGGGGCGACCGTAGGGGTCGTCCGGACGCGGGGCGGGGTGTTCCGCCGGGGCGATCGGAGGTGGGGTCGGGAGCTCCGGGTCGCCCTTGGCCACTGAGGTCTTCGGCCGGGGTACGGGGGAATCGAAACCTTCGACGGGGGTGCGGGCGGTGGCTTCCGCGGCGCGGACCGCTTCGGCGATCTTGGGGTCCGAGGCGGTTTCGAACCAGTCGGCCACGTCGGTGTCGTCTTCGATCTTCACCGGGGCTTCGTCGGCGGACGGTTCGTAGCGGAAGACGCCGTCCTCGCCCTTGGTGGCGAAGTTCTGGGCGAAGCCTTCGAGCGCCTTGCCGAAATCGCTGGGGACCAGCCACACCTTGTTCGCATCGCCCTTGGCCACCATCGGCAGGGTCTGCATGTACTGGTAGGCGAGCAGTTCCGGAGTCGGCTTGCCGTTCTTGATGGCGGCGAACACCTTCTCGATCGCCTTCGCCTGCCCCTGGGCCTGCAGGTAGGAGGCGGCGCGTTCACCCTGGGCGCGCAGGATGCGGCTCTGGCGTTCACCCTCGGCCGACAGGATCGAGGACTGCTTGCCGCCCTCGGCGGTCAGGATCGCCGCCTGCTTGGCGCCCTCGGCGGTCTTGATCTGCGCTTCGCGGTTACCTTCGGCGGTGAGGATCGTCGCGCGCTTCTCGCGATCGGCCTTCATCTGCTTCTCCATCGATTCCTGGATCGACGGCGGCGGATCGATGGACTTGAGCTCCACGCGGGCCACCCGAAGGCCCCAGCGGCCGGTGGCCTCGTCGAGCACACCGCGCAACTGGTTGTTGATCTGATCGCGCGAGGTCAGCGTCTCTTCCAGGGTCATGCCACCGACCACATTGCGCAGCGTGGTGACGGTGAGCTGCTCGACCGCGGCGATGTAGTTGCTGATCTCGTAGACCGCGGCCTGCGGGCTGGTGACCTGGAAATACACCACCGAGTCGATCTGCAGGGTGAGGTTGTCCTGGGTGATCACCGGCTGCGGCGGGAACGACACGACCCGCTCGCGCAGGTCCACCTTCGCCCGGACACGATCGGCGAACGGGACGAGGAACGTCAGCTGACCGGACACGGTGCGCGAATAACGCCCGAGCCGTTCGATCACCGCCGCCTCGGCCTGCGGGACGAGGGCGATCGATTTGAACACCACCACCACGACCAACAGGACGAGGACGGCGGCCACGATCAAGGCAACCATTGCTAGGGACCCTTCCAGACGACGGCGGTCGCGCCATCGATCTTCATCACATAGACAGTCACACCGGCTTCGTACACTTCACTCGGGTCGAGCGGACGCGCGGTCCAGACCTCGCCACCGAGCTTGACCTGACCCGAATACTCCGCGACCTGCTCGAGCACCAGCGCCGACTTCCCCGGCAGCGCATCGGCATTCGTCGGCGTGGGCGGCGGGGTACCGAACTTGCGGCGCAGCAGCGGGCGCACCCCGAGGAACAGCACACCGGCCATCGCGGCGAACACCAGCGCGTCGCCCCACACCGGTAGGTCGGTGGCGGCGCTGACGCCCGCCGTGCCGAGTGCGGCCACGCCCAGCGTGAGCAGCATGAGATCCCCGGTGAGCATTTCCGCCGCCGCGAGAACGATGCCCGCGATCAGCCAGACTATTGCGGCCACCCTGCCAGCCTAGCCCCGATGACCGGTTTGCGGGCGGGCTCGTGTGATCGCCGGTCCCGGTGCGGCGGTGCGGCGCACTCTGTTCTGCGCGCGGTAGTTTCGGGGGCGTGAGTGCACGAGACAGCTACGGCGACATCTATTCCGGACACGATCGGACCAAGAAGAAGCCGGTGCCGACAGTGAGTGCCGAACGCGACCTGGTGGTGGAGGACGCGGCGAGCGGATTCTGTGGTGCCGTAGTCGGTTTCGATCGCAGCTACGACGGCGAGTTCGTGAAGCTCGAGGACGCGCGCGGGGCGGTGCGGTTGTTCGCGATGCGCGAGGCCGCGTTCCTGATCGACGGGAAGCCGGTCACGCTGACCAAGCCCACCACGACCGCGCCGAAACAGCCGGCACGGTCGGCCTCGGGGTCCACCCGCGTCGAGGGCCTGCGGGCAAGAGTCGCGCGGACCAGCCGGATCTGGGTGGAAGGCGTGCACGACGCGGCGCTCGTCGAACGGGTGTGGGGCCACGACCTGCGGGTGGAGGGCGTGGTCGTCGAACACCTCGAGGGCCTCGACAATCTCGGCGCCCGGCTCACCGAGTTCGAACCCGGCCGTGGCGCGCGGGTAGGGGTACTCGTCGACCATCTGGTGACCGGCTCGAAGGAGACGCACCTGACCACCGGCCTCGGCCCGCACGTGCTGGTGACCGGCCATCCCTACATCGACGTCTGGCAGGCCGTTCGCCCCGCCGCGCTCGGCATCGACGCCTGGCCGACAGTGCCGCGCGGCGAGGACTGGAAGACCGGAATCTGCGCGCGCCTCGGCTGGGGAACACCGCAGCAGGGCTGGCGCCGTGTCTACGATGCGGTCGGCTCGTTCCGGGATCTGGAAGCCCCACTCATCGGCGCCGTCGAGCGGCTCATCGACTTCGTGACCGAGCCGGAGTGAACGCACAGCAGGTCAAGCGGGTCCTCGCGCCGAAATCGATGACCCGCGTAGGCACCATCGACCACCTCGGTGCGCGCACGCGATCGCGGGCGAACCTTTATGCTCGATGATTATGTGCTCTCCCAGTGCCACGCTGACGCTGTGGGCCGGCTCCTGGCTGGCCGGTACCAGCGCGCCCGACGACGTGCTGGAGGCACTGCACGCCTGGGCGCCGCGCCACACCATCGCGGCGGGCGACCCGGTCACCGGCGGACGCACGGACCTGCCGTGGACCTCGCGCGGCGCGGCGGGCAACGGCGCCATGCCGCTGCTCAAGGTGATCCGCGAGGCGATGGCTCCGGCCGGGGCGCAGCTACGCCTGGTTCTGCCCGCACCGGGTGACGTCCGTGGGCTGCCGGTCGGCACCGCGTTCGCCGCCGACGCGATCGACGCCGAGGAGGGCCTGCTGCTCGGCGTTCCCGGCGAGCCCGGCACCGGCCTGATCCCGCAGTGGGACGACGACGACACCCTGCAGTGGACCGTCTACGGCGTCGATCTGCCGCGTATCGCGGGTCACGACATGTCGCTAGGCGAGGCCGAGTACACCATGCGCGAATCGGTGCGCGACGCCGCCGACGCCCTGATGCAACTGCACACCACCTCGGTCGGCAACGGCGACGACGATCCGCGTGAACAGATCGAGGCCCAGCTCGCGGCCTATGCGCGCCACGCCTATCCCGACTCGATCCCGTTGCGCGCCAAGCGAATTCTCGATACCGCCGATCATGTGGCCGCGATCCTCACCGTCGCTCAGCACGAGCCGGCGTCCTCACCCACCTCGGCCACCGCACTCGGGGCGCACGAATCCCTGCTGCGGCCGCTGTGGAACACGATCCGCGAGGCCCGTCTCGTCGCGGTCCACGCCGCTGCCCGGCGCGACGGCTGACCTTCCGCATTCGGGACGCAAGGCGTAGTCACCGAGTCTGGTGGCCACGCCGGAGCCGATCCGTCAGTGTCGGTAAGGCTGCTGGTACTGCGGCTGTTGTGGATACGGCATCTGCTGCGGGTACGGCTGCTGCTGCGGGTACGGCATCGGCTGCTGTTGCGGATACGGCTGCGGGTACTGACCCTGCGGATACTGCGGCGGGTACTGCGCCTGCGGGTAGCCGGGGCCGGACGGGTGCTGCTGCGGATACGGCTGCTGATATTGCGCCGGGTACGGCTGCGGCGCCATCTGCTGATGTGCCATGTGCTGTGGCGGCATCTGTTGTGGCGCAGCCTGATCGGAGGAACCACTGAACGTGCGGATCAGCACGACCAGCACGATCAGCACGACAACGCCGATGATCACGTACCAGACCCACTCCGGGATCCCGCCACCACCGACGCTGACGCTGCTACCGCCCCCACGACGGGCAAGCACCGACTCCGCATCGCCCGCGAGAATGCCGTCGCCGGTGAGAAGACCACCTCCCCGAGCCAGTGTGGTCAGCGTCATCTCGGCATGGTTCATCGGGCCCTCCCCGTAGCGTCACCCGACCTTCGGGCGAAGGTCTGCGGCGATGCTAACGCAGAGATGCGCCGAAGGGGGAAGTGCCAGTTCAGAATCCGCCGAGGGCGACTTTGAGGTCGGGCACATCGAGCGACCTGAGCGTCGCGTCGCGGACCTGCGGGCAGGTGCGGATGGTGACGGTGTCGACGATGTGGCGGTTGTAGGCGATCGCGGCGTTGGCGACGGTGTCGTTGACCGTCCACAGCTTCATCGCGCCGGTGAACGCCACCCGCGCGACGCGCGGGCCCAGCGCCTTCCACGTCCCCTTCTGTCCGTCGAGGATGCCGCACAATTCCTCGACGGATGCCTGCGAGATCGTGGGCTCGGTGGGCTGCGGGGGCTGGGTCTGGTAGCCGGAGTCCCCGCCACAGCCGGTGAGACCGAGCGCGGCGGCGGTCAGCACCAGGGCGAACCCTGCGGCGCGGCGCGGCGTGGTCGAAATCATCGGAAATCCTCCGATCAGTCGAGCGCAACTGTGAAAAGGCTACTCCTCGAACCGGGGACTACCGGTGAATGGTTATCCGGTTGTGTTCAGCGCCGAACCGGGCGCGCGGGCGGTTCGCAGCAACCGGGGGCGCACAGGGCTCCGTCGACGGTGCAGCCGTACCCGGGGACCGTCCCGAGTTCGCGCACCGGACCGGCGCTCACGCGTTCGGCGATCAGTTCGACGATCATCCGGGAGAACCGCGGATCGGTGCCGGGCGTCCCCGCCCGGGCGAAGGCCATGCCGAGCTCGGCGGCGCGGGTCGACGCTTCGTTGTCGAGGTCCCAGATCACCTCGAGATGATCGGAGACGAAACCGACCGGGCACACCACCACGGCGTCGATACCCTTGCCGTGCAGCACATCCAGGTGGTCGACGATGTCGGGTTCGAGCCACGGCACCTGCGGCGGGCCCGAGCGCGACTGCCACACCACGTCGTACTCGGCGAAACCGGTTGCCGCGGCACACAATCGGGCGGCTTCGGCGACCTGCCTGCTGTAGAGGCGGCCACCGTCGGCCGGCGGACCCGCCGACAGGTCGGCCGAGACCGGGATGGAGTGCGCCGTGAAGACCAGGCGCACGCCGTCGCGGCGCTCGGCCGGAATCTGTTGCACCGCAGCGGTGATCGCATCGGCGAACGACTCGATCAGTAGCGGATGATCGAAGTACTGGCGCAGTTTCACCAGCTCCGGGGCATCGGCACCGACCGCCGTGCGGGCACGGGTGATGTCTTCGTCGTACTGGCGGCAACCGGAATACCCACCCCATGCCGACGTCGGGAAGACCAGTGCCGAGCGCACTCCGTCGGCGGCCATCCGCGCGACCGTGTCCTCGACCATGGGATGCCAGTTGCGATTGCCGAAATAGACCGGCAGATCCAGCCCGGCATCGGCGAGGTCGGCCTCCAGCGCCGCGATGATCTGCTGATTCAACGCGTTGATCGGCGAGACCCCGCCGAAATGCAGGTAGTGCTGCGCGACCTCGGCGAGCCGTTCGGGGGGCACCCCACGGCCCCGAGTGACGTTCTCCAGAAACGGGATCACGTCCTCGGGACCTTCGGGACCACCGAAGGACAGCAGCAGCAGGGCGTCCGGCATCAGCTCAGGGACATGTTCTCCGGGAACCACATATTGTGGCTGGCGCCGCCGTCGACATAGATGATCGAGCCGGTGGTGGCGGGCAGCCAATCCGAGAGCAGCGCCACGATCGACTTGCCGACCGCGCGCGGATCGTTGCCGTCCCAGCCGATCGGCGACGCGCCGTCCCAGTACTGGTCGAGCTGGACGAGCTGCTTGGCATCGTCGGTCGCGGTGCCCGCGATGGCCTTGGCCGCGAGGGTCTTGATCGGGCCCGCGGCGATCAGGTTGGAGCGCACCTTCTTGGCGGCACCGACCTCACGCGCCACATAGCGGTTCACCGACTCCAGCGCCGCCTTGGACACGCCCATCCAGTTGTAGTACGGCATGGCCACGCGCGGATCGAAGTCCATGCCGACCAGCGAGCCGCCCTCGTTCATGACGGGGAGCACGGCGCGAGCGAGCGAGGCGTAGCTCCACGCGGAGATCTCGAACGACTTGGCGACATCGGGGCCGGGGCCCTCGAGGAACGGCAGCGAGCCGGGGCCCATGATCGAACGCGGCGCGAACGCGATGGAGTGCAGCGCGCCGTCGATGCCCTCGGGGGCCAGCTCACGCAGCTTCTCGGTGAGCGCGGCCAGGTCCTCTTCGTTGGTCACGTCCAGGCCGATGGCAGGCGGCACTTCCTGCGGCAGCCGCTTGGCGATGCGGTCGATGAGCCGCAGTCGGTCGGGAATACCGGTGATGATCACCCTCGCGCCCTGCTCCTGCGCGATCGCGGCCGCGTGGAACGCGATCGACGAATCGGTGATGATGCCGGTGACCAGGATGGTCTTGCCTTCGAGCAGTCCGCCCATGAGTTTTCGGTTCTCCTGAAATCAGTATGGTTGCCGCCACCTTGTCGGTGGCGCGGGGCGATCCGTTAGCGGATCAGTGACCCATGCCCATGCCGCCGTCGACCGGGATGACCGCGCCGGTGACATAGCGGGAGTCCTCGGAGGCGAGGAAGCTGATCACCGCGGCGACATCCTCTGCCTGGCCGAGACGCCCGAGCGGGATGAACTTCTTCGCGGTTTCCTTCAGATCATCGGGCAGCTCAGCGGTCATATCGGTTTCGATGAAACCGGGCGCGACCACATTCGCGGTAATCGAACGCGAGCCCAGCTCACGGCTGATGGAGCGAGCCATACCGATCACACCGGCCTTGGAGGAGGCGTAGTTGATCTGGCCGGGGCCACCGCCGAGCCCGACGACGGAGCCGAGGAAGATCATCCGGCCCCAGCGACCCTTGAGCATGGCGCGGTTGGCGCGCTTGGCACAGCGGAAGGCGCCGGTGAGGTTGGCGTCGATGACCCGCTCGAACTGGTCCTCGGTCATGCGCATCAGCAGGGTGTCGTCGGTGATGCCCGCATTGGCGACCAGCACCTCGACCGGACCCTGGTGCTCCTCGACCTCGGTGAACGCACGATCGACCGAATCACTGTCGGTGACATCGCATTTCACACCGAACAGACCCTCGGGCACCCCCGATCCGCGATGGGTGACGGCGACCTTGTGGCCGTCGGCCTGCAGACGCTGCGCGACCGCGAGACCGATACCGCGGTTACCGCCGGTGACCAGGACCGACCGGGATGTGACGTTCGACATAGGGTCCAACCTATCTGTTCCGATTCGTGCGCCCCGCGTCAGGGTCGCGCCGTTGCGACAGCTCACAACGCGGGGCGGTGGGAGCTAGGGCAGGCGTTGACGATAGAGCAAACTGACCACGACTCCCGCCGCGATGGCCAGCATGCCGAACAGCAGCCACGGCCTGCTCGCATCGCCGCGCGTGGTCTCGTAGCCGATCTGTTCCTCGAGGGTGTCGTAGACCGCGGTGAGCTCGGCCAGCGACGACGCGGTGTAGAAGTCGCCGCCGGACAGCTCGGCGATCTCGCGCAACGAGTCGTTGTCGACCGGCACCTTCACCCGCTGTGAACCCTTGCCGTCGGAGTCCGGGATCTCGACCGTGCCCCATTCGGTACCGAAGGAGATCGTCGAGACCGGGATCCCCTTGTTCTTGGCCAGGCGCGCGGCGGTGAAACCGTGGCGCGGGTTGTCGACGTCCTTGTCGTCGGGCACGGTCTGCTTGCCGTCCGACATCAGCACCACCCGCGCGGGCGGTGGCGTCTCGGCGCCACCGAGGACGGCGGCCAGGGTGTCGATGGACTGCAGGGCCGTGAGGACGCCCTCGCCGGTGGCGGTGCGCTCGGCCAGCTTGATGTTGTCGATCGAGTGCTTGACCGCCTCGCGGTTAGTCGTCGGCGACACCATCACCGAGGCCGTGCCCGCGAACGTGACGAAACCGAGGTTGATACCGGGCGTCAGACCGTCGACGAAATCCTTGCCTGCCTTCTGCGCGACCTGCAACCTGTTCGGCTCCACGTCGGTGGCTTCCATCGACAGCGAGACATCCATCACCAGAACAACAGTCGCGCGGTTACGCGGCACCTTCTGCACGGCGGTCGGACCGGCCGCGGCGATCGTCAGCAGGACCAGGCCCGCCAGGATCAACGCGATCGGGACATGGCGCATCGGGCTCGGTCGCGAGGGGGCGACCCGCTCCAGGATGGCCATGTTGCCGAACTGCAGCATCCGCTTGTGCCGGGCGCGCTGCACGAGCACGTAACCGAGCACGAGCAGAGCGACGACCGCGAGGAAACCGAGCCAGACGACGGCCGTGAAATGCGAAATACTCACTGGCGAGGCACCCGCCCGCTCGGGGCGCCGAGGCTGTGGCGCCGGGTGGACACGAACCGGACCACGTCGGCGATCCAGTCCCGGTCGGTCTGCAGGGTGAGCACCGGCGCACCGCAGCTGCGCAGCGCCTGCGCCACCTGCTCACGCTGGGCTCGGGCCGCGGCCGCGAAATCGGCGCGCAGCGTGGGAGTGACGCTGAACTCGCGGGTGCGGCCCGATTCGGGATCGTGCAGCACCACGTCGCCGCCGTCGGGCAACGCGACATCGAGGGGGTCGAGCACTTCCACGGCGAGCAGGTCGTGGCGGGCGGAGATCGCGCGCAGGGAGCGCTGCCAGTCGACGTCACCGAGGAAGTCGCTGATCACCACGGCCAGACCGCGTTTGCGTTGCGGCCGGCGCAGCGATTCGATTCCGGCCTTGAGATCGCCGCGCACGCCGTCGCGGGCGTGCGGGGTGGTGGCGATGCCGCGCAGCAGGGTCTGGGCGTGCATGCGTCCGCTGCGCGCGGGGATGCGTACCAGATCCTGACCGGTCGCGACGACCGCGCCGATCCGGTTGCCGCCCCCGGAGGTGAGGTGGGTGATCGCCGCGGCCGCCGCGATCGCCAGATCGCGTTTGTGTACCCGGCCGGTGCCGAAGTCCAGGCTCGACGACAGGTCGACGACGAGCCATGTCTCGAGCTCGCGGTCGGCGATCATCTGCCGCACATGCGGATGGGTGGTGCGGGCGGTGACCGACCAATCCATCTGCCGCACATCGTCGCCCGGCTGGTACAGCCGTGCCTCCCCCGGTTCCGAACCCGGTCCGGGGATCAGCCCCTGGTGGTCGCCGTGCAGCACGCCGTCGAGGCGGCGCCGCACGGTCAACTCGAGGGTCTTGAGCGCGGCGGCCAGCTTCGGGTCGGTCAGTTCACCGGCACGGAACGAGGGCGGAGCGTGAGACGACACGGGCACGCGGACAACGGGTTCCGGCGCACTCACTGGGGCGCGACGGAGCCGGCGGGCTGGGACTGCTGCCCGTTCACCGCCTGCGGCACAGGCTGCTGCTGGGGCGGCTGGGGCACCGGCGGCTGCTGCTGTGCGGCCTGGCCGTTGGCCTGCGGGGCGACCTGTGGCAGGCCGACCGTCTGGAGCACGCGCTTGATGACGTCCTCGGGCGAAACCTCGTCGGCCAGTGCGTCGTACGACAGCACCAGACGGTGACGCAGCACGTCCGGGATGACCTCGACGACATCCTGCGGAACCACGTAGTCGCGGCCACGGATCAGCGCGACCGAGCGCGCCGCGGCGATGATGCCCAGGCTCGCGCGGGGGGACGCGCCGTAGGAGATCCAGCTCGCCACATCGTCCATGCCGAAGTCGGCGGGCGTGCGGGTCGCGGTGATCACGCGGACCACGTAGTCGACGAGCGCGTGGTGCACGAAGACGTTGGCGGCCACCTTCTGCAGGCGGATGATGTCCTCGGGGTCGAGGATCTGGTTCGGCTCGGGCGCGCTCACACCCATCCGGTAGATGATCTCGCGCTCTTCCTCGACCGAGGGGTAGTCCACGACGACCTTGAACAGGAAGCGGTCGCGCTGCGCCTCGGGCAGCGGGTATACGCCCTCGCTCTCGA
This sequence comes from Nocardia sp. NPDC056952, assembly GCF_042674185.1. Taxonomy (NCBI): domain Bacteria; kingdom Bacillati; phylum Actinomycetota; class Actinomycetes; order Mycobacteriales; family Nocardiaceae; genus Nocardia; species Nocardia sp. NPDC056952. Next base: position 866,542 of record NZ_JBHURA010000001.1, on the reverse strand, counting down.
TCGGGTTCTGGGTGGCCATGACCAGGAACGGATCGGGCATCGGGTAGGTCTTGCCGCCGATCGACAGCTTGCGCTCGGCCATCACCTCGAGCAGTGCCGACTGCACCTTGGCGGGCGCGCGGTTGATCTCGTCGGCGAGCACGAAGTTCGCGACGACCGGGCCGAGCTCGGTGTCGAATTCCTCGCGGCCCTGCCGGTAGATGCGGGTACCGATGAGGTCGGTCGGCACCAGGTCCGGGGTGAACTGCACCCGGGAGAACGAGCCGCCGACGACCTTGGCGAAGGTTTCCACCGCAAGAGTCTTCGCGACGCCCGGCACACCTTCGAGCAACACGTGTCCGCGCGCCAGAACGCCCACGAGCAAACGCTCGACGAGCCGGTCCTGACCGACGATAACCCGCTTGACCTCGTAGATCGCCTTCTCGAGAGTCTGGACGTCACGCTCCAGGGTGCTCGGCGTGGCCGTACCGGCGTCCTTCGCCAGCTTCGGCCCGCTCACACCTTCCGTCGAAGTCACCAACATCCCCGCTTTCGCTTTGGTCCTGTGCGTGCGGCACCAACTATTCCATTGAATCGCCCGGTGCGCCGCAACCGGCCAGTACTAGACGGGGATTCGTCATGCTCGTGATGCCGCTCACGCGCGGCGGCGAATGTGGCGCAAGCTGCATCGATCGCGGCCCTACCAGCGGCGATGGCCGCTCAGTCGGTGACGATGCGGACCGCGTACGGCATGATGCCGTCTTCGCGGACCGGGGAAATCTTCACGACATCCCCGGATTCAGGGGCCTCGATCATCTTGCCGTTGCCCAGATACATCGCCACGTGGGCGCTGCCACCGGGACCCCAGAACAGCATGTCGCCGCGTTCGCGGTCCTCGACGTCGACCCGGGTGCCCGCGTTGTACTGGTAGCCGCTGTAGTGCGGCAGCGACACGCCGATGCCGGCGAAGGCGTAGAGCATCAGGCCCGAGCAGTCGAAGCCGACCTTGTTGAAGTCACCGTGGGCGTCGCCGGTGCCGCCGTCGCGGATGCCGAGGGTGGGACCGTCCTCGTCGCCGCCGCCCCAGGCATAGGTGACGCCGAGTTGCGACATCGCGCGGTCGACCACCGTTTCGATCGCGGCCGAACCGGTGACCTGCGGTTGCGAGGGTCGCGGCTTGGTTCGGCGGGGGGAGGCCGGAGTCGACTCGAGGTCGGTGTGCGGGCGCTGGCCCTCGTTGAGCTGGGCGGCGCGGTCGCGGGCGGCCTTGTCGGCGGCGGCGCGCGAGGCGGCGGCGTTGGCGGCGGCCAGCAGGGCCATCACCTCGGCTTCGCGTTGGTCGTCCCAGGCCAGGAAGATCTCGCGCTGGCTCTGCAGCCCGGCGACGGTCGAGCGGGCGACGTCGAGGGCGGACTGGGCCGCGCTGCGGTCGCGACGCAGGTTGTCGCGAGCCACGGCCTGGGTGTCGAATTCGGATTTCGCGATGTTCACCGCGGCTTGGGCGGCGTCGCGCTTCTGCTCAGCCCCGGCGGCGGCGTTGTCGGCGTCGGTCTTGGCCTGCCGCGCGGCGGAGTTCTGGTTGGCCTGGGCGACCTGGGCGCGGCGCAAACCGTCCAGGACCTGTCGCTGGTTCTTCGACACCATCCCGAGCACCTGCGCGCGATCCATCGCGGCATCGGGGGTCGAGGAGGCGAGGTAGGTGACGACCGAACTGTTGGCGGGACGCACGTACGCCTGGGTGGCGACCTGATCGAAATCCTGGCGTGCCGCACCGACTTTCACGCCCGCGTCGGCCAGCTGGGTCTGGCTGTCGGTGACGGCGGCCGCGGCCGCGTCGGCGGCGTCGCGCGCGGTCTGCAGGTCGACGAGTGCCTGGTTGACCGCTTCCCGTTTGCCCGCGAGCTGGTCGTCGAGTTCACGTAACTGCTGATCGGCCGCGGCGACGCGATTGATCAGTACGCCGATCTCACTGACCCGCGCGTCGACCTGGGCGCCCGCCCCGGCGATCTCACCGTCGGACGGATTGGGTGGAGGGGGTGGCACAGCAGCGACCGGTCCCGCGGCGAGCAGCACTGCCACCACCGCCAGCAAACCGATCGCTATTCGTAATAGACCTGGTTCGTCCTGCCTGCCCGCACTGCGCACGGCACCTCCGAGTATCTCGACTCGACATACGCCACCGGCGCATCAGCCGAAACACCGACCACAAGAGTCGACCAATGCCCCCTGTACCACTGCATTCACGATCGCGTTCATCGCAACCGTACGACACATAGTTCTCAAAGGAAACATCCGTCACAGTGGGGCGCGGCATCAATTCATAGATTGCTCGGAATTAGCCTGACGAAGGACAGCTTTCTACCCCAGAAAACAGACCGTTGGTCCGGAAATGTGGCTGCAGTGAAACCGGTTAGTTGGTGGAACCCGCATCGACGCGCGAGGACGTGGGGGCCGCTGGTGCGTCCACCTCGGGCCCGCGGCGGACCTTCACCAGGTACAGCCCGGCGATCACGAGCACCATCAGCGTCAGCAACACCGTGGTGATGGCGCCCCAGGAAACGCCCTCCGGCTGCTCGAGCCGGTCGACGAAGGCCTGCACGGCCTCTTCGGGGTGGTTGCCCTTGTACTTGGCCGCGTCCTCGGCCCATTCCAGCCGCACCCGGCTGATGGTGTCGCTGTAGGTGCCCAGCCAGTCGTCGCTGAACACGGCGACAGTGCCGTGGGTGTTCTCGCCGACCTCGGTGGCCAGGTCACGTAGGCTCGAGTCGTGGCCGGGATTACCGGGAACGATGACGACGCTGAGCGGGATCCCCTCGGATCGCGCCTGCGCGACGATCGCCGCCAGTTTCTCCTGATCCTGACCCTTGGGGGCCGCGACGTGATTGTCGGCGAGGTCGGACGCGACGCTGCTCAGCACGGTGTTCGGCGGCAGTTCGGCCGCCATCGGCGCAAAAGTGGTCATCTTCCATCCGGTCTGTCGAGCCACGATCGCCGGTGTCGCGACGGGCGTCCAACACTGCCAAGGTGAGCGTCACTGCGTCTTCCCCGACTTCGCTCGTCAGGCACAGTACGCGACTCGGCGCCCGGCTACGCCTGCGCGGCACCACCGACGGCCCCCGCGTATTTCATAGGACAAGCGTACTGTTAGGATCGTACGGCGAGGAAACAGGCATCTCACGGTGCCGGACACCCCCTCCGAAGACGCGAGTCGCCGGCACAGCCCCGCCGGCGGCACACCCTCACACATGAGTGGAGCTGACGTGACGAAGATTGATACCTTCGGCGCCAAGGGCACGCTCGAGGTCGGAAGCAACTCCTACGAGATCTTCCGTCTCTCGGCTGTTCCCGGCACCGAGAAGCTGCCCTACGCCCTGAAGGTGCTGGCAGAAAACCTGCTGCGCACCGAGGACGGCGCGAACATCACCGCCGATCACATCCGCGAGATCGCGAACTGGGACCCCTCGGCACAGCCGAGCGTCGAGATCCAGTTCACCCCCGCGCGCGTGATCATGCAGGACTTCACCGGCGTGCCCTGCATCGTCGACCTGGCCACCATGCGTGAGGCCGTCACCGTCCTCGGTGGCGACCCGAGCAAGGTCAACCCGCTCTCGCCCGCCGACATGGTCATCGACCACTCGGTGATCCTGGACGTCTTCGGCCGCGCCGACGCGCTGGAGCGCAACGTCGACCTCGAGTACGAGCGCAACGGCGAGCGTTACCAGTTCCTGCGCTGGGGCCAGGGCGCCTTCGACGACTTCAAGGTCGTCCCCCCGGGCATGGGCATCGTCCACCAGGTCAACATCGAGTACCTGGCCCCCACGGTCATGGTCCGCAACGGCCAGGCCTACCCCGACACCTGTGTCGGCACCGACTCGCACACCACCATGGTCAACGGCCTCGGCGTGCTGGGCTGGGGCGTCGGCGGCATCGAGGCCGAGGCCGCGATGCTGGGCCAGCCGGTCTCCATGCTGATCCCGCGCGTGGTCGGCTTCAAGCTGACCGGTGAGATCAAGCCGGGCGTCACCGCCACCGACGTGGTGCTCACCGTCACCGAGCAGCTGCGCAAGCACGGCGTCGTCGGCAAGTTCGTCGAGTTCTACGGCAAGGGCGTCTCCGAGGTCCCCCTCGCCAACCGCGCCACCCTGGGCAACATGAGCCCCGAGTTCGGTTCCACCGCCGCGATCTTCCCGATCGACGAAGAGACCATCAACTACCTGCGCCTGACCGGCCGCAGCGACGAGCAGCTCGCGCTCGTCGAGGCGTACGCCAAGGAACAGGGCATGTGGCACGACGCCGAGCGCGAGCCGGTGTACTCGGAGTACCTCGAGCTCGATCTGGGCAGCGTCGTGCCCTCGATCGCGGGCCCGAAGCGTCCCCAGGACCGCATCCTGCTCAGCGACTCCAAGAGCGCGTTCCGCTCCGACATCGTCAACTACGTCGGCGAAGGTGAGCTCACCGCGCTGGACGAGGGTGTCGACGAGTCCTTCCCGGCCTCTGACTCGACCGCTGTGTCCGCGTCCGCCGCCGACGACACCTACACCCCCGCACACTCGGCGGCCAACGGTGCCAAGGGTCGTCCGTCCAAGCCGATCGAGGTCGTCGGCGAGGACGGCAACAAGTTCGTCCTCGATCACGGCGCGGTGGTCGTCGCGGGTATCACCTCCTGCACCAACACCTCCAACCCGTCGGTCATGCTCGGCGCCGCCCTGCTCGCCCGCAACGCGGTGGAGAAGGGTCTCGCGACCAAGCCGTGGGTGAAGACCAACATGGCGCCGGGTTCGCAGGTCGTCACCGACTACTACGAGAAGGCCGGTCTGTGGCCCTACCTGGAGAAGCTGGGCTTCTTCGTCGGTGGCTACGGCTGCACCACCTGCATCGGCAACACCGGTCCGCTGCCCGAGGCGATCTCGGCCGCGATCAACGACAACGACCTCTCGGTCACCGCGGTGCTCTCGGGTAACCGCAACTTCGAGGGTCGCATCTCCCCCGACGTGAAGATGAACTACCTGGCCTCCCCGCCGCTGGTCATCGCGTACGCGCTCGCGGGCACGATGGACTTCGACTTCGAGACCGACGCGCTGGGTCAGGACACCGACGGCAACGATGTCTTCCTGAAGGACATCTGGCCGTCCGCCCAGGAGATCGACGACACCATCAAGACGTCGATCAGCCAGGACATGTTCCGCAACTCCTACGCCACCATCTTCGATGGTGACAAGCGCTGGCAGGGTCTGGCGACCCCGGAGGGCGACACCTTCGCGTGGGACGAGAAGTCGACCTACGTGCGCAAGGCACCGTACTTCGACGGCATGTCGATGGACCCGTCCCCTGTCACCGACATCTCCGGCGCTCGCGTGCTGGCGCTGCTGGGCGACTCGGTCACCACCGACCACATCTCCCCGGCGGGCCCGATCAAGCCCGGCACCCCGGCCGCGCAGTACCTCGACGCCAACGGTGTGGCCCGCAAGGACTACAACTCGCTGGGCTCGCGTCGCGGTAACCACGAGGTCATGATCCGTGGCACGTTCGCCAACATCCGGCTGCGCAACCAGCTGCTCGACGACGTCTCGGGTGGTTACACCCGCGACTTCACCCAGGACGGTGGCCCGCAGGCGTTCATCTACGACGCCTCGCAGAACTACCAGGCCGCGGGCATCCCGCTGGTCGTGCTCGGTGGCAAGGAATACGGTTCGGGCTCCTCGCGTGACTGGGCCGCCAAGGGCACCAGCCTGCTGGGCGTGAAGGCCGTCATCACCGAGTCGTTCGAGCGCATCCACCGCTCCAACCTGATCGGCATGGGCGTTGTGCCGCTGCAGTTCCCGGCCGGCCAGTCGGCCGCGTCGCTGGGCCTGACCGGCACCGAGACCTTCGACATCGCGGGGATCACCGCCCTCAACGAGGGTGTCACCCCCAAGACCGTCAAGGTCACCGCCACCGCGGAAGACGGCAAGGTCACCGAGTTCGACGCGGTCGTGCGCATCGACACCCCCGGTGAGGCCGACTACTACCGCAACGGCGGCATCCTGCAGTACGTGCTGCGCAACATGATCCGCGGCTAACTGCTCGATCCGGTGGCGTGACATCGTGAGGTGTTGCGCCACAAGGGCATTCGTGTGCCCGTGAATAATGCGACAGCCCCCGTCTCGGTTCGCCGGGCGGGGGTCCGTGTATCCGCTAGTTGGAGGAATCATGCCCAAGGTCAGCGACGACCACCTCGCCGCGCGCCGCAGCCAGATCCTCGACGGTGCACGACGCTGCTTCGCCGAATACGGCTATGACGGCGCCACCGTGCGCCGCCTGGAAGAGGCCATCGGCCTGTCCCGCGGCGCGATCTTCCACCATTTCCGTGACAAGGACGCTCTCTTCTTCGCCCTGGCCAAGGACGACGCCGAACGCATGGCCGAAGTCGCCGCCAACCAGGGCATCGTCCAGGTGATGCGCGATATGCTCGCCCGTCCGGAGGAATTCAACTGGCTGGGCACCCGCCTCGAGATCGCGCGCCGAGTCCGCACCGACCCCGAATTCCGTGCGGGCTGGACCCAGCGTTCGGCCGAACTGACCGCCGCGACGCTGGCCCGCCTGGAGCGTCGCAAGGCCGCCGGGGCCCTGCGCGACGACGTCCCCACCGACGTTCTGCTCGGCTACCTCGACCTGGTTCTCGACGGCCTCATCGCCCGCATCGCCTCGGGTCACACCAACGAAAACCTTTCCGCCGTACTGGATCTCGTCGAAGCTTCGGTGCGGCGCAAGGAATCCTGAGTTAGGCTCGGCGTGGCCATGGAGTAGTTCAGCAGGTAGAACGCCGACTCCACCGGACGGATGTCGCGGGTTCGATTCCCGCCTCCATGGCCACCGAACTTTCCCCGATTGCGCGCGGCGGGATCATCACGGGGCGCCCTTTCCCCGGCCGGGATCGGCAGGTCAGCTCGCCCACCCATCGAGCAGGGTTCGCGAGATCCGGTCCAGGGCGGCACGATCCGCGGGCGTCAACACCGACAGCATCGCCGTCTCGTTCTCGGTGTGTGCCACGACCACCGTGTCGACCAGCGCCCGGCCCTGCTCGGTGAGCGCCACCCGCACGGCGCGGCGATCCTCGCGGTCGGCGATGCGGCGGACCAGGCCCGCCGCTTCGAGCCGGTCGATACGGCCGGTCATCCCCGCGCGCGACAGCATCAAGGTGTCGGCGAGTACCGACGGGTTGAGCTCGAAGGGCGAACCCGAACGGCGTAGCGCCGCAAGCACATCGAACTCACCACGCTGCAAACCGTGTGCGGTGAACACGCTTTCGATCCGTGCCGTGGCGATGGTCATCAGCCTGCCGAGCCTGCCGAAGACCGCCATCGCCTCGAGTTCCAGCTCGGGTCGCTCCCGCTGCCACTGCGCCGTGATCGCATCCACCACGTCCGGTTCGCGTTCATCCATGGACACGATTCTATTCGCTGAGATATAGTTCGGTGGCGAATTATCAATCGACGAACGGAATGGTCATGACGAACACCCGCGACATCGCCCTCTGCCTGCCCGAGGATGCCGAGATGCTGGGCACCGAGAACGTGCGGATGCGCCTGCTCACCGATGCGAACGCCAGCGACGGTGCGGTGAGCACGCTCGAGGTCACCATGGCGCGGGGTGCCGACGGCGCCGCTCCGCACTTCCACACCCGCTCCGACGAGCTGTTCTACGTCGCCGACGGCGAACTCCAGGTCATGGCGGGCGATCGCATCCTCACCGTCGGCGCGGGCGGCTCGCTGGTCGTCCCGCGGCAGATGCCGCACGCCTTCGGCGCCACCCCGGACAGCGGCGCGCGCATCCTCATCGCCCTGATGCCCGGCGTCCAGCGCTTCGAGTACTTCCGTCTGCTCGATCGGCTCATCCACGGCGACGCCACCCATGAGGAATTCGTCGCCGCCCAGGAGGAATTCGACAACCACTTCGTCGACGCGCCCGCGTGGTGGGACGAGCGCAATGCCCACCGGGCCTGACGCCGGGCACCCGGCGAACCCCGTTGCCGCCGTACCGGACCTGATCGAGGACGCGGCACGGCGGCGGGACACCGCTCTACGCCGTCAGCATCTCCGTCAGATGATCGGCGATCGCGACAACGGTCGGCTGCTGCCAGAAGACGGTGGCCTGCAACTTGTGGCCGAACCGCTTCTCGAGCTTCTTGCGAATGGTCACCGTCATCACCGAATCGAGTCCCTGTTCCAGCAGCGGACGCCGCGGATTCAGATCCGCCGGATCGGGCAAGCGCATCTCCGCGGTGATCGTGCCCGACACCTCCGCCGCGATCAGCTCCCGCACCTGCTCGGTGGTCAGGTTCTCCAGCGACAGCACCGGACCGGACAGCGCCGATCCGGCCGCTGAATCGTCCTCGGCCGGACGGTCGATGACCGGATACTCCATTCCGGTGACCCGGGCGATCACCGTGCCGTCCACCGTCGCGACCAACCCGTCCACGACATCGGTGCGCTTCGGATCCAGGGCGACCTCGATGATCACCTCGTCGGCCGGCTCACCGGCGCAGCGCACGTCATCGATCTGGACCACCATCCGCAGGACCGGTTCGCCGCCGAACGCGGCGGGCGCGATCGACATCACCGCATCGAGTACCGGTGCCCAGGTGGCGCTGCCGCCTGCCGCGACGCGCACTCGCGCGCGCACCACGTCGGCGCCGAAGAGCAATTCCTCGACACGCCACTCGAACCCGGTTTCCGGCACCCCGACCGCGGCCAGGCGCTGATGGACCACACCCGGTTCGACCGGGAACATCCGGCGTGCCGCCGGGTCGTCCAGGGCCGTGGGCAGCGGCACCCCGGCTTCGACCGGCACCGACGACGCCTCGGCGTGGATCAGCCAGGCGGCTTCCCGCTCGGGGTCCTCCCCCGGTGTCCGCGACGCGATCCGCAGCAGCCCACGATCCGGATCGTGCACGACCTGCACCTCACGCTCACCGTCGGTCAGCAGGGGATGCCGCATCGCCACTCCGGCGAGCTCGATCGCGGCGCCACCGAGCGCACCGGCCTGCCGGAAGGTCTCGACCAGCACGGCGGCGGGCACGATCTCGGCGCCGTTGAGCGCGTGACTGCCCGGATAGGGGCGGTTCTCGTCCACCAGCACCGTGTTCCAGATCCGCAGACCGCTCCCGGCGACGGTGCTCGAGGTGCCGAGCAGGGTGTGCGAGGCCGCCGCGTGCCCCTGGCCGGGCACCCGACCGGCCACCGAGGGCGCGTGCCAGAGCTGACGTCCCTGCCATGCGTAGCCGGGCAGGTCCGCCTGCGCCGCGGGCGGCTGCAAACGGTCCAGGTCGACGAGCAGTCCCCGGCAGTGCACGGTGCCGAGCGCGGCCAGGAAAGCCTGCTGCTCGGGAACGTCGCGACGCAAGGTCGTGCCGACGAACGCGTCGTCGATTCCGCTCTCGCCGAGCGTTTCCCGAATCGAGTGGGCGACGACCGGGTGCGGCGAGATCTCGAGGAAGTCGCGGAATCCGTCGGCCAGCGCGGCCTCGATCGCGCCCGCCAACCGCACGGGGTTTCGCAGGTTCGCGACCCAGTACTCGGCGTCGGTCGCCGGTTCGGCACGAGCGTCGAGCAGCGCGGTCGAGTACATCCGCACCGAATGCGGGCGATACTCCAGGTCGGCGCCCGCCGCCGCGAGCTCGGCGAGCAGCGGGTCCATGTGCGGACTGTGGAACGCCACATCGGAGGCGACGCGGCGCACCCCGATCCCGTCGTCGGGCCACTGCGCCAGCACCTCCTCGATCGCGCTCGGGTCACCCGACAGCACACTCGACACGGTCGATGACGCGATCGCGGCGACCAGATCAGTTCTGCCGCCGAGCTTTTCGTCGGCATCCTGCAACGGCATCGTCACCATCGCCATCGCTCCGTTGCCCGCGACCCGGCGCAGCAGGATCGAGCGCCGGCAGATCAGCCGGGCGCCGTCGGCGAGCGGCAGCGCCCCGCTGGCCACGGCGGCGGCGATCTCACCGACGGAGTGGCCGATGATGGCGTCCGGGCTCACCCCGTAGGCCCGCCACATCGCGGCCAGACCCGTCTGCATCACGAAGATCATGGTCTGTATCCGGTCGACACCGTCGATCTCGTCGTCGATCAGAACCTGTCGCGGCGAGAAGCCGATCTCGGCCAGGAAGATCGGCTCCACCTCGTCGACCACCGCCGCGAACTCGGGCACGGCGAGCAGCTCGCGTCCCATCCCGCGCCACTGTGAACCGTGTCCGGAGAAGACCCACACCAGGCCCTTACCGAATTCGGCGGCCACGGTTCCCGTCACGACGCCGGGGTCCGGCCGTGCGGCGGCCAGTTCCCGCAGTCGTGCGATCAACTCGTGCTCGTCGCGGGCCACCACGGCCGCGTTGTGGTTCAGTCGCGACCGGTGATGGGACAGGGTGCGGCCGACCGCGTCGAGCGACACCGCGCCCGCCCGGTCGCTGACCCACTCCGCGAGCCGATCCGCGTACGCGCGCAGGGCGGCATCGGAGGCCGCCGAGAGCGGAAACAGCCGGAGCCCGTCGAGCTCGGTGCGCGGCGGCGCGACCGGTGGCAGGGGCGCGGTGGGCGCTTCCTCCAGCACCAGGTGCGCGACGGTGCCGCCGTAGCCGAAGCCCGACACACCCGCCCGCCGCGGACTGCTGCCCTCGGACCACGAGGTGTGCTCGGTAGCGAGCCGAATACCCGATGTGTCCCAGGGGATGTCCGGATTGAGCTCGGTCGACAGCGGCGTGCGCGGGATCTCGGCGTGCCGCAACGCCAGCACCGTCTTGATCACACTGGCCACGCCCGCGGCCCCCTCGAGGTGGCCGATGTTCGATTTCACCGACCCGATCAGGCAGGGGTCGCCGACCGGACGCACCGATCCGTAGACCGAGGCGAGCGCCTCGGCTTCCATCGGGTCGCCCAATCTGGTGCCGGTGCCGTGCGCCTCGACGAAATCGACAGTGGCCGGGTCGATTCCGGCGTGCCGGCAGGCCCGTGCCATGACGTGGGCCTGCGCTTCGCCCGACGGCGCCATGATCCCGTTGGTCCGGCCGTCCTGATTCACCGAACTGCCCCGGATGAGCGCGAGCACCTCGTCGCCCGCGCGCTGCGCGCTGTCCAGGCGGCGCAGCACCACGACGCCGCAGCCCTCGCCACGGCCGTAACCGTCGGCCGAGGCGTCGAAGGCCTTGCTGCGGCCGTCGGGGGCGAGCGCGCCCGCCGCGTCGAGGGTGATCGTCTGGCCGGGGGTGACGATCAGGTTCACCCCGCCCACGATCGCCAGGTCGCACTCACCGTTGCGCAGGCTCTGGGAGGCCAGGTGCAGCGCCACCAGCGAGGCCGAGCACGCCGTGTCCACCGCGATGCTCGGTCCGCGCAGATCGAACGAGTGCGACAACCGGTTGGCGACCGCACAGGTCGCCGCGCCGATGCCGGTCCACGCCTCGATGCTGGCCAGGTCCTCCAGCATCAGCGCGCCGTAGTCACCCGTGCAGACGCCGACGAACACACCGGTCTCGCTGCCCGCGAGTTCTCGCGGCGCGATCCCGGCCTGCTCGAGCGCATCCCAGGTGACCTCGAGCAGCAACCGCTGCTGCGGGTCCATCAGCGAGGCCTCACGCGGGGAGATGCCGAAGAATTCCGCGTCGAAGCGCTCGATCTCGTCGAGGAAGCTGCCACGGGTCACGGTGTTCTGGATGGCGGTCGCGAATTGTGGTGTGCGGTGCCGATATCGCGACCAGCGCTGCGGCGGTATCTCGCCGTAGGTGTCGCGCCCGGCCGAGAGCAGTTGCCAGAAGTCGGCGGGGGAACCGACGCCGCCGGGGAAGCGACAGCCGATGCCGATCACCGCCACCGGATCTACCGGGGTGTGGGAGGCGTTGTCGGAGACTGGGTGGGGCATAGCGTTCTCGTTCCTGGATGCGACGGACGTGAGATCGGGATGGACGCTCACGCGGTCCACCCCGGATCACGCAGAACCTTGATGACCGCGGCCGACAGCAGCACCCCGGGCGCCGAGCCGAACAGCAGCATGTACTGACCGGGCCCGAGTTGACCCGTGGTGATCAGATGCTCGAACGACAGGATCTGGTCGCTGGCCGAGCAGTGGCCGATATCGCGCCCGAATTCCCAGGTCGACATCTCCATGGGCAATCCGAGCGGCACCATGCACCGCTGTTCGGTGGCCTCGCGCGAACAGTTCAGGAACGCGACGCGGGCGATGTCGCCGAGCTCGATGCCCGCGTCGGCCAGCGCCTGGCCGACCACCACCGGGATCTGCTCGCGCACCCGCGCCAGTGCCGCGCCCAAGGGCGAGTCGGGCGCCGCGGCCACCTTGGCGGTGATCTCCTGCAGCCGGGCGAAGAAGTCGGGCGACTTCCCGAGCGAGACACCGGGTGGGAACATCGGTTCACTGGCCCGGTGGATCTCCTCGGCTTCGGGAATCGAGGTGTGGCACACCGACATCAGCTGGGCGAAGCCGTCGGTCTTGCTCAGCACCACCGCGGACGCGGCGTCACCGGCGACGAACAGCGCCGACATCTGCCACCGGTCCATCAGCGGGGTGCCGAAATTGTCGGCCGCCACCAGCAGCGCGGTGCGCCGACCGGGATCGGCGCGCAGGTATTCGAATGCCATCGACAGGCCGGAGAACATGCCGTTGCAACCCTGCCGGATCTCCAACGCCGGGATCGGCCCGACGAGGTGACGTTGCAGGTAGGGATGTGGCAGCCAGCCTTCCGGGCCTTGCAGCCAGGTGCTCGCGTACAGCAGCAGATCGAATTCGTCGGCGGCCAGACCGGACCGTTTCACCGCGACTTCCGCGGCGCGCAACGCCATCTCCGGCGCGGGGATCGGACCGGCCACCGCCGCGCCGCCGAGCTCGTGGATCTCGGCGGTCTCGGCGGAGTACAAGCCCTGTGCGACAGCCTGTTCGGTGGTGACGGTCGAGGGGAGGAACGAGCCGAGGGCGGCGATGTAGGTATCGGGTGTTCGCATGAAGATCCTCAAGCAATCGAGTCGGTCTGGTCCTACCGTGCGGTCCAGTGCGGTAGACGTTTCTGGGCGAAGGCCAGCGGGCCCTCGGTCGCGTCGGCCGAGTCGGCGCGGACGCGCTCCCACGGGTAGTCGGCCGCGAAGGCGGCGGGCAGTGGCAGATTCGCCGACAGCGCGGCGGCTTCCTTGATCGCGCGAATCGACAGGGGCGCGCACGCGAGCACGTCGGCGGCCCAGCGGTCGACGCACGCGTCCAGTTCCGACCCGTCGACCACCTCATTGACCACACCCAGCTCGTAGGCCCGGGTGGCCGACATCGGGCGGCCCGTGAGCAGATGTCCCATCGCGACGCGGTAGGGCACCTGCCGGGGCAGCCGGAAGACCCCGCCCGCGCCCGGGATCAATCCCAGTTTCGCCTCGGGGAGCCCGAATCGGGCGTCGGTCGACGCGATCACGATGTCGCAGGCGAGCGCGAGCTCGAACCCACCGCCGAGCGCGTACCCGGACACCTTCGCGATGATCGGTTTCGCGAAGGAGAAGCGTTCGGTCAGCCGCGGATACCCCGGCTTTCCCGCGCTGCCGAACGACGATCGGGTGCAGGCGCCGTCGCCGATCCGCTCGGCCAGTTCCGTCAGGTCCTGCCCGACCGAGAACGCCCGCCGCCCCGCCCCGCTCAGCACGACGGCCCAGATGTCGTCGTCGGCTTCGATGTCGTCCCAGATCTCGGCCAGCTCGGCGTGCATGGCGCGATTCATCGCGTTGAGCACCCGCGGCCGGTTGAGTTCCACCGTCGCGAGATGGCCGTGCTTGCGGTACTCGACGGTGTTCGATGTCGCCACGGTGGTCATCGCGGCGCCTTGCGGTCGAACCGCTCGGTCTTGGCCATGACATCCGGGGAGTACAGCCGCAACGCCTGGTGCAGCGCGAACTCCGCCAGATAACGGCGGAACACGTCCTGCGGTTCCTCGGCGACGACCAGCATGTGCTTGTTCGCGACCACGGCGGGCGAGGCGAGTCTGGCTGCGGCCCTGTCGATTTCGAGGTCCACATCGGCCGGTTCGGCGACGGTGTCGATCAGCGACCGCGCGTCCGGTTCGGTCGCCCAGATCTTGCGGCCCCACAGGATCACCTCACGCGAGAGCCGGAAGTTCGCCGATCGTCCCAGGCGCAGGTTCGCGACGCCCGGGATGATGCCCTCCTGCGCGGCGGGCAGGCTGACGTAGCTGTCGGTCGCCGCGATGACCCGATCGAAGACCATGAGCAGCTGTGCCCCGCCTCCGATCGCGAACGAATCGACGGCCGCGACCCAGGGTTTGGTCGCCGGGACGGCGGGCCAGCTCGCCGCGTCCTCGGTGTGTCCGCGCAGGATCTTCGCGATGTAGCCGGTCTCGCGGCCCAGCAGGAAGTCGAGGAAGGAGATCTTGCCCTGGTGCAGGTGGGCGAGATTGATGCCCGCGCTGAAGACTCGGCGACCGCGATAGCGCGGATGGTCCATCACTCCGCCGCGGACCACGCCGACGCGGGTCTCGGGGTCGAGCAGTACCAGGTCGACCGCGGTTTCCATATCGGCGACGTGCTGGTTGTCCTCGGCGTTGAGGCAATCGGTGTTGGTGATCGTGATCGTCGAGGTGCTGCCGCTGCGCTCGAGGCGCGCCGCGGGCAGTGTGATCGTGCCGGTGGCACGGAAGTCGGCGATCAGGTCGAGGGCGGCCTCGGTGGGCGCGCGCATCGCGTCCAGAAGGTGATTGCCGAGGACCGGGTCCGCGAACACGGCCTGGAAGAAGATGCCCTGATCGATCTCCCAGCCCTCTTTCGCCGGCTGCGCCACCGCGGCGTCGGCGTGCACCTGCTCGGTGGTCGGGAGCAGGCCGGGATACAGCACGGTCACGGCCGCGGCGAGCGCGCTCAGCCGAAGACCACGCCGCAGGTCGTCGGTGGCCGTCCCGTAGACCACCGCGAGGTGCCGGCGCAGGAACTGCCGACGCAGGCGGCGCAGCACGCGGTGCGCGGCCGCGGCCGCGGCGGCCGCCGTCTCGTCCCGGTCGGGAACCGGTCCGAGTGACTCCAGCAAAGCGGCGTGTTCAGTTGCCGCAGCGCGCAATTCGGCCATGTCGTAGTCGAGCTGACCCACGATCGTGCGCGGGGTGATGACGATGGTCACGATGCCGCCCGTTCACGTCGCAGCGCGCGGTCCGATGCGGCCAGATGCGCGCCGAGCGCGTCTTCGAACCGGGTGCTCGGCGCGTCGAGCAGCAACCTGCGCCGGATCGCGATCTCGATTCCCGAGACCGCGCCGAAAAGCATGGCGCCCGCGGCGATCGAGTCGGCTTCGGCGCCGGGCTCGATGACGGCGTCCACCAGGCCGCAGTCTCTGGTCCGCTCGGCCGACAGCGCCCTGCCGAGTACCGCCAATTCCCGGGCCGGACCACCACCGGCCTGACCGGCCAGCCGGTAGACCGCCATCGCGGGCCACACCCCGCCCTCGCTGGCCGCCAGCTCGAAGACCGTGCCCGCCGCCATGATCCGGTAGTCGGCCACGAGCAGCAGCTCCGCGGCGGGCCCGTACGCGTCGCCGTCGACGAGGGCGATGACCGGCGCGGGGACCTGCTCGAGACGGCGCAGCGCGCCTTCCCATTTGTTCACGTCGCCGACGCTGACCGGACCCGGCCAGGCGAATCGCGAACCCGGTGCCGCACCGCCGATGCGCAGTACCATCACGCACTCTCCCCCGGCCGCCGACGCGTCCTCGGCCCGCACCGCTGCCGCGAGCACGCTCGCGGTCAGTTCCGGTGCGAGCGCACCGTCGGCCGCCACTTCGGTGGTGATCATCTCAGTCACGAATTGCCTTTCCACAGCATGGTTTTCACCCTTCGGCGCTCAGAACCGCAGCAGCGCGGTCTCGATCTGCGATCCCGGACCCATCGTCATGAGGACGCAGTAGTCGCCGGGCGCCACGCGGCCCTCGGCCAGCAGCCGCTCGTAGGAGAACAGAAACGATCCGCTGGACAGATTCCCGAAATCGCGCATGACGCTCACGGTGTGGCGCAGGTCGTGCGTGGTCAGACCCAGGTTGATCTTCACCGCGTCGATCACCTTCTTGCCGCCGGAGTGCACGATCCACTGGGCGATGTCCTTGCGCCGGAGCCCGGCGTCGCCGAGTAGTTCGTCGACGACCCGCTCGACGTGGGCGCCGACCTCGTAGGGAACCTCTTTGTCGAGATAGAAGCTGAACTTCCCGGCATCGTCGTCCCAGTCGTAGCGCATCGCGTCCACCGCCCGCGTGATCATGTAGCTGGCGCGACCGATCAGTTGTGGTGCACGGGACTGCGTGTCCGTGTCGGTGCCTTCGTGCGATTCGCCGGTGCTGATCGCGAGGGCGGCGGCGCCGTCGCCGAACAGGCTGTTCACCACGGCGGTCCGGATCGTTCCGTCGAAAACGTAAGCCGCCGAGCAGGCTTCGGAGCAGGCCAGGACCGCCAGCCTGCCCGGGTTGGCGGCCGACCAGGAGGCCACCGCGGTCAGGCCGTTGAGCCCTGCGTTGCACCCCATCCCGACGACGTCGAGGCGCCCGGTGCTCGGCGCGAGACCGAGCTCGTTGATCAGCAGGGCGCTGAAACCCGGGGTGAGAAACCCGGTTGTCGTCACCGCGACCAGGTAATCCACGTCCTGCGGCTGTCTGCCGATCTCGGCCAGGCATCGCCGAATCGCCGCCGCCCCGGTGTCCACGCCGTACCGTCGATGCTTGCGCAGCAGGTCGCCTTGCGACTCCGACCGGAACTGCCCCGCGTCGTCGACCGGTGGCAGAGTGAGATAGCGGTGCTCGATCCCGCCGTTGAGGAAGACACCGCGGATCTTCGGGTCATCGATGGCCAGCAGATCGACCAGCTCGCGCTGGCTGTACCGCGTGGGCGGATTCGCCGATGCCACCCCGAGCAGGCGCGGTGTCGTCGATGTCGTGCCGGATTCGGTGTCGCGATCGACGCTGTGCACGCGTCGCGCGAACAGATGCTCGATGGTTGTCATGATCGAGGTCCAATCTTGTGCGATAGGCACCGCAAAGCCGCGAACAGCGGCCTACCGCAGTTGCGGTCGAGCGAGATGAAACAGTGCTTGAAGCACGCATCGACAGTGATGTGCGCGTGGTGTGGCGGCGATCGCCCGAACCTGCCCCCGCAAGGTTTCGGTCCCGGGTATCCATGCCCCCGCGACCCGGTGTTATGCCCAAACTTACTGTCGCCCAATGGATTTCACCAGGCCCCAATTTCTTGGGGGATGTACTCGTTACCAGGTGACCGCCGCCCCGATGCATGGCCGATTCCCACAATCCCGCACGGTCTCGAACCACGGCTAGAGATAGATGTGGACATTCGTCGATGACGAATGTCATCGGTGAACGTCTACATTGGTTTCTGGCGGGCGGTCGCGGCTCGCGGAACAGTCATGGGGTGGTAGCGGTCATACTGGAACGTGCGCCTTCGTCGAACGCGACCCGGCCCGATCGGACCGGCGCCGCCCTCGGCGTGCTGCGTGGGCTGTCGGCGCGGATTCCCCGCGACGCCGTGGACATCGCCGCGGCGGGCACCGTCGTGGCCGCGCTCGCGCTCGGCACCCTGACACTGATCGCGACCGTCACCACCGACGCCGGGCATCGACCCGACCTCGCCGTGACCGCCGCCCTGCTCGCGGTGTGCCTGTCGGTCTATCTCCGCCACATCGCCTTCGCTGTCCGCGACGCCGTCCCGCCGGCAGCGCCCATCACCTCGGCGCTGCTGGCCGTACTGGTGGTCGGCGCGGCGCCGGTCCTCGGCGTCGCGTGGCTGAACACCGTGCACATCGTGGCGGTGGTCGTCGCGCTGACGCTGCGACCCGTGCTCGCCCTGCCCATCGCGGTAGTGCTGATCGCCGCCGTCGCGCCGTCGGCGGCACTGCTCGGCGCGACCGAGCAGGAGGCGATCTGGTTGCTGGTCACAACCGCGATGCGGGTGGTCGCGGTCTACACGCTGGTCTGGATGGTCGTCGCGTTGCGTCGGCTACGCAGCGCAGGTGCGGCGCTCGCCGAACAGGCCGTCGCCCGCGAAAGACTGCGGATCGACCGCACGGTCACCCGAACCGTACATACCGCACTGGTGGCGATCACCGAGTCCGCCGATCGCGCGGCGAATTTCGCCGCACGGAGCGACCCGGTCTCGGCACGCGTCGAACTCGGTGAGCTCGTCGCCACCTCGCGCAGCGGCCTCGCCCAGGCGCGGCAACTGATCCGCAGTTTCCAGCAGACCGACTTTCGCCGTGAGCTCGCTTCCACTACAACGCTTCTCGCCGCAGCGGGTGTCGTTGCCCGCATCGACCTGCCCGCCGAAGGACCGCCGGCACCGTCCGAGGAACCACTGCGCGCCGAACTGCGCCACCTGCTGGCGCGGCTCCTGCGCGACGGACCGACCGAACCGGTGCTGATCACTGTCCATCAGGTGGGGGGCCGCTGGCAGCTCGACTCCGCCGTCGAGCCCAGAACCGCCACCACGACAGGGGAACTCGGATGACCGAGGTGTCGCGCCCGCTCCTCGGTCCCTGGCTGGCGACCGCGCAGACCGCGCGGTTCCTCCTCGTCGGGACCACCTGCGCTACCGGCGCGCTGGCGCCCGCACGGGCGACCTTCGCCGGAACCGAGCAGGCAGGCCCGGCCTCGCTGTGGTGGATACTGGCGGTCGCCGTGGTCGCCGTCCACCTGTACCACGCCTTCGGCACGGTCGGCGCGGACCGCGAGCCAGGAAGCGCCGACGACCCTCGCCCGCGGGGCTGGCCCATGACCTTCACACTGCTGAGTGGTCTCGTGTACCTACCGATGATCTGGTCACCGACGGCGTGGGGCATCAGCCAGGTATTCTTCGTCGCCTCGGCCGCACTGCTCTCGCGCGGCCTGCCGCGCGTATTCCTCTGCGCGGCCCCGATCGCCGTCACCGCGGTCGGCACGCTGTTCGCCGCCGACCGCGTCGCGTCACGACACCCGGTGGCGGCCGCCATCGAGGTCGTGGTCGTGTTCACCGCCATCGCCGGGTGCCTCGTCGGCGTGGCGCTGCTGGTCCGCGCCGTGGCCCAGCTCGAACGCACCCGCACCGATCTCGCCGAGCAGGCCGCGGGCCGAGAACGCCTTCGGGTCTCGCGCGACCTGCACGACCTCCTCGGGCAGAGCCTGTCGGCCGTCTCGCTCAAGGGCGATCTGGCCGCGGCGTTGCTGCCCAGCGATCCGGGCGCGGCACGATCGGAAATCGACGGCATCGCCGCACTCGCCCGCGAGACACTGCAAGCGATGCGGCGGGTCACCCTGGGCGAGCACACCATCTCCCTGCGCACGGAAGCCGCCGGGGCCACTGCCCTGCTGTCGGCCGCCGGGATCGACACCCACCATCACATCGATCTTCCGCCGATGGCGCCCGAGGTCGACGACGCGTTCGCGTGGGCAACTCGCGAAGGCATCACCAATGTGCTGCGGCACAGCGCCGCCCGCACGTGCTGGATCGAAGCCGGCCGGCGGGACGGCACGTTGTTCTTGGAGATCGTCAACGACGGGGCGCACCGCAAGCCGGGGTCCGGCAACGGCCTGTCCGGTCTGGCGGAGCGGACGGCGGCGTTGTCGGGTACCGTGTCGGCGCGACACAGCAAGGACGGCCTGTTTCACTTGCGCGTCGAAATCCCAGGGGGGACATGATGATTCGCGTGCTCGTCGCCGAGGACATGCACATGATCCGGGGCGCGCTGGTGGCGCTGCTCTCCCGCGAGGAAGACATGGACGTGGTGTCGGAACTGGACCGCGGCGACCATGTCATCGCCGAGATCCTGCGCACGCGCCCGGATGTCGCGTTGCTCGACATCGACATGCCGGGCCTGGACGGACTCAGCGCCGCCAAGCTCATTCACGAACAGGTGCCCGAAACCCAGGTGCTGATTCTGACCGGGCTGAGTCAGCCGGGTTATCTGCTGCGCGCCTTGCACGCGCAGGTGCGCGGTTTCGTCGTCAAGGACGCACCGGCGCAGACGCTGGCCGACAGTATCCGCAAGGTTGTCGCCGGTGAGCGGGTGATCGACACCGACCTGGTCGCCGCAGCCCTCGAGACCGGTACCAGTCCGCTCACCACCCGTGAGGCCGATGTGATCCGGGCGGCCGAGACCGGGATCAGCACCGACGAGATCGCCACCACTCTGTTCCTGTCACCGGCGACGGTGCGCAACTACTTGTCGAACGCGATCACCAAGATCGGTGGGCGCAACCGCATCGACGCGATCCGCATCGCCCGCAATGCCGGCTGGCTGTGAGCTCGACCGGTCGCGACATCACGTGGCCGGGACACCGGAAAACCCGACGGCACAGTGCCGTCGGGTTTTCCGGCGCTTCGATGGTTCAGCGGGCGGCCGCGGTGATGGTCGCGACCACCTCGTCCGGATGTGACACCGGCGACGCGTGCGAGGACTTCACTTCACTGACCTGAGCTTTCGCGCGATCGGCCTGGAAGCGCTGCGCCGCGGGCGGCAGGATCTGGTCCTCGGTCGAGACCAGGTACCACGACGGAGTCGACGCCCAGGACGGGTCCCCGCTCGGCTCGGCCTGCGCGGCCGCGGAGGTAGGCCGCTGACGCGCGGCGAGCTGCGCCGCGACATCGGCGCTGACATCCTGAGCGAAGACCTCACCGAACTGTTCGGGTTTCAGCGTGACCTCGGCCCCGGTGTCGGTGGGCTTGATCTGCAACGCCGGACCGATCTTGCTGCCCGGGTACTTCGCGGGATCCGAGAGTGCTTGTACCGGTTCACCCTTCGCCGGAGCGAAGCCCGCGATGAAGACCGCGGACTTGACGTCCGGACGGTGCATATTGCTGATCACGGCACCGCCGTAGGAATGCCCGACCAGCACGACCGGCCCGGTGACGTTCGCGATCGCCGAGGTGACGGCGGCCGCGTCCGAACTCGGTCCACGCAGCGGATTCTCCGGCTGGACCACCTGGTAGCCCTGCGCCCGCAGTTTGCCCGCGACCGTGTCCCAGCTGGAACTGTCCGAGAACGAGCCGTGCACCAGCACGATGGTCGGCTTCGCCACGGCGGCGGCGGTCGTGGTGGGCGCCGGCGCGTCGGCCGATTCGGTCTCGCTGCCGCACGCGGCGGTCGCGAACGCCGCGGTCGCGGCCAGCACTGTCATGACATTTCGGAGCCGGACAAGCTTGTGCATAGCGTTCCATTCTCGTAGGCGTCGGTCTCTCGACTGAGAATCGCAGCCCGCTCCGAGGGCAGGTAGATACCGATGTGGACGGCGACCGATGGCAAATGTCACGGTCGCCGTCCACCCGGCAGCACGATCAGCTAACCCCGAGGATCACGGAGGGCCGATGTCGCGCAGCTTCTCTACGTATTCCGCGTCGGCACTCGACCTTTCCGCCAGCAGGACATCCACCGCGGGCGGCAGCGCCGGGGGCAGGGCGGGGGCGGTGCGAATATCGAGGACATAGGGCTTGCCGTCCGCGACCGCCCGGAATCCGCGTTCGATCGCGCGCTGTAGTTTGCGCCCGTCGTCGACCACCTTTCCGTCGATACCGAACGTCTTGGCGATGTCCACGAAATCCTGTTCGGGTTCGCCCAGGCTCAGGTAGGTCGCCGGGTTGGTCGGCCGCCAGCCGTAGACCCGTTCGATCAGCCCGAGCCCGATCACCAGCGACGAATACTGTGCGTCGTTGACGACGATGTACAGCACCGGCAGATCGAATTTGCTGCTGGTCCACCAGGAATTGGTGTGGAACAGCGCCGAACCGTCACCGATGACATTGACGATGTAGCGCTCCTCGCGCACGGCGAGGGAGAATCCGATCGACGCGGGCAACGAGAATCCCAGCGAACCACCCGAGGTGCAGAAGTAGGCGTCCGGCGAATCGTACTGAACCACCTTCTGCAAGCTGCTGGCGATCGAGAACGCTTCGTTGAGCACGGTGATCGGCCGATCGAGGGTCTTCTGCACTTCCGCCAGCGCGAACGCCACCTGCTGACCGGGAATCGGCACGGGGACATCGACGACAACGGCCTCGGATTCTTCCGACACCACCGAATCGACGCTCTCGAGTTCGGCTACGGCCGCCGAATCGAGCAGCTGGAATTGTTCGGCGTCGGCCGAGAACGCGGCGTCGCGTTGCGCACCGAGCCGCAGAATGTTCGCATTGCGCGCTTGCGCCGACGCGAGGTCGAAGTGCGGGCTCGCGGCGATACCGGAAATGATCGGCGGCAGCGTCTTCTTGATGTCACCGAGGACACCGACCTCGGTGAAATAGTTCTTGCCGATCTGCCACGAATCATTGTGCAGCGCCACCTGAACCAGGTCCGCGGGCAGGATCGGACCCTTGTCCCAGCGGAAGATCGAGATCTGGGCGTGTGAGTTCACCCCGATCAGGAAGATGGTGTCGTAGCCACGCAACTGCATGTGGATGCCGTCTTGGATGGGCGCCAGTTCACCCTGCCAGTGCGGCAGGTCGTTCGGATAGTTCATCCGGCTCGCCTGGAACTCCGAGTACACGGCCGCGCCGAGCAGGTTCGCGAGACCTTCGATCTCCGGCCACGCGCCGGCCTCTCCGACGCCGTCACCGACCAGCAGCACCGGGTTGTTCGCGTTGGCGAGGGTCTCGACGGCCGCCGCGATCCCGGCCTCGTCGCCCGTCACCGCGTGCGCGATCCGGGTGGAGCGGGCCGGTTCCTGCAAGGTCGGCTGCTCGATCAGGAAATCCCACGGCACCGAGAGGAACACGGGCCGGAACGGCGGCGTGAACAATTCTTTGAACGCACGCTGCATGACGAGCGGAATCTCGTCCGTGCTGCGGATCTCGTGCGCCCATTTCGTGTACTGGCCCGCGGTCCGGACCAGATCCGATCCCAGCAGCGGCTCCTGGATCAGCAGATCACTGTGCTGCTGGCCGCACAGGACGAGTACCGGAATATTCGAGGTGTACGCGTCGAAAAGGTTTCCGACGATATTGGCGGCGCCGGGGGTGATGTGGACGAGTGCGACGCCGGGCCTGCCCGACGCGCGGGCATACCCCATCGCGGCGCCCATCGCGATGTTCTCGTGCAGGGTCGGGATGTACTCGACACCGTTCTCCGGAATGGTGGTGGCATCGATCAGCGGGATTTCCTGGGTGCCGGGAACACCGAAGATGTACTCGATGCCGGCATCGCGAATGTAGTCGAAGATGACATCGCGCCCTAGTTTGGGTGAACTCATTGCAGTCCTGTCATACGGTCGAGATCGGGAGATGTTCTCGGCGCCGGTCGCAGCCTGGCGATGCCCATCTGGCCCTGTTCGGGCAGCAAAAAAGCCCTGACCTGAAGGCCGGGCTGATGGGGTCATCGAGAGTGCGCTGCGAGGGGCCGAGAAGCGGGGGTCACCGGCGTAAGCGCCGTAGAAAGCCCAACCTGGCCGGAACTTCGTTGTCTCACAACCATTTTGAGCACGCGAATGCCCGCTGGCTCAATGATGACCCAGCTTGCGGGCGCCGTCAATGGCAAGCGCGAATCCGACCGAACAACCTGGTAGAGCCCGCGCGCGTCGTGAAATTTCCGGCCGGCGCGGCGGCGATCGCGATGGGCGTAAGGCCACGGCAGCCATACCGGACCGCCCGGAATGTGTCCGAGATTGCACACGCACCGGGAACAAGCACGCGCGAGCCTCCGGTTATACGCCGTATGACGTTCTCCGTACCGGTCCTCGTCCGCGGCTACGAGCTCGACACCCAGGGCCATCTCAATCACGCCGTCTATCACCAGTACGGCGAGCACGCTCGGTGGGAGCTGCTGCGCGCGGCGGGCATCCCGCAGGACAAGTTCATCGCCAGCGGCGTCGGCGCGGTGGTGCTCGAGTCGACCATCAAGTACAAGCGCGAGCTGCGCGGTGGCGACGAGGTCACCGTGACGTGTGTGTTCGACTGGAAGGAAGGCGAGAAGGTCTTCCGCTTCCACCACCAGATCATCAAGCTCGACGGGACCGTCGCCGCGGAGATCACCGTCGTGGCGGGCGCGATGGATCTGACGGCCCGCCGACTCGTCGCGAACCCGGCCGACCACTTCCGCGAGCTCGCCGAGAATCCCGAACTGCTCGGCCTCTAGACACCACCCACGGCGCGGCAGGCACCATCGGGCACAGACCCGGAGCGGCCTGCCGCGCCGTTGTCCTCTGCGTTTGCTGCCCGATTGCCCGGGTGAACCCAGTTCCCACATCCGAGTTGTCCGAAATTCTTTCCCCACAAGGCGATCACGCGCCGCTCGGCGGTTTGCCCGGCGCTCCGCAAATCTTGCGAACCCGCTCGGCGGACCACGCGTTCACGTTATGATCCGAAGCACCTTTTGGGGTTCTGGCAAATCGCGAGCAGACGAGAAGATCGGAGTGAGTGCCCATGACCGACGCCATCCACCTCCCCGCTACCGCGTCGTCCCGAGATCGGGGCCCCGCCTTGCGCGGACTGCTGGTGGCCGAGTCCGATCGCGACATCTCGGTGCGGGTCGACGGTGGTACCTGGACTTTCGACCGCCGTGACATCGTCCGGCTCACCGAAGACCGCGCGAGCGCCGGTGAACGTCAGGTGCGGGTCGACATCCGCCCCGGCGCCACCGCCGATTTCACCCGGCGCATGCGCGTCGAGCTCGTCGATCGGCCGATCACCCTCGCGCCGGAACCGTCGGAGGCGCTCGGCGACGAGCAGCTGGCCCTGGCGACCCGTGGCTGGGCGGCGAAACTGCGCATCGCCGAACGAGGTGGTGTCACCGGAGCGACGTTCACCTTCCGCGACGGCATCAACTGCGACAGCCTCGACTGAAGCGGCCGCGCAAGTCATGGAAGGCGCTACCGACGCCGTGCTCATCGTCTCCGAAACCGACGACCTGCACGCCGATGCGCTGGCGTCGACCCTGCGCGAACACCACGGGCTCGACCCGATCCGGCTCGACCTGCGCGACTTCCCCACGGAGACAGGGAGTTTCCGGCTCGACAAAGCGGGCACCAACCGCGCGATGTCACATGTCCACGGTCTCGACGACGTCCGCGCCGTGTGGTGGCGCAGGCCGCACCCGTGCCGGGTGCCCACCGGCGTGCGCGCGGCCGACGACGCGTTCCGCCAGGCCGAGTGTGACGGATTCCTGCAGGGCATGCTGTGGTCGATCCCGGCGTACTGGGTCAACGATCCGGCCGCCGAGCGCACCGCGAGCCGCAAGATCGTCCAGCTCGAAACCGCGCAGCGGGCGGGTTTCACGATCCCGGAAACGCTGGTCACCAACGACCCGGACGAGGCGCGTAGTTTCGTCGAATCCCGGTGCGGGCCAGTGGTGTACAAGCGCACCGGCACCGGCCGTGGCGAGTTCTCGGAGACGAGGATCATCACCGGGCCCGAGCTGAACAGGCTCGAGTCGATCCGGTCGACGCCGACCACGTTCCAGGATTACGTGGAGGCCAGCTGTGATCTTCGGGTCGTCTGGGTCGACGGCGTCGAGTGGAGTGTGCGCATCGACTCCCAGGCGGGCGTCGGACGCATCGATTCCCGGCTCGACACCTCGGTCGCGTTCGCAGCGGATCGGCTACCGGCGTCGGTCAGCAAGTCCCTCGCGACCCTGATGGGAGCGCTCGGACTCAGCTTCGGCGTGGTCGATCTGCGCCTGGGCAGCGACGGCGAGTACTACTTCCTCGAGGTGAACCCGCAGGGACAGTTCGCGTACCTCGAGATCAAGACCGGCCTGCCACTGTTCGCCAGCCTGGCCAATCTGCTGGTCCGTGGCGACGGAGCCGTCGCAGGCTGGTAACGGCACCGTCGCGCGGCGCGCGGTCAGTCGGCCGGATTCTTGCGCCGATTGGCGCCACCGCGCCCACGCAGTTCTACATGTGACTCGACCAGCACATTGTGGATGAAGCCGTACGAGCGGCCGGTGGATCTGGCCAGGGTGCGAATGGACGCGCCCGCCTCGTACTGCTTCTTCAGCTGGGACTGCAACCGGTCGCGGGACTTGCCCGTCACCCGGGTGCCCTTACCCAGGGCTGCCTTGCCGATCGTCGATTTACCCTTGGCCGACCTAGCGGCCTGTCTGGCACTGTCGCTCATGGCTTCCTCCGAGTCGCCGAGCACTTCTTCCAGGCTAGACACTCCACACTCGGTGATCAACGAAAACAGTGATCAAACTCACGCGATCCCGGCGAGTTCCGCCACGACACAGCGTTTCACCACGGATCAGGCGAGGTCGATCAGCTCCGCGTACTCCGCGGACCAGTGGTCCTCGGTGCCGTCGGGCAGCAGAATGACCCGCTCCGGGTTGAGCGCCTCGGCCGCGCCCGGGTCGTGCGTCACCAGCACCACGGCGCCCGCGTAGGTGCGCAGCGCCTCGAGGACCTGCTCGCGCGAGACCGGGTCGAGGTTGTTGGTGGGCTCGTCGAGCAGCAGCACGTTCGCCGCCGAGGACACCAGCCCGGCCAGGGCCAGACGCGTCTTCTCACCGCCGGACAGCGTGCCCGCCGGCTGCTCGAGCTGCGGACCGGTGAACATGAACGCACCGAGCAGGCTGCGCAGCTCCTGCTCCCCCGCGTCCGGAGAGGCGTGGCGGATGTTCTCCCACACCGAGGCCTGATCGTCGAGGGTGTCGTGCTCCTGGGCGAAGTAGCCGACCTTGAGCCCACGGCCCTGCTCGACGCCGCCCGCGGTCGGCGTCTCGACACCGGCGAGCAGTTTCAGCATGGTCGTCTTACCGGCGCCGTTGAGCCCGAGCACCACCACGCGGCTGCCCTTGTCGACGGCGAAGTTCACGCCGGTGAAGATCTCCAGGGAACCGTAGAGCTTGGTCAGGTCCTTCACCATCAGCGGCGTCTTGCTGCAGGCCGCGGGCTCGGGGAACCGGATGCGGGCGACCTTGTCGCTCACGCGCACGTCGTCGAGCTCGTTGATCAAGCGTTCGGCGCGACGCACCATCTGGTGTGCCGCAGCGGCTTTGGTGGCCTTGGCGCCGAGCTTGGCAGCCTGCTGACGCAGCGCGCCCGCCTTCTTCTCGGCGTTGGCGCGCTCGCGGACGCGGCGCTGCTCGTCGGTGGCACGGGCGTCGAGGTACTTCTTCCAGCCCATGTTGTAGACGTCGGGCTCACCACGCACGGCGTCGAGGAACCACACCTTGTTGACCACGTCGCCGAGCAGTTCCACGTCGTGGCTGATCACGATCAGGCCACCGTCGTGGTTCTGCAGGAACCCGCGCAGCCAGGTGATGGAGTCGGCGTCGAGGTGGTTGGTCGGTTCGTCGAGCAGCAGGATGCGATCGGAGCGCCCGCCCGAGCCGTCGGACGCGGAGAACAGGATGCGGGCCAGCTCGATGCGGCGGCGCTGACCACCGGAGAGAGTGCGCAGCTGCTGATCGAGCACGCGGTCGGGCAGGCCGAGGCTGTTGCAGATGCGCGCCGCCTCGCTCTCGGCGACGTAGCCGCCGAGCGAGGAGAACTGGTCCTCGAGGCGCCCGTACCGGCGAATCGCCTTGTCGCGGGCGGCATCGTCGGCCACCTCGGCCATCTCGACCTGGGCCTTCTCCATGTCGCGCAGCAGCACGTCGAGCCCGCGCGCCGAGAGCACCCGGTCTTTGGCGATCACATCGAGATCGCCTTCCTTCGGGTCCTGCGGCAGATAGCCGATGTCGGTGGAGCGGGTGATCTTTCCGGCGTACGGCTCACCCTCGCCCGCGAGGATGCGCAGGGTGGTGGTCTTCCCCGCACCGTTGCGACCGACCAGTCCGATCCGGTCGCCGGACTGCACCCGCAGCGCCGGCCCAGGGGCCGAGAGCAGGGTACGGACTCCGGCCCGGACCTCCAGGTCGGTCGCCGTGATCACAGAGTTCTCCTCAGAGTAAGACAAACGGGAAGGGCATATCGGCAAGAACCACTTATTTTACCGTCGACGCTGCCGGAAGCCGAACCCGGCGCTGCCCGATGTGAGCGTGGTTACTCTCTTGCCATGACTACCGATCTACTGGGCCGGACCGCCCTCGTCACCGGAGCCAGTCGCGGCATCGGGCTCGCGACCGCGGCCGAACTGCTGCGCCGGGGCGCGAACGTGCTGATCACCGCCCGTAAACCCGAACCGCTGGAGGCCGCGGCCGCCGAGCTGCGCGCGCTGGGCCACCAGGGCCAGGTGAGTTTCATCGCCGGCAACGCGGGCGACGCCGACGCGCGCGCGGAAGCCGTGGCGAGGGCCGTCACCGAGTACGGCTCGCTCGACATCCTGATCAACAACACCGGCATCAACCCCGTCTACGGTCCGCTGATGGACGCCGATCTGGGTGGCGTCAGCAAGATCTTCGATGTGAACGTGGTGGCGTCGCTGGGCTATGTGCAGCAGGCCTACCGCGCGTGGATGGCCGAGCACGGCGGTGCGGTGGTGAACGTGGCCAGCGTCGCGGGCATCCGGTCGTCCGGGGTGATCTCGGCCTACGGCGCGTCGAAGGCGGCGCTGATCCGGCTCACCGAGGAGCTGGCCTGGCAGCTGGGCCCGAAGATCCGCGTCAACGCGGTGGCGCCGGGCGTGGTCAAGACCAAGTTCGCCGACGCGCTGTACTCCGACGACGAGGAACGTGCCGCGAGCGTGTACCCGCTGAAGCGACTCGGCGAGCCCGAGGATGTGGCCCGGCTGATCGCATTCCTGGTGTCCGACGAGGCAGCGTGGATCACCGGTGACTGTGTGCGGGTCGACGGCGGGTTCCTGTCCACCGGCGGCATCTGAACCCGCCAGCTCTGAAACTCGCAGGGGCGGGCGGCGGTTCGGTGTGCCCGCCCCTGCGATGTCTTGTCAGTCCGAGGACTCGCGGCTTCCCGTCGAGGCCGAAATGCTCTCCTGCGCCCGCGAGTTCTCCCGCGCACCGTCCTCGGCCCGCGCCGGGTCGGCCCGCTCGGCCTCCGCTCTGGCCGCTTCCGCCCGCGCCGCCTCCGCCCGTGCGAGTGGATCCACGACGACGATCTCCGCCGGCCTGGCGGCGAGCGGATCACGCACCACCACTTCACGTTTCGACCGGGCCGAGCCGCCCTCGTCCAGGCCCCACCGATCGTGGAGGCGACGCAGGAATTCCGGTGCGTACCAGTTCGCGTCGCCCAGCACCTTCATCGCGGCGGGCAGCAGGAACCCGCGCACGAGGGTGGCGTCGACGATCACGGCCAGCGGCAGGCCGATACCGAAGGACTTCATGAAGGTGATGTCGGAGGCGAGGAAGCCGAGGAACACCAGGGAGATGAGAATCGCCGCGGCGGTGACGATACGTCCGACCCGTTCCAGGCCGAGCGCGACCGCGGTCTCGTTCTTACCGGTCCGGTCGTATTCCTCCCGGATCCGCGACAGCAGGAACACCTGGTAGTCCATCGCGAGCCCGAAGGCCGCGGCGAACAGCATCACCGGGACGGTGGCCGACAGGTCTCCGGTGACGGTGAAACCGAGCACCCCGGACAGGTGGCCGTCCTGGAAGATCCACACCAGCGCACCGAAGGTCGCGGTCAAACTCAGCGCGCTGAGGATCACCGCCAGCACCGGCAGCACCACGCTCCCGGTGAGCGCGAACAGCACGATCAGCATCATGATCACCACGAAGCCGAGCGCCCACGGCAGTGCGTTCTCGATCGCGGCGACCGAGTCGGCATTGGCGGCGGCCACGCCACCGACCAGCAACTCGCTCGGTGTCCGCACCGCACGCACCTGGTCGACCAGGTTCGCCAGAGCGTCGCTGTCACCGGTGGTCGGCACGATCGACAGGTAGACGGCCTTCTCGACCCGGAACCGCGCGTTGGCCGCGGTGGGTTCGAGGAGCAACCCGCCCTGGGTGTAGCTGCCGGTGGCGGTGTCGACGCGGCGGACGTTGTCCAGGTCGGACATGTCACGCGCGATGGTGTCGAGTCCCGCGGCGCTGTAAGCGCTTTCGGGCAGCACCGCGACGAGGGTGTGCTGGTCGCTCTCGCCGAAGTCGCGGGCAACGATCTCGGTGACCTGACGGGAGTCCATCGATTCCGGCAACGTTCGTTCGTCCGGGAATCCGAGTTTCACGCCGAGGAACGGCGCGCCGAGCAGCAGCAGCAGCGCGGTGACAGCGAGTCCGATCGAGATCGGCTTGCGCATCACGGCCGTGGCCAGCTTGTGCCAGGCGCCCTCACCCGGCGCGGGCCGCGGCGCGCGCAGGAACCACCAGCCGAGCTGGCCCTTGTCGATGCGGGTGCCGATCAGCAACAGCGCGGCGGGCAGCGCGGTGAGCGACACCAGCGCGGCCAGTGCCGCGACGACGATGCCCGCGTAGCCCATGGACCGGATCGCCAGCAGCGGGAAGAACAGCAACCCGGCCAGCGCCACCGCGACGGTGAGCGCGGAGAACGCGACGGTGCGGCCCGCGGTGCGCAGGGTGGTGGCCACCGCGCCCGCCGGCGTGCGGCCTTCGGCCAGTTCGTCGCGGTAGCGGCTGACGATCAGCAGGCTGTAGTCGATGGCCAGGCCCAGGCCGAGCAGCGTCGCCACGTTGGTCGCAGTGACGGCCAGCGGCGTGAACAGGGTGAGCAACCACAGCGCGCCCATGGTGGTGAGCACGGTGCCGATCGCGACGAGCAGCGGCAGGCTCGCGGCGACCAGGCCGCCGAAGACGAACAGCAGCGCGATCAGGGTGAGCGGGAACGCGATGGCCTCGCCCTTGGCGATATCGGTCTTGCTCTGCTGCACCGTCTCGTGCATGAGCATGGCGAATCCGCCCGCCCTGACCTGCAACGATCCTTGTTTACCCGTCAGCTCTGCGGAGATGGCGGTGACGCGTTCGTCGATCTCGCGTTCGCTGCCGAGCACGCTGGCGACGATCAGGCCCTGCTTGCCGTCGACACTACGCAGCGCGGGCTGGTGGGAGGTCCAGTACGACATCACCTCGGTGACACCGGCCCGTTCCTGCAGGTTGGCGACCAATGCCGTTGCCGCCGCGGTGGATTCGGGGTCCTCGACCGAGGACTCGGTTTCCACCAGCAGCAGCAGGTTCGGCGGCGCCTGCCCGAACTCGGTGCGCAACACCTCGAGCGCGCGGCTGGATTCGCTCCCGGAGTCGGTGTATCCGCCGCCCTCCACCCGCTCGAACAGCGTGGCGCCCAGTGCGCCGAGCACCACCGCGAGCACCGCGAAAACGCCGAGCACCCAGCGACTGCGCCGCCTGGTGAATTCGAACACCGGATTGTCCCCTAACTCGTCACACCATCGCGCGAGGCGCATGTCGGCGTGCGGGGGCTCGGAGTAGTTCCGGCCGTCCCGCCTCGTCGGCCCGATCCTGTTGGCGGGTCGGCGCGTTCGCGTGGCGATCGTAGCAACTTCGTGGCGGCACCGCCGGGCCTCTGGCACACCCTTGCTCGTCCGGTCGGTGACGGGTCTCGGCTTCGGCTACCGGCGAGCCGCGCCGACGGCCGAGGTCACGACGGTGCGGCGCAGATTCGGCGGAAGATCGGCGAACAGCGCGCGCATCGCGGCGAGAGTGCCACCGAGGTCATCGAGGCCGGACAGATAGGAAAGCTGCAGGTGCGCGGGCAAACCGAAGAACGTCTCGAAGAAGACCGGTACCTCGCGTGGCGGCAGAGCCAGCAGCGCGCGCAAACCCGCGCGGCGCAAGGCCACCACGGCCCGCGCGCTGGGCGTCCACACCGCGCCACCCGCGACAACGGTGTCGGCGGCGGCGAGCGCGGCGGCGACGCTGTATCCGGTCGCGGGGTGGGTCAACCCACCGGCCGCACCGAATCGGCCACGCCCGGGCATGCCGCCCTGTACCGGAAACCGCACCCGTTCAACGGGTTCGGCCCCGGTGAGCGCGATCCCCCGCACGCGTAACCGATGTTCGAGCCGGCGTCGCAACACGTCCGGCGCGAGCGCGGGTCGCCCGGCGAGGCAGGTCTCCTCGAACAGCACGGTGTCGGCACTCAGCGGTATCGCGTACAGAAACGACGGTGGGTCGTCGGGATCGGCCCCGTTGTCCGGCCGCCAGTCCATGAACAGTGTCGGCTCGAGTCCCGTACGGTCCACGACCACTCCATAGGCGGTCTGCTCGGCGCGACGCGGCGACCGGGCCAACCCCCGCGCGTCGACCACCTGCCCGGTACGGGTCAGCCCGCCCGCCGTCCGCACCGAGCGCGCATTCACCTCCACGGCGTGGTCGGCGATCACGGCCGCGCCGTCGAGCGTCAACGACGACTGCAGCGCCGCCGTATCGAAAACCTGATAGGTGCGATCGATCCGATGCTCGCGCACCGCCCACGCCGTCGGCCCGTCGATCGCCGCCGCGACCACGCCGGAATCGAGCCACCCGGGCAATTCATCGACCCACGCCGCATAGGTCGGCGTCCATACTCGATCCGGGCGTGGATCGATCACAGTGACGTTGCGCCCGGCCGCCAGCGCACGATGGGCAACGGCCCGGCCCGCCGGCCCGATCCCGCACACGATCACCTCGACACTCACGCGGCAATTGGATCAGACGCAACGATTTCAAGCACCGCCGGATCACGGGCGGGCACCTATTCGAGATCGCTTGCTCGCCCCGGCGCGACATTTCGACCATGATGGGTGGATGAGATCGATCTGGAAGGGCTCGATCGCTTTCGGGCTGGTCAATGTCCCGGTCAAGGTCTATACCGCGACCGAGGACCATGACATTCGGTTCCACCAGGTCCACGCCAAGGACGGGGGCCGGATCAAATATGACCGCGTCTGTCAGGTGTGTGGCAAATCTGTGCAGTACTCCGATATCGACAAGGCCTATACCTCACCGGACGGTGAGCAGGTGGTGCTGACCGACGCGGATTTCTCGAAACTGCCCGCGGCGGAGAAACACGAGATTCCCGTGCTGGAATTCGTGCCGTCCGACCAGATCGACCCGGTGCTGTTCGATAAAAGCTATTACCTCGAACCGGATTCCACGACGCCGAAGGCCTATCAGTTGCTGGCGGCGACCCTCGAACGCATCGACAAGACCGCGCTCGTCCATTTCACACTGCGCCAGAAGACCCGGCTGGCCGCATTGCGCGTGCGCGACGGTGTACTGGTGCTGCAGACACTGCTGTGGCCCGACGAGGTGCGTGCCGTCGAATTCCCGTCGCTCGATGACGCGCCCGCCCCGCGCCCGCAAGAACTGAAGATGGCCGAAACCCTCGTCGAATCGATGTCAGGAGATTTCGACCCGTCCGAATACACCGACGAATACCAGATCGAATTGCAGAAGCTGCTCGACGAGGCGATCGCCAGCGGCACCGGCAAGGTCGAGCCCGCCGCCGAGACAGCACCCGCCGAACAGGCCGATGCCGAAGTCGTGGATCTGGTCGCCGCGCTGCAACGCAGTCTCGAGACCAGCGGGCGCCGGGAAGCCGCCCCGGAGAAGAAACCCGCGAAAAAGGCCGCCAAGAAGGCCGCACCGCGCAAATCGGCCGCGAGCAAATCCACCGCGTCCAAGACCGCGGCCCGCAAGGGCGCGTAGGGCACACTGGCGGCTATGGACACCGCCATCGCTGTCGTGCCGATGGGTTTGGGACACCTGCGTCAAGTCCTCGACCTCGGCCATCAGGTTTTCGACACCACCATCAAGCCGTACACGTCGTGGTCGCTCACGGCCGTCGCCGAGCACCTCGACAGCCCCGACAACGCCTGCTGGGTGGCCCTGGATTCCGACCGGGTGGTCGGGTTCGTCCTCGGGTCGATGGAGTTCGAGCATCGCGACGACTGGGCATATCTGGAATGGATCGCGGTAGCCCCCGATATGCAGGGCCACGGGATCGCGCGGCGGCTGGTGAACGTGTGCTCGGAGGCGCTGTTCGCCCGCGGCGCACGCCATATCGTCACCGATGTCGAGGACCGCAACAGCGCCTCGGCCGCGCTGATGACCAGCAGCGGATTCGTGCCCGCCGCGACCGTCACCCTGCTGGTGCGGCCCAACCCCGCCGCCCCCGACGACGACGCCGCACTGCCGCCGATCACCAAACGCGATCTCGTCCGCCGCGGCAGACTGTCGGTGGAGCACCCGCTGCGCTGACCCGCCGCCGGAGCGCCTCGAGCACATCACCCCTGGTCGGGCCTACTCTCGGCGGGTGGCTCCTACTCCGCGAGACGAGCACGACGGCGCCGAGCTGACCGTGGTGGCCGATATGTGGTCGCCCGCGTGCACCGTGATCCGCACTTTCCTGGCCCGCAACGAAATCGCTTGTCGCTGGGTGCAACCCACCGACCAGGCCGGCCGCGAACTCCTCGCGGACCACGGATTCACCGTCGCGGACACTCCGGTGCTGTTCGGGTCGGACGGGCGCACCCTCAGGCCCACCGATGAAGAGCAGCTCGCGCAGTGGGTGGGTCTGCACACCAAGCCCACCTCCGACAGCTACGACCTGCTCGTCGTCGGCGGCGGCCCCGCGGGCATGGCGGCCGCCCTCTACGGCGCGTCGGAGGGACTGCGCACGATCCTGCTCGAACGGTGGGCGATCGGCGGTCAGGCCGGGCTGAGCTCGAGCATCCAGAACTACCTCGGTTTCCCCGACGGCATCTCCGGCTCCGACCTCACCGACCGTGCCCGCAGGCAGGCGTGCAAGTTCGGCGCCGAACTCGTGATCAGTCTGCGAGCCGACCACCTGCGACCGACGGACCACGGTTTCGCGGTGCACTGCACCGACGGCATCACCGTCACCGCCCGCTCGGTGATCGTCGCGACGGGCGCCACGTTCCGCACCCTCGACATCCCGAGCGTCGACAAGTTCAACGGCCGCGGCGTCTTCTACTTCTCCGCGCTCACCGAGG
Organism: Nocardia sp. NPDC056952; assembly: GCF_042674185.1. NCBI lineage: Bacteria > Bacillati > Actinomycetota > Actinomycetes > Mycobacteriales > Nocardiaceae > Nocardia > Nocardia sp. NPDC056952. The sequence goes on along the minus strand of NZ_JBHURA010000001.1, from coordinate 831,780 downwards.
CTCCACTGTGTTCGGGCTCCGATGTCTACATCGTCGGCGGCGCGAATTCCGCCGGCCAGGCGGCGGTCTACTTCGCCTCCTGCGCGCGCAGAGTGATCATGCTGGTCCGCGCCGATTCCCTGGCTGTCGAGATGTCGACCTACCTGATCGAGCAGATCGAGGCGATCCCGGCCATCGAGGTCCGCACCGGCGTCGAAGTCGTCGACGCCTCGGGCGACACCCATCTCGAACACCTCACCCTGCGCGATCGCACGACCGGCGCCGTCGAGCAAGTGCCCGCGACCTGGCTGTTCGCCTTCATCGGCGCCGACCCGGCCACCGAGTGGCTCGACGGATCCTTCGCCCGCGACGACCGCGGCTACCTGCTCACCGGCCCCGATATCGCCATCGTCGAGGGGTCCGACTCCCCCTGGCCGTTGTCCCGCCCACCCCTGCACCTGGAAACGACCGTCCCGGGGGTGTTCGCCGCGGGAGACGTGCGTGCCTTCAACGGGCACCGTGTCGCCGGCGCCGTCGGCGAGGGCTCGATGGCCGTGATGCTGGTGCACAAGTTCCTGGGTGACTGACTACTTGCGGAACTTCGTTTCCAGCTCGCGCAGCGTGGCTTGCAGATCGGCGGCGTCGTTGGTCTTGAAGATTCCCGCGTAGCCCGTCTCCGCCTGTACCGCAGCCACCACCTCCGGATCATGGTAGAGCTGCGCGAGTTTCAGGTAGGTGGGGTTGTCCTTGTCGGCCGCCCGCGCGGCGAAGACGTTGATGTACTGCTTCAATTCCGGGCGTGCCGGATCGTCGGTGTAGATGACCTGCTGCTGGGTCAGGCCGGCGGGCCCGGCGAACGTGTCGTCGACGAACGCCGCGTCGACGCTGTCCAGTGACTGCGCGGTGAGCGTCGGATCGATCGTGGTGAGCCGCACCTTCGAGGCGCCGGTGTCGACGTCGTCGATCGTGGAGTCCCAGCTCGCGCCGCCCTTCAGCACGATCAACCCCGCCGCCGACAGCCCGAGCAAGGGACGGACCTGTTGCGCCGGATTGTTGCTGAGCGTGATCTGCCCACCCCGCGGGATCTCGGCGACCGAGGTGTGCTTCGTGGAGTACAGAGTGAGCGGGAAGATCTCGGTCGCGCCGATCGGCACGATCGTGTCGTTGTTGGCCACGTTATAGTTGGCCAGGTACCGCACGTGCTGGAATTTGTTGAGGTCGACCTGTTTCTGCGCCAGCGCCGGATTGGGCTGCTTGTAATCGGTGAAGTTCACGTACTCGACGGTGATGCCCTGCTCGGCCGCCTTGCGTTTGTACACCTCCCAGTGCGGTTGTGCGATGTCGTTCACACCGATCCGCACCACGCCGTCCGGGTGGTCTTGCCCACAGCTCACCGCCCCCGTTGCCAGCGCGACCAGGACCGGAATCGCCAGAAGACGGCGCAGGATTCGCATTGTCCGCAAGTTAGACGGGCGTCCCAGTGTTTGCGAGGATTTCGCTCATGGCAAGTCAAACCGTTGTCGGCGGGTAGTGCCGACAGCTTGGATGGCCGAGTTCATCTTCTGCTAGCAATTCGGGAGTACAAGTGAAATTCCGTCGGACACTGGCGATCCCAGTGCTGATTGCAACCGCGGCCCTCACCCTGACCGCGTGCGGTTCCGATGACGACGCCTCGGGCACGGTCGTGCGGATCGGCACCACCGACAAGGACAAGGCTTTCGAGGTCTTCGAACAGAAGGCCAAGGAGCAGGGCATCACACTGAAGGTCACCAATTTCTCCGATTACAAGCAGCCGAATACGGCGCTGTCGCAGAAACAGATCGACCTCAATCTGTTCCAGCATCTGCAGTTCCTCGGCCAGTACAACGTGGCAAGCTCGGACACGCTCACCCCGATCGGCTCGACTTATATTGTGCCGCTGGGTCTTTACTCGAAGAAGCACAAGGCTCTCGCCGATATCCCCGCCGGTGGTGAGATCGCGATCCCCAACGATCCGACCAACCAGGCGCGTGCGCTGTTCGTGCTGCAGGCCGCCGGCTTGCTGAAGATCACCGGCACCTCGGTCCAGCCGACGCCCGCCGACATCGACAAGGCCGCGTCCAGGGTGCGCGTGACCCCGGTCGATGCCGCCCAGACCGCGTTGTCGCTGCCCTCGGTCGACGGCTCGGTGATCAACAACACCTTCCTCGACCGGTCGGGCGTGGACCCGAAATCGGCGCTGTACAAGGATGACCCGAAGAATCCGGCCGCCGAGCCGTACATCAATGTCATCGTCAGCCGCGCCGAGGACAAGACGAATCCGACGTATCTGAAGCTGGTCGAGATCTGGAAGGACCCGGCCGTGGCCACCGCGCACGCCGAAACCACCAAGGGCACCGCGGTCGCGGTGAACCGTCCCGGCGCCGAGCTCGAGCAGATCCTGGACCGGGTGCAGCAGGGCATCCGCACGGCCAAGTGAGTGCCGAACCCGCCGCTGTCGAATTCCGTTCCGTCACCAAGATTTTCGGCAGCGGCGACGATCGGCACACCGCACTCGACGATATCGACCTGCGGATCGAACCGGGTGAGATCTTCGGCGTCATCGGCTACTCCGGAGCAGGCAAGTCCACGCTGGTGCGGCTGATCAACGCGCTCGACAAGCCCACTTCGGGCACCGTCACGATTTCGGGCACCCCGATCACCGGGGTGCCGGAGTCGGCGGTGCGCAAGCTGCGTCGCGATATCGGCATGGTGTTCCAGCAGTTCAACCTGTTCCGATCCCGCACCGCCGCAGGCAATATCGAGTACCCGCTGAAAGTGGCGGGCTGGAAACGGGCCGAACGCAAGGCCCGCGTGGCCGAACTGCTCGACTTCGTCGGGCTCACCGACAAGGCGCGCGCCTACCCCGATCAGCTCTCGGGCGGGCAGAAGCAGCGGGTCGGGATCGCCAGGGCGCTGGCGACCTCGCCCTCGCTGTTGCTCGCCGACGAGGCCACCTCCGCGCTGGACCCGGAGACCACGGGCGAGGTGCTGCGATTGCTGAAGAAGATCAACGCCGAACTCGGGGTGACCATCGTGGTGATCACCCACGAGATGGACGTGATCCGCGCGGTCGCCGACCGGGTCGCGGTGCTCGCCGAGGGCCGGATCGTCGAATTGGCCTCCACCTTCGACGTTTTCGCCGCGCCGCAAGCCGCGCCGACACGGTCGTTCGTGGCGACCGTGCTGCACAACCGGCCCGACGCGACCGAGCTGGATCGGTTGCGCGAGCTCCACGGCGGCCGGTTGGTCACCGTCGACATCGACGACCACAGCGGTCTCGGCGCGGCGCTGGCCGCCGCGACCGCCGCCGACGTGCGCTTCGAGATCGTCTACGGCGGGGTGAGCACGTTGCAGGACAAGACATTCGGCAGCGTCACCCTGGCGTTGCACGGGCCCGATGCCGCGCTGGATCGCGTTGTCGCCGACCTGGAACGGAAGGCGGGCTGATGGAGACCAACTGGGAGAAGCTGCGGCCCACGCTGTTCGAGGCGATCGGGACCACCGTCTATCTGGTCGGCGTGACGTTCGTCGTCGCGGGGGTGATCGGGCTGGTGCTCGGGACCGCGCTGTATACGACCCGCAAGGGTGGCCTGCTGGCGAACGGGCCGATCTACTTCGTGCTGAATGTGATCGTCAATGTGGTGCGCCCTATTCCGTTCATCATCCTGCTGGCCGCGCTCGGCCCGGTCACCCTGGAGGTGGTGGGCACCACGATCGGCTCCGAGGCGGCGTTGTTCGTGATGATCGTCGCGGCCTCGTTCGGGATCGCGCGGATCGTGGAACAGAACCTGGTGACGGTCGATCCGGGCGTGATCGAGGCCGCGCGTGCGGTCGGCGCGGGACCGCTGCGGATCATTCTCACGCTGATCGTTCCGGAAGCGTTGGGGCCGTTGATTCTCGGCTATACCTTCGTGGTGATCTCGATCGTCGATATCTCCGCGATGGCGGGCACCGTCGGCGGTGGCGGGCTCGGTGATTTCGCCATTGTCTACGGGTATCAGCAATTCCAGTGGCAGGTCACCATCGTGGCGGTGCTGATCATCATCGCCGGTGTGCAGGGTGTGCAGTTCTTCGGCAATTGGCTGGCCAGGAAAGTACTGCGCCGCTGAATCCAGCAGGGGTACGGGCCTATTCGGTCCGTACCCCTGCCGCTTCGCGTTTCGCTACACGTTCGCCGTGCACGCGGACAGGATGACACTCGCCGCACGCGGCGACGCCGAACCCGGATCCGGGAACGGGGCCGCACTGATGCCGAGCACGTCCACCGCCGAGCGCTCGGCCGCGTCCAGGGAGTGATCCCACGACCAGCCGAAGCGGTAGTCCGCGCCTTGGGCCACCGCGCCGCACGCATTGCGGAATTCGACGACGACCTGGCAGTCGCGCACGCCGCACTCATCGAGCGCGGCCTGGCTCGCCGCAGCCCAGCTGCCGTAGTTCACCGCCGAGGCCACCACGGCGCGACCCGACGACAACGCCAGCGCCCCGTACAGGTCACCCGACGCGGTCTCGAATCCACCATCGCGCGACACCGCCGTGTATCCCGGCGCCTCAGCGATCGCCACACCACTCGCCCCCGCGGCCGCGGGTCCTGCGTTCACCACGGTGAACGCCGCCACCGCGGACAGCGCGGCCACACCAAGGGCATAGTTGCCCAGACCAGACATCAGAGATTCTCCCCGTCGAAATACCGACTCCGAGCCTCGAAGCCGAACCAATCATGAACGGCCGCCGACTTCCCCGGAAATAGCTTTCCGGCATCGCCACGACACCATTCTGCGAACCTGCCATAGCGCCGAGACATTTCCGGCCACAACAGTTCTCGCTTGTCGAAACGCCCGATTCCTCCCGAACCGCTCGTCCGCCACAGACTAACAACACCCACCGACAAGTAGCGATGGACCGCTATCTACCGGCGAACCAACTCGTCCCGCGCCCGCATCAACGCGAACCCGAGCAGATTGAGCCCCTTCCACCGCGCGGGATCCAGCGCACCCGCATGATCGGCGGCCATCCGATCCCCAGTTCCGATCCACCGGACCGGCTTCGCTCCGTTTTCGATACGCCAGTTCGGTATTCACCTGGCGGACTGCAGCATCGACGAGAAAAGGCCCCGGTATCGCGACTCTTCAGGGTCGCGGTGCCGGGGCCGGAGGTGGGCGGTGTTGGGGTTCAGGCCGAGCGGATGCCGTCCAGGTCGGAGTAGGGGTGGGGGGCGGGGCGGCGGGGAATTCGGGCTTCGGTGACGGCGGAGTGGGGGGCGGGGCCGGTGTGGAAGCTGCGGGCGATCATCGAGGAACGCAGTTGCCACAGGCCCGAGGACTGGGCAGGGTCGAGGCCGGTGAGTTGAGCTACCCGGCGCAGGCGGTAGTCGACGGTGTTGGTATGGATGTGCAGCAGCCGGGCGGTGCGCTGGCGGTTCATGTTGTTGGCGATGTGCACGCGCAGGGTTTCGTAGAGCTCCGGGTGGTTGTCGAGGGGGGCGAGGAGTTCACCGAGCCGGGCACGACCGGGGCCGGGGCGAGTGAGCTGGTACTCCAGGGCCAGGTCGCCGAAGCGGTAGAGGCCAGGGGCACTGTCGAGACGCTCCACCATGTCCAGGAGTTCGTGGGCACGCTGGGCCGCGTCGGGGATCTCCTCCGTGGCCGCGGGCACCAGAGCCGCGGTGATATCGACATGCGCGGCCCTCGACAGCGCTTCGACCAATGCGTCGAGCTGCTCGCCGACCAGCAGATCGGCCGGGATCAGCAGCGTGCCGCCGTCGACCGACAGCAGCGACAGCACCTGCTCACCGCACCGGTGCGCCAATGCCGTCTGTACCCTGCGCAGCTTGCGCCGCGCCACCACCGCACCGTTGACGCGCGGGTCGCGCTCGTCGGGGTGCGCCCCGATCGAGAGTGCGAGCACCGAATACGCGTCGGAGACGGTGATGCCGACCTCGCGGGCCATGGTGACGGTCGACTGACCGGCCAGCAGTGCCGAGGTGAGGGTGTGCACCGCCGTGTGATGTTCGCCGACGGCCTCACGGTGCTCACGGATGTAGGAGCGAGTCACCGTGGTACACAACAGGTCCGAGATCTCGACCACCCGGCGGAAGCCGTGGATCAGACTCGCGCGATCGACGTCGGCCACCTCGTCGTAGACCGCGTCGAAGGAGAGCCGGAAGCCCTCGTGGAAAGCGTGCAGGATCGTGTCGATCGGCACGCCTTCGCGCGCCCAGCCCGCCGCCGCCACCGCGAGCCGGTTCAGCTTCACCTCCTCGTCGCGACCGTCCAGCATGCCGCCGACGATCTCCAGGCACATCCGGGTGACCGAGGTGACGTCACCGGCGATCACATCGCCGGGTAGCGTCCGGCAAGTCGCGACATTGTCGACGAAGTGGCCGACCAACCGGCTGGTCATCGTCCGGACATCGCGCAGGGGCTGCCACAGGGCCGTCTCGTCCAGTGGGATCGTCATCGTCGACTCCTCCTTCTTCTACACCCCGGCGCCGCCGGTAGTGGTTGTGCTTCCGTCATGTCGGCCGATGTGATGGCCTACACTGCGGTTTCTCTGTGATCATGACTGTAGGGTGAGCAACCGCTCACCTTCTACTCTTCTTTCTGCCGAGGTCGATAGATGCCCCCGCAAGCCGATAAGCAGCGCAAACGCCCCAAGCAGGACCGGGCGAAAGAGACGAGAACACGCATTCTCACGGTGGCCGCTCATCTTTTCGGCACCCGCGGTATCGGCAATACCTCGACCAACCGGATCGCGACCGAAGCGGGCATGAGCATCGGCACGCTGTACCGGTATTTCAACGACCGCGACGAGATCGTCAAAGAGCTCAACGACAGCCTGTTTCTGCAGGTAGAAGAGCGCTACAGCCAGCTGCTCACCGCCAGTTCCGGCCAGTCCCCCCGCGATGCCGTGATAGGTCTGATCCGCTCCGCCGTCGACATCCTCGTCGCGAACGGGCCGCTCGTGCGCGCCCTGGTCGCCGATCTGCAGTTCTACGGCAGCGGTATCCCCGAATTCGAACCCCGGCTGCGGATGCTCATCAAGCTCTACATCATCCAGTTCATGGGCCCGATCAAGCACGTCGACATCGACGTGATGGCCTTCGTCGTGCTCAACGCGGGCTTCGCCACCGCGCTGCGTTCGGTCGAACTCGACGACGCCGAGCTCGACGCCATCATCGCCGGGACCGCCGACATGATCAGCGCGTGGATAGACTCGGTCGCCGTGGTCGAGAACGCTGAGTACACAACAGCAAAGGGCCCGGATCCTGCGTGAGGATCCGGGCCCGCTCGCTACGCGACGGTCAGCGCGCGTTCGCCGTGCAGATCGCGTCGACGATTTCGGAGCCGCTCAGGCCCGCCGAGCCCGTGTTGGCCAGCAGCGCGGTCGGCGTCAGCTCGGAGAGGTTCTCGTACGCCTTACGCTCGGCCTCTGCCCGCGTCGCACCGGTCGACCACGCGATGCCGTTGTCGCTCTCGACCAGCACGGCGCAGCCGTTGGCCCACGTCGTCACCACGTTGCAGTCCGCCAGGTGGCAGTCGGCGATCGCGGCGGCCTGGGCGGCCTCGGGGCTTTCCTCGTTGACGCTGGTGCCGTAGATCGCCTGGCCGTCGCTCAGCGCGATCGACGCCCACTGGTCGCCTGCCGCACTCGCCGTACCGGCGCCCAGCACCGACCCGGCCGCAAGAACCGACGCCGCAACGGCGAAGACGGCCTTACCCATGAAACTCATTCGAAAGATCTCCTCTGGAACCTGTTCCGAAAGTCCGGAACCTTCAAGATCATCACTGATGACCCGGTGATAGCCAACCGTTCGGTGAAACATCACATCACCGCCGTCAGCACATGAATCCGGGCCCGCATGCTCCGCCGTGATCAGCGTCTGGGCCGAAGACGACACGAGCCCGGACCGCTGCGCGGCCCGGGCTCGAGAATCGCCGTGACGATCAGCGCGCGTTGGCGGTGCAGACCGTTTCGATGACATGACCGCCGGCCAGCTGCGACGAGCCGACGTTGACGAGCAGGCTCTGCGGAGTGCCCTCGGTCAGCGCTAGGTAAGCCTCCCGCTCCGCGTCGGCGCGGGTCGGGCCCTTGCCCCAGGCGATGAATTCATCGTTCTCCACCAGAGCCGCGCAGCCGTTGACCCACACGGCCTCCACCATGCAACCATCCGCGGCGCACTGTTCCAGTGCGGCAGCCTCGGCCTCGGCGCGCGTGGGATAGCCGACCGAACGACCGTAGTTCGCCCAGTCGCCGTCTGCGGCCATCGCGCCCCACTGGTCGAGGCCGACCGCGTTCGCCGAACCGGCACCGAGCACCGAGCCGGCCGCAAGGCCGAGCGCCGCAACGGCAAGGCCGGCCTTACTCATGAAATTCATTCGAAAGATCTCCTCTGGAAACAGTTCCGGCAAGTCCAGAACCGTCAAGATCATCACTGATCGCCCGGTGACAACCAACCAGAACGGGAATCATCACACCGGAACCGGTCGACACATAACCGCAAAAAGGGCCCGGATCCAGCCAGGATCCGGGCCCGAAAAGTGCGGTGCTACACCGTGAAGCCGAGGGCGCGCAGCTGTTCGCGGCCGTCGTCGGTGATCTTGTCCGGGCCCCACGGGGGCATCCAGACCCAGTTGATCTTCAGGTCCTCGACCAGACCGCTGCGCACCAGCGCGTTGCGGGACTGGTCCTCGATGACGTCGGTCAGCGGACAAGCCGCCGAGGTGAGCGTCATGTCGAGGGTGCAGATGTTCTCCCCGTCGACCGACAGGCCGTAGACCAGGCCGAGGTCGACGACATTGATGCCGAGTTCGGGGTCGACGACATCACGCATCGCCTCCTCGAGATCCTCGAGGTGCTGAATCTGTTCGGCCGTCAACTCGACCTCGGCGGGTTTGTCGACCTCGGCTGCCGCCGCGACGTCCGGGGTCTGTGCGATATCGGTGCTCTCACTCATGTGGCAGACTCCCCATTTCCCATCGGTGCCTTGGTTTCCTCGGCCGAACTGATCTGCACGACAGCGTCTTTGAACGCCATCCACCCGAGCAGCGCGCACTTGACCCGCGCCGGGTACTTGCTCACACCGGCGAGGGCGATGCCGTCGCCGATCATGTCCTCGTCGCCTTCGACGGTGCCGCGGCTGGAGATCATCTCGCTGAACGAGTCGACCACCTTCAGCGCCTGCTGCACCGGCAGCCCGATCACCTGATCGGTGAGGATCGAGGTGGCGGCCTGGCTGATCGAGCAGCCCTGGCCGTCGTAGGAGACGTCGGCGACCTCACCGGCGTCGTCGATCTGCACCCGCATCGTCACTTCGTCACCGCAGGTCGGGTTCACGTGGTGCACCTGCGCACCGAACGGTTCCCGCAGCCCGCGGTGATGCGGGTGCTTGTAGTGATCCAGGATCACTTCCTGGTACATCTGTTCCATACGCATGATCTAGGCAACTCCGAAGAAGGTCTTGGCCTTCCGCACGGCCGCGACCAGTGCGTCGACCTCATCGAGGGTGTTGTAGACGGCGAACGAGGCACGCGCGGTGGCGGCGACACCGAACTTGCGGTGCAGCGGCCAGGCGCAGTGGTGCCCGACCCGGATGGCCACACCCTGGTCGTCGAGGATCTGGCCCACGTCGTGGGCGTGGATCCCGTCGACCACGAACGACACCGCGCCACCGCGGTCCACGTTCTCGATCGGCCCGACGATGCGCACCCCCTCGATCCCGGACAGACCGTCGAGCGCGGCGCCGGTGAGGGCGTGCTCGTGCGCGGCGACCGCGTCCATGCCGAGGTCTTCGAGATAGCGCACCGCGGCGGCCAATCCGACGACCTGCGAGGTCATCGGCGTGCCCGCCTCGAAGCGCTGCGGCGGCGGCGCGTAGGTGGTCTTCTCCATCGTGACGGTCTCGATCATCGACCCACCGGTGATGAACGGCGGCGTCTCCTCCAGCAGCGCGCGGCGGCCGTACAGTCCGCCGACACCCATGGGGCCGAGCATCTTGTGGCCGGAGAACGCGGCGAAATCGACACCGAGCTCGTGGAAGTCCACCGCCATGTGCGGCACCGACTGGCAGGCGTCGAGCACGACGAGCGCGCCGACCGCCTTCGCCCGGCGGACCAATTCGTCCACCGGAGCCACCGCGCCCGTCACGTTCGACTGATGGCTGAACGCGAGAACCTTTGTCGCGGACGACAGTTCGAGCGAATCCAGGTCGATGCGGCCGTCATCGGTGATGCCGTACCACTTCACGGTGGCACCGGTCCGACGCGCGAGCTCCTGCCACGGAACGAGATTCGCGTGGTGTTCGAGCTCGGTGATGACGATCTCGTCGCCGGGGCCCACCTTGTAGGGGAACCGGTCGTCGCCGAACGCGTTGGCCACCAGGTTCAGCGACTCGGTCGCGTTCTTGGTGAACACGATCTCGCCGGTGTCGGCGCCGACGAAGCGGGCGATGTCGGCGCGCGCCTCCTCATAGGAGTCGGTCGCCTCCTCCGCCAGCTGGTGGGCACCGCGGTGCACCGCCGAATTCCGGGTGAGCAGGAACTCGCGCTCGGCGTCCAGCACCTGCAGCGGGCGCTGCGAAGTGGCACCGGAGTCCAGGTACACCAACGGTTTCCCGTCCCGCACCGTGCGGTGCAGGATGGGGAAGTCGGCCCTGATCCGGGCCACGTCGAGCGCTGGCACCGTCGCGGTCATGTCAGGCTCCAGCGGTCGCGGACGTGAAGCGCTCGTAGCCGTTCGCGTCGAGTTCCTCGGCCAGCTCGGAGCCACCTTCGGCGACGATCTTGCCGTTGACGAACACGTGCACGAAGTCGGGCTTGATGTAGCGCAGGATGCGGGTGTAGTGGGTGATCAGCAGCACGCCGCCGTCCGTACGCTCCTTGTAGCGGTTGACGCCTTCGGAGACGATGCGCAGCGCGTCGACGTCCAGACCGGAGTCGGTCTCGTCGAGGATGGCGATCTTCGGCTTGAGCAGACCCAGCTGCAGCACCTCGTGACGCTTCTTCTCGCCACCGGAGAAGCCCTCGTTCACCGAGCGGTCGGCGAAGGCCGAGTCGATGTCGAGTTCCTTCATCGACTCCTTCACCTCCTTGACCCAGGTGCGCAGCTTGGGGGCCTCGCCGCGGATGGAGGTGGCAGCGGTGCGCAGGAAGTTCGACATCGAGACGCCGGGGACCTCGACCGGGTACTGCATGGCCAGGAACAGGCCGGCGCGGGCACGCTCGTCGACCGACATCGCGAGGACGTCTTCACCGTCGAGGGTGATGGTGCCCTGGGTGACGGTGTACTTGGGGTGGCCCGCGATCACATAGGACAGCGTGGACTTGCCCGAGCCGTTGGGGCCCATGATGGCGTGCGTCTCGCCGGACTTCACAGTCAGGTCGACGCCGTTGAGGATCTGCTTCGACTCACCCTCGGGGGTGGTGATCTCGGCGTGCAGGTCCTTGATTTCCAAAGTTGTCATCGAATTGAAGTCCTTCGTGGGAAGTAGGTGAGTCAGATACCGACAGTGGCGAGTTCGGCCTCGATGGCCGCCTCGAGCCGCTCCCGGACCTCGGGGACCGTGACCTTCTGGATGATCTCGAAGAAGAAGCCACGCACCACCAGGCGGCGGGCGACGTCTTCGGGAATGCCGCGAGCGCGCAGGTAGAACAGCTGCTCGTCGTCGAAACGGCCGGTGGCACTCGCGTGCCCGGCACCGGCGATCTCGCCGGTCTCGATCTCCAGGTTCGGCACCGAGTCGGCGCGCGCGCCGTCGGTGAGCACCAGGTTGCGGTTCGCCTCGTAGGTGTCGGTGCCCTCGGCGGCCGCGCGGATCAGCACGTCGCCGATCCAGACCGTGCGAGCATCGCCCTTGGGCGAGGACGGATCGCCCTGCAGCGCACCCTTGTACAGCACATTGGACTTGCAGTTGGGCTCGGCGTGATCGACCAGCAGGCGCTGCTCGAAATGCTGGCCGGCGTCGGCGAAGTACAGACCGAACAGCTCCGCTTCACCACCGGGACCGGCGTAGCGCACAGTGCCCGACAGGCGAACCAGGTCGCCGCCGAGGGTCGCCGACACGTGGCGCAGGTTCGCGTCACGGCCCAGCTTCAGGTGATGCGCGGTGACGTGCACGGCGTCTTCGTTCCATTCCTGGACCGCGACGACGGTGAGCTTGGCGCTGTCACCGAGCACGAATTCGACGTTCTCGGCGTAGGTTCCGCTGCCGCGCTGGTCGATGACCACGGTGGCGACGGCGAAGTTGTCCAGGCGCACCTGCAGGTGACCGTAGGCGGTCTTGCCCTCACCGGGACCGGTGATGGTGACGGTGACCGGGTCCGACACCTCGGTTTCCGGGCCGACGGTGATCACGGTCGCCTCGGAGAAACCCGAGTAGGCCTGGGCGGCAACACGATCAGCGGGAGTGCCGGCCTGGCCGAGACGAGAGTCGGTGCGGCCCACCGTTTCCACGGTGACACCGGCGACTTCACTCACCTCGACGGTTGCCTGACCGTCGGCGGCAGCGGTGCCGTCGTGCAGGCCGCGCAGGCGGCGCAGCGGGGTGAACCGCCACGCCTCGTCGCGACCCGACGGGACCTCGAATGCGTTCACGTCGAACGAGGTGAAGACCTCGCCCTTGTTGACCGCGGCGCCCGCGCCAGGATTCTGGATCGGCGTCTCGAGCGTCGACATCAGCCCACGGCCCCTTCCATCTGCAGCTCGATGAGCCGGTTCAGTTCCAATGCGTATTCCATCGGCAGTTCCTTGGCGATCGGCTCCACGAAGCCGCGCACGATCATCGCCATCGCCTCGTCCTCGGTGAGGCCGCGGCTCATCAGGTAGAACAGCTGCTCCTCGGAGACCTTGGAGACGGTCGCCTCGTGCCCCATCGTCACGTCGTCCTCGCGGATGTCGACGTAGGGGTAGGTGTCGGAGCGGCTGATGGTGTCGACCAGCAGGGCGTCACACTTCACGGTCGACTTCGACCCGTGCGCGCCCTTGTTGATCTGGACCAGACCGCGGTACGACGCGCGACCGCCACCACGCGCCACCGACTTCGACACGATGGTCGAGGAGGTGTGCGGGGCCAGGTGCAGCATCTTGGCACCGGTGTCCTGGTGCTGGCCGGGGCCCGCGAACGCGACCGAGAGGACCTCGCCGTGCGCGTGCTCGCCGGTCATCCAGACCGCCGGGTACTTCATGGTGACCTTGGAGCCGATGTTGCCGTCGACCCACTCCATGGTGGCGCCGGCTTCGGCCTTGGCCCGCTTGGTGACCAGGTTGAACACGTTGTTCGACCAGTTCTGGATGGTCGTGTAGCGGCAGCGGCCGCCCTTCTTCACGATGATCTCCACGACCGCGGAGTGCAGCGAGTCGGACTTGTAGATCGGCGCTGTACAACCCTCGACGTAGTGGACGTAGGCGTCCTCGTCGACGATGATCAGCGTCCGCTCGAACTGACCCATGTTCTCGGTGTTGATCCGGAAGTAGGCCTGCAGCGGGATGTCGACGTGCACGCCCGGCGGCACGTAGATGAACGAGCCACCCGACCAGACGGCGGTGTTGAGCGCGGAGAACTTGTTGTCACCGGCGGGGATGACCGAACCGAAGTACTTGTGGAAGATCTCCGGGTGCTCCTTCAACGCCGTATCGGTGTCGAGGAAGATGACGCCCTGCTTCTCCAGGTCCTCGCGGATGGAGTGGTAGACGACCTCGGACTCGTACTGCGCCGCGACACCGGACACCAGACGCTGCTTCTCCGCCTCCGGGATGCCCAGCTTGTCGTAGGTGTTCTTGATGTCCTCGGGCAGGTCTTCCCAGCTCTCGGCCTGCTTCTCGGACGAGCGCACGAAGTACTTGATGTTGTCGAAGTCGATGCCCTCGAGGTTGGAACCCCAGTTCGGCATGGGCTTGCGGTCGAAGATGCGCAGCGCCTTGAGGCGCAGGTCGAGCATCCACTCCTCTTCGCTCTTCTTGGCCGAGATGTCGCGAACGACAGCCTCCGACAGGCCACGTTGGGCGCTGGCGCCTGCCACATCGGAGTCGGACCAGCCGTAACCGTAGGTGCCCAGCGAGGCGATGGTTTCGTCCTGGGTAAGCGGTTGTACCTGGTCGGTCGAGGTCGTCATTCGGCACTCCTTCCGGAGTCGTTCGTTCGTCCCGCCGCGGGCTGTGCGGCGGTTGGGGTCTTCGGCACCGCGACCAGCGGTACGTGGGTGGTGCAGGCGCAATCGCCGTTGGCGATCGTCGCAAGGCGCTGCACGTGGGTACCGAGCAGGTCGCGGAAAGCGTCCAATTCGGCGGCGCACAACTGCGGGAACTCCTCGGCGACATGGGCCACCGGGCAGTGGTGCTGACAGATCTGCACACCGGCGCCGACCTGACGGGTGGTGGCGGCGAAACCGGCCTCGGCGAACGCTTCCGCGATCTCCTCGACTTTGGCCTCGATCACCGGTGCGGTGTGGTCGGCGACGGGTTCGATGCCGTCGACGATCACGCGAACCCGCTTGCGCGCGAATTCGGCGATCGCGGCGTCGCCACCGATCTCGCCGAGCTGACGAATCGCCGCGCCGGCCAGATCGTCGTAGGCGTGACCGAGGTTGCCCCGGCCCGCCGCGGTGAGCTGGTACTGCTTGGCCGGTCGACCGCGCCCTTTCTGCTGCCACGGCGCGGAGCGGCTCGCCCGAGCCTGGCCCGCGTCGATCAGCGCGTCGAGGTGCCTGCGCACCCCGGCGGGCGCGAGACCGAGTTCGGTGCCGATCGCCGTCGCGGTGATCGGCCCCTGCTCGAGCAGCAACTGGACGATGGCCGCCCTGGTCTGCCCCTCGTGCGCGGTCGCCGCGGGGACAGCCGACGACCGAGCGCCGGTCGCCTTACGACCGTCACTTTCCACGCCTGTCCGCAAACCCACGGTTTTCACAACACCAGTGTGGCGGAATTGCTTCCCTAAATCTAATAAGGGTCACCTGACAAAGGGTGCCCTGACCTGCGATGAAGATCATCGGGGCGCTCCCCCGCCCGACAAAACCCCAGGTGCGGACCCTGCGGACCCATCCCGGTCGCTCGCCCGGGTGACCCATCGCACAGGTCGGCTACCGCGACCACCCGGTGCCCAGCAACACCGAACCCGGTGCCGAACGGTCCGCCCGGCCCGCTCGCGCGGCGTTGCTCGCAGGAAATATTCGCACCACAGCGCGACGATCGACAGTCCGGGTGCGCAGTGGCGAACGCGGCGGGCGCAGGGGGCGGTCTGGCACGATGGCAGGGTGTCGAACCCGCTCACACCCACGTGTGTCCGTCATCCTGATCGGCCTACCGGACTCGCGTGTACGCGATGCGGGCGGCCCGCCTGCCCCGACTGCCTGCGTCCGGCGGCGGTCGGGCAGCACTGCGTGGACTGTGTACGGCAGGGGCAGCAGGACGTGCGGCCGGTGCGGACCGTCGGCGGCGCACGCGAGGGCGGCGCGGTTCCGTACGTGACCTACGGGTTGATCGCGGTCAATGTGCTGGTCTATGTGCTCACCGCGGCGCAGGCCGGCAGTCCTATGTACAACTACCGCGGGTCGTCGGTGTTCCGGGAGTTCGTCCTGGTGCCGTTGCTGGTGGCCGACGGCGAGTGGTGGCGGCTGCTCGGGTCGGGGTTCCTGCATTACGGCGCGATCCATCTGCTGGTCAACATGTTCGCCCTGTATGTCGTGGGGCGCGACCTCGAGCAGGTGCTGGGCAGGATCAGGTACGGCTGCGTCTACCTGGTCTCGCTGCTGGGCGGGTCGGCGGCGGTGATGGCGCTGTCGGATTCGGTGACGGCGACAGCCGGCGCCTCCGGTGCGGTGTACGGCCTGTTCGGCGCTGTCACGGTGACGCTGATCCGGTTGCGGCAGAGCCCGACCCCGATGCTGGTGGTCATCGGCGTGAACGTGCTGATCAGCTTCTCGATCCCGGGAATCTCGCTGTGGGGCCACCTCGGCGGTCTGGCCGCGGGCACGTTGAGCGCGCTCGGCATCCTGTTCGTGCCCGGCTGGCTGTCGGCCCGCGATCAGCGATCCGCGCAGCGCATCGGCTGGGCGGCGCTCGGTGCGGTAGCGCTGATCTGCGTGGCCGTGATCGTCGCCGCCGCGCTCTCGTTGCGCTCGGACCCGGTGTACGTCGGACCACCGGCCGTGACCGCGCCGACCCCGGTCGAAGCACCCAGGTAGTCCGCCGCGACAGGCGCACCTCCAGTGCGCGAACGACTGACGAACCCTGTCGCGTCCACGCACACTAGGCTCTGACTTCGTGGCGGTACTGGAGGGCGCGGCGCGCAAGACACTGACGTTCGGGCGGCGAGCTCTCGGGCTCGACGTGTCGGCGCCCGATCACACCGTCGCGGTGCTGCATCGCGACGAGACCGAGGTCCCCGGGCTCGACAAGAGCGAACGCGCGCAACTGGACCGGATCCGGCTGATGGGCGCGACCGGCGCCGTATTGATGGCGATCGCGGCGCTGGGCATCGGCGCCCAACCCGTGCACCAGAATCCGGTCTCGGGCGTGCGGGTGCTCGGCATCTTCGCGCGAGCGCACACCGGATCCCTCGCGATGTGCATGTTCGGCACCGCGCTGGTGATCGGTGCGTGGTTGCTGCTCGGGCGCTTCGCGATCGGCGGGCTCGCGGGTTCGCCACTGCACCGGCTGAGCCGCTCGCAACTGGACCGCACGCTGCTGCTGTGGATCATTCCGCTGTCCGTGGCGCCGCCGATGTTCAGCAACGACGTCTATTCCTATCTGGCACAGAGCGAGATCGCCGCCCGCGGCATCGACCCCTATTCCGAGGGTCCCGTCGCCGGACTCGGAATCGACAATGTGCTCACCAACAATGTGCCGACGATCTGGCGCGATACGCCCGCGCCGTACGGGCCGCTGTTCCTCTGGATCGGTCGCGGTATCGCGGAGCTCACCGGGGACAACATCATCGCCGGGGTCTGGGTGCACCGGTTGCTGGCGCTGGCCGGAGTGGCGCTGATCGTGTGGGCGCTGCCGCGGTTGTCGGTGCGCTGCGGGGTGGCGCCGGTGAGTGCGTTGTGGCTCGGTGCGGCCAATCCGCTGGTGCTGTTCCACCTGGTCGGCGGCGTGCACAACGACGCGCTGATGCTCGGGCTGATGCTGGCCGGGGTGGAGCTCATGCTGCGCGCGATCTACGGCGAAGGAGGCAGACCCGACCGGCTGACGGCCATGAATCTGCCACCCTTCGACAGCCGCGCCTACGGGCTGCTGATCGGCGGCGCGGTGGTGATCACGCTGTCGTCGTCGATCAAGCTCACCTCCATCATCGCGCTCGGCTTCGTCGGCATGGCGCTGGCCAGACGCTGGGGCGGCACGCTCACCGCCGTCGTCAAGGCCGCGGCTCTGCTGGGCGTCATCGCCGTGGCGACAACGCTTCTCATCGGTTTCGCCAGTGGGCTCGGCTTCGGCTGGGTCAATACCCTCAGCGTCGCCAATGCCGTCCGGAGCTGGATGTCGCTGCCGACCATCATCGGAATCGTCACCGGTTTCGGCGGTGTGCTGCTCGGGCTGGGCGACCACACCACCGCGCTGCTGTCGATCACCCGGCCCATCGCCGCGGTGGTCGCGGGCTACGTGACAGTCCGCATGCTCGTCGCTACCGGTATGGGCCGGCTCCATCCCGTCGGCGCGCTCGGCGTCTCGCTCGCGGCCATTGTGCTGCTGTTTCCGGTGGTCCAGCCCTGGTACCTGCTCTGGGCGATCGTGCCGCTGGCGGCCTGGGCCACCCAGCCGGTGTTCCGCGTGCCCGCCGTCGCCTTCTCGGCGGTGGTCTCCATGCTCGTGATGCCGCGCGGTGCGGAATTCCAGGTCTTCCAGATCATCGGCGCCGCGCTCGCGGCCGTCGTGTGCTTCGCGTTGTTCTTCGCGCTCACCCGGCACACGCTGCCCTGGCGGGCGCAGCCGGGGGTGTCGGCTCCGTCACAGGAGGGCACGGCTTACCGTGTGACATCGTGACAACACGCCTTGGACCCGCCGTTAGCGTCGACGGTGTGGTCAAGCGCTATGGCGAGACCACAGCGGTAGACGGTCTCCGGTTCGACGTGGAGCCCGCCCAGGTGTTCGCTCTGCTCGGCCCCAACGGCGCGGGCAAGACCACCACCGTCGAGATGTGCGAGGGCTTCGTGCGCCCGGACGCGGGCACGGTCCGCGTCCTCGG
Source organism: Nocardia sp. NPDC056952 (assembly GCF_042674185.1). NCBI lineage: Bacteria > Bacillati > Actinomycetota > Actinomycetes > Mycobacteriales > Nocardiaceae > Nocardia > Nocardia sp. NPDC056952. The sequence continues at coordinate 813,608 of NZ_JBHURA010000001.1, read as the reverse complement.
TCTCGACCCGATCGCCGATTCCGAGCAGTTGCGTCCGCGCATCGGCGTGATGCTCCAGGGTGGCGGCGCCTACCCCGGCGCCCGCGCGGGCGAGATGCTCGACCTGGTCGCGTCCTACTCCGCCGATCCGATCGATCCCGACTGGCTGCTGTCGACGCTGGGCCTACAGGACAATCGCCGCACTCCCTATCGTCGCCTGTCGGGTGGTCAGCAGCAGCGCCTGGCGCTCGCGTGCGCGCTGGTCGGCAAGCCCGAGATCGTATTCCTCGACGAACCCACCGCCGGCCTGGACGCGCAGGCCCGGCTGATCGTCTGGGAACTCATCGACGCCCTGCGCCGCGACGGCGTGAGCGTCGTACTCACCACGCACATGATGGACGAGGCCGAGCAGCTCGCCGACCAGCTGGTCATCATCGATCACGGGCAGATCGTCGCCCAGGGTACGCCCGCCGAGGTCACCGCCCACGGCGCGGCGGGCCAGCTGAGATTCTGCGCCCCACCCAAACTCGATCTGAACCTGCTCACCTCGGCTCTCCCGGAGGGCTTTTCGCCGCGCGAGACGACACCGGGCACCTACCTCGTCGAGGGCGAGATCAACCCGCAGGTGCTGGCCACCGTCACCGCCTGGTGCGCCAGGATGGACGTGCTGGCCACCGATATCCGCATCGACCAGCGCCGCCTCGAAGACGTCTTCCTCGAACTGACCGGACGGGACCTGCGCGGATGAGCGAGACCACCAGCCGTTTCCTGCCCGGCACCTTCACCCCCGATCCGCGGCCCGCCTCGCGCGCGACGATGCTCACCGCGCAGACCGGGCTCGAGCTGAAACTGCTGTTGCGCAACGGCGAACAGCTGCTGCTCACCATGTTCATCCCGATCACCCTGCTCGTCGGGCTCACCCTGCTGCCGTTCGGCGACCTGGGCGAGCACCGGGTCGACCGGATCGTGCCGATGGTGATGATGACCGCGGTGATGTCGACCGCGTTCACCGGCCAGGCCATCGCGGTCGGCTTCGACCGCCGCTACGGCGCCCTCAAACGACTCGGCGCGACACCGCTGCCCCGCTGGGGCGTGATCGCGGGCAAGTGCGCCGCCGTCCTGATCGTGGTGGTGCTGCAGGCGATGCTGCTCGGCGCGATCGGTGTCGCGCTCGGCTGGCGCCCCGGGATCGGCGGACTCGCCCTCGGCGCGCTGGTGATCGCCCTCGGCACGGCCACCTTCGCGGCGATGGGATTGCTGCTGGGCGGGACGCTCAAGGCCGAGGTCGTGCTGGCGCTGGCCAATATCCTGTGGTTCATCATGCTCGGCATCGCCAGCCTGGTACTCGTCGGCGATACCCTGCCCACCGCCCTGACCGTGGTCGCCCGGCTCATCCCGTCCGGGGCGCTGGCTTTCGCGCTGGACACGGCGCTGACGGGGTCGATCGACTGGTTCGGCGTGGCGGTGCTCGCGGCGTGGGGCGTGGTGTGCGGATGGTTGGCGACCCGGCTGTTCCGGTTCCACTGACGTGACCAACGACGCGCTGTAGTAGCCCTGGTATCAGCGCCGAAATCCTGGCCGGTACCATTCCTGACGTGCTGTATCGCGCCTTCGTTGGCCTCGTCGACCGGCTGCCGCTCCCCTCGCTGCGGGTGCAGCGGCTCATCGCCATCGCGGTGATCCTGAGCCAGGCGGGAATCTCGGTGACCGGCGCGATCGTGCGCGTCACCGCCTCCGGCCTCGGCTGCCCGACCTGGCCGCAGTGCTTCCCCGGCAGCTTCACCCCCATCGGGGTGTCGGAAGTGCCCGTCCTGCACCAGACCGTGGAGTTCGGCAACCGGCTGCTCACCTTCGCGGTGACGCTGTGCGCCGGGCTGATCGTGCTGGCCGTCATCCGGGCACGGCGGCGCAGGGAAGTCCTGACCTATGCCTGGCTGATGCCCGGCGGCACGGTCGTGCAGGCGATCATCGGCGGTATCACCGTGCGCACCGGCTTGCTGTGGTGGACCGTCGCCGTGCACCTTCTCGTCTCGATGGTGATGGTCTGGCTGGCCGTGGTGCTGTACGCGAAGATCTGCGAACCCGACGACGGCATCGAGACCGTCCAGGTGCCCGCTCCCCTGCGCTGGCTCACCGCACTGTCGGGCGTGGCCCTCGCGAGTGTGCTGATCGCGGGCACGCTGGTCACCGCGGCCGGCCCGCATGCCGGTGACAAGAGCATCGAGCGGCAGGTCGAGCGACTGCAAGTCGAGATCGTCACCCTGGTGCACCTGCATTCGCAGTTGATGATCGGATATCTCGCACTGCTCGTCGGGCTCGCGTTCGGGCTCTTCGCCGTCGGCATCACCCCCGCCATCCGCAAGCGGCTGTTCGTCCTGCTCGCGCTCGTGCTCGCGCAGGGGCTGGTCGGTGTCGTGCAGTACTTCACCGATGTGCCCGCCGCGCTCGTCGCGATCCACGTCGGCGGGGCAGCGGCGTGCACCGCCGCGACCGCCGCACTGTGGGCGTCGCTGCGGACACGCGAGAAGGTCGACGTTCCCGCGGTGCCCCAGGCTTCCGTGCACTGACCCGTCACAACGAAACAGCCCGCGATCGGTATACCCGATCGCGGGCTGTTCGATGTTCGTCGGTAATTCTGCGCCGCGGAGATCAGGCCCCCGCGAACAACTTCCAGTTGCGCGCCTTCGGGAACTTGGTCTGATGGGCGACCCAGCCGGCCATCTTGGCCCAGTGCGTCGGGGCGGGGGTCACGATCGAGCCCAGCTCACGGCTCCACTCGTCGGTCTCGGCGAGGCCGTCGACGCGCTCCACGAGCGCCTTCGCGGTCGCCATGTCGCCGACCACCCGGTCGCCGAGGATGCCGTCGGCACCGACCAGGGTGATCCGCACGCCCTGCTTGCCGATGTACTGCAGCACGGCCGTTCCCGAACCACCGTGCTGGGCGAGGAACTTCACGATGGACTTCTCGACCTCGGCCGGCACCTTCACGGCCTCGGGGGCGGCGGTTGTACTCATGAACCGGAGTTTACCGGCAGGTAGTTTCCAGTCCAGCCTCGAGTGGCCTGGAACACGGGGTGTAGAAAGAGGACTCATGCGCGCGATTCAGGTTTCCGAGCACGGCGGTCCCGAGGTCCTGCAGTACGTCGAGCTGGCAGACCCGCAGGCCGGGCCCGGTCAGCTGCTGGTCGAGACCCAGGGTGTGGGCGTCAACTACATCGACATCTACTTCCGCACGGGCCAGTATCCGCAGGCGACGCCCTACGTCCCCGGCTCCGAGGGCACGGGCATCGTGGTGGCGATCGGTTCGGATGTCACCGAGTTCGCCGTCGGCGACCGCGTCGCCTGGGCGTCGGCGCCCGGCAGCTACGCGGACCTGGTCGCCGTCGACGAGGCCGTGGCGGTGAAGGTGCCCGACGACGTCGAGCCGGCCGTGGCGGCCGCCGCCCTCCTGCAGGGCATGACCGCCCATTACCTCACCGAATCGGTGTTCTCTCCCGAACCCGGCGACCCGGTTCTCGTCCACGCGGGCGCGGGCGGCGTGGGCCTGCTGCTCACTCAGATGGCCGTCGCGAGGGGCGCCCGAGTCATCACCACGGTCTCCACCGACGCCAAGGAGAAACTGTCCCGCGAAGCGGGCGCCACCGACGTCCTGCGCTACGGCGACGACCTGGCCGCCCGCGTCCGTGACCTCACCGACGGCATCGGCGTGGCCGCGGTCTACGACGGTGTCGGCGCCAGCACTTTCGAAGCGAGCCTCGCCGCCCTCCGAATCCGCGGCACCCTCGCCCTGTTCGGCGCGGCCAGCGGCGCGGTCCCGCCCTTCGACCCGCAACGACTCAACCCCGCCGGTTCCCTCTGGCTGACCCGCCCGTCCCTGGGCGCCTACACCCGCGATCGCACCGAATTCCTGTGGCGTGCCACCGATGTCTTCGACTGGATCGCCGCGGGCACCCTGAACCTGCGCATCGGCGCCACCTATCCGCTGGCCGACGCGGCCCAGGCCCAGCGCGATCTCGCGGCGCGAAAGACCACCGGCTCGATCGTGCTGCTGCCGTAGCCCGGCTGTCCACTCACCCCAGGAAGCGGACACCGGTCAGTTCCTCGGAAGCTTCCCAGAGTCGGCGCGCGCTCTCGCGGTCCATCGAGCGAGAGCTGGAGCGCACCCGCTCCGGATAGCCGCCGATCTCGAAAAGTCCTGAGGGTCCGTAGTATTCACTCCCCTGCGCGGCCGGATCTGTCGCGGCACGCAGAGTCGGGAGCGCCCCCATGGCGGGGGTGCGCCCGAACAGGCGGGCGACGGCGAGATTCGGCAGACGGAAGACCGCCGGGGAGTGCCGGAACACCTCGGTGCTCGCGCCGCCGGGATGAGCGGCCAGTGCGCAGGCCGACGTTCCCGCGAGCCGGCGATCGAGCTCATAGGTGAACAGCAGATTCGCCAATTTCGATACGGCATAAGCATTTCCAGCGGATCTCGCAGGGTCGTCGAGATCGATTCGCCCGAAGCGGTGGCCGATGCTGCTGACGGTCACCACCCGCCCGGCCTCGGCTGCGACGAGGTGATCCAGCAGCAGTCCGGTGAGCGCGAAGTGACCGAGATGGTTGATCCCGAACTGGCTCTCGAATCCGTCCTCGGTCGTGCCGGACAGCCCGGTGACACCGGCATTGTTGATCAGCAGATCGACGCGGTCGTAGCGGCTGCGCACCGTCTCGGACGCGGCACGGACCGACGTGAGAGACGCCAGGTCGAGAGCGACCGTGTCGACCTTCGCTCCGGGTGCCTGTCTCGCGATGCGCTCGGCAGCGTCGGCCGCCTTACCGGAATCGCGACAGGCGAGCGCCACGGCCGCGCCTCGCGCGGCCAGGGCTCGTGCGGTTTCGAAGCCGAGTCCGGTATTGGCACCGGTGACGACCGCGATTCGCCCGGCCAGGTCGGGGATGTCGGCTTCGGACCACTTCATGACAGCTCCTAACATGAACGATGCATTCACATTAAAGTGAACCAGTCGTTCATGTTATTGGCAAGGCACTCGAGAAGGATGGCACCGAGATGACCGACCGACCCCTGCGCGCGGACGCGCGGCGCAATCGCGAGGCGATCGCCGCCGCCGCACGCGAACTCGTCATCCGCGAAGGGCCGGGCATCGGCATGGACGAGATCGCCACGGCAGCGGGTGTCGCGACCGGCACGCTGTATCGGCACTTCCCGACCAAGCAGGATCTGATCGAGAGCATCGTGGCCGACCTGGCCGAGGGCATCGACCGGTCGCTGAACTCGGCGCTCGCCAGAGCCGAGGACGGGACCAGCTCGGCCATCGACGAGGTGATCGCACTGCTGCGCCACGTGATGATCGATATGCGGCAGGAACGCCTGCTCCGGTTCGCCGTCGCCGGGGTCGCCGAGGACTCACTCCGCGAGATCCAGGCGCGCGGGCGTGCCGCCGTCGAGCAGCTGGTCGCCGCCGCGCACCGCAACAATTCGCTCTACCCGGACGTCACCGCGGACGACGTGGTCCTCCTGCTGTCCACCGCGCCGACCGACGCCATGTCCGAGGTGGAGCAGTCGCGCTGGTTGACGCTGGCTCGCCGAGCACTCACACCGAACCCGGCCACCGGAGTTCGGAACCCGGCGCGCGGCTAGTAGTCGCGGCCGGTCAGACCGCGGTAGACGAAACGGGTGATCGACTCGATCGCCGCCTCGTCGGTGAGGGTCACCGAGCCGTCTTCGACCATCCGCAACATCCCGTCGACCGCGGCGAACATCATCGCCAGGCTGGCGTCGACCGTTCCCGGCAGGCGTAGCCCCCGTTCCGGGAAGTCCGCCACGTGGTCGGCGATGTCGGTGCGTTGTTCGGCGCCGAAGCCCGCGATGATCCGGGCGAAATCCGGGCTGACCTGCGCCGCCTGACCCATCGCGCGTAGGACCGAGGCGTGTTCGCGGGCGAAGGTCCAGTAGCCGCGGACGTGGTAGCGGACTGCGGCCGGGTCGGTGAAGTCACCGTTGTGCTCCGGATCGGCCGCTCGCTCGTCGCTGGCCACCGCCATATCGCGCAGAAGCGCTTGCAGCAGTTCCTCTTTGCTCGCGAAGTGGTTGTAGAACGATCCGGCCGCGCGGCCCGCGGCGGTGGTGATGTCGGTGATCTTCGCGTTCAGGTAGCCGTGTTCGGCGAAGACCTGCCGGGCGGCATCCTTGAGCGCCTGCTCGGTCTCCGCGGATTTCTCGCGCCTGCTGCCCACCACCGGACATCACCTCCTTGACAAGCACGGTACCAACACTGAAACTGAATTCATATTCACTGAATATCAGTTCAGTTCTTGTCGCAGGAGGCATTGCCATGTCAGAGCAGGTACTCATCGCGGGTGCGGGCCCGACCGGTCTCACCCTCGCCCTCGATCTCGCACGGCGCGGCGTGGACGTCCGGCTCGTCGACCGGGCCGATTCGCCGTTTCAGGGGTCGCGCGGCGACGGCATCCAACCGCGCACCCTGGAGGTGTTCGACGACCTCGGCGTCATCGACGCGGTACTGGCCGCCGGGCGCGAGGTCCCGGTGATGCGCGCCTATTTCGCGGGGACCTTCGTCGGCGAGCGCCGCATGGCCGACCCGGTCGAGCCGACCCCGGATGTGCCGTATCCGAATACCTGGGTGCTCGGCCAGTCCGACACCGAGGCGATCCTGCGGGCGCGGCTCGCCGAGCTCGGGGTGACGGTCGAATTCGCCACGGCACTGGTCGATTTCACCCAGGACGACGCCGGCGTCACCGCGACACTGCAACGTGGCAGCACATCGGAGACGGTGCGCGCGAGCTATCTGGTCGGTGCCGACGGTGGCGCGAGCACGGTGCGCAAGCGCCTCGGGATCGCGTTCGAGGGCAGCACCGACGAGTCGATCAAGATGCTGCTCGGCGATGTCCGCGCTGACTCTCTCGACCACGAGTACGGCTATTGGTTCGCCGCCGCGGCCGACCAGCCGATGACCGGGTTCGCCCTGTCCCCGCTACCGGGCGCGCGGCGCTTCCAGTTCGCCGCCCCGCTGACCGACGACCGCTTCCCCGACCTGGCCACCCTGCAGGATCTGGCCGACCGCCACGGCCCCGAGACAGGCCTGGTGCTGAGCGACCTGTCCTGGATCACGGTGTGGCGCCCCAATATTCGACTCGCCGAACACTTCCGCGACGGCCGGGTGTTCCTCGCGGGCGATGCCGCCCACGTCCATCCGCCCACCGGCGGCCAAGGCCTGAACACCGGCGTTCAGGATGCCTACAACCTGGGCTGGAAACTGGCCGCTGCCCTCGGTGGCGACCCGGCCCCGCTCGACACCTACGAACCCGAACGCCGCACGGTCGCGGCCCGCATCCTCGGCCTGAGCACCGAACTCCTCGGCAAGCTCGTCGACGGCGACGAGGACGCGATGCACCGCGGCCCCGAAACCCGCCAGCTCGCCATCACCTATCGCTCCCCCGCCGACGACGGCCCCCTCGTCGCGGGCGACCGCGCGCCGGACGCCACGCTGCACGACGAAACCGGCCGCCCGATCCGCCTGTTCGACGTCTTCCGGGGCCCCCACGCGACCCTGCTCCGCTTCGCCCCGACCAACGACTCACTCGACATCGAGCTCCCGGCCTTCGCGGCAGGCGCGAACTCCACATCCGTGTCCCCAGCGACACCGATCGACGGATCCGGCGTTCTCACGGTCGAGATTCGCCGCGTCGACGCCCCGTCCGAGTCATCCGCCCGACCGGCGTCTGTGACACTTGTCGACACCGACGGACACGCCTTCACCGCCTTTTCGGCGACGGCGGGCACCGACATCCTGATCCGACCCGACGGCCACCTCGCACATCGCTGGTGAGCTTCCAGGTCGCCCACTCCCCTGATCCGGCGAGGCCGCGACCGGACCAGGTCCGGACATGACAGTGGCCGGGCATCGCTGCCCGGCCACTGTTCCAGAAGTCTTACAGCCCGACGAGGCTGCCGATCGTGTCCCACCCGAGCACCGAGTCGACGGCCAGACCACAGAACACCACCGCGAGGTAGTTGTTCGACTGCAGGAACAGCTTCAGCGGCTTCACCGACTCGCCACGGCGCACCCCGGCGTAGAGCTGATGCGCCATCAGCAGGAACCAGGCACCGGCCACCAGGGCGACCGCCGCGTAGATGACACCGGTCGCGGGCACCAACGCCATCGTCGCGAGCACCGTCAACCAGGTGTAGATGACGATCTGCTTGGTCACCACCTGCTCGGTCGCGACCACCGGCAGCATCGGTACGCCTGCCGCGCGGTAGTCCTCCTTGTAGCGCATGGCCAGCGCCCAGGTGTGCGGCGGTGTCCAGAAGAAGATCACCGCGAACAGCACCACCGCGGGCCAGCCGATAGTGCCGGTCACCGCGGACCAGCCCACCAGCGCGGGCATGCAGCCGGCTGCGCCGCCCCACACCACGTTCTGCGAGGTCCGGCGCTTGAGGCCCTTGGTGTAGACGAAAACGTAGAACAGGATCGTCGCGACGACCAGCAACCCGCTGAGCAGGTTGGCCTGCCACCACAGCCAGGCGAAGGAGATCGCGCCGAGCACGACACCGAAGACGAACGCGTGCGAGGTGGGCACCGCCTCGCGGGCCAGCGGGCGGCGCGCGGTCCGCTTCATCACCTTGTCGATATCGGCGTCGGCCACACAGTTGAGAGTGTTGGCGCTGGCCGCGCCCATCCAGCCACCGAACAGGGTGACCAGGATCAGCCGGATGTCCACCGTGCCGCGGTCGGCCAGCAACATCGTCGGAATGGTGGCAACGAGCAGTAACTCGATGACGCGTGGTTTGGTGAGCGCGATGTAGGCAAGGGGCTTGCGCACTATCCGCGCGGCCAGGCTGTCGCCCTGGAGTCGGTCGGCCAGCGCCGTCGACGAAGTTCCGTGCGCACCGCTACTACCCGGCTCGTGACCGATCCGCACTGTTTCTCCTCGCACGCTGTGCTTCGCTTCGCATCCGGTAATGGAACGAGCAGCGCGCGGCTGCGGCGCGGCCACTACTACAGAGGATGGTAGACCCACTCACCTGCCGCTCCGCGCCAGACCCCCGCCACCGTGGGCGCGGTCACTACGCCCCACGAGCCCGCATCCCGGGCCCACGCGGCGGTGAACCCGCATCGACGCGCAGGTGAACGGCATCGCGACGGGCTCCGCCCGCGCGGCGGCGATGGTCTACACCGCACACCGCCGACTCACGGCGATCCGAACTAGACTCAACGCCAGGGTTCGCGCCAACCGCTGTAGCAGCACCACTAGGGTATTCCTGTACATCGGTACGCATCCCGGCCGCGTGCGACCCGCTGTCGAACATCATCGCCGCTGCCAAGCTATCGCCGTCGACGAAACCTAGGTCAGGAGAACTACGGTCGTGCCAGTCACAGACGACATTCGCGCCCTCACTCAGCGGAACTATCCCAGCGACTGGACGGACCTCGACACCAAGGCCGTCGACACCGCCCGGGTACTCGCTGCCGACGCCGTGCAGAAGGCGGGCAACGGGCACCCCGGTACCGCGATGAGCCTCGCGCCGCTCGCCTACACCCTGTTCCAGCGCACGATGCGCCAGAACCCGGCGGAGCCGCGCTGGGTCGGTCGCGACCGGTTCGTGCTGTCCTGTGGGCATTCCAGCCTCACCCTCTACATCGAGCTCTACCTGGCCGGTTTCGGCCTGGAGCTGACCGACCTCGAGCAGCTGCGCCAGTGGGGCTCGCTCACCCCCGGCCACCCCGAGTTCCGCCACACCGACGGCGTCGAGATCACCACCGGCCCGCTGGGTCAGGGTCTGGCCTCGGCGGTCGGCATGGCGATGGCCGCGCGGCGTGAACGCGGGCTGTTCGATCCGGACGCCCCCGAAGGCACCAGCCCGTTCGACCACTTCATCTACACCATCGCCTCCGACGGCGACCTGCAGGAGGGCGTCACCGCCGAGGCCTCCTCGATCGCGGGCACCCAGCAGCTGGGCAACCTCGTGGTGATCTACGACGACAACGAGATCTCCATCGAGGACGACACCGACATCGCCTTCACCGAAGACGTGGCCAAGCGATACGAGGCCTACGGCTGGCAGGTGCAGATCGTCGAGGGCGGCGAAGACGTGGTGGCCATCGAGAAGGCACTGGCCGCGGCGAAGGCCGAGACCAGCAAGCCCTCGATCATCATTCTGCGCACCATCATCGGCTTCCCGGCCCCGAACAAGATGAACACCGGTGGCGCGCACGGCGCCGCGCTCGGCCCCGACGAAGTCGCCGCGGTGAAGAAGGCGCTGGGCTTCGACCCGGAGAAGTCCTTCGACGTCGACCCGGCCGTCATCGAGCACACCCGCAAGGCACTGGCCCGCGGCGCCGAGGCACAGACGAAGTGGCAGCAGAGCTTCGACGAGTGGGCCGAGGCCAACCCGTCGAACAAGGCGCTGTTCGATCGCCTGCAGACCCGCTCGCTGCCCAAGGGCTGGACCGAGGCGCTGCCGAGCTTCGAGGTCGACCCCAAGGGCATGGCCACCCGCAAGGCGTCGGGCAAGTTCCTCGCCGCGGTCGCCGACGAGCTGCCCGAGCTGTGGGGCGGTTCGGCCGACCTGGCCGAGTCCAACAACACCACGATGCCCGGCCAGGCGAGCTTCGGCCCCGAGTCGATCTCCACCGGCGCGTGGAAGGCCAACCCGTACGGGCGCACCCTGCACTTCGGCATCCGTGAGCACGCGATGGGCTCGATCCTCAACGGCATCGCGCTGCACGGCCCGACCCGCCCCTACGGCGGCACCTTCCTCGTGTTCAGCGACTACATGCGCCCGGCCGTCCGCCTGGCCGCACTGATGCGGGTACCCGCCATCTACGTGTGGACCCACGACTCCATCGGCCTCGGCGAGGACGGCCCGACCCACCAGCCGGTCGAGCACCTGGCCGCGCTGCGCGCGATCCCCGGCCTCAACGTCGTTCGCCCCGCGGACGCCAACGAGACCGTCCACGCCTGGCGCACCGTGCTCGAGCGTGACTCCGACGAGCACACCTCGCACTTCCCGGTGTACGAGTCGCCGCAGCAGGACGGCCCGTCCGCGCTGGCACTCACCCGCCAGGACGTGCCGACCCTGGAGGGCACCAGCTACGAGGGTGTCAAGAAGGGCGGCTACGTGCTGGTCGAGGCGTCCACCGGCACACCGGAAGTGATCCTCATCGGCACCGGCTCCGAGGTCCACCTCGCGGTCGCCGCGCGCACTACGCTGGAAGAGCAGGGCATCCCGACCCGCGTGGTCTCGATGCCGTGTGTGGAGTGGTTCGACGTGCAGGATCAGGGATACCGCGACGAGGTGCTGCCCCCGTCGGTGCGGGCCAGGGTCGCGGTGGAGGCCGGTATCGCGATGCCGTGGCACCGATTCGTCGGTGACGCGGGTGAGGTCGTCGGCATCGACCACTTCGGCGCGTCGGCCGACTACAAGACTCTGTACCGCGAATTCGGTATCACCCCCGATGCCGTCGTCCGCGCGGCACTGCGTTCCACCGACAAGGTGAAGGGGTAAGACCATGGCACAGAACGAGAATCTCGCCGCGCTCTCGGCCGCGGGCGTCTCGGTGTGGCTCGACGATCTCTCGCGCGAACGCATCCAGTCCGGCAATCTCGCCGACCTGGTCGCGACCCGCAGCGTCGTCGGTGTCACCACCAACCCGAGCATCTTCCAGGCCGCGATGAGCGTGGGCCACGCCTACGACGCGCAGCTGAAAGACCTTGCGGCCCAAGGCGCCGACGCCGACGCGGCGATCCGCACGATGACCACCGACGATGTGCGCGCCGCCTGCGACGTGCTCGCGCCGGTGTTCGAGGCGACCGGCGGCGTGGACGGGCGGGTGTCGATCGAGGTCGATCCCCGGTTCGCCTTCGACGCCGACAAGACCGTCGCCCAGGCGATCGAGCTGTGGAAGATCGTCGACCGCAAGAACCTGTTCATCAAGATCCCGGCCACCGAGGCCGGTCTGCCCGCCATCACCTCGGTGATCACCGAGGGCATCAGCGTGAACGTGACGCTGATCTTCTCGGTGCCGCGCTACCGCGCGGTGATGGGCGCCTACCTCGACGGTCTGCGCAACGCCAAGATCGGTGGCCACGACCTGGCCAAGATCCACTCGGTGGCGTCGTTCTTCGTCTCCCGCGTGGACACCGAGATCGACAAGCGCCTCGAGGCGATCGGCACCCCGGAGGCCCTCGCCCTGCGTGGCAAGGCCGGTGTGGCCAACGCGCGTCTGGCGTACGCCGAGTACCAGGACGTGTTCGACGGCGGCGCGCACACCTCCACCTACAACCACCTGGCCGCACAGGGTGGCAACCGGCAGCGGCCGCTGTGGGCGTCGACCGGGGTGAAGAACCCGGATTACCCCGACACCCTCTACGTCACCGAACTCGTCGGCCCGAACACGGTCAACACGCTGCCGGAGAAGACGCTGCAGGCGTTCGCCGATCACGGTGAGGTGCTCGGCGACACGCTCAGCGGCCGTGGCGCCGAGGGCGCTCAGGTCTTCGCCGATCTGGCAGCGGTGGGTATCGATCTCGACGATGTGTTCGCGCTGCTCGAGCGCGAGGGCGTCGAGAAGTTCGAGAGCGCGTGGGGCGAACTGATCGAGGCCACCACCGGCCAGCTCGACATCGCGGCGGAGGGCAACTAGCACGATGGCCGGCACAGCATCGACGGATCAGGCGGCGGGGCTGTGGCACAACCCGCTGCGCGACGAACGCGACAAACGGGTCCCCTTCATCGCGGGCCCGTGCAGCATGGTGATCTTCGGTGTCACCGGAGATCTGTCCCGCAAGAAGCTGATGCCGGCCATCTATGACCTGGCGAACCAGGGGCTGTTGCCCCCTGGTTTCGCCCTGGTCGGCTTCGCCCGGCGCAACTACGCCGACGAAGACTTCGCCTCGGTGGTACTCGAGGCCGTGAAGAAGCACGCGCGCACCCCTTTCCGCCAGGAGGTCTGGGACCACCTGGCGGAGGGGCTGCGCTTCGTGCAGGGCAGTTTCGACGACGACGCGGCCTTCGCGACGCTCGCCGACACGTTGCGCGATCTCGACGAAACCCGCGGCACCGGCGGCAATTACGCCTTCTACCTGTCGATTCCGCCGAACATGTTCCCCGTGGTCCTCGATCAGCTCTCCGAGCACCACCTGGCTCAGGCCAAGCCGGACCCCGACGGGTACACCCCGTGGCGGCGCGTGGTGATCGAGAAGCCGTTCGGCCACGACCTGACCAGCGCCAAGGAACTCAACGCCCTGGTCAACCGGGTCTTCCCCGAAGAGCAGGTCTTCCGCATCGACCACTACCTCGGCAAGGAAACGGTCCAGAACATTCTGGCGCTGCGCTTCGCCAACGAGTTGTTCGAGCCGATCTGGAACGCCAACTATGTCGACAGCGTGCAGATCACCATGGCCGAGGACATCGGATTGGGTGGTCGCGCGGGCTATTACGACGGGATCGGCGCCGCGCGTGACGTCATCCAGAACCACCTGTTGCAGTTGCTCGCGCTGACCGCGATGGAGGAGCCGACCTCCTTCGAGCCGATGCAGCTCACCACCGAGAAGATCAAGGCCCTCTCGGCCACCAAACTCGTTGCGCCACTGGACGAGACGACCGCGCGCGGGCAGTACACCGAGGGCTGGCAGGGCAGCGAACACGTCGTCGGCCTGCACCAGGAAGAGGGCTTCGATCCGCAGTCACGGACCGAGACCTACGCCGCGCTCACCCTGCACGTGGAGAACCGGCGCTGGGCGGGTGTGCCGTTCTATCTGCGCACCGGAAAACGCCTGGGCCGCCGGGTGACCGAGATCGCGGTGGTGTTCAAGCGCGCGCCACACCTGCCCTTCGACCAGACCATGACCGAGGAGCTCGGTCAGAACGCCCTGGTCATCCGGGTGCAGCCGGACGAGGGCATCACCTTGCGCTTCGGCTCCAAGGTCCCCGGCTCGGGCATGGAAGTGCGCGATGTGAACATGGACTTCAGCTACGGCGAGGCGTTCACCGAGTCCTCCCCCGAAGCCTACGAACGGCTCATCCTCGACGTGCTGCTCGGCGTGCCGTCGCTGTTCCCGGTCAACGCGGAGGTCGAATTGTCCTGGCGCATCCTCGATCCCGTGCTCGCGCACTGGGCCGCGGGCGGCAAACCCGAACCCTACGAGGCCGGGACCTGGGGTCCCGGCTCGGCCGATGAGATGCTCGCGCGCAGCGGGCGGGAATGGCGGCGTCCGTGATCGTCGACATGCCCGACACCAACACCGTCGATGTCGGTAAGCGGATGGTCCAGTTGCGCGAGACCAACGGCGTGATCACCCAGGGCCGGGTGCTCACCCTGGTGGTGTGCACGCTGGACTCCTCCGAAGCCGAGGACGCGATCGACGCCGCCAACGACGCCAGCCGCGAACATCCCTGCCGGGTCATCGTGCTGGCCCGCGGTGACCGCGACGCCGACACCCGGCTCGACGCGCAGATCCGCGTCGGCGGTGACGCCGGTGCGGCCGAGGTGATCGTGCTGCGCCTGCAGGGCGCGCTGGTGAACCACGAAAGCAGCGTCGTCACCCCGTTCCTGCTGCCCGACACCCCCGTGGTGGCGTGGTGGCCGCGTGGCGCGCCGGAGTACCCGTCGATGGACTCGGTGGGCAAGCTGGCCAAGCGCCGCATCACCGACGCCACCTACGCCCCTGATCCGCAGGCCGCGATCAAGAAGCGCCGCTTCTCCTACGCCACCGGTGATACCGATCTGGCGTGGAGCCGCATCACCTACTGGCGGGCGCTGCTGGCCGCCGCGCTGGACGAGCCGCCGTTCGAACAGGTCACCTCGGTGACCGTGTCGGGCCTGGCCTCCGAACCCGCACTCGACACCCTGGCCGGTTGGCTGGCCTCCCGCCTGCACTGCCCGGTGATCCGCAAGACCGGGGAGCTGAAGGTGGAAATCCAGCGCGCCACCGATTCGATCGCCATCGAACGCCCGCAACTAGGAAGGACGGCCACGCTGACCCGCACCGGCGAACCCGACCAGCGGATCGCGCTGGCACGCCGGGAAACTCGCGACTGCCTCGCCGAAGAACTGCGCCGGCTCGACGCCGACGAGATCTACGCCGAAGCGCTCGCCGGAATCGAGAAGGTGACCTATGAGTGACCACATAGACGTGCACGACGACCTCGGTGCCGAATTCCCCGCCAACACGATCGAGATCCACGACGACGCCGAGCTGCTCGCCGACGCGGCCGCCGAACGCTTCGTCGACGTGATCGTCTCCGCCCAGGCCGAACGCGGCCACGCCTCGGTCTCGCTCACCGGCGGCAGCGACGGCATCCGCCTGCTCCAACGCGTGCGCCAGTCCCCCGGCGACATCGACTGGTCCGCCCTCTACGTCTACTGGGGCGACGAGCGTTTCGTCCCCGCGGGCGACAAGGACCGCAACGAACTCCAGGCCCGCGAGGCGCTGCTGGACTTCGTCGCGCTGAACCCGGCCCACGTGTTCCCGATCGGCCCCTCCGACGGCCCCTACAGCACCCCGGAGGAAGCCGCGGCCGCCTACGCCCAGGTCGTGCACACCGAGCTCGACGAGCGCGGCGAGTTCGACCTCACGGTCCTCGGCATGGGGCCCGAAGGCCACATCGACTCCCTGTTCCCGCACTCACCCGCGGTCCAGGAGACAACGGATTATGTTGTCGCCGTACACAATTGCCCGAAGCCCCCGCCTACGCGGGTCACCATGACCCTGCCCGCGATCCACCGCTCCCGCCACGTGATGCTCGTGGTCAGCGGCGAAGGCAAGGCCGCCGCGGTGGCCGCCGCCGTCAACGGCGCCTCCCCCGACGACATCCCGTCGGCCGGCGCGGTCGGCATCGAATCGACCACCTGGGTGATCGACGAGGCCGCGGCAACAGGCCTGCTGCTCGACGACGAATAGAAGCGCCGATGGGCCGGGCCGTATATTGCGGGCCCGGCCCATCGGCATGTCAGAAGCCAGCCAATTCGGTACAAATCGTCGGCCCCTATATCCACTGCAATCTGCGCGAAGGCGCACTATTCACCCGAGAATAATCGCAGCCGACAATACCGCTATCCCGTATCCCACAACTCCCGCACCGAATGCGATTCGACTATCTTTACGAAATCTACTCATTCCGAAGATCGACAACCCGATCAATGACACGACAACCAAGCCGCTTATCGTCCGATGGCCGACGCCAACAGCAGAGAATAGATAGAGTGCGTAGAGGAGCACGAGTGAAATCAGCCACGCACTGGCCGCGCCGCACAGCAGCATGATAACAGCTTTCATAATTTGCATTTCAGGCCGTCATCGGGCCAGGTGAAGGCGGAAGTCCGTTCGTCAGGTTGTTGGCAAACCTTTGCCAGACAGTCCCGCTCGTCTCTGCACCGCCTGGAATCACCGACGCACCACCAACCGGGCCCCAGGCATCCACCTTGAGTTCCCATAGATTTCCGGTCGTTGGCAGCGCTTGAAAGGTAATTGTTCGCCCGGAACCCTCGACATGGCCATCCAAGGATTTGATAACGATCCCATCGGGGCCCGCATATTCGATAAGAACAGGCTGCCCACCGACCGGAGAGTCCAGCGAACATACTTTACCGGTCTCGACGGATGGACCACAGCCGCTGAACGGGAAATACTTATCGAAATTCTTTGCGATCTCAGCATGGATCTCGGCCGCAGAATACCCGGCCGGCGCAGTGAAAGGATATTCCTTCGTATAGCTGCCGTATCCCCCCGTGTTTTGCGGCAGACCGTATGAAAGGCCCGAATTCCCCTCCGGCAGGTTGGCGAACGCGTTCTCGATCGCAGACTGCACGGTCGCAGCCGCCGTTCGCGCATTCTCCAATGCCGCTTTTACTGCGGTCGTAGACGCGTCTGCGCCCACCTGAAGCGACCCCGCTGCGACCGAATACGATGACGCGTCTGGCAACTGCGACAACAGCGTTTGATGGGTACTCGTCGAGATATCGACCGTGCCGTCGTCACCGACCTCGTAGCCGCTGGACTCCGCCGACTTCACGGCATTCACCACAGCAATTTTCGCAGCATCCAACGTGCTCGCGCCAGAATGCGCCGCAGCCGCGCCATCCTGTAACGCCGTAGCGAAGGTCCTCGTCGTGGTACGGATCTCCTCATGCTTGGTCCGCATGGCGTCCGCCGCACTACCTGTCCAGAAATCACGACCGGCATCAACCGCGCGGTACTGCGTGTCATCGAACGCTGTCAGCTTCTGCGCCTGCGATGACCACGCATCACCCCGCGCGGTCAATGTCGCAGGTTCCCACGCCAGCACGTGCGCCAGAGTGAGCGTGCTGATTTCCGCCGCCGCGACCGACTCCTGCTCGGTGGTCCCGACCGTGCTCATGCCAGCGCCGCCTGCTGAGCACCGATGTATCCCGCGTTCTGGGTGTCCTTGCCCTGGAACTCGGATACTGCGGTCGATGTCGCCTTAGACAACGCGTCATATTCCGAGATCAACGTCTTCGCTGCCTCGGCGACCTTCGCGATCGCCGCTGTCGACACATCGGGAACCTTCGTTCCCGGCAACATCACTGCGGAATCACCGGTCTCGCCGGTAAATACTCCCACCATCTCGGACTCGGCCTTACCGAGCGTGGTAGCGAGCTCCTGTGTTCGTGTCGGATCAAGATCCAAATCCGATGCGCCAGCCATGATTCCCCATTTCCCGTCGTTCCCTTCGGCCGTCACCGTAGCGCATCGACGTGCCCGCTCCGACCCGATACCCTCAGCAGGTGATCCAGTGGCTGCCGGGTCACGCGAACGAAACAGCACTGTGACGCCGACGGCGGGCGGCAAAGTCGGACAGAAGGCTCAACCCATGGGGGACATCGACCCGGTCTCGGGTCATATCGAACAGCTCCAACGCGCGCTCACCGATGCGAGGGGCCGGGCGGTCAGTGCCGACGGGAGCCTTCGCCTCGAAGCCGGCGCGAACGGCACGATCCACAGCATCGAACTGGGCGAGGGTGGCGCCGAGCTCAGTGCGGCGGTGGTTGTTTCGCTGATTGCCGATCTGCATCGCGAAGCGGTTACCGAGGCTACCGCGACCATGCGGGCAGCGGTTGCGGCGCTGACCAGCGACCCGCGGCTACACGACGAACGCCAGGAGGTCGTCGACAAACTTTCCCGGCCCCGCATCGAGCCTGAAACTGTTGCGGCACCGAAGAGTTCCCCGCCGCCGACGCGTCCCTCTACGACGAGCAGAGAAGGTGGGAGTGCTCCACGCCTGCGGAGCAACTCGCCGTCGGCCGAACCGCTGAGTCGGTCGACCTCACGTCAACCCGCGGAGCGCGGGAGAACGACAACCCGTCCGACACCGCCCCGGCAATCCACCGCGCCGCCGAACCTCTCGGAATTCGATCCGGTCACCTTCGCACCGCTGCCGAGGGCCAAACGCCCCGCGCCGCCGAATCAGCGGCCCATCGCACCCCATCCAGGCAACACGACTACTGACGCGCCCCCCAACCGATCGATTACCCACGACTCGCGCGATATCCCGGAACCGATCCGTGGCGACGCCCCGGATCCCGTCTGCGGCGACACCGAACCGGCGAGCGGATCACCGAGTGCCGAGCTGAATCCGGCGAAGTCCGACTTCGTCCCCGCCGATCCGTTCGCCCCGTGGGGCGATCCCGGTGACGGCACCGGAATCGCCCCGGGGAGTTGGCTTCCCGACGACAATCTACTGCTGTCCGATGACTGGTGGGACTGGCCACGATAGCGGCAGTACCAGAGAACGGGTCAGGTGACCGGGGTGAAGGAGCTCGTCCAGAAGTCGGCGTAGCGGCCTGCTCGGTGGAGGAGTTCTTCGTGGGTGCCGTCTTCCGCGATGTGGGCGTTGTCGAGGAAGATGATGCGGTCGGCGCGGTGGACGGTGCGCAGGCGATGGGCCACCATGACCACGGTTCGGCCGGACATCAGGCGTTCGATGCCCTCGTGGACCGCGGCCTCGTTCAGCGGGTCGAGGGCGGAGGTCACCTCGTCGAGCAAGACGATCGGGGCGTCTTTCAGCAGGGCTCGGGCGATCGAAACGCGTTGGCGCTCACCACCGGACAGGAGGGTGCCGCCTTCGCCGACGTTCGTTGTCCAGCCGCCGGGGAGCCGGTCGATCACCTCGTCGAGGCGGGCCGCGGTGGCGGCGGTTCGCACCTCGTCGTCGGTGGCGTCGGGGTGGCCGAGGCGGATGTTGTCCTCGATCGTCCCGTCGAACAGGTAGACGTCCTGGAAGACGATGGCGAACTGGGCCATCAGTGTTTCGGTGCTGATGGAGCGCACGTCGACGCCGCCGATGCTGACGGTGCCCGCGTCGACATCGTAGAAGCGGGCGATCAGTTGCAGGAGAGTAGTTTTGCCCGCGCCGGACGGCCCGACCACGGCCAGCCGTTGTCCGCGGGGAATCGTCAGCGAGACCTCGTCGAGCACCGTGCGGGTGCCGTGCCGGAAGGTGACGGCATCGAAGGTCAGGTCATGAGCCCGCGGTTCCAGGGGCGTGCCGGGTTCCGGCAAGGTTTCGGTCCGCAGCAGCGCCTCGAGGCGCACCAGCTCGGATCGGGCACCGCGCAGCCGGCCGCCGATATCAGCGAGGGACAGCAGCGGGTCGGCGCACCGAGCGGCCAGAATCAGGATCGCCAGGAATTCCGCCGCACCGATGTCTCCGCCGAGAGCCAGATACGTGCCGAGGGCGAGCAAACCGGTGAACACCGCTTGCACCGCGAGCGAGAGACCGAGGATTCCGGGCAGCGCCGTGAAGGCTCGGCGGCGCGAGGTGCGCGCGACTTCCTGGAGCGAACCGTCGAGCAGGTCGAACCGTTGCGCGGTACGCCCTCCGGCCCGCAGAACAGGCTGGGCCTGCAGATATTCGATCACCCGCTGCGCGGCGTCGTGGTCGCGTTCGTGTCGCTGCGCGTCACCGGCCGCCATCGCACGCCCCGACCGGACCTGGATAGCCGCCACGAGCGGCACGGCGGCGGCCGCGGCCAACCCCAGCTGCCAATTGAACGCGAACATCACGACGATGATCGTCAGCGGCGTCACGGCAGCCGAGATGAGCGGCGCCAGCAGGTGTGCGAGCACGCTCAACGCCTGCAGCACACCGCGACTGGCGAGCACCGACACCTCACCCACCCGACCGGCCGTGTACCAACCGATGGGCAGTCGGGCCAGGTGGTCGCCGAGCCGGTAGTACACCCCGCGCAGCAGCGTGGTGCCGACGCGGAATCCGGAAAGGTCACTGCGGTAGCGCAGGACGGCATAGACGGCGACTGCACCACCCAGTGCGATCAGCCAGGGTCGGGCAGCGGCGGGGTCGTCACCGAACAGCTCCCGCAGTACCGGAACCAGCAGCGCATAGGACAGGCCCTCGGCGACCGCGGTGACCGTCATCAGCGCGACCGTGCGCCGAACCGGACCTGCGTAGTCGGCTCCGAGCACGCGCAACAGCATGCGAATCATCGTGGGTCTCCCTGTAGTTCCGCGGTCACCGTTCGGTGCGCGTGCCAGAAGTCGGCGAATTTTCCCGGTCGGGCAAGCAGATCCGCGGGTCTGCCCTGTTCGACGATCGTGCCGTTGTCGAGCATCACGACGGTGTCGGCGTCGGCGATCGTTTCCAGCCGGT
Organism: Nocardia sp. NPDC056952; assembly: GCF_042674185.1. Taxonomy (NCBI): domain Bacteria; kingdom Bacillati; phylum Actinomycetota; class Actinomycetes; order Mycobacteriales; family Nocardiaceae; genus Nocardia; species Nocardia sp. NPDC056952. The sequence goes on along the minus strand of NZ_JBHURA010000001.1, from coordinate 792,976 downwards.
GGGCGATGACCAGGATGGTCCGGTCACGTCCCAGCGATGCCAGCGCCTGCCGGACGGCCTGCTCGGTCTGCGGGTCGGCGAAGGCGGTCGCTTCATCGAGGACCAGTACCGGAGTATCGGCGAGCAGGGCACGAGCCAGCGAAATCCGCTGTGCCTCACCGCCGGACAAGACCGCATCGTCGCCGATCACCGTGTCGTAGCCGTGCGGCAGTTCGAGGACGCGGTCGTGGATGTTGGCCAGGCGGGCCGCGCGTACCACGGCGTTACGGTCGGCAGAGGGAACGGCGAGGGCGATATTGTCCGCGACCGAGGCCCGCAGCAGCCGCACGTCCTGGAAGACGAACGAGACCGTCCGATAGAGCTCGCGGCTACCGAGTTCGCGCAGGTCGACGCCGCCGAGGGAGACCGTGCCGCGGGTCGGGTCGAAGAACCGCGGCAGTAGCTGAACCAGGGTGGATTTGCCGCTGCCCGACGGTCCGACGAGTGCGGTGACAGTGCCGGGCTCCAGTACCAGGTCGATCCCGCGCAGCACTTCGTGTTCGGCGTCGTAGCCGAACCGGACGTCCGCCAACCGCACGCGATGCCCCTGCGGCATCCTCGGTCGGGTCGGCTCGGGCAGCGGCGCCTCGTCGAGTACGTCGCGTATCCGGCCTACCGCGCGCCGCGCGGCCTGGAGGTCGTCGAAACCGTGTCCGAGCGCCGCCACGGGGGCGGTGAGCCCGATGCCGAGCAGCAGGAACGGCAGCAGATCGGCCGGGGCCATTCCGCCGTTCGTGATCAGCACCGTGCCGCTGATCAGCACCACCAGCAGTACGAACGGCGGCGACAGCGCCACCTGCATGCCCGCCGCGATGCCCGCCAGGCCACGCACCATCCGCAGGAAGATGTCGGCGAAATCATCAGTGGCGGTGCGGAATCGGCGATGGGCGCGTTCGGACCCGCCGAAGGCCTTCACCACTGCGATGCCCTGCACGAACTCGACGACCGAGCTGGCGATACCACCCATGGCAGTGTCGAAATCCTGCTGTTCGCGCAGCCGGGTGGGGGTCATCATCAAGGGGACGAGCGCGATCGCCAGCACCACCGGAATCAGGGTGATGAGCGTGAGCCGCCAGTCGACGGTGAACAGGTAGATCAGCGAGACCGACGGCACCACGAACGCCGACACCAGTTCGCCAGGCGCGTGCGCGATGAAAGGATGCACCGCGCTCACGTCGTCACCGACGATCTTCGCCAGCTCACCGGTGCGTCGCCGCGCGAACCAGCCGATCGGCACCCGACCCAGCTGATCGGCCAGTTGCCGCCGCAACGACAGCTGGACACGATCGTCGAGGAGGTGACCGATCGCCGAAGAGCCTGCGGTACACAGCAATCGGACGAGCAGCCCCACCGCACCGGCCAGCACGACGAGCCACGCATGAGCGTGGTCGACCTCGCCGGGCGACAACAGGATTCGGCCCAGCTCGACCACCGCCAGCAAAGGAGCCAACCCGGCCACGGCCCCGACGACCTGCAGGATCACCACCGCGCCGAAACCGCCGAGATACGGTCGAAGCAAGCTCATGAGACTCGTTGCCCGAGTGGGCTGTTCGTCGACGGTGGTCATCGACGCACTCCCGAGCGCACAGCCAGGTGGCTTCGCAGATGGTCGAGGATCTCCGCGCGGGCGGGTCCAGCGGCCGGGATCAGCCCCCGCATGCTCAGGAAACCGTGTGTCGCCTCGGGATAGCGGGTCAGCGTTACCTCGACCCCCGCCTGCCGCAGACGATCGGCGTAGGCGGGCGATTGATCTTCCAGCGGATCGAGACCGGCGGACTGGATGAGGGTGGGGGCGCCACCGGCGAGATCGTCGTGGAACATCGGCGATATCTGTCGCGCGTCGAATCCCTCGGGGAGCGCGATGCGTTGCACCGCACGGCAGTTCGCGGGGGTCGCGGTGGGGCTGTCCGCGTTCTCGGTGAACGAGGGATAGTCGAAGACCCCGTCGGTCCAATCGAGTTGGGGGTTGATCAGTACCTGCGTCCGCAGGTCACGAATGTCGAAGGCGGTCAACGCCGCGAGGGTGGCACCCGCGCTACTACCGAGCAGCGCGACCCGAATACCGTCCGCACCCCACTCCCCCGCCCGCGCGACAAGAAGCGGTACCGCGTCGCGGGCATCCTCGACAGCGGCGGGAATCGGATGCTCGGGCGCCAGCCGGTAGTCCACCGAGGCGACCACCGCCGGACACTCGGCAGCCAGGTGACTCAGCAGCCAATCGTCCTGCTCAGGAACTCCCGTGATGAACCCACCACCGTGAAACGCGACGATCAACGGCAACCCCGAACCACCGCCCACCGGCCGATGCACGCGAACACGCAGCGTGCGACCGGCCAGTTCGAGCGTGTGATCGGTACCGAGCGCACCGCGATGCGACCGACCGGTGATGAACGTCCCGAAAGCCGACCGACGCAACTGCTCCTGCGCCGCACGCCCCTCGACAACCTCCGCCGGGGTGATCGAATCCCAATCCGGCCCACTCTTCAGTGCGGCCAACACCCGCATCCGAACAGGAACTCTGCCTCGCATGATCTGCCTCCTGGCGCTCACTCACCGCCCGCCTCCCGGCGGCGTAGCGCAACCCTGACAGCCGCGACCACCACTGCGCTTTCGGAAACATGCGGTCACCCTCGCGAGCAGGTGCTGCCGCAGCCCTTACGCCATTCGCGCGATCACCGATTCGCGGGGCCCATTGCCGGCTGTCAGCCCAGGACCGCGCGTGGATCCGGAAGGTACATACCGGCTTTGCCGCGCACGGTACTCCACATCGCGAATCCCATCACCGGAGTGTTCTGGGCGATCATCATCTGCCGGTTACTCAGGTCGATCACCGCGGGTACGACGACGGTGCCGAAGCTCATCGCCTTGTTGGTGACGGCGCCGAAGCTGGCCGGGTGTACACGATCGGATATCAGCGCGGCGACGGCGCACGCGCCACCCTTCATCGCGAAGGCGCTCGGGCGCCGAATCGAGCGGGCGAATTCATCGACCTGCCTGGTGAATCCGGCGACGGTGGCGGGTGAGATCTCGCCCGCATGGCCGACACACACGGCCAGTTCGATCGGATTCAGCGAACTCTTGATCACCGCCCCGACGCCGATCAGCGACAGCACCGGACCGACCCAACTCCGGCTCACCTGGAGCCCACCCATCGTCATGTGGTGGGCAACCGCCGCCAGATAGGCCTGCACCGCCGCGCTCTCCCGCGGACCACCCGGCGGCGAGGATTGCTGCGGCGCAGCGTAATTCGCCTGCGGTGCACTGTAGTGAGCAGGAGGCTGCTGGTATTGCGGTTGCTGCGGCGGAAAGTTCGGCTGCCCGTACGGCTGCTGCGCATACGGCTGCTGCGGCGGCGCCCCGAAAGGCCCCGACTGCTGCTGATACCCCCACGGACCGCCCGGCCCACCTGGCGTCGTCATAGCCCCTCTTTCACCGTCCCACCTGAACACCGGACACTACCGGCTGCCCGAACCACCCCAACACTCCAGCTACGACTCTCTCGGTTGCGGGATTCTTCCCCCTTTCTGGTTCTCCCTGGATCCGGCCGGACAGGCACTAGCATCGGGTTCTTGGCATGCCGACGGTTCGGACGTCGACTCGACTGCGGGCGAGGAGTGTTGCGGTGGCGCTGGGTTCGCTTGACCTGGATGGGGCGTTTCGGGCCGCGATGGACGGTCTCGTCGTGTCCGATCGGATCGACGCGGTCGGGAGCATCGATGCCACGTTCGGGGTGGAGTTGTTCGAATCCCAGGCTGCCAGCAGGCATCTCGATCTGGTGGCGCGGCGGTTGGGGGCCGCTGGGCAGGGCTACTACAGCATCGGGTCTTCGGGACATGAGGGAAACGCGGCAGTGGCGGCCGCGCTGCGCGTCGATGATCCGGCGTTGTTGCACTATCGGTCGGCAGCGTTCTTCGTGCAGCGATGCCGCCAGATTCCGGGGCTGGATCCGATTCGGGATGTGCTGCTGGGGGTTGTCGCGGCGGCCACCGATCCGATTTCCGGTGGTCGGCACAAGGTGATCGGCAGCGCGGCGGCATCGATCATTCCGCAGACCTCGACCATCGCCTCACATCTGCCGCGAGCCGTGGGGCTGGCATTCGCGTTGGATCGTGCTGCGAAGCAAGGGATTTCGTGTCCATGGCCTGCCGATGCGGTGGTGGTGTGCAGTTTCGGGGACGCGTCGGCCAATCATTCGACGGCGGTCGGGGCGGTCAACGCCGCCCTGCATGCCGCCCATCAGGGTGTGCCGATGCCGCTGGTGTTCGTCTGCGAGGACAACGGGCTCGGCATCAGTGTGCCCACCGCGCCGGACTGGATCGAGCGTGCCTACGGTCCACGGCCGGGTCTCACCTACCTCGCCGCCGACGGCTGCGATCTGCCCGATGTTCTCGGCGCCACCGAAGACGCGGTGAATCTGGCACGGACCTGGCGGGTGCCGGTCTTCCTGCACGTGCGCACTGTCCGGCTCGGTGGACACGCCGGGTCCGATGTCGAGTCCGCCTACCGTGGTCCGGCCGATATCGCCGCTGACCTAGCCCGAGATCCCCTCCTCGGCACCGCCCGCTACCTGATCGCGGCGGGTGCCGCTGACGCCGGCGACCTGCTCGAGCGCTACGAGCGGATCGGTGCCCGTGTGCGGGAGACCGCCGACAAGGTGGTTCACGAGGCTCGCCTCGATTCCGCGGCGGCCGTGATCGCGCCGCTCGCGCCGACTCACCCCACCTCGATCCGCGAGGACGTCACCCGCTGCAGCCCGTCGACTCCCGCACCACAGGCGCCTGACTCCCGGATGACACTGGCTCGAGCGATCAACCACACACTCGGCGAACTCCTCACCAGAGACGCCGATGTGCTGGTATTCGGCGAGGATGTCGGCCGAAAAGGCGGCGTCTACGGTGTCACGAAGGGCCTCAGAAAACACTTCGGAACACGTCGGGTCTTCGACACCCTCCTCGACGAACAGTCCATCCTCGGCACCGCGCTCGGTACCGGGTTGGCCGGATTCATCCCGATCCCCGAGGTCCAGTATCTGGCCTACATCCACAACGCGGCCGATCAGATCCGTGGCGAAGCGGCCACTCTCCAATTCTTCTCCAACGGGCAGTACCGCAATCCGATGGTGGTACGCATCGCGGGCCTCGCCTATCAGAAGGGCTTCGGCGGCCACTTCCACAACGACGATTCCCTGGCCGCGCTGCGCGATATCCCCGGCGTTGTCGTAGCGGTGCCCGCGCGCGCCGACGACGCCGCAGCCATGCTGCGCACCTGCGTCTCAGCGGCCCGCGTCGACGGCCGGGTATGCGTGTTCGTCGAACCGATCGCCCTGTACCACACCAGAGATCTCCATCCAGGCGACGAAGCCTGGCTGGCCTCCCCCACCACCGACCACATCCCGATCGGCGCAGCACGCACCTACGGCGACGGCACCGACCTCACCATCGTCACGTTCGGCAACGGCGTCCCGATGAGCCTGCGCACCGCGAATCGCCTTGCCGCCCAAGGAATTCACACGCGAGTACTCGACCTCCGCTGGCTCAATCCCCTACCGGCCGCCGACCTGCTCCACCACGCCGAAGCCACCGGCCGGGTCTTGGTTGCGGACGAGACCCGGCGCAGCGGAGGCGTCTCCGAGTCGGTTTTCGCGGCGCTCATCGACGGCGGTTACCACGGCGCGCTCGCGCGGGTCACCAGCGCGGACAGCTTCATCCCGCTGGGACCGGCCGCGGACACAGTCCTGCTCGGTGAATCAGCGATCGAAGCAGCGGCCCGACGAATCGTGTCGTCGAGCTGACGCGTCAGGCGAACTTGATCTCGAGGCCGATGCCGAGGATCGCGATGAACCAGACGATGCCGACGAAGATGGTGATGCGGTCGAGGTTCTTCTCGACGACGGTGGAGCCGGACAGACTCGACTGGACGCCGCCGCCGAAGAGGCTGGACAAGCCGCCACCCTTGGCGCGGTGCAGCAGCACCAGCAGCACCAACAGCAAGCTGGTGATCACAAGGAGGATATCGAGGAACAGCGACATGAGGTTCATCCTAGGTGGTGTGGGACCGACTGGTCTAACCAGGCTCGACTGCGACCAGGTGTGAGACCGTGTGGGGGCCTGCGGAGTACTGGGCGACGGTCTCTTCGATTTCCCGGTCACGGGCGGTCAGGCGCACCTGGTGCTGGTGCATGTGCTCGGCCCATGACCGCACGACGAAGGCCTCGACGAACCGGTCGACGGTGCCGACATCGCGGTAGAGCCGCCATTCCATCGCGCCTGTGCGCTGCCTCGATCGCCCGACCAGCGCCATCGAGTCGGTGAAGGCGGCGACGTCGGCGGGTGGCACGTCGTAGCCGCGCATCACCAGGACGGGGCCGTCCTCGGGTTCGGGCTCGACGACGAGTTGCGGTTCTGGCCAGTACGCCGCCGGGGAGAGGTCGATCTCCTCGACGTTGTGCCGGATCGGCCACCACAGGGTGCTCACGGCACAGCACGCCAGCAGCGCGGCCGCGATCAACAGTGCCGTCACGGCACCGTAGGCACCGGCGACCAGGCCCCAGAGCAGGGAACCGATGGCCTGCCCACCCATGAACACCAGCATGTACACCGACAGCCCACGGGCGCGCACCCAGGCGGGCAGCAGCAACTGCATGGTCGAGTTCAGCGTCGCCATCGCCAGCAACCAGGCGAGGCCGGATCCCACCAGCAACACGAGCACCACCACCACGTGGTGGACCAGTGCGGTCGCGACCGCACCCAAGCCGAACAGGACCGCGGCGAGCGCGAGCCGCTGGGTGGGGGTGAACAGGACCCGCAGGCGTGACAATCCGAGCGCGCCACACACCGCGCCGAGCCCGAGCGCGCCGAGCAGCAGACCGTAGCCGGAGGACGACAGGCCGAGTCGGTCGTGGGCGATCACCGGCAGCAGCGACCACACCGCGCTGGCGGGAGCGATGAACAGGATCGCACGGAACAGCACCCGCCGGATCGCGGGCGCGGCCCGAATGAAGCGGGTGCCCGCCTGCAGCGCCGCGAGGGGCCGCTCGCTGGGCAGCGGACTCGTTCGCGTCGGCCACTTCGACACCAGCAGCACCGCGACGATGCCGACGAACGACACCGTGTTGAACCCGAACACCACGGTCGGCCCGGCGATCGAGACGATCACACCCGCCACGGCGGGCCCGACGGCTCGGCCGATATTGACGCTCATGCTGCCCAGCGCCGCCGCCGAGGTGATCTGGTCGCGCGGCACCAGCTCGGGCTGTACCGCCTGCCAGGCGGGCGCGGTGAGCGCCTGCCCACAGCCGAGCAGGAACAGCAGGCTGAGCAGCACCGCGGGCGTGGTGTGGCCTGTGGCGGTGAAGACGGTGAGGGTGAGCGAGGCGACCGCCATCCCGGTCTGCGCGCCGATCAGCAGCCTGCGCCGGTCGACCAGGTCGGCCAGCACGCCGGACGGGATCGACAGCAACATCACCGGCAGGGCGAGCGCGGTCTGCACGAACGACACCAGCGCCGCGGCGTTCGGTTGATCCACGAGGATCCACTGCGCGCCGACCGTCTGCATCCACGTGCCCAGATTCGACACGAGCTGGGCGATCCACAGCGCCCGGAACACCGGTGAACGCAACGGGGCCCAGGTCGAGATCCGCTCCGCCGCCACTGTGCTCACCGGTCGAGCATATCCCTGGCGACCGCAGATCCCCGGCCAGCACTCCGTGCCGAGGCAGCGGGACGACAGTGGCGACGGCTTCCGCGACAGATCCCCGTGATCGGTCAGAAATACTGTGGTGCAAGACAATAGAAGAGCGAATCGTCGATGCGGTGTTATCTTCTGGTCGCTTTCGAGCGATCAGTACAGAGCTCCCGTTTCGTTCGGCGGGCCTGCACGACACGGAGGAAAATCGCATGACTGTCCCACCCGGCCATCCGCAGCAGCCCTATGGCCAGCAACCGCCGCCTTACGGCCAGCAGCCCTCGGGTGGCTACCCGCAGCAAGGTGGCTACCCGCCCCAGGGTGGTTACCCGCAGCCGCCGCGCAAGAAGAAGGTGTGGCCATGGGTGCTCGGCGGGGTGCTGGTGGTCCTGCTGCTGGTCGTCGGCGGATGTGTCGCGCTGGTCGGCACGGTCGCCAATGAGATCGAGAACGAGGTGAGCCGGGAGGTCACCGTCTCCTATCAGGCCGGCGGAACCGGTACCTCCACGGTCATCTACACCGATGGCAGCCTGGACGTGGTCACCGAGTCCGATACCGCGCTGCCGTGGTCCAAGGACGTGACGATCACCGGGCTGGTGAAGTTCGTGTCGCTGAGCGTCATGTCGGGCATCGACGGCGGAACGGTGTCCTGCAAGATCACGGTCGGCGGCAAGGTGATCGCCGAGGATCAGGCCACCGGTCAGCTCGCCAGCGCCAGCTGCACGGGCGACGCGGGTAAGTAGTTCCCCGCCGGATCGCGACCCGCCCCGAACATCGATGAGCAGTGCTCGGGGCGGTCCGTACCATCGGCTCCATGCGGATATCACCTCGTCCTCTGGCCGCCTCGCTCGCCCTGGTCGGCCTGGTGGCGGCCGGGTGCGGATCGACCGGGGAGGAACCGGTGGACGACACCGCCACGCCCATGGGCCACACCTACGTCTCCACCGAGGTCGTCGGCGACGAGATCCCGGGCGGCGGTCCGATGACGCTCGGCTTCACCGACGGACGGATCTCGGCGAACTCGGGCTGCAACTCCGCGGGCGGCACCGTCGACCTGAGCAACCACATCCTGCACACCTCGCCACTGGCGAGCACCCTGATGGCCTGTCCCGGCGACCGCGAACGCGCCGACGCCTGGCAGAGCGATTTTCTGGAATCCGACCCCACCTGGCGCCTCGACGGTGATCGGCTGACGCTGACGGGCAAGTCCGTCACCATCCATCTCACCGACAAGAAGATCGTGACTCCCGACAAGCCGCTGACCGGGACCGCGTGGGTGGTCACCACCATGCTCACCCCGGACGCGCAGATCCGCTCGACCACGCTCGACGAGGTCAGCCCGAATCTCACCATCGGTGACGGCGGCACCGTCAACGGCTCGGCGGGCTGCAACCGGATCACCGGCACCGCGGGCGTCGGTCCCGGCGACGCGGTGAACTTCGCCGTCGCCACCACCAAGATGATGTGCGCGCCGGAGGTGATGGAGGTCGAGCAGAACGTGCTGCGCGCGCTGGAGGGCCGAACCAGCGCCACTATCGACGCCGACACCCTCACGCTGCGCAACGACAACGGCTACGGCCTCATCCTGCACGCGCGGTAGCCGCACCCCGTTCACGAAAAGCGAAGGGCCGGAAACCACTCGGTTTCCGGCCCTTCGGTGTTCAGTGCCTGATCAGGGCAGCGGACCGCCCGCGGCGATCGCCGACAGGGTGGCGAACTCGTCACCCTTGAGCGAAGCACCGCCGACCAGCGCGCCGTCGATATCGGTCTGCCGGATCAGCTCGCCGATGTTCTTGGCGTTCACCGAGCCGCCGTAGAGCACGCGCACACCGGCGGCGACCTCCGGAGAAGCCAGCTTCTCCAGCTCGCCGCGGATAGCACCGCATACTTCCTGCGCGTCGGCCGCCGAGGCGACCTTGCCGGTGCCGATGGCCCAGACCGGCTCGTAGGCGATGACGACCTGCGAAATCTGTTCCGCCGTCAAGCCTTTGAGCGATCCACGCAGCTGCTCGAGGTTGTACTCGACGTGCGTGCCCGCCTCGCGGACACCGAGACCCTCACCGATGCAGACGATCGGGGTGATCTCGTTCTTCAGCGCCTGCTTGGCCTTGGCCAGCACGGTCGCGTCGTCCTCGTGGTGGTACTGACGACGTTCCGAGTGCCCGACCACCACGAAGGTGCAGCCGAGCTTCGCCAGCATCGACCCGCTGATCTCGCCGGTGTAGGCACCGGAGTCGTGCGCCGAGACATCCTGGGCGCCGTAGGTGATCAGGAGCTTGTCGCCGTCGACGATCGACTGCACACTGCGCAGATCGGTGAACGGCGGGATCACCGTCACGTCGACCTTCGCGAAGTACTTCTCGGGCAGCGCGAACGCCACCTTCTGCACCAGCGAGATGGCCTCGAGGTGATTGAGGTTCATCTTCCAGTTGCCCGCGATGAGCGGTTTACGTGCTGCCATCGCTCAGCCCTCCAACACCGAAATACCGGGCAGCTCTTTGCCTTCCAGGTATTCCAGGGAAGCGCCGCCACCGGTGGAGATGTGCGAGAAGCCGTCATCGGGCAGGCCGAGCGCCCGCACGGCGGCCGCCGAGTCGCCGCCGCCGACGACCGTGAACGCGCCCTTGGAGGTAGCGGTCACGATGGCTTCGGCGACACCGCGGGTACCCGCGGCGAACTTCTCGAACTCGAACACGCCCATCGGGCCGTTCCAGAACACCGTCTTGGCCTCGGTCAGCAGAGCTGCGAACCGCGACACCGACTCGGGGCCGATGTCCAGGCCGAGCCAGCCGTCGGGGATCTCGGTCGACGCGACGGTCTTGGTGTCGGCGTCGGCCGCGAACTTGTCGGCCACCACGATGTCGACCGGCAGGTGCAGCACGTCGCCGAAGCGCTCGAGCAGATCCTTGCAGGTGTCGATCATCTCGGCCTGCAGCAGCGAGCCGCCGACCGGAAGACCCTGCGCGGCAAGGAAGGTGAAGCACATGCCGCCGCCGATCACCAGAGTGTCGACCTTGGGGGCCAGCGCCTCGATCACCGCGAGTTTGTCGGAGACCTTGGAGCCACCGAGCACCACCGCGTAGGGACGGGCCGGGTCCTGGGTGAGCTTCTGCAGCACCTCGACCTCGGCCGCGACCAGCGTGCCCGCGTAGTGCGGGAGCTGCTGGGCGACGTCGTAGACCGACGCCTGCTTGCGGTGCACCACGCCGAAACCGTCGGAGACGAACGCACCGTCGTCGCCGACCAGCTCGACGAACGCCGCGGCGAGCTTGGCCCGCTCCGACTCGTCCTTGCTGGTCTCGCGCGGATCGAAGCGCACGTTCTCCAGCAGCAGCACGTCGCCGTCGGTGAGGCCCTCCGAGCGCGAGAGCGCGTCGTAGCCCACCACGTCACCGGCCAGCTGGACATTGCGCCCCAGCAGCTCGGCCAGTTTCGCCGCCACGGGGGCGAGCGAGAACTTGGCGTCGGGCTCGCCCTTGGGGCGGCCCAGGTGTGCCATCACGACCACCTTGGCGCCGGCCTCGACCAGCGCCTGAATGGTGGGCACCGAGGCGATGATGCGGCCCGGATCGGTGATCTGACCATTGTCGTCGAGGGGAACGTTCAGGTCGGAGCGCACGAGCACGCCCCGACCTTCGACACCCTCGGCCAGGAGATCCTGCAGTGTCTGAACAGTCATCGCGTTCAGAGCGACTTGCCGACGAGATCGACCAGGTTGGCCAGACGGTTCGAGTAGCCCCACTCGTTGTCGTACCAGGAGACGACCTTGACCTGGTTGTCGATGACCTTGGTCAGCGGCGCGTCGTAGATCGACGAGTGCGGGTCGGTGACGATGTCACTGGACACGATCGGGTCCTCGTTGTACTTGAGGATGCCCTTCATCGGGCCCTCGGCGGCGGCCTTCATCGCGGCGTTGATCTCGTCGATGGTGGCCGGCTTCGCCAGGGTGGCGGTGAGGTCGGTGACCGAGCCCGTCGGGACCGGAACGCGCAGCGCGTAGCCGTCGAGCTTGCCCTGCAGTTCGGGCAGCACCAGGCCGATGGCCTTGGCGGCACCGGTTCCGGTGGGCACGATGTTCAGGGCGGCGGCGCGGGCGCGACGCAGGTCCTTGTGCGGCGCGTCCTGCAGGTTCTGGTCCTGGGTGTAAGCGTGGATGGTGGTCATCAGACCGTTCACGATGCCGAACGAGTCGTTGAGCACCTTGGCGATCGGGCCCAGGCAGTTCGTGGTGCACGACGCGTTGGAGATGATGTTCTGGCTGCCGTCGTACTTGTCGTCGTTGACGCCCATCACGATGGTGATGTCGTCGCCGGTGGCAGGCGCGGAGATGATGACCTTCTTGGCGCCGGCGGACAGGTGGCCCTTGGCCTTCTCCGCGGCGGTGAAGATGCCGGTCGACTCGACGACCACGTCGACGTTCAGGTCGGCCCACGGCAGTGCCGAGGGGCCTTCCTTGATCGCGAGCGCCTTGATGCGCTGCTCGCCGACCACGATGGTGTCGCCCTCGACGGAGACGTCCTGCGGCAGACGACCCAGGATCGAGTCGTACTTCAGCAGGGTGGCGAGGGTGTTGATGTCGGTGAGGTCGTTGACCGCGACGATCTCGATATCGGTCTCGCCGACGGCCTTCAGCGCCTCCACCGCACGGAAGAAATTACGTCCGATACGACCGAAGCCGTTGATACCTACCCGGACAGTCACGTTATCGCTCCTCAGCTTTCAAGCGGATTCATTCCGACGGTAACCACAGTAGTAGCCGCGCCAGCCTTCACGACAGCCACCTGTGAGTTGTGAGCTCCCCGGCCTCAGGCCTGCGGAGACCCCAGAATAGAGGGCAGAGCGGTCATGTATGACCGCTCTGCCCTAATCGTCGGATTCGCCACACCTTTCGGCGTGCGGAGTCTGTTGCGGTTCCTACTACGCGTCGTCGAGCAGTTCCGCGGTCACCGCGGACTCGGTATCGGGGATGCCGAGGTCCTTGGCGCGCCGATCGGCCATCGACAGCAATCGCCGGATCCGGCCCGCGACAGCGTCCTTGGTCATCGGCGGCTCGGCCAGCTGACCGAGTTCCTCCAGGGAAGCCTGCCGATGCTGTACCCGCAACCTGCCCGCCGCGGCGAGATGCTCGGGAACATCGTCGGCGAGGATCTCGAGCGCCCGTTCGACCCGAGCCGCCGCCGCGACGGCCGCGCGCGCCGAACGACGCAGGTTCGCGTCGTCGAAGTTGGCGAGCCGGTTGGCGGTGGCCCGCACCTCGCGGCGCATCCGACGTTCTTCCCAGGTGAGCCTGGTGTCCTGCGCGCCCATCCGGGTGAGCAGGGCACCGATCGCCTCGCCGTCACGCACCACGACCCGGTCCGTGCCGCGCACCTCCCGCGCCTTCGCGGTGATGCCGAGCCTGCGCGCCGCGCCGACCAGTGCCAATGCCGCCTCCGGACCGGGGCAGCTCACCTCGAGCGCCGAGGAACGACCCGGTTCGGTGAGCGAGCCGTGCGCGAGAAACGCGCCACGCCATGCCGCTTCGGCGTCACCGATGCTGCCGCCGACCACCTGCGCGGGTAGCCCGCGCACGGGGCGGCCGCGTACATCGAGCAGTCCGGTCTGACGCGCCAGCGCCTCGCCTTCCTTCGACACCCGCACCACGTACCGGGAGGTCTTGCGTAGCCCACCCGCGCCGAGCACATGCACGTCGGAGCCGTATCCGTACAGCTCGAAAATCTCTCTGCGCAGTCGCCGGGCGATGGACCCCATGTCCACCTCGGCTTCCACGATCACCCTGCCCCCCACGATGTGCAGACCGCCCGCAAACCGCAGCAGCGCCGACAGCTCCGCTTTACGCGAGCTGACCTGCGACACCACGAGCCTGCTCAGCTCGTCCTTCACCTCGGCTGTCATCGCCACGAGACGCGCTCCTTTCCCACCGACCCCGAACGCTCATCTGGAACACTGTGCACATCTGAGGCACTGTGCCGTCTCTCGAATCGAAGCCCAGTCAGTTGCGGCCGCGGCGACCGGATCAGCTGATCCAGTGCGGCGGCAAGTTTTCCGGGATGATGCCGATCCGTTCCCGGCTCGGCGACATCGCAGAACGTTACCCGTGCCCGCAACTGTTCGGCGGCTCTTGCCACATGTTCCCGTTGCCGCCCCTCCGGCACCGACGCCGAGTCGACGAGCACATCGTCGACCGTGAAATCCGGTGCGTGCTGGGACAATACATGCAGATGACGCTCCGCGGAAAAGCCGGCTGTCTCGCCGGGCTCCGCCGCCAGATTCAGAACGAGCACCTTGCGGGCCCGCGTGCGCACCAGCGCCGCGTGCAATTGCGGCACCAGGACATGCGGAATGACGCTGGTGAACCACGAACCAGGTCCCAGCACAACAACATCCGCGTCGTCGATAGCCGAGGTCGCCTCGGGGCTGGCAGGCGGATCGGACGGAATCAGCCGCACCCGCCGGACCTTACCCGGCGTGGTCGCTACCGCAACCTGACCGCGCACGCACCGGCCGATCCGCGGATCCGACTCCAGGCCCGATACTTCGGCCTCGATGTCGAGCGGAATCGGCGACATCGGCAGCACCCGGCCGGTGATCCGCAGCAGCCTGCCCACCTCGTCGAGCGCGGCCACCGGATCACCGAGGATGTCGGTGAGTCCGGCCAGGATCAGATTGCCCACCGAGTGCCCGGCGAGCGCGCCGGTGCCGCCGAAGCGGTGCTGCACCGTCGTGGTCCACACACCGTCGGCGTCGTCGGACAGCGCGGCCAGGGCCATCCGCAGATCACCCGGCGGGAGCATGCCCAGCTCGGCGCGCAGCCGACCGGAGGACCCGCCGTCGTCGGCGACGGTGACAACGGCGGTGATTCGCCTCGTCAGCCTGCGCACGGCCGTCAATGTCGAGTACAGCCCATGTCCGCCGCCCAGCGCGACGACGGCTGGGTCGGCTTCGATTCCACTCATTCGCGCCCCAGATCCCGGTGGACGACGCGCACGACGTCCACCGCCACGTGCCCGGTATCGGCGCCGATGCGCTCACCCAGTGCCTCGGCGATAGCGACGCTGCGATGTTTGCCGCCGGTGCACCCCACTGCCACGGTCATGTATCGCTTCCCCTCTTGGCGGTATCCGGTCGTCGTCAGGTCGACCAGGTGTTTGCCGGTCTGCAGGTAGTCCCGCGCACCCGGCCTGGACAGCACGTAGTCGCTGACCACCGACTCCTGTCCTGTGTGTTCCCGCAATTCCGGAATCCAATGCGGGTTGGGCAGGAATCGCACGTCCAACACCATGTCGGCGTCGAGGGGAACACCGTACTTGAAGCCGAACGACTGCACAGTCAGTTGCAGTGCGGCTGGCGCGCCCGCGCCGTATGCCTCCTCCAGCTTGCGGTGCAGCTGGTGGATCGAGAGCTCGGTGGTGTCGATGACGAGGTCGGCGGCCCCCTTGACCGGGGCGAGCCTGGCTCGTTCGGCGGTCAGACCGGCCGAGAGCGTCCCGTCGGGGCTGTCGCTCTGCAGCGGATGACGGCGCCGGGCGAAGCCGAACCGCCGGATCAGCACGTCGTCGGAGGCCTCGAGGAACAGCACTCTGGTACGGATGCCCGCGCCGCGCAACTGCTCGGTGACACCGGAGAGCTCGCCGGTGAAGAACCGGCTGCGCACGTCCATGACCAGCGCGAGTCGCCGGATCGGCGGGTCGGCCGCGGCGCCCAGCTCGATCATTCGCCCGATCAGCTCGGGCGGTAGGTTGTCGGTCACGTACCAGCCGAGATCCTCCAGCACGCGCGCGGCAGTGCCGCGGCCCGCGCCGGACAAGCCGGTCACGATAACCACTTCTACTGGTTGCTGTGTGTCGGTGACCGTCCCGGATTGCCCGGGTGCCGCCCCCGCATTGTTATTCGATTCGACGCGTGTCATGTCCTACCGGATCCGTTTCTGGGTGCCTTTCGATCATCCCGCACCGGTTCGGGTATCGGGCGCAGACACACAACGTACGGCACACGCAATGTTGCGTCCTGCGATACCGGCCGTCGGCGGCTACGGACTGTTGAGTGCCGCGAGCACCGCTTTCGCCGTCGAGACCCCGATTCCGGGCACCGAGGTGATTTCCTCGACAGTCGCGTCCTTGATTCTGGCGACCGAGCCGAAGTGGGTGACCAAGGCGGTGCGCCGAGTCTCGCCGAGGCCCGGCACCGAATCCAGCGCCGACGCCGTCATCCGGCGTGAGCGTTTGCTGCGGTGGAAGGTGATGGCGAAGCGGTGGGCTTCGTCGCGCACGCGTTGCAGCAGGAACAGCGCCTCGCTGTTGCGCGGCATGATCACGGGGTCGGCTTCGCCGGGCACCCAGACCTCTTCGAGTCGTTTGGCCAGGCCGATCACCGCGACATCGGTGATGCCGAGTTCGTCGAGGACCTCGGCCGCGGCGGCGACCTGGGGTGCGCCGCCGTCGACGACATAGAGGTTGGGCGGGTAGGCGAAGCGGCGCGGTCGGCCGGTGGTGGGATCGATGCCGGGGCGTGAGGCGGGCTCGTCGACCTCGTCGGGTTCGATCTCGACGGGTTGTTCGCGGTCGCGGGCCAGCCGGGCGAAGCGGCGGCGGGTCACCTCGGCGATGCTGCCGACATCGTCGGAGCGGCCGTCGCCCGCGGCTTCCTTGATCGCGTAGTGGCGGTAGTCGGACTTGCGGGCCAGGCCGTCTTCGAAGACCACCAGCGAGGCGACGACGTCGGTGCCCTGCACATGGCTGATGTCGACGCATTCGATCCGCAGCGGGGCGCTGTCGAGTTCGAGTGCGTCCTGAATATCTTGCAGCGCTTGCGATCTCGACGTGAGATCACCGGCCCGGCGGAGCTTGTGCTGAGCCAGCGCCTCGGCGGCGTTGCGCTGCACCGTCTCGGCGAGTGCCTTCTTGTCGCCGCGCTGCGGGATGCGCAGCGAGACCGCGGAGCCGCGCATCTTGCTGAGCCACTCCCCGATCTCCTCGGCGTCGGCGGGTAGTTCGGGGACCAGCACTTCCCGCGGGACGACGATGGCGGCGTCACCGTTCTGGTCCGCCATGGCGGCCTGCTCGCCGTAGAACTGGGTGAGGAACTGTTCGACCAGGGCAGCCATCTCGGTTCCCGATTCCGCGACGTCGAGCGCGTCGCCGGATTTGTCGACGACCCAGCCACGCTGGCCGCGGACGCGTCCGTCGCGGACGTGGAAGATCTGGACCGCGGCTTCCAGTTCGTCGGTGGCGAAGGCGATCACATCGGCGTCGGTGCCGGTGCCGAGCACCACGGCCTGCTTCTCGAGGGCCCGCCGTAGCGCCTGCACGTCGTCGCGCAGGCGGGCGGCGTTCTCGAAGTCGAGGTCTTCGGCGGCCTCGTGCATGCGGCGTTCGAGCGCGCGCACCATCTTGTCGGTCTTGCCGGACAGGAAGTCGCAGAAGTCCTCGACGATCTGGCGGTGCTCGTCGGCGCTGACCCGGCCCACGCACGGCGCGGAACACTTGTCGATGTAGCCGAGCAGGCACGGACGCCCGATCTGGCTGTGCCGCTTGAAGACTCCGTTGGAGCAGGTTCGCGCGGGGAACACCCGCAGCAACAGGTCGAGGGTCTCGCGGATGGCCCAGGCGTGCGCGTAGGGACCGAAGTAGCGCACACCCTTCTTGCGCGCGCCCCGGTAGACGAACAGTCGCGGATACTCCTCGTTGAGGGTCACCGCGAGCACCGGATAGGTCTTGTCGTCGCGGTATCGGACGTTGAATCGCGGATCGAATTCCTTGATCCAGTTGTACTCGAGCTGCAGCGCCTCCACCTCGGTGGAGACCACCGTCCACTCGACAGCGGCCGCCGTGGTGACCATCTGCTTGGTGCGCGGATGCAACGAGTACACATCGGCGAAGTAGGAGTTCAGCCGGCTCCGCAGACTCTTCGCCTTACCCACATAGATGACCCGCCCGTGCACGTCCCGGAACTTGTACACACCGGGTTCGACGGGAATCGTGCCCGGCGCCGGCCGGTACGTCGCGGGATCTGCCACCCATCCAGCCTAGCGAGGGGCCCCGACAGGTCCGCACCGCCGAGGTGTCAACCGGCGCAGCAGCCCTACGGACAACCTTCGGCCTACATCGATGCGATGGCCGGCGCGGTCGGCAACCAGCTCGATAGTGGCCGCCCCGGCGTCGGTCGAGGGAGCGAGCGAGGTCGCTGGGGTGGGCTGTGCGCCCGCCTGTGTAGCGTGAGTGCTCGGATTATGTGCCCGAAAGGACGTCCGATGAGCAATGCCCCCGCCCTGCCCCGAACCGGCGACGACCTGTACGACGACGAGGTGTCCCCGCACGGAGTCATGCCGGGGACGGTGCGCGGAGCGCGGCTGATCGCCGCGGTCGCCACCGCCGTCGGTGTGGTGCTGATCGCGATCACGGTGGCGCTGGGCGGCTCGCTCGGCGCACTGCTCGCCGGGTATCTGCCGTCCTTCGCGCTGGTTCCGCTGGTGCTGCTGTTCCGGCAGGGCGGTGATCTGTTGCGCAAGGCGACGATCGGCGTCGCGGTGCTGGCGTGTCTGGTGTCGTCGACGGGCATTCTCACCGGGCTGCCGCCGGGTGTGGTCGGGGTCGTCGCCAATGGCGCGGTCGCGGGGATGCTCCTTCGGCCCTCCGCCCGGACCTGGTTCACCCGCGAACGCTGACCTGCTGCGGTCAGTCGGCAGTTCGGATGCCGTGTTCGGCGAGTGCGTCGATGAGGGCGCGAGGGCGATCGATGGTGGGGACCGCGTCGACGAGGGCGAAGCGGGCGCCGAGGGTGGTGGCGCCACCGTCTGCTTCGGTGCTGTCGCCGATCATGAGGACACGTTCGGGGTCGACGCCGAGGCGGTCGGTGGCGTCGCGGAAGATCTGGGCGTTCGGTTTGATGGCGCCTACTTCGTAGGACAGGGTCATCGCACCGATCAGGTCCGTCCAGCCGTGCTTCGCGAAGGCGGGGCGGATGTCGAAGGCGATGTTGCTGACGATGCCGACCGGAATTCCTTGTGCGGCAAGGGATTTCAGGACCGTCCCGGTGTCGGGGTACGGAGTCCAGGTGAGTGGGTCGATGAGGCGTTCGTAGAGGCGGGTCGCCTGAATGCCGGGAACGCCGGAGCCGCGCAGCACCTCCAGGTAGGCGTGGCGGTGCAGGGCGGGGTCGAGGTCGCGGTTGTCCCAGGCGTGTTGGCCCGCCGCGTCGAAGGTCATGAACTGCTCGACCGGGGCCGTCATCCGCCGCAGCACTTCGGCTTTCGCCGCGATGTCGAAGGGTGTTCCGTCGTCGCCGACGAGTTCGTCGGCCCAGGTCCGGTCGTCTTCCAAACGGAAGACCGTGCCCGAGTAGTCGAACAGCACCGCGTCGATGTCCATATCAGCCAGGGTAGCCAGCCGGCGACTGCGGCTCCGGCGGAAACCGGCCGGGGAGTCCAGGATTCGCGAACTCGTCATCCGGGCGTCGAGATCGTCGAGGTGGTCCGTGGCATGCGCCCCGGCGGAAAAAGCTCGAAGGGTGTCGGACCGGCGAGTTACGCTGCCTACATGACGCCAAGGCGACGGACGTGGATCGGGGCCACGACGGCCGCAGTGCTCGCGGTGGGGGTACTGGCCGGTTGTTCGACAGATGAGAAGACGGCTGCCGAATGTACGAGCACACCCAACGGCACTCCGGTGTCCGCGGCGCCCGCGACGGGTGGCGGTGCGCCGACCTCGCAGAACCTCAGCACCAATCCTGAGATCTCGTCCGGATACCGCTCGGATATGACCGCGGTGCGCACCAGCACCTACGCGGTGTCGACCGCCAATCCGATCGCCACCGAGGCCGCGTGCCGGGTGCTGCGCGCGGGTGGCACCGCCGCCGACGCGCTGGTCACCGCGCAGGCGGTACTCGGGCTGGTCGAACCGCAGGCCTCCGGCATCGGCGGTGGCGCGTTCCTCGTGCACTACGACGCGAAGTCGCGCACGGTCGACACCTACGACGGCCGCGAGACCGCTCCTGCCGCGGCGACCGAGAACTATCTGCGCTGGGTCAGCGACACCGACCGCACCGAACCCGCGCCGAACACCCGCGCCAGCGGTCGTTCCATCGGCGTGCCCGGAGTGCTGCGGATGCTCGAACTCGCACATTCCGAACACGGGATGAGCGCTTGGAAGGAACTGTTCGATCCCGCGATCAGCCTGTCCGACAACGGTTTCGAGATCAGTCCGCGGCTGGCAGGCCAGATCGCCGAATCCGCGAAAGACCTGGCCGCCGACGAGGCCGCGCGTGGCTACTTCCTCGAAGCCGACGGCTCGCCCAAGAAGTCGGGCACCGTCCTCACCAATCCGGCACTGGCGAAAACGCTCTCGGCGATCGCGACCGACGGCGCGAAGGCCTTCTACAGCGGCGCCATCGCCCAGGATATCGTCGAGGCGGCGGGCAGCACGGCGGGCGGTCGTACCCCCAGCGCGCTGACCACCACCGACCTGGCGAATTACGAGGCGAAGAAGCGCACGGCGCTGTGCACCGGGTATCGCAAGTACGAACTGTGCGGCATGCCCGCGCCGTCCTCGGGCGGCAGCACCGTCGCGGCGACGCTGGGCATTCTCGCCAATTTCGATCTCCCGGCGCTGCGCCCACAGGAGCTCGATGCCAACGGCGGGCGTCCCGACGCGCAGGCCGTGCACCTGATCTCCGAAGCGGAGCGACTGGCCTACGCCGACCGCAACAAGTACGTCGCCGACCCGGATTTCGTTCCGCTGCCGGGCAATTCGGCGCTCTCGCTCGTGCACCCGCAGTACCTCAAGGAACGGTCGACGCTGATCGACCCGCAGCGCAGCATGGGTACCGCCAAACCCGGCAACCTCGGGCCGGTCCCCCTCGGCAACGGTCCACAGCCGCCCGAGCACGGCACCAGCCACATCTCCGTCATCGACAAGTACGGCAACGCCGCCGCCATGACCACGACGGTCGAATCGGCGTTCGGGTCTTTCCATCTCGTCGACGGGTTCGTGCTCAACAATCAGCTCACCGACTTCGCTGCCGACCCGGTCGACCCCGACGGGACACCCGTGGCCAACCGGCTCCAGCCCAACAAGCGCCCGCGCAGTTCGATGGCCCCGACCCTGGTGTTCGATCGTGACGATCAGGGCGACCGTGGCGAGCTGAAGCTCGTCACGGGTTCACCCGGTGGTTCGGTGATCATCCAGTTCGTCGTGAAAACGCTGGTCAATGCGCTGGATTGGGGTCTCGACCCGCAACAGGCGGTCTCCGGGGTGTCGTTCGGCGCGGGCAATACGCCGGTCACCGGCGTCGGCGGTGAGCACCCCGATATCAATGCGACCGACAACGGCGACCACGATCCCCTGGTCGAGAAGCTGCGGGCAATGGGCCATCAGGTGTCGGTGGCACCGCAGTCCAGCGGGCTCAGCGCCCTGCAGCACAACGGCAAGGACGGCTGGATCGGCGGTGCGGATCCGCGCCGCGAGGGAGCGGTCCTCGGCGATACCCGCTGATGCGCTGGTCTGTGCGTCACTACTCGGTGGCGCACAGACAGCAGCGTTGCCGGCAATCAGTCGGCTCCAGGTGCCAACCGCTCAGCGAAGTCAGTTCTGCGGGGCGTAGCGGGCGCCGAGTTCGCGGACGCGCTCGATGGCGTCGGCGGCGTGGGTCTTGTCGTTGGAACGGATCGCCAGCATCGGGACGTAATCGTCGTCGGCCAGTTCGAGGCGGGCCCATGCCTTGCGGTCCGGGAAGGACGCGCCACGGATGTAGGTCCACGGGTACACCTGCTCGCCCAGGATGTTGCGCACCGCGACACCCTGGCTGCCCACGCGCACTCGCGGACGGGTGAGCATCAGTACCGCGCCCGCCCCGACCACCCCGATCAGGATCATCGCGATCTGATCGGCGACCCGGAAGTTCACTCCGGTCGACCCGGTGCGCAGCAGCAGCCCACCCGCGGTGAACGCGACGAGGATGACGATCGCGACCACGATGGCGGTGCGAGTCGCCCGGCGCGGACGCACCTGGAACTCCCAGCCCGCGTCGGGCTGGGGAGCGCTACGACGCCAGGTCCGCACCACCGGCACGGTCACACCGATCGCAGCGCGCGCAAGGTGAGCGCGGCATCGAGAGCGGCGGCGCAGGCCTGTTCGCCCTTGTCCTCCGCCGAACCGGGCAGCCCGGCCCGATCGCGCGCCTGCTCCTCGTCGTTCGTGGTGAGCACACCGTTGGTGACGGGGGTGGCCGCATCGAGCGACACCCGGGTCAGCCCGGCCGTCACCGCATCGCACACGTACTCGAAATGCGGTGTGCCACCCCGGATCACGACACCCAGAGCCACGACGGCGTCGTGCGTGCGCGCCAGTTCCTGCGCGACGACCGGCAGCTCCATCGCACCGGCGCAGCGCACCACGGTCACATGTTCGACGCCGGCTTCCTTGGCCACCCGTTCGGCATTCGCCACGAGGGTGTCACAGATCTCGGTGTGCCAGCGCGAGGCGACGATGCCGAGTTTGACGTCTTTGGCCTGCGCCAGAGCGAAGCTCGGGACACCTGTACCGCTCATCGTTGCCGCCTTTCGTACGAAGTGATCACTGCGCGGTTTCGCCGAGGTCGAGATCGTCGAGGCCGACCAGGTCGTGGCCCATCCGATCCCGCTTGGTGCGCAGGTAGTGCAGGTTCTCGGCATTGGCGCGCAACGGCATCGGGACGCGCTCGGTGATCGCGAGACCGTAACCGTCGAGGCCGACCCGCTTGGCCGGATTGTTGGTGAGCAGGCGCATCGAGCGGATGCCGAGATCGACCAGGATCTGCGCGCCGGTGCCGTAGTCACGGGCGTCGGCGGGCAGACCGAGATCGAGATTGGCGTCGACGGTATCGCGACCGGTGTCCTGCAACTGGTAGGCCTGCAGCTTGTGCATCAGGCCGATGCCACGGCCCTCGTGCCCGCGCATGTAGAGGACGACACCGCGACCCTCCTGATCGACCATCTCCAGTGCCGCGTCCAGCTGCGGGCCGCAATCGCAGCGCAGCGAGCCGAAGACGTCACCGGTCAGGCATTCCGAGTGCACCCGCACCAGCACGTCCTCGCCGTCACCGATGTCGCCGCGCACCAGCGCGACGTGCTCGGCATCGTCGAAGATGCTCTGGTAGCCCACGGCCTTGAAATCGCCGTGCGCGGTCGGAATACGGGCCTCGGCCACCCGCACTACATGCTTCTCGTGCTTGCGCCGCCAGGCGATCATGTCGGCGATCGAGATCATCGCCAGGTTGTGCTCGTCGGCGAACACGCGCAGCTCGTCGGTACGGGCCATGTGCCCGTCGTCCTTCTGGCTGACGATCTCGCAGATCACGCCCGCGGGACGCAATCCGGCCATCCGGGCCAGATCGACCGCGGCCTCGGTGTGGCCGGGCCTGCGCAGCACGCCGCCGTCCTTGGCGCGCAGCGGCACCACATGGCCGGGGCGGGTGAACTCGTCGGCCTTGGCCTGCGCGCTGGCCAGCAGGCGCATGGTGACGGCCCGGTCGGCGCCGGAGATGCCGGTGGTGATGCCCTCGCGCGCGTCCACCGAGACGGTGTAGGCGGTGCCGTGCTTGTCCTGGTTCATCGCGTACGCGGGCGGCAGGCCGAGCCGGTCACAGTCGTCGGCGGTCAACGGCACGCAGATGTAGCCGGAGGTGTAGCGGATCATGAACGCGACCAGCTCCGGGGTGGCCTTCTCGGCCGCGAAGATGAGGTCGCCTTCGTTCTCCCGGTCCTCGTCGTCGATGACGACAACAGCCTTGCCGGCCGCGATATCGGCGACCGCGCGCTCGATGCTGTCCAACCTGGTCACGTCTGCTTGCTCCGTATATTTGGCGGCCGGGGCCGCGGGTTTCTCGGCCCGGTGGGCCTCGATCTTCCCTCCCGGCGGGCACTCCTTCGTCGCACCCTCTGATCAGTCCAGATCGAGGCGGCCGAGAAACTGCCCTGGGGATGGCAATGACTTCCTACATTACGGCGTGGCCTCGGGGTGTTCGGTGAGGCCCGGCGCCGATCGGTGTCAGCCTCGCTGGGCGAGACGTTCCACGTACTTGGCGATGACGTCCACCTCGAGGTTCACGGTGGCCCCGACGGGGGCGGTGCCGAGGACGGTCAGGGCGAGGGTGGTCGGGATCAGGGAGACCTCGAACCAATCGCGGGATCCGTCGGCGTTCGGCTCGTCGTCGATGCCGAGCGCGGAGACGGTGAGGGAAACGCCGTCGACGGTGATCGAGCCCTTCTCCACCACATAGCGCGCGATGGAATCCGGCAGCGAGATCCGCACGACCTCCCAGTTCTCCGAAGGGGTGCGCCGCAGCACGGTGCCGGTGCCGTCTACATGCCCCTGCACGAGGTGGCCACCGAGGCGGCTGTTCAACGCGGCCGCGCGCTCGAGGTTGACCGGCGATCCGGGGACCAAGCCGCCGATGCTCGAGCGCTTCAACGTCTCGTCCATGACGTCGACGGTGAAGCTGTCGCCGTCGATCACGTCGACGACGGTGAGGCAGACGCCGTTGACGGCGATCGAATCGCCGTGCCCGGCATCGGAAGTCACCAGCTTGCCGCGGATCGTCAACCGGGCGGCGTCGGTCAGCGCTTCGGTGGCCACGATCTCGCCAAGCTCCTCGACGATCCCTGTGAACATGCCTGACTCCCTTGTCGCGTCATCCGTACCCGTTGGGCCCAACAGCAGGTGGGTGGCCGCTATTCCCGCGAGGCCACCCAGCTCGTCGCACAGCCTAGTAGCGCGGCCCGTGAGCCCGGGTCGGGGGCCGAACCCGACCGCACGCAGCACTTGATCACCGAAAGCGATCGATAGCGCATCGATCCGGTCGCAAACGTGTATCGACATGAAGCAACACCGCCGTTAATCAATACGGCGGTTGTCGTTCAATCCAATTTTCGGCGAACCGATCCCCGGCATTCATCAGGCTGCCTTAGCCTGGCATTACCCGCCACTACGAACTGGAAACACGGTGAGTGTAATGCTTGCGCCCGCCGCGCCGTTGACGCAATATTGTTACGTCAACGATTCCTGCTGTTCAGCCAGATGTCGGGCCCTGGAACTGCAGGTTCTCCCGACATCATCGCCCGGAGCACAGCGGCTACCGGGAGTTCGCCCCAGGGATAGTCCACCACTCCAGGAAGACAACACTGTGGGTCACAACAGGTTCGCTATATGTGGGGGTGCCGCGTGAGCACATTGATCGATTCGACGCTGGAAATGCGCTGCGTGCGTTATCGGCGAGAACTGCACCTGCCGGCCAAGATCGATTTCGATTCCCGCCGCATTCTGCTCCAGATCGGCGCGCACTACGGCGCGGTCACCATGCCCGGCGATCTGGGCGAACGCGTCCAGGCCCGATTGCGCGAGGCCGCGATCGCGGGTCCGGTGGTCGATCACCCCCGCGCGCGGCGCTGGACGTTCCTCACCGGCCCCTGCCGCCCGGACGCCGTCACCGCGACCGCGTCGGCCGAACTGTTCCGCCTGTACGCGACCGTCGCCTGCGCGGGCAGCCAGATCGTGCTGCCCTCCCCCGACGACGAGCGCACCGGCTACCGCACCTGGGTGCAGGAACCCGAATCCGGCGACCAGCGGCCGCCGGTGCAGGCCGTCATCGACGCGGCGCGGGCGCTGGGCACCCGCAAGCTCCGCGCGCTGTAGTTACGGCAGCCAGGCCGAGGTGGCCAGGTTGCGCAGCTTCTGCACGGCAGCGCCCGGGTCGGCCGTGTTGTAGACGGCCGACCCGGCCACGAAGCAATCGATTCCGGCCGCTGCCGCCTGCTCGATGGTGTCGTCGTTGATGCCGCCGTCGATTTCGACGACCAGGTGCAGCTCGCCCGAATCGACCAGATTGCGCACGATCCGCGCCTTCTCCAGCACGCCGGGGATGAACGACTGCCCGCCGAAACCGGGTTCCACGCTCATCACCAGCAGGGTGTCGAATTCGCGCAGGATTTCCAGGTACGGCTCGATCGGGGTGTTCGGCTTCACCGACAGCCCGGCCCGCCCGCCCGCGGCGCGGATATCGCGCGCCACCGCGATCGGATCATCGGTCGCCTCGGCGTGGATGGTGACGTTGTAGGCGCCCGCCTCGGCGTAGCTCGGGGCCCAGCGGCCCGGATCGTCGATCATCAGGTGGCAATCGAACGGAATATCGGTCGCCTTCAGCAGGCTCTGCACGATCGGCAGACCCAGCGTGAGGTTCGGTACGAAGTGCCCGTCCATGACGTCGACGTGCAGCCAATCGCATCCTTCGACCGCGGCGGCCTCGGCGGCCAGATTCGCGAAGTCCGCGGACAGGATTGACGGGGCGATCATCGGCTGGGACGGACGGGAGAACGTCGGAGTGGACACAGCGCGCCAGTGTAGCGACGGCGATGGTGATTGCCCTGCCGGGATATGGGTAGCCTTCTCAGGGTGACCAATTTTTCGGCGGAACATGGGCCCTTCGGCGCCCCGGTGGAGATTCGTGTGGCAGCACAGCTGACGCAGCTGCCAATCGTGCGCGGACTGGCCGAAACACTGGTACTACTCAGTGATTTCACCCTCGACGAGGTAGCCGACGTGCGCCTCGCCGTGGATGAGGTGTGCTCGACGATCATCGCGATCGCCGGCCCGAATACGCTGCTCACCTGCGAATTCCTCGTCGGCGACTTCGAACTCCAGGTGCGCGTCGACGGTGTCGCTGCGGCGCAGGGCATGCCGGATCAGCGCAGCTTCGGGTGGCATGTGCTGCGCACGCTCTGCGACGAGGTCATCGCCGAGCAGCAGGATTTCGACGGAGGCGTGTCCGGGTATCCGACGACGGTCCGATTCCGCAGGGTCCGGGGGAAGGCATAGTGCACGGCGAGGACAACCAGCCCGACCAGCACGATCTCAGCGAACCCGATAAAACCGACTCCCCTGCCGCGGAGTCGGAGAACGGCGCAGAACCGGACAAGGAATCCCTCGAGCAGGAAACTCTCGAGGAGGAGACCGAAACCCCGGAACCGGTGTCCGGGTACGACGACGTCAGCGCCCTGTTCGAGCGTCTCGCGGCGACCGAGCCGGGCAGTGTCGCGCACGCGGTCGCGCGGGACGCGCTGATCAACCGCTGCATTCCGCTGGCCGACCACATCGCCCGCAAATTCAGCGGGCGCGGCGAGCCGTTCGACGATCTGTCGCAGGTGGCGCGTGTCGGTCTGGTGCACGCGGTGGACCGGTTCGACCTGAGTCGCGGCTCGAACTTCCTGTCCTTCGCGGTACCGACGATCATGGGTGAGGTCCGGCGGTACTTCCGGGACAACACCTGGGCGATGCGGGTCCCGCGGCGTGTCAAGGAAACCCACCTGCGCATCGGCGCGGCCGTGGATCAGCTCTCGCAGCGATTGGGGCGCTCCCCCACCGCCAAGGAGATCGCCGCCGAACTCGATGTGGACCCCGACGAGGTCACCCAGGCCGTCATCGCGGGCAATGCCTATCAGCCGACGTCGATCGACGCGGCCTCGATCGGGCGCGACAGCGACGCGTCGCTGCTCGACACGCTCGGCGAGGAAGAGTCGCAGTTCGACCGGGTCGAGGAGTACATCGCGGTGCGGCCACTGCTGGCGGGCCTGCCCGAACGTGAGCGCCGCATTCTGACCATGAGGTTCTTCGAGTCGATGACGCAGACCCAGATCGCCTCGCAGCTGGGGATCTCGCAGATGCACGTGTCCCGGATTCTCGCGAAAACCCTGGCACGCCTGCGCGAATTGTCCGAACGGGACTGACTCGGGGACAGGACAACGGCGTCCTCTCCTATGCACCTTGCCTCGCGCGCCGCAGCTTCGCGGGAGCGCGCAGCCACCAGGCACTGTCTAGTAGCTCGACGAGCTGCTGCGGGTCGACCGCGTCGAGATCGATGAGGATGTACGGGTACCCGTCATAGTGTGGGGTCGTGTAGAAAGCTGGGTCGCCGGAGGCCAGCAGCGCTTCCTTCTCCGTGGGCTCACAGAGCAGCACGAGGCCGCCTTCGGCTTCATCACGCAGTCGAGCGAAGCTCTTGCCGCCGACATTAAGGCCGGGACTGCGCCACCAGGTGCCTTCCGCCACACCCGGCAGTGCCGTCGCCATCGCGACCACCTGATCCCATGTCATCGCCATACGCCGATTCTCCTCCTCGGCGCTCGCTCCTCGCTTGGACAAATGGAACGGCGCCGCCCCCGTGCGGGGACGGCGCCGTCGTGCTGTCGCGGCTACTTCTTGCGCAGCGTCGCCAGGAACATGGCGTCGGTGCCGTGGCGATGCGGCCACAGCTGCGCGGAGGGGCCGTCGCCGAGATCGGTGACACCGGGCAGGAACTCGCGGCTGTCGAGTTCCTCGGCGCCGCTGCGGCGGACGAAATCGGCGACCACCGACACTGTTTCGGCGAGATGCGGCGAGCAGGTCGAATACACGACGACACCACCGGGGCGCACCAGATCCCATGCGGCGGTGAGAAGTTCACGCTGCAGGGTCACCAGCTCCGCCACGTCGGCCGGAGTGCGACGCCAGCGCGCCTCGGGGCGGCGACGCAGCGCGCCGAGGCCCGTGCACGGCGCGTCGACGAGGACGCGGTCGTAGCCGGGGGTCAGGCCACTGTCGCGACCGTCCGCGACATGCACGGTGACGGGCAGATTCCGGGTGGATTTGCGAACCAGTTCGGCACGGTGCTCGGCCGGTTCGACAGCGTCGACGGTGAACAGGTCGATGGCGGCGAGCGCGCCGAGCAAGGCCGCTTTACCGCCGGGACCTGCGCAGAGATCGAGCCAGCGCCCCTTGTCGGGGCCTTCCAGCGGCGCACGGGTGAGAGCGAGCGCGACCAGCTGGCTGCCCTCGTCCTGGACGGAGGCGATGCCGTCACGGACCGGTTCCAGCAGACCGGGATCGCCACCGTCGAGATACACCGCGTACGGGGACCAGCGGCCCTCCTCACCGCCGGTGACCAGCGCGAGCTCTTCCGAGGTGATCTCGCCGGGCCGGGCGACCAGGTGCACGACCGGGCGCTCGTCATCGGCCTTCAGGAGTGCGTCCAGCTCACCCGCCTGCGCTCCGAGTGCGTCGGCGAAGGACTGGGCGATCCATTTCGGATGCGCGTGCTCGAAGGCGAGCTTGCCGACCGGGTCGGCGGGGGCCAGCTCGGCGATCCACTCCTCGGCGGTCTTCTCTCCCGCCCGCCGCAGCACCGCGTTGACGAAACCGGCACGGCCCTGGCCGAATTCGGCACTGGCCAAGTCGACGGAGGTGTCGACGGCGGCGTGCGCGCTGGTACGGGTCCGCAGCAGCTGGTAGACGCCGAGGCGCAGGATGTCGAGGATGGGGCCATCGATCTCGTCGACCGTGCGGCCGGCGCACGCCGAGATCACCGCGTCGAGCTGCCCTTGCGAACGGCTGGCGCCGTAGGTGAGCTCGGTCGCGAACGCGGCATCGCGCCCACTGATCTTGCGCTCACGCAACAGTTTCGGCAGCGCGAGATTGGCATAGGCGTCGCGCTCACGCACGGCCCGCAGCACATCGAGGGCGACTTCGCGCGCGGGATCCACGGGCTCGCCGCGGCGCTTGCGCGGACTGGGCACGCTGGGATCGGGACGCTCGGGACGACGCTGAGCGGGCGCTTTGCCCGCCGGCGCACCAGCATCCCGGTTGCCGGCACCACGGCCACGCGAGTCTCCTGCGCGCGCACCACGATCGGGACGCGACGCGCCACGGTCGGATCGTCCCGCACCGGACCGTGCCGCGCCCGTGCGTCCCGCGTTGCCACGATCATCGCGCTGGTCAGCCGAGTCACGGCCCTGAGCACGGTCGTCCGCGCCGCCGAAGCCAGGGCGGTCGTCGGCACGACGAGGTGCCTCGGAGCGCGGGGCGGCGTCGCGTCGGCCACCTACGTCACGTCCGTGCGCCCGGTCACTCGCGCCGCGACCGAAACCGGGGCGGTCGTCTTCGCGGCGGGGCACGCCGGAGCGCGGACCGTCGTCACGTCGATTGCCCGCGTCGCGACCCTGCGCGCCGCGAGCGAAACCGGGGCGGTCGTCGCGGCGAGGTCGGTCGGAGCGATCCGTCCAGCGGTCGCCGTCCGCGCGCGGGGTGGTGGTGCCCTTCGCAGCGCGGGCGGCCCAGCCGCCGTCGACGTTCTTGCCGGTGATCTTGCGGTCGTCGCGGGGGCTGCCTCCGCGCGGCTCGCCGGACTTTCCGGTGGGTTTACGGTCCTCGCGGGGACTCACGCCCTTCGCGGCATCGGCTTCACGGCGACGGCGACGGTCCGAGGCACTCATCCGATCACCGTGCCGGGCGCGAGGCGGGCGCCGCGCGCCCAGTCCAGGGCGTTCATCATCTTCTTGCCGGGCGGCTGGACCTGCCCCAGGCGGACCGCTGTGGTCGATGTTCCGACGAAGACGCCGGATTTGCGCACCTGGATCTCGCGTTCGGGCAAGGTTTCCTCCACCATTTCCACCGGGCCGAGTTTGAGGCGCAGCCCGTTCACCTCGGTCCACGCGCCGGGCGCCGGGGTGACGGCGCGAATGTGGCGGTGGATGGCGAGCGCGGGTTCGTCGAACCCGATCCGCCCGGCTTCCACGGTCACCTTCGGTGCGTAGGTCACGCCGTCATTGGATTGCGGAATCGCTTGCAGCGAACCGTCTTCCACGCCGTCCAGGGTCTTCTCGAGCAGCACGGCACCTGCTTCGGCGAGCCGGGCCAGCAGTTCGCCCGCGGTGTCGGTGAGCCCGATCTTCTCGGTCATCACCCCGTACACCGGACCCGTATCGAGGCCTGCTTCGATCAGGAACGTCGACGCGCCGGTCATGTCGTCACCGGCGTCGATGGCCGCCTGCACGGGAGCCGCCCCGCGCCAGGCGGGCAGCAGCGAGAAGTGCAGGTTGATCCAGCCGTGGGCGGGGATGTCGAGCACCTGCTGGGGCAGCAGCGCACCGTAGGCCACGACCGGGCAGCAGTCCGGTGCGAGCTCGGTGAGCGCGGCGACGAACTCGGGCTCGGACGGCTTGCGTGGCGTGAACACCGGAATGCCGTGTTCGTCGGCGAGCTGCCCGACCGGCGAGCGCAGGAGCTTGCGACCACGGCCCGCGACCGCGTCGGGTCGCGTGACCACCGCGACGACCTCGTGGCCTTCGCTCTCGATCAACCGGCGCAGCGACGGCACAGCGGGCTCGGGCGTGCCCGCGAAAACTACGCGCATCAGCGACCACCGCCGACACCGCTGGATTCGCGCACGGTGATCCCGCCGCGGAACCAGTCGGATTCGCGGATGGTACGCATCGCGTCCTTGCGGTCGGCCGGTTCGAGCCGGTTGATGAACAGCACGCCGTCGAGGTGGTCGTACTCGTGCTGCACACAGCGCGCGAGCAGACCGTCGGCCTCGAATTCGACCGGCGCACCGGTGACGTCGACCCCGCTGACCCGCACGCGCGCTGCCCGGCGCACGTCGTAACGCACGCCGGGGATCGACAGGCAGCCCTCGGGACCGACCTGTTCGTCGGCCCCGACGGCCGACCACTCCGGATTCACCACATGCCCCGCGGCGTCGCCGGTGTCGTAGACGAACACCCGCAGGCCGACACCGATCTGCGGCGCGGCCATCCCGACCCCACCGTCGTCGTGCATGGTCTCGGTGAGATCGGCGACCAACGTGGCGAGGTCGGGACCGAACTCGGTGACCGCGTCGGCACGAGAACGCAGGATCGGGTCGCCGAACAGGCGAACAGGCTGAATGGTCACGGCGGCTCCCGGGGAGGACGAATTGCGGTCGTCCCAGTCTAGTGACCCCGCGAGGCGCTTCCGTCCAGCCCGGCTGTCAGGAGTTGCCCGCGATGATCACCTCGGGGATGCCGGTGCCGAGCGGGACGGGCGCGCAGACCGGTGCCGGTGCCCGGACCGGGTCGAGGACGCGCTGGAGCAACTGCTGCACGAAGGGGTCGTAGACCAGGTGGAAGTGCCCGGTCAGATCGTCGGCGCAGAGGTCTTGCAGGACGAGGTTCTCGGCGCCCGCACCGCGCAGCGCGATGTTCGAGAACGGCTGGATCATCTCGTCGACGCGGCTGCCGACGGTGACGTACCGGACACCGGCCACGGTGTCGCCGCCCGCGTTGAGCTCCACCATGAGAGGTTCGCCCTGAGCCTGCTGGACCGCAGCGGTCGAGGTGACCTTCGCGAAGACATCCATCATGCCGGGAACGGCCTGCCCCACCGGGACCAGTCCGTACATGACCCCGCCGTAGCTGGGTGAGGCCAGGCCGACCCAGGTCCCGACCTTCGGCGCGCCCCCGAGCTTGTTGACATAGAACCGGCTGACGTTCGCCCCCTGCGAGAACCCGACCAGATCGACCTTGGTCGCCTTGGTCGCGACGAGGACTTCGTCGACGAATTGGCCGAGCTGGGCGAAACTGATCCGCATGTCCTCGGTGCCGTAGGTGTCGGCGCCCGGCGCCCCGCCGTAGTTCAGCGCGAACACGCAGTAGCCGGCCGACACCAGCTGCGGCCCGATTCCCGCCCAGTCGGAGTACGCGCTCGAGTCGGTGCCGTGCACCAACACGATCGGCCGCGGGTGCTCGGCGGTGGGCGTACACCCGAAGTTGTTGAGCCCCACCGGAACCGAGTTCGGGTTGGCCTTGATGTAATGGGCGGCATCCAGGTGATCGGCCTGCGCCGGACCCGCTTGCATCGGAATGACGGCGGGCCGATAGCCCGCCGGTTCAGCGGCGGCGATCGGCGCGAAGGACACACCGATCACCGCCGTGCAGGCGAGTGCCGAGACCGACATCGCGCCGCGCAATCGTGATGTTCCCCAACCCCACAACATTCCCAGTTGTTCCATGCCCCAAACATTTACTCCATGGGACCGACAACCGCACGCCGGGCAGGGCGTTCACGACGCCCTCACTTCTCGGGGGTTGCGTCACCCTCGGAGGAAACATCGTCCTCGGCGAGGATTCGATACAGCGCCCGCCGGGTCTCGGCGAGCACCTCGGCCGCCTTCGCCGCCTGCTGCGCCGTGCCGACCTGGGCCACCTGACCGACCGCGCCCATCACCTGTCCGACCAGTCCGCGCAGGTCCAGCGCCTGGGCGCCGACGTCCTGTTTGACCTCGGCCCACGGGTCGCCGAGATCCTCACGATGGGTCTCGACATAGGCCTTGCCCTCGTCGGTGAGCTGCGCGGTCTTGCGACCGGCCACCTTCTCGATGAGCACCAGGCCCTCGTCCTCGAGCTGGGCCAATGCCGGGTAGATGGACCCCGGGCTGGGGCGCCAGACATCGTCGCTGCGGTCGCGGATCTGCTGGATCAATTCGTAGCCGTGCATCGGGCGCTCGACGAGCAGCAGCAGCACCGCGGCGCGCACGTCACCGCGCCTGCCGCGCCCGCCGCGGCCGCGTCCGCGACCGAAACCGGGACCGAAGCCCGGTCCGAAACCTGGGCCGAAGCCCGGTCCGAAGTCGGGGCCGTGGCCATGACGCCCGCCGTGGCGGAACTGCTGCCGGTCGGGGCCGAATTCCCGGGGGCCCGGTCCGCGACCGCGCCGGAAGTGTCCGAATTCTCGTTGTTCTTGGTTCTGCATGACAGCCTCCTCAGGCTCTCTCGTTGTTCTTGACACTATCGACGATATATCGGCAATGCATCGAGCGCAAGGAGTAATCTGAATTCGTGACGGACCCGTCCCGACGACCCCTTCGGCTCGCCGAACTCGTCGCCTCGCTGTCACTGGCCACCGACCTCGGGCTCGGCCAGCCGCAGGAACATGTGCTGCGCCAGACCGTTCTCGCTGTCCGGCTCGCCGAGGCCGCGGGGTTGTCCGAGGCCGATCGCGCCGCGGCCTACTACGTCTCGCTGCTGGCGTGGGTCGGCTGCGTCGCCGACTCCCCCGAGATGGCGCGCTGGTTCGGTGACGACCTGCGGATCCGGGCCGACAGCTACAACGTCGACAAAACCGGATTGCCGATGATGGCCTTCCTGCTCGGGCACCTCGCCGAAGGCGGGTCGTCGCTGCGGCGGATCTCGATGACCGGCCGGTTCCTCGCGGGTGGGGTGCGCGACACGATGGACTCGTTCCTCACCCACTGCCGCACCGCGGCCGATATCGCCGACCGCCTCGACCTGCCGGACGCCGTCCAGGCAGCGCTGCCGCAGGCCTTCGAACGGTGGGACGGCCACGGCGTACCCGGCGGATTGCGTGGCGAGGCGATCATTCCGGTGATGCGTGTCGTGCACATCGCCGACGACGCCGAGGTCCATGCCCGGGTGGGCGGTGTCGACGCGGCGGTGCGAATGCTGCTGTCGCGCAGTGGCACCGAGTTCGATCCCGACCTGGTGGACCTGTGCACCCGGGGCGACGGCGCGTTGCTGGACGGGCTCGACCGGGTCGACGCCTGGCAGCAGGTGATCGACGGCTGCGCGGCGCTCGACAGGCTGATCGCCGACGACGAACTCACCGACGTCCTCACCGTCTTCGCCGACTACTCCGACGCGAAAGCGACCTGGTTCCTCGGTCATTCCCGGGCCGTGGCCGACTTGGCCGCCGCCGCGGCCCGCGAGTACGGCCTGCCCGCCGATCAGGCGGAGACCGTGCGGCGGGCAGCCCTGGTGTGTCGCCTCGGCACCATCGGCGTCTCGACGGGCATCTGGAACAAACCGGGTCCGCTGACCGCCTCCGAACGCGAACGGGTGCGGATGGTTCCGTATCTCACCGAGCGAGTGCTGGCGCGCAGTCCGCACCTGGCCGCGCTCGCCGGACCGGCTTCGATGGTGTACGAACGACTCGACGGGTCCGGCTATCCGCGCGGGCTCACCGGCTCGATGCTGCCGCCCACCGCGCGAATTCTGGCCGCCGCCCAGATGTTTCGCGCACTCGGCGAGCAACGGCCGCACCGACCGGCCATCGATCCCGGCGAGCGAGCCAGGACCCTGCGCGCCGAGGTGACAGCGGGACGACTCGACGGCGACGCCGTTGCCGCCGTACTGGCCGCGGCCCAGGGCCGAAGACCACGCAAGCGCGCGCAGATCGCCGGACTCACCGCCCGCGAACTCGACGTCCTCGCCCTGCTGGTCCGCGGCCGGTCGACCCGCGAGATCGCCCAGGCCCTCGGGATCAGCCCGCGCACCGCGGGCAGCCACGTCGAGCACATCTACACCAAAATCGGTGTCCACAGCCGTGGTTCGGCCGCGGTGTTCGCGATGCGCCACGGTCTACTGCCCGACGAGGACCAACCGGCAAAGATCGGGTGATCACCCGATGTTAGACATCGACGCAGGTCGCAGACTTTCCCCATGACTACTTCGACCCTCACCCCGCAGACGACCTCCTCGGTCGCCGACCTGTTTCTCGCCGCGCTGATCCGGCGCGACTTCGCCGCGATGGCGTCCTACCTCGCCCCCGAGGTCACGCTGCGTGGCCTGATCCCACCCGGCCCGTTCACCGCGGTCGGCCCCGATCCGGCGATCGCGCGCTTCCGCGGCTGGTTCGGCGGACCCGACGACTTCGCCGTCGTCGACTCCGGCCGCGAACGCATCGGCGACAAGCTCGCGATGCACTGGCTGGTCCGCATGTGCCCGGCCACCGGCACGCCTCGCGTCGCCGACCAGCGCGTCTTCCTGACCACCACCGACGACGCGATCACCGCCATCGACCTGCTGTGCTCGGGTTGGCAGCCCACCGATTGACCTCCAGCCACGCGCAGTACCGCGCCGACGGACGACACCGAGCCCGCGCGGGTGCTATCCGGACTCCCGCGCCAGCTCGTCGATCCATCGTTCCAGCCGGGCGCCCTCGGTGACCATCAGTTGCGGGTCGCGGAACGTGTTGGTGAGCAACGAGATTCCCTGATAGGCGGCCACGAAGGCAACGGCGAGCTCGGCGGCGTCGGTGCGACCGAGGCCGGCGAACTGTTCGCGCGCCCACTCCACCAGCAGCCCGATCACGCGTGCGGGCTGTCCCCCGAAGGCGTCCTCGCGCTTGTCGAGTTCGGCGGCGAGTGAACCGGTCGGACAGCCGAAACGCGCCGCCATCTCACGTTGTTCGACCCAGCTGCGCACCATGGCCTTCAGCTTCTCGGCAGGCCCCGGCAGTTCGGCGAGTTCGGTGACGGCGCCCGACAGCACCTGCGCGTGCAACTCGATGACCGCGGCGATGAACTGATCCTTGGTCTTGAAGTAGTAGTAGACGTTGCCGACGGGGACGTCGGCCTCACGTGCGATATCGGCGATCGTCGTCTTCTCGATGCCCTGCTCGTAGAACACGCGCATCGCCGCTTGCACCAGGCGTTCCCGCTTCCCGATCTTCGGGCTGAGCTGCGCGTCCGATTTAGTCATACAACTAACTATAGACAGAGCGCGGTCGATGGGATACCTTTGCGTCCAGCAGCCAGTCAGCCAACTAACTAACTAAGGATTCAGATGATCGTCGTCACCGGAGCAACCGGCAATATCGGCAGCACCCTGGTCGGACTACTCGTCGACGCGGGAGCACAGGTCAGGGCGGTATCCCGCGGCATGCGCCCCGCCGACCTGCCGGCAGGTGTCGAGCACACGGTCGCCGACCTGGGCGATCTCGACAGCCTCTCCCCCGCACTACAGGGCGCTGACGCGCTGTTCCTGCTGATCACCGGCGAGCAGCTGATGACCGGCCCCGAGCCGGCCCTGCTGCTGAAAACCGCCGCGGACGCCGGCATCCGCCGGGTCGTCTTCGTCTCCTCGCAGGGCGCGGTCACCCGCCCACAGTCCGACGGCTACGCCCGGACCATCGCGTTCGAACAGGCCCTCGCCGAATCCGGCCTGGAGTGGACGGCCCTGCGCCCTGGTGCGTTCTTCTCCAACACCTTCGCGTGGATCGAACCGGTGCGCACCCAGCGGGTCGTCCCCGCACCGTTCGGCGACATCGGTTTGCCGGCGGTAGACCCCGCCGACATCGCCGCCGTTGCCGCCGTGGCACTGCGCGAAGAGGGCCATCACGGCCGCGCCTACACCCTGACCGGGCCCGCCGTGATCACCCCGCGCGACCAAGCCGCGGCGGTGGCCGAAGCGATCGACGCCCCGATCACCTTCGTCGAGCTCACCGTGGACGAGGCCAAGCAGAACATGCTGCGCTTCATGCCCGAGCCGGTCGCCGACCACACACTCACCATCCTGGGCATGCCCACAGCGGACGAACAGCAGGTCAGCCCTGATATCGAGGAGGTACTCGGTCGACCGGCCACAACCTATGCGCAGTGGGCGAGGCGCCATCGGGCGATGTACGCCTGACCGGAACGCCGGGCGCCCTCGTCAGCCGATATCGACCGGGTCGATCTGCACCCGCAAGGGCGCGTCGGAGCGGTGCGAACTGCGGACGGCCTGGGCGGCGGTGAGGGCGCGGGCCAAGGGAGCGCCGTCCGAGCGGGCCACCCGCAGCAGCATGCGTTCGACCTCGGCGGGAGAATCGGTGCCGGAGAACGGTTTGCGGGCCGTCGGCGGAAGCGGTACCGGACCGAGGATCTCGGTACCGTCGGGAAGTGTGGTGGCGTCGAGTAATTCCGCGATCGACGCGGTGGTGCCGTCGATGGCGGCGAGCCGGACCGCAGGCGGAAAGCCGACCTCCGCGCGGGCCTCCAGCTCGGCGGCGGCATGGTTGACGGGGTCCCACCGGACCAGCGCCTGGACGGTGGCGAGGGACGGCTCGGCCATGACGATGACCTGGCCACGGGGGCGGACCAGGGCGGCCGCCCCCATCCACCGGCGCAGGGTGTCCTCGCTCGCGCGCAGGTCGGCGCGACCGAGCAGCGCCCAGCCGTCGAGCAAGAGCGCGACGCCGTAGCCACCGCGAACGAGGGGTTCCGCTCCGACGGTGGCGACGACCACCTGGGCGCCGGGTTCGACCGTGTCGAGCACTTCCCCACCACCGGAAGCACGGATCGGGACGCCCGAGAACGCACGCCCGAGCTCTTCGGCGGTGCGGGCCGCGCCGATCACCGTCGCCCGCAGCGCTCGCGCACCGCAGGCCTGGCAGCGGAACGCGGCTTCGGTGATGCCACACCATTTGCACTGCGGGCTCGCCGCTTCGCCATTGCCGGAATGCGGTAACGCCAACGGTCCGTTGCAGTGCCGGCAGCGCGCGGGGGTACGGCATTTCGCACAGGCCAGCGACGGAACGTATCCTCGCCGCGGCACCTGGACGAGCACCGCCGCGTTCTCCTTGATCGCGGAGCGGGCGGCCGCGAACGCGACGCCGGGCATCCGCACCGAGCGGGCCAGCGCGTCACGTTCCAGGGCGTAGTCACTGTCGCCGGGCGCGCTGATCCGGGGCGTCACCTCACGCAGCGTCTGACGATCGGCGAGAAGGTCACGCGCCCACCCGGATTCGACCACCGCCTGGATTTCGGCTGTCCGCGCGAAACCGGCGGCGACGAACGCGGCGCCTGTCTCGTGCGCCCGCAACATCGCCACTTCGCGAGCGTGCGGATACGGGGAACGCGGCTCGGCGTAGGTGTCGTCGCCGTCGTCCCAGATCGCGATGAGCCCGAGGTCACGTGCCGGCGCGAAGACGGCCGCGCGGGTCCCCACCACAATCCGCGCCTGCCCACGCAACACCGCCAGCCACCGCCGATACCGCGCCGCAGGCCCCAGCCCGGCCGACAGCCCGACAGCCGAATCACCCACCAGCGCAACACATTCGGCCAGCAACCGATCGAGGTCCCGCTGGTCCGGCACCATCAGCACCGCACTGCGACCGGCGGCCACCACCGTCGCCGCCAATTCCGCCAGCCGCGCCGCCCAGTCCTCCCCCGGCAACGCCTGCCACGCCGCCCGCACACCCTTCCCCTGTGCCAGCGCGCCGACGAACCCCAAACCGTGCGCATACCGGCCCCAGGCCGACGCGTCGACCCCGATGTGCGATTGCGCCGCGGCCGAGATGTTCGCACCGGTGGAGCCGTCCATACCAGTGGAGCTGTCCGTGTCGGCCGAGCGCGAAAGATGCTCACCATCAACAGCTTCCGGTGCCGAGTCGCCCACGGCACCCGCACCTTGCGCTTCGGCGAGGGGCGGGTCTTCCGGCGGAGACGTCGAATCATCGGCGGTGTCACCAGCTCCAGCCGCCGAACGCGTCGATTTCTTCACGCCATCGGACTTCTTCGCACCGCCGGTTTCGGTGCGGGCGTGGCGCGGCGGGATGGCAAGACGCAGGACATCAGCGCGAGTTCCCGCATAGCGGGCGGCGACAGCGGTGGCCAGGCGCAGAATGTCCGGGGTGAGGACGCGTTCGGCGGAGACCACTCGTTCGAGCGGCATCATCTTGCCGTTGTGGTCGCTGCGCGGAAGACGTTCGAGCAGGTATCCGTCGACGAGGCGACCGGCGAAACGCACGCGCACGCGCACGCCGGGCTGCGCGATCTCGTCCAGGTCAGCGGGGACGAGGTAGTCGAAGTCGCGGTCGAGGTGGGCAGGCGACAGCAGCGGGAGCACCCTCGCGATGGGGTGTCCCGCTGCTGT
Organism: Nocardia sp. NPDC056952; assembly: GCF_042674185.1. Taxonomy (NCBI): domain Bacteria; kingdom Bacillati; phylum Actinomycetota; class Actinomycetes; order Mycobacteriales; family Nocardiaceae; genus Nocardia; species Nocardia sp. NPDC056952. The sequence continues at coordinate 753,789 of NZ_JBHURA010000001.1, read as the reverse complement.
CGATGTTTCGCCCGCTGCCACGCGGTCCGTGGGTATTACAGGCCGACGGCCGCGCGCAGCTTGTCGGCGCGGTCCGTGTGCTCCCAGGGCAGGTCGACATCGGTGCGGCCGAAGTGCCCGTAGGCGGCGGTCGGCGCGTAGATCGGGCGCAGCAGGTCGAGATCGCGGATGATCGCGCCCGGACGCAGGTCGAAGACCTCGGAGATGGCGGTGGAGATGCGGGTCGGGTCGACCTTCTCGGTGCCGAAGGTCTCGACGAACAGACCGACCGGGGCCGACTTGCCGATCGCGTACGCGACCTGCACCTCGACACGGTCGGCCAGACCGGCGGCCACGACGTTCTTGGCGACCCAGCGCATGGCGTAGGCGGCCGAGCGGTCGACCTTCGACGGATCCTTGCCGGAGAACGCGCCGCCACCGTGGCGGGCCATGCCGCCGTAGGTGTCGACGATGATCTTGCGGCCGGTCAGGCCCGCGTCACCCATCGGGCCACCGAGGACGAACTTGCCGGTGGGGTTCACCAGCAGGCGGATGTCGGAGGTGTCGAGGCTGGGCAGGTTCAGGTCGCCGATGACGGCGTCGACGACCTTCTCGCGGATATCGGGTGCCAGGAGGTTGTCCAGGTCGATATCGGCGGCGTGCTGGGTGGAGATGACCACCGTGTCGAGGCGAACCGGACGGTCGCCGTCGTATTCGATGGTGACCTGGGTCTTGCCGTCGGGACGCAGGTAGGGCAGCACACCCGACTTGCGGACCTCGGTGAGCTTGCGCGAGAGCCGGTGCGCGAGCGCGATCGGCAGCGGCATCAGCTCGGGCGTGTCGGTCGTCGCGTAGCCGAACATCAGGCCCTGGTCGCCGGCGCCCTGGCGCTCGATCGCATCGTCGGAACCGCCGACGCGCGCCTCGTGCGAGGTGTCGACACCCTGGGCGATATCGGGCGACTGGGCACCGATCGCGATGTTGACACCGCAGGAGTTGCCGTCGAATCCCTTTGCGGAGGAGTCGTATCCGATCTCGAGGACCTTCTCGCGCACGATCCGCGGGATGTCGGCGTAGGCGGAGGTGGTGACCTCGCCCGCGACATGGACCTGCCCGGTGGTGACCATGGTTTCCACCGCGACCCGGCTGCTCGGGTCCTCCGCGAGCAAGGCGTCGAGGATGGAATCGCTGATCGCGTCACAGATCTTGTCCGGATGCCCCTCGGTCACGGACTCACTGGTGAATAGCCGACTACCTGTCGTACGCACAGTTATTCCCTCTCCCTCAACGGGTTACTCGTTCGGCTTGTGACGGTAACTTCTCGGTGCTACCGCGCAACCCTTCTCATCAAGACTATTCCAAACCACCGACATGGTGGCGAGTAAGTACCAAGCCACACCGCGAACACCTGCACGCGCGGTAGACTGCACGACCCTCGTTGCCGCGCAACCGTTTTCGCGCGACATCGACGCGAACTCCCGGTCAGCGCAGCAGCGGTACCAGCGCGTCGAGCACCCGGCTGGCCAGCAGCGCCTTCGAACCGTGATCGAGAGCAGCCTCGGTGCCGTCGGCACCGAGCAACCAGCCGTCGTTGGTGTCGACCTCGAACGCCTTGCCCTCCCCGACCGCGTTGACCACGAGCAGATCGCAGCCCTTGCGGGCCAGTTTCGCGCGGGCGTGGGTGAGCACGTCGCCGTTGTCGTCACCGGTCTCGGCGGCGAAGCCGACGATCGCGGTACCGGCGAGCCGTCCCTCGGTGCGGGCGTCGACCAAGCCGGCGAGGATGTCCTCGTTCTTGGTCAGCGGGATCACGTCGGGTTCGTCGGCGCCCTTCTTGATCTTCGCTGCGGCCACGTGGGTCGGACGGAAATCGGCGACCGCGGCCGCCATGATCACCGCGTCCGCGCCGAGCGCGTGCTTGTCGACCGCGGTCTTGAGCTGGTCGGCGGTGGTGATGTGGACGAGTTCGACCGCGGCGGGCGGCGCGAGCTCGATCGTGTTGCCCGCGATCAGCGTCACCTGGGCGCCGCGCTGGGCGGCGACCCGGGCCAGGGCGTAGCCCTGCTTGCCGGAGCTGCGGTTGCCGAGGAAGCGCACCGGGTCGAGGGGTTCCCTCGTGCCGCCGGCGGTGATCACCACGCGGCGACCGGTCAGGTCGCGCGGCAGCGCGTCGGCACGTTCGAGCAGCAGCGAGGCCAGACCGAAGATCTCCTCCGGCTCGGGCAGCCGTCCCGGACCCGTATCGGTGCCGGTGAGCCGGCCCGACGCGGGTTCCATCACGTTGGCGCCGTGCGCGCGCAGCGTCGCGACATTGGCCACCGTCGCCGGATGCTCCCACATCTCGGTGTGCATCGCGGGCGCGAACAGCACCGGACATCGAGCCGTCAGCAAGGTGGCGGTGAGCAGATCGTCGGCGCGCCCCTGTGCGGCGCGCGCCATCAGATCCGCGGTGGCGGGGGCGATGACGACGAGATCGGCCTCCTGGCCGATCCGGACATGCGGCACCTCGGGCACGTCGGCGAACACCGTGGTGTGCACCGGCTGACCGGACAGCGCCTCGAAGGTCGCCTTACCGATGAACTGGAGAGCCGACTCGGTGGGAATCACCCGCACCTGGTGTCCGGTCTCGGTGAAACGGCGAACGAGGGCACACGCCTTGTAGGCGGCGATGCCCCCGCCGACCCCGACGACGATCCGCATGGTCTTTACGCCTCCGGACTAGAGATTGTCACTCGCCCTCGGTGTGTTCGAGCAGGTCGGAGTGGATTTCGCGCATGGCGACCGACAGCGGCTTCTCCTGCAGACCCGGCTCGACGAGCGGGCCGACGTACTCGAGGATGCCGTCACCGAGCTGGTTGTAGTAATCGTTGATCTGACGGGCGCGCTTGGCCGCGTAGATCACCAGGGCGTACTTGGAGGACGTGCGCTCGAGCAGCTCGTCGATCGGGGGGTTGGTGAGGCCGATCGGAGTGTCGTACGCGGGTACTGCGGTGATGTCCGTGCTCACTAGGGGTGGCTCCTGCGGGTTAGTGGGTCAAGAACTCGAATTTGTGCTAACGAACAACGATACCAACTGCTCACAAGCGGTCGTTACCTCGCTGTTCACGATGACCGTGTCGAACTCGTCACAGGCCGCCAATTCGACCCGAGCCGTCTCGAGCCTGCGCTCGATCACCTCGGGCGTCTCGGTGCCGCGCGAACGCAACCGCGAGACCAGTTCTTCCCAGCTGGGCGGCGCGAGAAACACCAGCAGTGCTTCCGGCATCGCCTGCCGGACCGACCGTGCACCGGCCAGGTCGACTTCGATCAGTACTGAAAGTCCGCTCGCCAGCGCTTCTCGCACCGGGGCGGCGGGGGTGCCCGATCGCTGCAACCCCCCATGGATGTCTGCCCATTCGAGCAGTTCGTCCGCCGCGATCATGGCGTCGAACTCGACTCGGGAAACGAAGCGGTAATCGAGACCGTCGACCTCGCCGGGACGGGGGTCCCTGGTGGTGGCCGACACACTGAAAACCAGTTCGGGCAGGCGTTCCCGCACGCACCGAACGACCGTGGATTTACCCACGGCCGAGGGGCCGACCAGTACTACCAGCCGGCCCTTCCGCGTGTTTTTGTCCACCAGACTTTAGGCGTCGAAGTCGAAGCGGGTGAGCAGCGCTGCGCGCTGCCGGGCACCGAGACCACGGAGACGACGCGTAGGCGCGATCTCCAGCTCGGTCATGATCTCCGCCGCCTTGACCTTGCCCACCTTCGGCAGAGCCTCGAGCAGCGCAGAAACCTTCATCTTGCCGAGAATCTCATCGGACTCGGCATCGGTGAGGACCTGCTTCAGGTTCGTTCCACCGCGCTTCAGGCGCTCCTTGAGCTCTGCCCGAGCGCGGCGAGCGGCAGCCGCCTTCTCCAGAGCAGCGGCGCGCTGCTCATCAGTCAGCTGGGGAAGGGCCACGGGTTCCTCCGTCTCATCGTTCATTGCCAGATCTACCGCCGGTTACCCGGACGGTCTGTGCGACCGTACCCACGGTGCGCGCCGATTGCGAACCCGACCCCCAGGTCAGGGCAGGATTACGCATGCCGTATGGCGCGCGCGGACCCGATGCGGTGACGGCTGATTCCGCTGTCCCGATCGTACAGTCGAATTCCTAAAATATACCCTCACCTGCGGTTATACCGATATGGGCGATGATAGCCACCAGGTAGCGTGAGTGCCGGGTGCCGCCCCGGCAAACCCGGTGGCGCGCGACCAGCGGGTTTCCTGAAAAAGCCCGCGTGTCGCCCGATTTCGCACAGCGTGTCGTCACGATCGGGCCCGAAACTGGTCGAGAACCGCGCCCGATGCGGTCGCTACGACGTCGTCGATCCAGTCCGGAATCGGGGCGGCACGGGCGATGTAATCACGGACCAGACCGTACGGAATCGCCTTCACCGCGGCGCCCGCGATGGCCAGCGAGCGGTCGTCGGCGACCCCGAATTCGGTCACCACGGCAGTCAGCAGCGCGGCGTTCATCTCGTCGTTGACACCGGCGATCGCGGCCCGCAGATCCTCGGCACCGACCTCGAGCAGTTCGTCGCGATGGAACATCTTCATCGCCCGCGCCTCGGTCGGGTGCGCGCGACAATAGCGCGGCAGAAACGTGGCCGCGGCCAGCAGCGGCGCGGGGCCGGTCAGTGCCGTGATGAAGCCCTCGTGGAATCGGCGGATCGACCGCAGCCACAGGCGGGCGAGCAGTTCGTCACGTGAGGCGAAACGCACATAGATCGACCCGGCGTGCACGCCGGCGGCCCTGGTGATCGCCGTGACGGTGGGCCGGGTGATGGCGGGGTCGGCGAGCAGGTCGCGCGCCGCGTCGAGCACCTGCTCATCGGTGAAAAGGCGGGGTCTTGCCACCGGATCAGCCTAGTGGCACAGTTTATGAATATGGATTCAAGAACAAGATTTCCCCTCGCCGGAACCCTCCTGACATTCATCGGCACGGTGCACACCGCGCTCGGCGTCGCTGTGTTCGCCGCCGGCGATCAGGACGTCGAGCTCACCTTCTGGTTCACCGAGTTCGGCGTGGTCAGCGTCGGTTTCGGCCTCGCGATGATCGCGCTGGAGCGCGCACTGGGGTACGTGCCCGGCACAGTGCTGCTCGTGCTCGGCGTCGCGACGGTGTTCGGTCTCGCGTTCATGCCGCTGTCGGGGTTCATCACGGTGCTGCTGCCGCTCGGCGTCGGCGTCTTCGGCTGGTGGCGGGCCAGGAACGCGCGGGCCACGGCCTGAGCGGTCAGCCCTGCGCCGCACCCGCCCGCAGGTGTTGCAGGATGGCGAGTACCCGCCGGTTGTGCGCCTCACCGACCGGCAGATCCAGCTTGGTGAAGATCGCGTTGATGTGTTTCTCGACGGCGCTGCGGGTGACGTAGAGCTGTCCGCAGATCGCCGCGTTGCTCAGACCCTGCGCCATGAGTTCGAGCACCTCGCGTTCGCGCTCGGTGAGCCGGTGCAGTGGCGAGTCGGCACGATTGTGCAGCAGGAGCTGACGAACCACCTCCGGGTCGAAGGCTGTGCCGCCCGCACCCACCCGATCGACGGCGTCGAGAAACGAGCCGATCGCGGCGACCCGGTCCTTGAGCAGGTAGCCGATGCCGCCGGTGCCGGTGAGGAACTCCGCCGCGTGCCTGCGCTCGACGTACTGCGACAGCACCAGGACGGCGACCCCCGGCTGGTCGCGACGGATTTCCAGGGCCGCTCTGATCCCCTCGTCGACGTGGTCGGGGGGCATCCGCACGTCGGCGATGACCAGGTCGGGCGGGCGCACTCGCACGGCGGCGAGCAGTTCGGTCCCGGTGCCGACGGAGTCCACGATCTCGTGCCCCTCCGCGGTGAGCAGCTGGGCCAGGCTCTCGCGCAGTAGCGCGGAGTCCTCGGCCAGGGTTATCCGCACGGAACCTCCACGGTGATGATCGTCGGGCCGCCCGGCGGGCTGGCCACCGTCATGGTGCCGTCCAGTGCGGTGACGCGGGTGGCGATGCCGGTCAGGCCGTGTCCGGTGGGGTCGGCGCCGCCCTGCCCGTCGTCGTGTACCCGCAGGCGCACGATCGATCCCACACGGTGAACGCCGACCTCGACGGCCGTGGCGCCGGAATGCTTGATGGCGTTGGTGATCGCCTCGCTGGCAGTGAAGTAGCAGGCCGACTCGACCGGGCGCGGTGCGCGTTCGCTGAGGTCGACGGTCAGTCGAGTCGGAATCGGGGTGCGGTCGGCGAGAGCTTCGAGGGCGGCGCGCAGGCCGTCGCGGGCGAGCATCGCCGGGTAGATCCGCCAGGAGACCTCGCGCAGTTCGTCGAGGATGTGCCCGGTCTCGGCGATCGCGCGCCGGCGCAGGTCGGCGCGCCCGTCCTCGTCGGACGCGCGGTCCATCCGGCCGAGCAGGATCGACAACGCGACCACCCGCTGCTGCACACCGTCGTGCAGATCGCGTTCGATCCGGCGGCGTTCGTCGTCGATCACCTCGACCATCTCGGCGCGGGTGGTGGTGAGCTGGGCGACCCGCTGCGCCAGTTCGTCCTGTCCTGGGCGCGTACTGCGCCGCAGACACCAGGCTTCGGCGCGCACCACTCCGAGCAAGCCCTGCACGGCCAGGAAACAGAGCACCGCTCCGGGAAGCGCCAGCACGGTGACCGTCGCCCAAGTGACCTGCCCGGGTTCGGTCGCGTCGATGATCGGCACCGCGGCGCCGGTGGAGGCGCCGTAGACCAGGGCCACCACGACGACCACACCCAACCCCGACAGGGCCAGCACCAGCGCGCCGAGCACGCCGACCAGCGCGCGAACAGCCAGGTACCCCGCGCCGCGCGGTCCACTCGGCACGCCGTTCGACCGCACGCCGAGCAACCGGGTGAGGCGCCGGTGCTCGCCCCGGGCGATCCGCTCGGTGAGGCCCGCCGCGATCGGCGCGGCGAGGACACCGAGCAGGTCGAGCGGCACAGTGAGCACGCCGAGCAGATATCCCGCGACCGGTGCGGCGACGCGTTTCGACCGCGCCGGGGAGGTGCTCATCGCCCAATTCTCGCGTGCGCCTGCCGCTGACGCACGCGCCGCACGACGAACACGGTCGCGGCCACGAGGACGGCGGCGATCACCGCCTTCTGCAGGATGCCCGCATAGGTCTCGACGACGTGCCAGTTCTCGCCGAGGAGGTAGCCCGCGAACACGAAGATCGCGTTCCACACCAGGCTGCCCGCCGTGGTCAGCAGCGTGAACCGGCCGAGGGGCATGCGTTCGACACCGGCGGGAATCGAGATCAGGCTGCGGAAGATGGGGATCATCCGGCCGAAGAAGACGGCTTTGTCGCCGTGGCGGGCGAACCAGTCCTCGGTGCGGTCCAGGTCGGACAGCCGGACCAGGGGTAGCCGGTCGACGATGCGGCGCAGGCGGTCTCGCCCGAGCGCGGCGCCGAGTCCGTAGAGGGCGAGCGCGCCGGCCACCGAGCCGAGAGTGGTCCACAGCAGGACCTCGGCCAGGCTGAATCGGCCGCGACCGGCAGTGAAGCCCGCCAGTGGCAGGATCACCTCGCTGGGCAGCGGAGGGAAGAGGTTCTCGAGTGCGATCGCGAGGCCGGCGCCGAAGCCTCCGAGCTGTTCCATCAGCTGGACGGCCCAGCCCGCGATGCCGGTCAGTTCGGTCGAATTCCCTGTCGTATCCATGCTTTCGACGCTAGGGAGCCCGGGCGCTGTGATCAGTAGCGTCAACCACCCGGTCGACGCGGTACGACCGCAGTCGCAGGGTGGGGTTTTCCGCACCCCCGTCGCGGGGCCTGCACCATCGATACGGTCCGAGTAGCTACTTAGCGTCGAAAGCTATGCGACAGAAACTCTTTCGGGCCACAGTGGTCGTTGTGGGCACCGTTGTGACGGCCACGGTGGTGGCCGCTCTCGTCCTCGTGACGGCACGGTGGCGGGTCGTCGGGGATGCGGTCGAGGCCACGGCGCGCTGGAACGACACCGACGTGGTGGTGCGGGTTTCCGACGGCGAGCGGCAGCGCGAATGGCACCACGAAGGCAGCGCCGCCGGGCAGACGGGTACGCCGGGACCGCACAGCAGGTTCCGGATCGGCAGCATCACCAAGACCTTCGTCGCCACCGTGGTGCTGCAACTGGTCGACGAGGGCAGAGTCGAGCTCGACGGCCCGATCGCCGCGCAGCTGCCGGAGCCGATTCCGGGCGGTGACCGGATCACAGTGCGGCAGTTGATGAATCACACCAGCGGGCTCTACGACTACATGAAGGAACCGGGCATGTCGACGAACCGGTGGCGCGGTGACGACCGCTTCCGCGCGCACGCACCGCGCGATCTGCTCGCCACCGCGATGCGCCACGACCCCTATTTCGCACCGGGTGCCCGCTTCCGGTACTCGAACACCAACTACATCGCGCTCGGCCTGCTGATCGAGCACGTGACCGGCCACCGCTACGGCGACGAGATCCGCGAGCGTGTCCTCACGCCGCTGCGGTTGACCGCCACCACCGTGCCCGGCGACGACCCCCGCGTCCCCGCGCCCGCCCTCACCGCGCACCGCGACATCGACGGTGCCGGACGCGTGGATGTGACCGAGATGAACCCCTCACTGGACTGGGCCGCAGGCGAAATGATCTCCACCACAGCCGATCTCGACGCGTTCTTCGCCGCGCTACTCGGTGGGCGCCTGCTGAGCCCCGCGTCGTTGGACCGGATGCGGGAGACGGTCCCGATGGGCATGGGTTTCCACTACGGCCTCGGCCTGCAGCGTTTCGAACCTCCGTGTGGCGCCGACCTGTGGGGACACGGCGGTGAACTGCTCGGCTACGTCTCGTACGCGTTCCGTTCGACCGGCGGCCGGTCGCTGACGATGGTTCTCGGCTCGGCGGCGTCGTCGGACGCACTGTCGCTGTTCGCCACGGTCACCGCCACCTACTGCCTCGCCTGACGGAGTTCTCGCCTCACAGTGGGGCGCGAGGACGACGAGGCCGGGGCAGCGTGTCGCTACCCCGGCCCGCCATGGCGTTCATCAGCGCTGCAGGAAGGCGAACTCCTCCTGCAACTGAGCCGTCTTGTCGCACAGCGCCGTCACCGACGGACCCGCGTTGAGAACCTCGCGCGACACCGCGGGCACGGCGGCGGCGAAATTCGCCTCGGTGACCAGGGCGCGGATGGAGTCCGCTCCCCCGCCCTGCGCGCCGACACCGGGCATCAGGATCGGGCCGTTGAGGCCCGACAGATCGGGCGCCTCGGTGAGCGTCGCACCGACGACCACGCCGACGGAACCGAAACCGGACCCGGCATTGCGGGCCGCGGCCTCGTCGACCATCGTCTGCGCGATGGTGCGCCCGTCCGCGGCGGTGATCCGCTGCAGTTGCGCCCCTTCGGGATTCGAGGTCGCCGCGAGCACGAATACCCCGCGGTGATTGTCCTTCGCCAGGCTCAGCGCCGGGTCGAGGGAGCCGAAGCCGAGGTACGGCGACACCGTCACAGCGTCCGAACCCAGCGGTCCGTCGCCGAGCCAGGCATGGGCGTAGGCATCCATGGTGGAGCCGATGTCGCCACGCTTGGCATCGGCCAGCACCAAGGTGCCCGAGGCCCGTAGCACCGAGATGGTGCGCTCGAGCACCGCGATGCCGCCGGACCCGTAGGTCTCGAAGAACGCGACCTGCGGCTTCACCAGGGCGACCCGCCCGTCGAAGGCCTCGACGCAGATCTCGGCGAATGCCTCGAGCCCGTCGACGTCTTCGGTGAGCCCCCACGCCCGCAGCAGCGCGGGGTGGGGGTCGATGCCGACGCACACTGGTCCGAACTGCCGCATGGCGTGCTGCAACCGGTGACCGAAGCTCATGTCAGCCACGCAGTTTCGAGTGCAGTTCCTGCAGCGAGCGCACCCCGATACCGCCGTTGATGCCGGCCTCGATGCCCTGCACCGCCGCGGCAGCGCCCTGCACGGTGGTGATGCACGGGATGTTCGCGCCCACGGCGGCGGTGCGGATCTCGTAGCCGTCCACGCGGGGGCCCGAGTTGCCGTAGGGGGTGTTGAACACGATGTCGATCTCGCCGTCGCGGATCTGCTCCACGATCGAGGCCTCCGGCATGCCGGTGGCCGGATCGGTGGATTCCGGATCCGAGTGCTTGCGTGCCTGTTCGCACGGAATGCCGTTGCGGCGCAGGGTTTCCGCGGTTCCCTCGGTGGCGAGGATGCGGAAGCCCAGGTCGTGCAGGCGCTTGATCGGGAACACCATGGCGCGCTTGTCGCGGTTGGCGATCGAGACGAACACGGTGCCCTCGGTCGGCAGCGAGCCGTAGGCGGCGGCCTGGCTCTTGGCGAAGGCGGTGCCGAAGTCGGCGTCGATGCCCATGACCTCACCGGTGGACTTCATCTCCGGCGAGAGCAGCGAGTCGATGCCGGAGCCGTCGGCGCGACGGAACCGGTGGAAGGGCAGCACTGCTTCCTTCACCGCGACCGGCGCGTCCAGCGGCACGTGGCCGCCGTCGCCCTCGGGCGGCAGCATGCCTTCCTTGCGCAGGTCGGCGATGGTGGCGCCGAGCATCACGCGCGCGCAGGCCTTGGCCAGCGGAACCGCGGTGGCCTTGGAGACGAACGGAACCGTCCGGCTCGCCCGGGGATTGGCTTCCAGGACGTAGAGCACGTCGTCCTTGAGGGCGTACTGCACGTTGAGCAGGCCCTTGACGCCGATGCCCTTGGCCAGCGCGATGGTGGAGCGGCGCACGGCCTCGATGTCGCTGCGGCCCAACGTGATCGGGGGCAGCGCGCAGGCGGAGTCACCGGAGTGGATACCGGCTTCCTCGATGTGTTCCATCACGCCGCCGAGGTAGACCTCGTCGCCGTCGCACAGCGCGTCGACGTCGATCTCGATGGCGTCTTCGAGGAAGCGGTCGACCAGCACCGGGTGATCCGGGTTGAGCTCGGTGGCGCGGGAGATGTAGCCCTCGAGAGACTGCTCGTCGTAGACGATCTCCATGCCACGCCCGCCCAGCACGTAGGACGGGCGGACCAGCACCGGGTAGCCGATCTCGCCTGCGATCTTCTTGGCCTGGGCCACCGTGGTGGCGGTGCCGTACTTGGGCGCGGGCAGTCCGGCGGCGACGAGCACGTCACCGAATTCGCCACGGTCCTCGGCCAGGTCGATCGCGACCGCGGAGGTACCGACCACCGGCACGCCGGCGTCGGTGAGCCGCTGCGCCAGACCCAGCGGGGTCTGGCCGCCGAGCTGCACGATCACACCGGCGACGGTGCCCGACTCGGCTTCGGCGTTGTACACCTCGAGGACGTCCTCGAAGGTGAGCGGCTCGAAGTAGAGGCGATCGGCGGTGTCGTAGTCGGTGGAGACGGTCTCGGGGTTGCAGTTGACCATCACGGTCTCGTACCCGGCGGCCGACAGGGTCTGTGCCGCGTGCACACACGAGTAGTCGAACTCGATGCCCTGACCGATACGGTTCGGGCCCGAACCCAGGATGATGACCTTCTCGCGCTCACGCTGCGGCGCGACCTCGGACTCCGCACCAGGATCCAGCTCGTAGGTGCTGTAGTGATACGGGGTCTTGGCCTCGAACTCCGCGGCGCAGGTGTCGACGGTCTTGTAGACCGGGCGCACCTGGAGGCGGTGACGCAGCGAGCGCACGCCCGCCTCGCCCGCCAGCTCGGGGCGCAGTGCCGCCAGCTGACGGTCCGACAGGCCGTAGTGCTTGGCGCGACGCAGCAGATCCTCGTCGAGGACGGGCGCGTCGAGAACTTCCAGACGCAGCTCGACCAGGCCGAGCACCTCGGCGACGAACCACGGATCGACACCGGAGGCCAGCGCGACCTCTTCGACGCTCGCGCCGTAGCGCAGTGCGCGTTCGACCTGGTAGATGCGACCTTCGGTGGGCACGCGCAGGTCGGCGAGGATGGCTTCGATCGCCTCGCGCACCGAGGCCGGATCGCTGGGATCGGCCGGGGCCCACTGGCCGTCGTCGGTGGTCCAGAAGCTGGCGGCCTTGGTCTCGAGCGAGCGCAGTACCTTGCCGAGGGCCTCGGAGAAGTTGCGGCCCATCGACATCGCCTCGCCCACCGACTTCATGGTGGTGGTCAGCGTGGCGTCGGCGCCGGGGAACTTCTCGAACGCGAACCGCGGCGCCTTCACCACGACGTAGTCGAGGGTCGGCTCGAACGATGCCGGGGTCTCGCCGGTGATGTCGTTGACGATCTCGTCGAGGGTGTAGCCGATGGCCAGCTTGGCGGCGATCTTGGCGATCGGGAAGCCGGTGGCCTTCGACGCCAGCGCCGAGGAGCGCGAGACGCGCGGGTTCATCTCGATGACGATCAGGCGACCGTCGGCCGGGTCCACCGCGAACTGGATGTTGCAGCCGCCGGTGTCGACGCCGACCTCGCGCAGGATCGCGATGCCGAGATCGCGCATCTTCTGGTACTCGCGGTCGGTGAGGGTCATCGCGGGGGCGACGGTGACCGAGTCACCGGTGTGCACACCCATCGGGTCGACGTTCTCGATCGAGCAGACGATGACCACATTGTCGTTGCGGTCGCGCATGAGCTCGAGCTCGAACTCCTTCCAGCCGAGGATGGATTCCTCGATCAGGACGTTCGCGGTCGGCGAGGCGGACAGGCCGCCACCGGCGATGCGGTCGAGGTCTTCCTCGTTGTAGGCCATGCCCGAGCCGAGGCCACCCATGGTGAACGAGGGACGCACGACCACGGGGTAGCCGAGGTCGGCGACGGTCTCGCGCACCTCGTCCATGGTGTAACAGACAGCGCTGCGGGCACTCTCGCCGCCGACCTTGGCGACGATGTCCTTGAACTTCTGCCGGTCCTCACCGCGCTGGATGGCGTCGAAGTCGGCGCCGATCAGCTCGACGTTGTACTTCTGCAGCACACCGTTCTCGTGCAGCGCGACGGCAGTGTTGAGCGCGGTCTGCCCACCGAGGGTGGCCAGGATGGCGTCGGGGCGTTCCTTCTCGATGACCTTCTCGACGAACTCCGGGGTGATCGGCTCGACGTAGGTGGCGTCGGCGAACTCCGGGTCGGTCATGATGGTCGCCGGGTTGGAGTTCACCAGCGAAACGCGCAGTCCCTCGGACCGCAGCACCCGGCACGCCTGGGTACCGGAGTAGTCGAATTCGCACGCCTGGCCGATCACGATCGGGCCAGAGCCGATCACCAGGATGTGCTTCAGATCCTCGCGGCGAGGCATCAGGCTCCTTCCATGAGACCGGCGAAACGGTCGAACAGATATGCGGCGTCGTGCGGGCCTGCGGCGGCCTCGGGGTGGTACTGCACCGAGAAGGCGCGGCCGTCGATCAGCCGGACCCCTTCGACGGTGCCGTCGTTGGCGCAGATGTGGGAGACCTCGGCCTTGCCGAACGGGGTGTCGAACACCTCGCCGCGCTCGCCTTCGAGGGCGAAGCCGTGGTTCTGGGCGGTGATGGACACGCGGCCCGTGCCCTCTTCGATCACCGGGATGTTGATGCCGCGGTGGCCGAACTTCATCTTGTAGGTGCTGCGGCCCAGCGCCCGGCCCAGGATCTGGTTGCCGAAGCAGATGCCGAACAGCGGGATTCCACGTTCCAGGACACCCTGGGTGAGCGCGATCGCGCCGACCTGGGTGGCCGGGTCGCCGGGGCCGTTCGACAGGAACACGCCGTTGGGGTTCAGCGCGAGGATGTCGTCGAGGGAGGTGTTCGACGGCACCACGTGGGTGCGCACGCCGCGCTCGGCGAACATACGCGGGGTGTTGGTCTTGATGCCGAGGTCGACCGCGACGACGGTGAACCTGTGGTCGCCCACCGGTTCGATCGTGTACATCGCGTCGGTGCTGACCTCTTCGGCGAGGTCGGCGCCCAGCATCGAGGCCTGGCCGTTGACCCGCGCGAGGAGTTCCTCGTCGGCGGCCAGCGCGGCGCCGGAGAAGATGCCCGCCTTCATCGAACCGCGGCTGCGCAGGTGGCGGACCACCGCGCGGGTGTCGATGCCGGCGATGCCGACGACGTCCTGGCGGTCGAGCTCGTCGGTCAGCGTGCCGGTGGCGCGCCAGTTGGAGGAGACCCGCGAGGGGTCGCGCACGGCGTAGCCGGCGACCCAGATCTTGGCGGACTCGTCGTCCTCGTCGTTCCAGCCGGTGTTGCCGATCTGCGGGGCCGTGGCCACCACGATCTGGCGGGCGTAGCTGGGATCGGTCAGAGTTTCCTGGTACCCGGTCATCGCCGTGCAGAACACGGCCTCACCGAGTGTCTGTCCCTCGGCGCCGAAGGCGGTACCGCGGAATACGCGGCCGTCCTCGAGCACCAAGGCTGCCTTTACTGTGCTCATTCATCGTCTCCCGTCGTCACCCTGGTCGAATCCGCGGCCCCGGCTGTCCAGGCCGGGTACACCGTCTTGTCGTCGCCCCGGAATCCGGTATCTATCTCGGTTCCGGTCGGCAGTGTCCAGCGAATTACCAGCACACCATTTTCCGTCATCACTTTGCCCGCGTGGCCGCGTTCGGTACGCACGGCTGTCACCGATTCCTGCGGAATCCAGATCACCGTGGCGCCGTCGCGTTCGAGCAGAATTCCGCGTTCGAACCGCGTCAGTTCGGCGGTCGCCCGGAATCCCAGGTCACCGACCGCGATCCGGTCCTGCCAGCTGGGCGCGATGGTGCTGCCCAGGTACATGCCGGTGGTCGGTTCCAGTAGTTGTGCGCCCAGTTCGGCCGGCACCGTCGGCAGTTCGCCGATCCGTGCCTGCTGTCGCGTGGCCTTCTTCTGCCAAGCCCGGTACATCAGCCACAGGCACACAATGAAAAATGCCAGCAGCCCGACTACCCACAGCGTTCTCTCCACGTCCTGGCCTCCCTAGATCCCGACCGCCTTGCCCTCGCGGGCAGTTACCCGGCCGCGCAGCACAGTGGCTGTGACCTCGGCCGGGAACGTCATGTCCTCGAACGGTGTGTTGTTCGAGATACTCGCCAGCTCGGCGCCGCGCACCGTCCACTCGGCGTCGGGGTCGATCAGCGTGAGGTTGGCCGGCTCGCCGACCGCGATCGGGCGGCCGTGGTCGTCGAGGCCGACGATCGCGGCCGGCTTCTCGCTCATCACCTTCGCGACGCCGCGCCAGTCCAGCAGGCCGGGCTCGACCATCGTCTGCACGATGATCGACAGCGCCGTCTCGAGGCCGAGCATGCCGGGGCGGGCGGCCGCGAATTCGCAGCACTTGTCCTGTTCGGCGTGCGGAGCGTGATCGGTGGCGACACAGTCGATGATGCCGTCGGCCAGGGCCTGGCGCAGGGCTGCCACGTCGGTGGATTCGCGCAGCGGCGGGTTCACCTTGTTGACCGCGTCGTAGGTCTCCAGGCGCGAATCATCGAGCAGCAGGTGGTGCGGGGTGACCTCGGCGGTGATCGAGATGCCCTGGGACTTGGCCCATTTCACCAGTTCGACGGTGCCCGCGGTGGAGGCGTGGCAGATGTGCACGCGGGCGTTCGCGTCGCGGGCCAGCAGTGCGTCACGCGCGACGATCGACTCCTCGGCGGCGCGCGGCCAGCCGTGCAGTCCGAGGCGCGCGGCGTTGGGGCCTTCGTGCGCGATGGCGTTCTTGGTCAGGCGCGGTTCCTCGGCATGCTGGGCGATGAGCACTCCCAGCGAGTTCGCGTATTCGAGGGCGCGACGCATGATCAGCGGGTCGTCGACGCAGTGGCCGTCGTCGGAGAACATCCTGACCTGGCCGATACCGGCGGCCATGGTGCCCATCTCGGCGAGCTGTTTGCCCTGGAGGCCGACCGTGACGGCACCGACCGGAAACACGTCGACGAGGCCGACTTCCTGGCCGCGGCGCCACACGTGGTCGGTGATGACGACCGAGTCGGCGACCGGGCTGGTGTTGGCCATCGCGAACACCGCGGTGTAACCGCCCAGTGCGGCGGCGGCGGAACCGGTTTCGATGGTCTCGGTGTCTTCGCGGCCGGGTTCCCGCAGGTGCGTGTGCAGGTCGACGAAGCCGGGCAGCAGGATCTGGCCGTTGCCCTCGATCACCTCGGCATCGTCGGACGCCGTCAGACCGGTGCCGATATCGGCGATGCGGGTGTCGCGCACCAGGACGTCGACGGGGTCGCCTTCACCGTAGGGCTTGACGTTCTTGATCAGCAGCTCACTCATACCGTTTCCTCCTGACCGACGAGCAGCCGGAACAACACGGCCATCCGCATGTGCACTCCGTTCGAGACCTGCTGCAGCACAGCGGACTTCGGCGAATCCGCGACCGCGAAGGCGATTTCCATACCGCGCAGCATCGGGCCGGGGTGCAGGACCACCGCGTCGTCGCCGAGCAGGGCGAGCCTGCGCTCGGACAGTCCGTAATTGATCGAATATTCGCGGGCCGACGGGAAGAACCCGCCGTTCATCCGCTCCGCCTGCACCCGCAGCATCATCACCGCGTCGGCGCCGGGCAGTTCCGCGTCCAGCGAGGACGAGACCCGGCAGGGCCAGGCCTCCACGCCGACCGGCAGCAGCGTGCGCGGCGCCACCAGGACCACTTCGGCACCGAGGGTGTTGAGCAGGGAGACGTTCGAGCGGGCGACCCGGCTGTGCAGGATGTCGCCGACCAGCACGATCCGCTTGCCCTCGACGTCGCCGAGGCGCTGGCGCAGGGTGAGGGCGTCGAGCAGGGCCTGGGTGGGGTGCTGGTGGGTGCCGTCGCCCGCGTTGATGATCGACGGGGCGACGCGGTTCTCCTCGCGCGCCCACTGCTCCATCCAGCGCGCGATCTGGTGCGCGGCACCCGAGGCCGGGTGGCGCACGATCAGCGCGTCGGCGCCCGCCGCGTGCAGGGTGAGGGCGGTGTCGCGCAGCGATTCACCCTTGGACACAGAGGAACTCGACGCACTCACGTTGATCACATCGGCGCTCATCCACTTGCCCGCGACCTCGAAGGACACGCGGGTCCGGGTGGAGTTCTCGTAGAACACCGTCATCACGGTGCGCCCGCGCAGGGTCGGCAGCTTCTTCACCTCGCGGCCGAGCAGGGCCTGTTCGAAGCGCTCGGCCTCGTCGAGGAGTTCGGTGGCGGTGCCGCGATCCAGGTCGGCAACCGTCAGCAAATGCTTCACGCCCCCACCTCGCTGACGCTCGGCTCCGGCGTGAACCATTGGATGGCTGTGTTCATGGTTCGGTCGCTACGCTCCCTCACTGCTCTTGACCTTCCTGATGCAGATACACACCGTCGCGACCGTCGTGCTCGACCATCAGCACCGAGATGTCCTCGGCGCGCGAGGTCGGCACGTTCTTGCCCACGTAGTCGGCGCGGATCGGCAGTTCGCGGTGGCCGCGGTCGATGAGCACGGCCAGCTGCACGGCGCGGGGGCGGCCGAGGTCGCGCAGGCCGTCGAGGGCGGAGCGGACCGTCCTGCCGGAGAACAGCACGTCGTCGACGAGAACCACCAGGGAGTTCTCGATACCGCCGTCGGGCACCGAGGTGCGTTCGAGCGGGCGGTGCGGGCGACTGCGCAGGTCGTCGCGGTACAGCGTGATGTCGAGGGAGCCGAGGGCGGGACGCACACCGGAGAATTCCTCGATCTTGTCCGCCAGCCGGTTGGCCAGGGTGGTGCCGCGCGTCGGGATTCCCATGAGAACCACCCGCGGTGCGTCGGCGTCGCCGGAATCCAAGGCGGTCTTCTCGATGATCTGATGCGCGATACGCGCTACGGTCCTGGTGACGTCCGATGGCGACAACAGCTCGCGTCCGGCCGCCACCCACTCGGGGGTGTGCCGCTGCGATGTTTCGCCCGCGCCGGTTTTGGCCGCCCGTTCGGGCACAGCCATGCCGACCTCCTTCCCCGCCTCACCGGACGGTCCGTTAAAGGATGCCTAACTCGCCCGTCAGCCTATCAGCGCCGCGAGGTGCCTTTGACCAGGTAGGCCCACCTGTGAGCGCGACCACGGAGCGCCGGTGGGCGACCGCTGCCGTGTCCGTGCTCACAGGCACGCCGAAAGTGCAGCGAGCGCGTATGTTTCACCCTCACGCGGGCTCGCGGTGACCGCCCCGAGGCGGGCGGTCGGTGATGGTGTTCACGTCGCCGGAGCGACCTCCACAACCACCGCCGCCCCGACGCGACATGGTTGCCTTCCGTCACACCCGCTCGGCGAGCACGACGCCGACCTTCGGGTCGTTCACCGCCACGTCTCTGCCGAGGGGAACGATCATGTCGTCCCAAGCGCGGAACCGGGTGTGCCAGCCGTGCCCGAGGAGCCACTGCTCCCCCGGGCGCCCGGCGTCCAGCGGCGGCATACCGGCGTCGTCACCGCCGACGAGTCGACGCAATTCTGCGTAGGGCGGAGCCTCGGGATCGACCGCGAACCGGCTGAGACCGAATCGGCTGCCGGGCGCGGACAGCGTCGTCAGCGTCGCCACCGTGCGGAGATGATCCTCGGGTGGGAGGTACGGGAGCGCGCCCTCGTCGATCCAGTGAGTCGGCAGCTCGGGCCGAAATCCCCGCTCGCGCAGCGGAACAGCCCAGTCGGTGCGCAGGTCGATCGACAGGACGTGTCGTTGCGTGGTCGGCGTGGCTCGCGCTGCGCGCAGTACCGGCTCCTTGAAGGCGAACAGCTCGGGCAGGTCCAGTTCGTAGACGGTGACGTCGGCGGGCAGACCCATCCGGAACGCGCGGGTGTCCAGACCGGCGCCGAGCAGAACGATCTGCCTGCATCCGGCGGCGACGGCCTCGGTCACCCGGTCGTCGACCAGACGGACCCCGACGGATCTTCCCGCGAAGAACTGTTCGGCCACGGCCTCGACTCGCTCCCATTTCGCGGCGCCTTCCCCGGTGCGGGTGAAGTCACGCCGCGCCGCGTCGACGAACTCCGTAGCGAGCGGGTCGGCGTAGAGCCGATCCGGCCTGCGCGACTCCCGCTCACGGATCAGCGCGACGCCGATCGCTGTCAGCGCCACCCCTGCGGTAGGTGCGTTCACGTGTGTCATCTGCCCCTCCTTCAAACTAACTTGCCGACCGGCTAGTGATCTCGGTCATGATCCGACGGTAGGCTCCCCCTAGCCGGTCGTCAAGCAAAGGAAAGCCTCGTGGACGGACGTCGTAGTGACACCAGGGAACGCATTCGCACGGTGGCGATGGAACTGTTCTCCGAGCGCGGGTACGAGAAGACCTCGCTGCGCGAGATCGCCGAGCGGCTCGGTGTGACCAAAGCCGCGCTGTACTACCACTTCCGGACCAAGGAAGACATCGTCGTCAGCCTGTCCGACGATCTGCGCCGTGGCATCGACGACATCGTCACCTGGGCCGAACAGGCACCGCCGGGTTCCGAACGCGCCGAGCAGATCCTGCGCCGCTACAGCGCGCTGCTGCACAGTCTCGGCCGTGACATGGTGCGGTTCTGGCACGAGAACCAGCCCGCGTTCCGCGACCTCGGTTTCGGCGCGGGTCTGCGCTACCAGTTCCGCGTGCTCGCCGACCTCATGACCGCGCCCGACGCCGCCGCGCTGGACGTCTATCACGCACGGCAAGCGCTGCTCGCGATCAGCTGGAGCCTGTCGATGATGGGCGATCTCGACCTGACCGACGACCAGATGCACACCGCCGCAACGGATATCGCGATCGATATCCTCGCCAGGATCCACTGACCGCACGTCGTCGAGCGCCGGAAATGCGTTGCCCGCGAGCCCCTGCGTCCGCAATCATCGACCATGACCATCAGCACCAGCGCTCAGCCCGGGTCGACTCCCCCGCAGCGGATCGATCTGGGCGATCTGCTGCTGCGCCGGTGGCGCCCCAGTGATCTGACCCGCCAGTTCACCGCGCTGAGCGCCTCGCACGCACACTTGCACCCGTGGATGTCATGGGCCGGGCAGCCGCCGACGCTCGCCGGGCAACGTCGTTCCCTGCAGATCTCGGCCGCACACTGGCCGACGCCCGACGGCGGCTACCTCTACGGGATCTTCACCGCGAGAGGCGAGGTGGCGGGTGGCATCGGACTCCACGACAGGATCGACCCGGCCGCACTGGAGATCGGTTACTGGTGCCATATCGCCCACACCGGACGGGGAATCATCACGCGCGCCGCTCATGCCCTGACCACCGTCGCGCTCGCCCTCCCCCACATCGGTCGCGTCGAAGTCCATTGCGACGCGGCCAACGTCCGCAGCGCGGCTGTTCCTCGGCGGCTCGGATACGAGCTGGTCAGCACTGCACCACGCGCGCGCACAGCGCCCGCCGACTCCGGCATCGGCATGGTCTGGTCGACCGTCGAGGACCCTCGGGCGGGCTGAGGAGATCGCTTGTCGCTCGATGACCCCCGGACTAGACTATGACGCGCACCACATCGCGACGACGGGTTCGCACCGTCGCCCAGAGCGATCGTGATCCGATCGGAGCGCCGGGTCACGGTGTTCGATCGCGACCCCCCGCTCGTCGGGCCGGGCCCGAAGTCACTCCAACCCCGCTCGACCGCGCAAGGAGATGACCGTCATGGCGGTTGCCGTCGAACTCGAATTCACCGGCTCGACCCTCGAACAGTACGACCAGGCCCTCGAGAAGATGGGCTTCGTGCACGGCGGCTCCGGCGGCCCCGGCCTCCTGTTCCACCTCGTCAGGAAGACCGACACCGGATTCCACGTCACCGACGTGTGGGAAACCCCCGAGCAGTTCCAGAGCTTCGCCGAGTCCACCCTCGGCCCCATCGGCATGGAAGTAGGCATGCCCAACCAGCCCACCATCGAAGTCCACGAAATCTACAACTACCTGGCGCAGGGAAACTGACACATGCCCCGTGCGAGTTCCGCGTCGAGAGCTCGCCCGGCGTGTTTTCCGATGAAGTGTCGGGCAGGATCCGTAGCTTCACTCCACCTGGCGGAGCACATCCCGGAGCCGGCGTTTCGAGCATGATCGGGACGGACGGTCACAGCGGTGCGGGCGGTTCCGGCGCGGCCTGGCGGGTGGGCAGGGCGCTGATCGTCAATGCCAGCATGACCAGTGCGATGCCCGCGAGTTCCAGCAGGGTGGGGCGTTGCGCGAGGGCGATCGCGCCGACGACGGTCGCGGTCGCCGGGAGCAACGCGAGCAGCAAGGCGAATCGGGCGCGTCCCACCGCGGTCAGCACCACCTGATCCAGCGCGTAGGGCACGGCACTCGACAGCACGCCGACGCCGAGACCGAGCAGCCAGGTCCTCGGGTCGGCGAATACCGCGGCATCGATCGTCAGCTGCGGAATCAGCACGAACGGCGCCAGCAGCACCGCCGCGGCCGCCATACCGACAGCGAGGGAATCCTGGCCGTCACCGGTGTCGGCGACGCGCTTGCCGACCAGGATGTACGCCGCCCACAGGACCGCCGAGGCGAGAGCGAACCCCACTCCGACCGGCTCGACGTCGAACTGCACGCCGGCCAGCAACACCACACCGACCGCCACCAGCGCCACGGCGATCAGGTCGCGCGCCCGCCGCGACCCGAGCGTCGCGACGGCGACCGGACCGAGGAATTCGATGGCGACGGCGGTGCCGAGCGGGATACGCGCGATGGCCTCGTAGAACACGATGTTCATCGATACGGTGACGATGCCGAAGCCGGCGGCCGTCGCGATGCCCCGCCGTGTCCAGCGGGTTCGCCACGGCCGCCGCCAGGCCAGCAACGCGACCCCCGCCGCCGCGGCCCGCAACCAGGCGACAGTGGACGGCTCAGTGGTGTCGAACAGGAAGACGCCGAGTGCCGCACCCACATATTGCGAGGTCGCCGCGATGATGAACACCATCGGCACCGACCAGCCGGGCAGCGCGCGCGTCGCCGGCTGGTCGGTTGTCGAGATCGCATTCATCCCAGGAGTAATCCACAGACGGGCACGGATTTCAACGCGAACCGGCCCAGGATCGAATGATCGAGGGCCGGTTCGCAATACCGGTCACGTGGCTGCCGGAAAGTCGACACCGGCAGCTGCGGAGTTTCGCGTTCGCGCGACTACCGGACGCCGAACCACCTGGTCAGCGCCGCGCGCAGATCAGCTGCGGCGGTGTCCGGCGCCTCGTCGATCGTCGCCGCCCAGGCGATGTGACCGTCGGGGCGGATCAGGAGTGCGTCGGCGGGACGATCGCCGGTCTTGGCCCTGTGGATGTCGACGCGCTGCGCCCACTCCCCGACGATCTCCCGCAGGTCGGCACGGTCGGCCAGGTCGAGGAAGACCGGTCGCGCGGCGCGCATGATCTCGGCGACGGCGGTGGTGCCCTGGTCGGTGTGCAGGCTCAGGTCGGGAGCGAAAGTGCCAGTAAGCGAAGGGGTTCCGGGTACCGGGTAGCGCAGATCGGTGCCCGCGACGAGGGCTCCCATACGGCGCAGCGCGGGTTCGTCGGAGAGCAGTTCCTGGAATACCGTGCGCAGCGCCTCGGCGGCAGGGTCCTGACCCTGGCGAAGTGCCGCCTGGGCGCGGGTCTGCAGCAGTGCGCGACCACCGGCGAAGTGGCGTTCGTCGTGGTAGGTGTCGAGCAGGCCGGCCGGTGCCCAACCGTGGATGTCCGCGGCCAGCTTCCAGGCCAGGTTCACCGAATCGGTCATGCCGAGATTCATCGCGGCACCGGTGGCGGGCAGCAGGTGGGCCGCGTCACCGGCCAGGAAAACCCTACCCACACGGTAGTTTTCGGCCTGGCGGTCCTGGAACTGGTAGCGCGACAAGCGAGTCGGCGCGCCGAGCGGAACCTCCGCGCCCAGCACACGCCGGACGCTGTGGCCGAGTTCGGCCATGGTCAGTGGTTCGTCGTTGTCGTATTCGGCGTCGTCGTTCTCGGTGGTCTGGAAGAACATCACGCGGTCCTCGGAGCTGACCCGTCCCAGCGCGAACACCCCGGTGTCGGTGTGGGTGAAGCCCGGATCGATCCGGCCGAAACCGGGCACCTCGAGGCCGCCGTCGTCGAGCACGGTCACTGACTCGTGCACGGCGACCACGGCCAGCCGGTTGACCTCCGGATAGGTGCTGCCGGGGAACCCGATTCCCGCCAGTTCGCGAATCCGGCTGCGGCCGCCATCGCAGCCGACCAGGTAGCGGGCGCGCACCCGGTACGGTCCGTCCGGCCCGTTCACTTCCGCGATCACCGCGTCGTCGTCCTGGGCCACCGCGACCACTTCGTGTCCGCGCCGGATCTCGGCACCTAGGTCGACGGCGTCCTCGGCGAGCAGTTCCTCGACCCGCGCCTGCGGAATCGCCATGGCGTGCATCGGAGTTTCGTCGAGGCCGGTGAAGTCCAGGTACACCCCGCCGAAGGGGAAGATCGGTTTCGGACTCGGGTCGCCGCTGACCGCCGTCATCCGGTCGAGCAGTCCTCGATAGCGCAGCACGTCCAGAATCCGCCCGCCGAGACCACTGGCCTTCTGCGCGGTGCCCGGCTGTTCACGACGTTCGAGCACCAGCGGACGCACCCCGGCCCGCCCCAATTCCCCCGCGAGCATCAACCCGGCCGGCCCAGCCCCGACAACGATCACGTCGGTGGTCATCTCTTGCATCTGGTCACTCCCGAATGTGGCTGGTCCCTGCATTGCCCAGCGATTCTGCAGCACCACCGGGGCCTTGCCGCAAGCCCCAGGGTGAGCTATAAGTTAGAAGGGGCAAGGAGATCCCGACTCCGATGATCCGCTGCGAACGGCCTCGACGACCTCAGCGCTGACGGTCATGCCGCAGTCGTGTGATGGCCTGCCGAATCCAGCTCTCGCGGTTCGCATCAGGCAGTTGTCGCTGTTCGAATTCGATCAGACCCTCGGCGGAGGCGTGATCGCCCATCACCATGGCGAGCAGTGTCTGGTAGTTGTCCGGCAGCACGGGAGTGGGTCGGGGCGTGGCAGTCCGCGTGGGTGGGGACGCGCGGCGGTCGGCCGGGGCGAGGGTCCGGTGCGGTAACCGCTGCAGGTTTTGCCGCGCCGCCGCGCTGCCCGCGGCGGCGGCACGCCGCCACCAGCGTTCGGCTTCCGCGTAGTCACCTCGGTCGAAGAGCAGCATCCCGAGGTTGTTCATGGTGCTGCGGTCACCGGCGTCGATGGCTCGGCGATACCACCGCTCGGCCTCCTCGTGCTGTCCGTCCTCGTCGAACAGCGCGCCGAGTGCGGCCATCGCGTCGGTGTCGCCAGCCTCGGCGGCTTCGAGGAACCAGTGCAGGGCTTCGGCTGCGCGGTTCGCGGTGGCAGTACGGTGCAGCAAGCGCGAGAACAAACGCTGCGCGGCGTTGCGATCGTGCAGCAGGCGACCCAGCCTGTTCATGGCCGAAGCACTGCCGAGGCCGGCGCCTTGGCGATACCAGCTCTCAGCCTCGGTGACGTCACCTCGACGCTCACACTGTCGTCCGAATTCCGCCATGGTGTCGCCCCGGCGGGAATCGGCGGGGGTGGGGCTCGGCTCCTCGGCAGCTGGGTCGACGATCGCAGCCGACGAGGTCGGCGCCGGTATGCGTCGAAAGGTTTCAGCTCGGGGACGCCGCCGGGACGACTGCGTGGCAGCCCATCTGGCGTCCAGCACACCGCCCACGTAGGCGCCGGCGAAGACGACGACGAGGCTTCCGCCGATCATCGCGCCGCCGCCCTTCACCAGACCGATCCCGATCTCGTGGCTGTCACGCTGTTGGCGCAGCACCTCCCGGTATGGCGTGCTGCTGGTGCCGGTGCGGGAGGACTCGATGCAGACGGTCCCTCGTTCCATCGGCCTGTCACCGCACATCGGAGCCGCGGCCGGGTCCTCGAGCAACTTGATCACCCCGACGACTATCGGGACGAAGCCGAGGAAGAAGACCAGTAACGCGCCGACCATCAGTAGACCGATGGCACCGCTGACGAATTGCCGCACTGTCTCACCCCCTCCCCCGAGTGCGCCGATCGTCGGCCGCCTCGGCGCGAACACCCACGCGCCACGGGTCCGGCATCGCAGGGCCGCGACGTATTCTAGCGAAAGCCGCACGGGGACAGCCTGTCCCGTTAGCGGAAGTACACATAGTCCTGGACCCAGTGGAATCCGCGGCTGCGCAAGGTGAAGGTGTCGGGGTCCTTGCGGTCCAGGGTGATCGTGATCGGGCGGTCGTGCAGTATTCCGCGTAGCAGCAGTCGGTCCGGGGTGGGTTTCTCGCAGGACAGTGTCGCGAACGGTGGTCCGGGGTCGACCGTGCCCATGGCGTTCATCGAGGTGAGCTCCACGTGTCCGTCGGGGCGGAAGTGGGCGTGCGCGGGTACCAGTTCGCCGTTCATCCGCTGGTAAGCGGCTTGCTGCGGGTCATCGAAAACCAGTCGCTGCCACCGTGTCTCGTCGGTGGTCAGCGGCGGGATCGGCAGCCCGTCGACGGTGAAATCCCGCACCTCCCAGATTCCGTACAGCGCGGATTTGGGGCTCGCGGCACCGGATTGTTCGTGCCAGACCACCCAGCGGTCGTAGCCGCTTCCCAGCGCGACCCACAGGCCCAACGCCGCCACCGCCCAGATCGCGAGTCGGTTCTTCCTGGCGTCGGTGAACAGCGCGGGCTGGGTCAGTGGCGCGCATGCGCGTTCCCGCACGAAGACATCAGTCAGGCGCCGCAGGTACGGAGCGAGCAGGAACACGCTGATCAGCAGCAGGTGCGCGGCGAGCAGTTTCTCCGGTATGTCGAACGTCATGTTCAGCAGGAGAATCTGCGCGGTACTCGCCAGTGTCAACGCGGCGCCGAGCACTGCGGTCCTGGACACGAACAGCAGCAGCCCCGCCACCACTTCCACCCCGCCGAGAGCCATCTCGTACGGATACGAGCTGCCGACCTGCAGCCACAACACCGAGGCGGGGCTCATCTCGCCGTACGGCCGCAACAGCTGAGCCAGTCCGGGGGCCGGCATCTGGGTAGGGATCAGTTTGGCGAACCCGAACCCGATCATCTGCCCGCCCAGAGCCAGCCGCAGGAACTGCGAGAACCAGGCGAGCGCGCGGGCGGGTACGGGACGACGGTCGACGGCTGTCCATACCGCGGCGCCCGTCGCCGCGACGACCAGCAGACAGAACACCAGTACCCAGACGGCGGTCTGGTCGCCCGCTCCGGAGTCCTGGTGTAACTCAGCGTCGACCCCGAAGACCGCTCGACCGACCGGCCCGGTGACGGGGTCGGTGATGGGCATGTTCCACGGCCCCGGGTATTCGCGAATCCACCGGCCGAGGATGCCGAGCAGCGCGAACGGGATATAGGTCAGGAGCAGGCAGAGCAGGCCGAAATAGATGATGGAGAATCGGAGGACGATCTGGGTCGGCACAGGCCGACCGGCCCGTGCTGCGACGGGGGCCGACGCTGTCGTGATCACTGCTGCATCCTCGGATCGTGGGTCGGGTCGGCGTACAGGGGCGGACAGCCGAGTTCCCCCGCGTCGGAGCGAAGTTCGTAATGCCAGGGTTCGTTCGCGTAGATCTGGCACAACCCGTAGGCGGCGCCGTGCGCGGACAGCCACGCCGCGCCGTCGGTCGGCCCGATATCGACCGCCTCGCCCGCTACGTGAGCGGACGTGGAAGGGGTTGCCACCCACCGAGCGGCTTCGGTTTCCGAGCCGTATTTCGAGACTGCCTCGCGCAGCAGCTGTTCCTGGTATTCCGGCGACCGCCAGCCACTGTTGACGACGAGCTCGACCCCGTCGTCCGCGGCATCGGCGGCAGCGGCGCGCAGGGCGGCGAGCAGATCGGAGTCGAGGTTGCCCACGGACGGATTCCCGTCGTCGAAGAGCGTCGCGCCGGGCGGACCGCGGTGGCCGCCGACCAAGGTGTCGATGGATCGTGCGACCGTGGACATGGTCGGCAACGACTGGTAGACGAGGACACCGACAGACGCCGCACTGACGATGACAACGGCGGCGAGGGCGGTCGATCGGAGACGGCGGATCGCCGGTTCACGGTGGTTCATGCCCCTCAGTCAAGGCAGCATGGTGTTGCCGACGCGTATGCGCTTTCGGATACGCCGACGATATCCCCCGGCTGGGAGAATCGAGCGTCTATGCGTGTACTGATCGTCGAGGACGAACCCTATCTGGCGGACGCCATTCGCGATGGCCTGCGCCTGGACGCGATCGCCGCCGACATCGCGGGTGACGGCGATGCCGCGCTGGAGCTGCTGAGCGTCAACACCTACGACATCGCCGTCCTGGACCGTGACATCCCGGGTCCCTCCGGTGACGAGATCGCCGAACACATCGTCGCCTCCGGTAGCGGTCTGCCGATCCTGATGCTCACCGCCGCCGATCGGCTCGACGACAAGGCGAGCGGTTTCGGGCTCGGCGCCGACGACTACCTCACCAAGCCGTTCGAACTCCGCGAACTCGTCCTCCGGCTCAGAGCGCTCGACCGCAGGCGCGCGCACAACCGGCCACCAGTGCGCGAGATCGCCGGGCTGCGTCTGGACGCGTTCCGCCGGGAGGTCTACCGCGACGGCCGCTACATCGCTCTGACCCGGAAGCAGTTCGCGGTGCTCGAAGTGCTCATCGCCGCCGAAGGCGGTGTCGTGAGCGCCGAGGAACTCCTGGAACGGGCGTGGGACGAGAACGCGGACCCGTTCACCAACGCGGTGCGTATCACCGTCTCCGCGCTACGCAAACGCCTGGGCGAACCGTGGGTCATCGCCACCGTGGCCGGTGTCGGGTACCGCATCAGCGACGGGCGAGACCGTGGGTAGGGCGCCCGGATTGAGTGTTCGCCTCAAACTCACCCTCAGCTACGCCGGCTTCATCATGGTCGTGGGTTCGCTGCTCATCGCCGCCGTGGGTGTCTATTACCTGTGGTACCTGCCCGAGGGCTGGATCTACACCAGCAGCGGCGATTTCTGGATCGATCGCGGCATGCTGCTGCGCTCCTTCGCGCCGTTCGTGACCATCGTGATGGCATTCCTGCTGGCGATCGGCCTGGTGGGCGGATGGTTTCTCGCCGGTTGGATGCTCACCCCGCTGACCCGCATCACCGCCGCCACCCGGACGGCCGCGAATGGCTCACTCGCCCACCGAATCCGGCTGCCGGGCCGCAGCGACGAGTTCCGCGAACTCGCCGACGCCTTCGACGTGATGTTCGCCCGGCTGGAAGCACACGTCAACGAACAGCGCCGCTTCGCCGCCAACGCCTCCCACGAACTGCGCACGCCGCTGGCGATCACCCAGACCCTGCTCGACGTGGCCCGCGACGACCGCACCCACGACACCGGCGAACTGGTCGACCGCCTCCACGCCGTCAACTCCCGGGCGATCGACCTCACCGAGGCATTGCTGCTGCTCAGCCGCGCCGATCAGCGGTCTTTCACCCGGGAACACGTCGACCTTTCCCTGCTCGCGGAACAAGCCGCCGAAACGCTGCTCGCCCTCGCCGAAGAACATGGCGTGATCCTGGAGACCTCGGGCGAGGTGACCCCCACCATCGGCTCCCACGCCCTGCTGTTGCAGCTGACGACGAATCTCGTGCACAACGCGATCGTCCACAATCTGCCCGCAGGCGGCATCGTGTGGGTCACGACCGGACTGCGCCCCGAGACGG
The DNA here is from genome assembly GCF_042674185.1 of Nocardia sp. NPDC056952. Classification (NCBI taxonomy): domain Bacteria; kingdom Bacillati; phylum Actinomycetota; class Actinomycetes; order Mycobacteriales; family Nocardiaceae; genus Nocardia; species Nocardia sp. NPDC056952. The sequence continues at coordinate 725,336 of NZ_JBHURA010000001.1, read as the reverse complement.
TGGTGCTCACCGTCGAGAACACGGGCCCGGTCCTGCACCCCATGGTGGTTTCCACACTGGTCGAGCCGTTTCAGCGCGGCACCGAACGCGTTCGCGCCGACCACGCGGGCATCGGCCTGGGCCTGGCGATCGTCAACAGCATCACCGCAGCACACGGTGGAACCCTCGCACTCGATCCGCGTCCGGCCGGCGGACTGCGCGTCACCGTGCAGCTTCCGCGTCGGCCACTACCGCCGGCAGCACGGCGGTGACGGCTCCGGCACGGGGCGTTCAGGAGGTGCGCAGCACCGAACGCACCAATTCCGCGACCGCCGCACGCAAACGGTCGACCTCGCCCGCCCTGGCCAGTTGCTGTGCGAGTTCCCCGCCGACCGTCGACAACAACAGCGCGCCCACGGTGTCGGCGTCGATATCGGGACGGACCTCGCGCAGGAGCGTGCCGATGTGCTGCGCCCAGAACGTGTGGAATTCGGCGCTGCGCGGATGTGGCGGCATCGCCTGATAGGCCGCGATCAGTTCCACGTCGTCGGTGACCATGCACGTCATCGCGTCGAAGAACGCGAGTAGCCGGTCGGTCGCCGGTGCGCCCGGTCCCAGTGGCGGTGGGCCGCTCGACACCGCCGCCATCAACGCGACGGCGCCCTCGGCGACGAGCTCGTAGAGCAGGCCCGCGCGGCTGCCGAACCGGTGGAAGATGGTGCCCTTTCCGACGCCCGCCGCCGCGGCCACCCGATCCATCGTCACCCCGGCCGCGCCGTGTTCGGCCAGCAGCGCGGCGGTGGCATCGAGGATCGCTCGACGGTTGCGCGCGGCGTCGGCGCGTTCGGTGGGACGTCGGTCGGTCATCGCACCCGCTTTCTCGGCACCCGCCGATCCGTTGACAAGTTGACCGACGGTCCATATCGTTCGAAATATCTGGACCGACAGTCAACTTATGGAGTTCTGATGCAGGCAATCGTAATGACCCGGACCGGCACACCCGACGTTCTGGTGGTGCGCGAGGTCGGCGACCCTCGCCCGGGCGACGGGCAGGTCGTCCTCCGGACCGAGGTGGTGCCGGTGCTCTACCCGGAGACCAAGGTTCGCGCTGGCGCGTTTCCATTTCCCGCACCGCTGCCCGAGGTCTTCGGGTTCCAGGCGGCGGGCACGGTGATCGATATCGGCGCGGGCGTCGATCGGGAATTGCTGGGCGCCCGGGTGGTCGCGTCGACCAGCGGGTTCGGCGCCTACGCCGAACTCGTTGTCGCCGACGCCGATTCGGTGACACCGATCCCTGCCGACCTGACCACCGAGCACGCTGCCGCGATCCTCATGCCGGGGTCGGTGGCACTGGCGCTGATGCGGACGGCGGGTGTCGCAGCGGGCGAGACCGTCCTGGTCGAAGCGACGGCCACCGGTGTCGGCAGCTGCCTCACTCAGCTGTGCGCCGCCGCGGGCGTGCGCGTCATCGGTACCGCGGGCGGGGAACAGAAGGCCCGGCTCGCGCGCGACAGCGGCGCGCACGAGGTGCTCGATCACACCGCGCCCGACTGGGCGGATCAGCTGGCCGATCTCCTCGCGGACGGCACGGTCGACGTCGTGTTCGATTCCATCGGGGGCGCATCGCTGACGCCGCTGCTCGACCTGATCACGCCACTGGGTGGCCGAATCCTCAGCTACGGCTGGCTCGACGGCGCACCCGCACAGCTGGGTGCCACCGAGCTGATCCTGCGCGGACTCACGCTCACCGGCTGCGCGGGCACCGCCTGGCTCGGCGAAGTCGCCCGGCAGCGATCGGCAGCACTCACGGCGACAGCACAGGGCCTGCTGACACCCGTGATCGACGCGATCCTCCCCCTCGCCGACGCCGCGCGGGCGCACCGAATGCTGGAGGACAGGACCGCTTTCGGCACCGTGCTGTTGCGGCCATGAACCTTCAGCCTCCTTGAAACTCAGCGTATGCTTCAACCAACCTGAAGGTTGATGGGCATCACGCAACCCGGGCACGCCGATAGGAGCAAACCTCATGTCACAGACCACATTCGGCATCGACTCGCTGGCACTACCGTCCACACCACTCGCGATCGACACCCACCGACTGATCAAGGAGGCCCTCGAAACATCGGTGTGCCATCACAGCATTCGCGGGTTCCTGTTCGGACGCGCCCACGCCGCCGAGCACGGCCTGCGGCCCGGCGCGGACTACGACGAGGAGCTCATGTACCTCATCTGCGCGCTGCACGACATCGGCCTGTCCGAACGTGCCGATGGCACACAGCGATTCGAGATCGACGGCGCGGATTTCGCGGCCGAGTTCCTCGAAGCGCAGGGCATCGACGATGAGCGCGTCGACATCATCTGGGACGCCATCGCCGCGCACACGACCGGTCTCAGCGACTCACCCGTGTACCGCCGTCGTCGACCCGCCGCCATCTGGATCGCGGTCACCGGCATCGGCCTCGACGTCGGCGGCGGCCCCGATGATCTGCCCCCGGGATTCGCGGACCTGGTCCACGCCTCCTATCCACGCCTCGGCGGTACACGGGCCCTCACCGACATCATCGAACGTCAGGCGGTCGGCGACCCGCGCAAGGCACCGCCGGGCTCGCTGCCGGGCGAGATCCTCCGGCTGCGTCATCCGGAATTGGTGCCGTACACGTGGGACACGGTTCTCGACACGAGCGGCTGGCAGGACTGAGCCCGCTGCCGGGATCGACACCTGGCGGCCGACAGTGCCCTCGGCGGACTCGGTCGACCGGGCTTCCGAGCCGTCGTGATGCTCTGTGCGAAAGATCTGACACTTCATGCGCCGGGGATGTCGAGAATGCTCGGGCGGCTCCGTCCCAGGGATACGAGAGCCGAACGGGCCTCGAGACGACGAGCGTCAGCGCGTCCGAAAATACGATCCGGCCAGAATGAGCCGCAACGAACCCGAGGAGAACATCATGACGGTCCACCGGATGGATCATGTCGGCATCGTGGTCGAAGATCTCGCGGCTGCTGTCGCGTTCTTCGTAGAACTGGGCCTGGAGCTGGAGGGCGAAGCGACAGTCGGGGGGCAATGGGCAGACGACCTGCTCGGATTGACGGGCGTCCGAGCCGACATGGCCGTCGTTCGGACACCCGACGGCCACAGCCGGGTCGAGCTCTCGACCTTCCGCTCGCCGACGACCACCCTGGCCGCACCGAACGCGCCGGTGAACATCCCCGGCATCCCACGCCTGACATTCGTCGTCGACGATGTCGAGAACGTCCTCGACCGCCTGCGCGCCCGCGGCGCCGAACTCGTGGGCACGGTCGCCCGCTACGAAGACATCTGCCGCTACGCCTACGTGCGCGGCCCCGACGGCGTCCTCATCGGGCTGGTCGAAGAACTCCGCTGAACGACACTCTCACCACGAGCCGTCTATCGAACATACATTCGAACACGTTGTAGACTGGCGCTCATGTCGCTGCCCCTGCAAGGTTCACTGTTCGACGGTGATGCGATTGCCCTGGGTTCCATCGAGGCGATCCGGCGCACCCCACTCGACGCGACCAGCTGGGTCGATGTGCTGCCAGGCTGGCTGAGCGGCGCGAGCCGGCTGTTCGATCGACTGGCCGAACGCGTCCCCTGGCACGCCGAACGCAGGCCGATGTACGACCGGGTCGTGGACGTGCCACGGCTGGTGTCGTTCTTCGGGGAGAACGACCCGCTCCCCGATCACATTCTGGTCGATGCGCGGGCGGCATTGACCGCGCATTACGCGGCGGAACTCGGTGAACCGTTCCGCACGGCCGGGCTGTGTTTCTACCGCGACGGACGCGACAGCGTCGCCTGGCACGGCGACACGATCGGCCGCGGCGCCACCCACGACACGATGGTCGCGATCGTCTCGGTCGGAGCGCCGCGCTCTCTGCTGCTACGCCCGCGCGGCGGTGGCGCGAGCGTACGGTTCACGGCCGGGCACGGGGATCTCCTGGTGATGGGCGGGGCATGTCAGCGCACCTGGGAACACGCGGTCCCCAAGACCGCACGCCCCGTCGGACCCCGCATCAGCATCCAGTTCCGCCCCCGCGGGGTCCGGTGACCCGACCACGTCCGTTGGACTGATTCGGTCGAAACACTTTCTGTTGCTTGGTAATTCACCGATACTCGAAAGAACGGAGTTTTACGGACCAAGCGGGGGTGGCCGAGATGACGTCCGGTAATGATGAGGAATTCCTGCGTCTGCGCGCGGAAGAGGCGCTCGCGCAGAGCGTCGTCGGGCTGACCGGGCGTTTGCGTGGCGTCTACACAGCGTTGCTGTTGGCGGGTAGACAGCGATGGCGGCTGTCGGTGTACCGGACCCAGCCCGCTCCGACTGGTCGGTGTGACGCGCTGCTCATCGGGCCCGGTGGAGTGTTCGCGCTCGCCGTGGTCGACGAGCTGCCGGACGACGACCAGGTGCGGCGGCTGCGCGCACAGGCCGAACAGCTGTTTGCCGGTGTGTCGATCGGACCGAATCGCCATGAGTTCGTCCGGGAGACAGTCGAGTTGGTGTTCGTTCTGCCGCCGGGCCGACGTGCCGGCGGCGATGGCCGGTTCGTGGTCGTCACCGACGCGACGGTGCGCACACTGATGGGCCGGCGATCGGTGATGCCCGCACGGTTGGCCGGCGACCTCGCCGAGCACACCGCCCAGCGCCATCGCGACTATCGTCCGATCGCCCGGCTCGCCCCCGCGCAGCCGCCCGCCGAGACAGACGGCCTGCTGGAGGTGGAAACGCTACATACCGACCACCTTGCCGGTGCGCTGGCCAAGCCGTTCCCGACCTGGCTGGCTTTCCTCGATCCCGCCCAGCTCGCGTTGGTAACCCGCAATCACAACGGTCCGGCACGGATCGTGGGTCCGGCGGGGTCGGGGAAAACAGTACTGGCGCTACACCGGATGGCACATCGTGCCCGCCGCAGCACCGGGCCGCTGCTGTTCACCACGTTGGTGAAGAACCTGCCGCCGTGCCAGGAGTCGGCGTTCGCGCGGTTGCTGCCCGATGCGGCCGGGCGGGCGGAGTTCACGAACCTGCACGCGTGGGCGCAGGCGTTCCTGACCGAGCGCGGGATTCCGATGAGAATGGAACTCAAGCGGGCCGACACAGCCTTCAACCTCGCGTGGGGGCGAGTCGGCAGGGCGGGCCCACTGGCGGAGATCTCGCCCGCGCTCCCCTACTGGCGCGAGGAAGTCGATCGGGTGATCAAGGGGCGTGGACTCGCCTGCGACGACGCCGGGTTCACCGCCTATGCCGAGGTGGATCGGCGTGGTCGCCGAGTGTCGTTGCGTACCGGTCAGCGCCGACACGTGTGGGAGCTGTACCAGGCCTATGAGGCGTACCGGACCGAGTGGGGATGCTTCGACGGAAACGATGTCATCACCGCAGCGCTCGACGAACTGCGCGCGCGTCCCCTCCGGCAGCCGTACGCGATGGTCGTCGTCGACGAAATGCAGGACATGACCGTGCAGAGCGTGCGGCTGGTTCACGCGCTGACCGGCGACGAACCCAACTCTCTGCTGTTCGTCGGCGACCGCCAGCAGCAGATCTACGCGGGCGGCTGGCGATTCGTCGATGCCGAAGTCAATATCGTCGGGCGCAGCGAGAAGCTCACCAAGAACTACCGCAACCGCCGGGAGGTCCTGCGACTCGCGGCGAGCCTGCCGGGCGCACGACCCGTCGAGGACCTCGATACCAGCGAACGGCAGAGCCTCGATCTCACCGACGCCGCCCTTCCCGACGGCTACGCCGGACGGCAGTACTGCGCGCAGGCCGAGCTGCACAGTCACATTCGTCGCCAGCTGGACAATATTGTCGCCCAGGGCATCTCGCTGTCGGACACCGCGATCATCACCATCACCAACGCCGAAGCGGAAGCCGTGCTCCGCCTATTGCGCCGCTGGGGAATCGCCGCGCAGGAGCTCGTCGAGTACCGCTGCGCCGACACCGACAGCGGCGTCAAGGTCGGCACGGTCTATCGCGCGAAGGGGTTGGATTTCCGCGCGGTGATCCATCCGTTCGTCGAGCCGGCGCCGCCGGGTACCGACGCCGAACGGGAGCGTCAGGATTTGATCATGCGCCAGCAGTTCGTCGCGGTCACGCGGGCCAGGGACTATGTCTGGCTGGGGATCGTCCGGGGCTGACGGAATTCGGCGACGTGGCGGATTGTCGGTGGCTGGTCGTAGGATCCGGGGATGGGGAGTTCACTTCTGCCGCATGTGCGGGCATCGAATGCGCTGACGGGGCGGTGGTGCGAAACATTCGGGAGCGGGGACGCGGTGGTGTCGGGGGCCGGATTGTGGCCACTACTCGCCGTGTTGGCGGGGGCTGCTTCCGGACAGGCGAGGGATGAGCTCGCCGCGGCGGTGGGGGTTCCGGCGGAGCAGGCCCATTCGGCGGGGCTGGACATGCTGAAATCGCTGGATACTTCGCGGGAGGTATCGACAGCGATCGGGGCGTGGGTTCGGCCGGGGCTGACCCTGCGCGAGGAGTGGGTTCGCAGTATGCCCGCCGGGACGGTCGGGGAGCTGGGCGATCCGGCAGCACTCGATGCGTGGGCGAACGAGCAGACCCGGGGGTTGATCAAGAAATTTCCGGTGCCGATCACCTCGGACACGGCGCTCGCGCTGGCGACCGCGCTGATGGCACGCACCCGCTGGGTGCAGGCGTTCGACGAGATCCTCTACACACCGGAAACCGGTCCGTGGCAAGGACATCGGGGACCCGGCCTGTACCGCACGAGCCATCCCGACGGCAGCGTGTCGGTACTCGACGACGAAGTGACCCGGGTGATCGTCACCGGCAAGGGCGAACTCGACGTGCACCTGCTGATCGGCGCGAATCCGCGGCACGGTCTGGCCATTGGCCTCGCAGCTCTGGACGGGACCGTCGACGTGCGGACAGATCTGCCTGTCGGCACGACGGCACCCTGCCTGTCGGTGAGTCGACGGGAGACCTTCGGCGGTGGCGACTCCGTGGTGCTGAAATTGCCACCGTTCGAAGTGGCGAACAAGCACGACCTCGCCTGCCATGCTGCGATGTTCGGCCTGTCCGCCTCGATGAACGTTCCCGGTTCCCATTTCGCCGGACTCACAGCGGATCCGCTGGCGCTGGATGCCGCGGGTCAGGACGTCATCGCACGCTTCGACGCCGAAGGCTTCGAAGCGGCTGCCGTCACGGCCGTGGCAATGCGCCTCGGCAGCATTCCGCAGAAGACATGGTCGACGATCACATCGGTGAACATCGACCGCCCCTTCGGATTCATCGCGGTAGACCGGCCGACCGGCCTCGTCTTGGTCGCAGGTCAGATCACGAAGCCGCCGGTGGAATGGGTTCGGCCGGTCGGTGCGGAACCGGCGGGCAGACGAAACCCGGGGCCGCCGTGGTGAGATCGGTAATCGACATTGCCGAAGCCGTTGCTCAGCAACAGGATTCGGTTTCGATACGGCTAGTGGAGGCCGTATCCTGGTAGCAGTCCGCAGTCAGGTGCACAGGGGGTCGTGGTGATCGTCGTTGTCGCGGACGAGAGCGAACTCGAAGGCGCGGAACAGATCGTCGGCGCGGCACTCCGTGACCAGGCGTTTCGGGCGGGTGGCGTCGCCGTGTTCCGCTGTCACGTACCGGAGAGCCGGGGCGGGTCGGTCGAGGTCGACGCGTTGGTGTGCACGCCGCAGAGCGTGACCATCGTGGAGGTGAAGGGATTCACCGCCCGCCAGGAAGGCACCCTCGCCACCCCACCGAACGGGCCGTGGACCATCGACGGCGAACCGGCCGCGCTCTATCACGCCGTCCGGGTGCCGAACCCGTTCGTCCAGGTGCGCCGACAGGTGTTCGCGGCCAAGAGCCTGCTGCAGCAATCCGGAATCTTCGGCTGGGTGAACGCGGTGATCGCGCTGGTCGCCCAGCCCGGCGCCGAGATCACCATCGAGGAAACCAGGATCGCCGACGGGTACCGCGCGGTGCTGATCGATCGCGACGACGCCGGCGCGCTGCACGACTATTTCCAGGCCGAGAGCGGGCGCACGGTCCGGCTCAGCATCGATGACGTCACCCGGGTATTCGGTGCGTTGAACCTGGGCCATCTGTTGCCTTCCCCCGATGAACTGACAGCACAGGGCTTTCCGGCTGCTCTCGACCCGGCGGCCACTTCCCGGCCCATCGCCCCGACCGCTGTGGAGCTCGGCTCCCCCTCGGGGGCAGCTGATTCCGGCACCGCACCGAGTTCCCCTGCGGCGTCGACCGGTTCGGCTCGCGCATCTACACCCGCATTTCTCGCCGCGATCGACAGACTCGCCCATCGTCCCCCTACGGCGGTTCGCCCCGAGGATCCGACGTCGGCCCGCGCTGAAGGCGAAACGGAATCCCCCTCTTCGAGTGACGGTTTCACCAGCGCGCAGGTCGACGAGTCCGACGACGCGGCGTTATCGGCCACAGCGATCGGACCACCCGACGAGCCGACAACCGACGCCGAACCCGCCGAACAGGTGACTGACGAGACTTCGCCCCCCGACAGTGCCGAACTGGACTCGTCCCGGGACGACACCCCTGAGCGTGAGCCAACCGCCGAGGGCACTGCTCCGGAGAGCGAAAGCGCCACACGCGCTGAGACTTTCGACGACGACACGATCGACCTGGACGAGCCCGCACCCGGCGAAGTAGCCGAATCATCGGACGGTCAGTCCGAAAGCACTGTCTCGCTGAGCAAATCCGTCGCCGGCAATGAATCGGGTGCGATCGACGATCCACCGACCATCGAACGCCACGAACCCACGCCCGGGGGCGAGGTGGCCCCTGCGGGCGCACCTGCTGGTGCCGACGAAAGCCCGACTGCCGAGTCGGTTCCCGCGGTCGGTACAGCGGCCGCGTTGGGCGCTGCTGCCATGGTCGGTGCCGCCGGGTCGACCCGCGAGGCCGAATCGCGGAGTACCCCTGCACAGGCGTACACCCCCGCCGTCGCACCGTCGTATCGTTCCCCGGAAACCCCAGCTCCCCAGCAACACCCGGAGCACTGGTCCGATTGGGTCGAACACGACCGAACGACGCGACAGCCGACCCTCTCGGACAGGTGGCGGTCGTGGCGGCGCGGGAACGGCCCATCACTGCGCGAGCGGTGGCACAACCGTCCCGTTCGGGAGCGGAGTACGCCCAGGCGGGGCCTGCGGGTCGGGCCCGGTGTCGCCTTGCTGCTGTTCATCGCGCTGTTCGGAGCCGGGTTCTTCGCGATCGCGGCAGTGCAGGCGAGCCGATTCGAGATGTCGGACTACGACCGGATGTGTGGCGAGGACAAGAAGCCGTTCCCGAACGCCGCGCCCTATGAGCGCGACGGCGCGCGCCCGATCTATCTGTCCGGTGACCTCACGACCATGGTCCACCCGGACGATCCGACCGCGTGGAACCCGGACGACCCGTCGACCGTGCAGCTCATCGCCTGCATGAAGCAGCTGGAACTGCGCGACCTCGTGCAGACCTGCCAGTACGGCCCCTCCCCCGGCGCACCGGTGGGGCGCACCGTCAACCTCTTCCGCGCCACCTACGAGATCGTCGTCTACGAACTCCACACCGGACGCGAGGTCGCCAAGGCCACCATGCTCGGCGAACGCTATTCCGACAACCCGGCCAACACCGACCAGGACCGCTGCCGGGCAGCCGCCGACGCCCCCGACTACCTCGGCCGCCGCCTCGGCCAACCCTCGACAGCCCAGCTCACCGGCTTCCTCGCCCCACTGGTCCACGCCCCCCGCTGAACCGCTTGACCTCGAGCGCACTCGAGGTAGCAGGATTCACCTCGTGCCCCGAGCACAACCCGACACCGCGCCTACCCAGCGACGGTCGCGCCTCCGCCGGTTTCCTCGTACACCCACCGGCGGAGGCCGTCGGACTCTTCCCGGGTGTCACCTCTACGGTGCCGCGGGGCCCGGTTCTGTGGTCGGCTGCTCGCTGGATGCCGACTCACCGGCAGGCTGCTCGCCGGTCGCGTGCTCATCGGTGCCGAGTTGCAGTGCGCGAGCGAGTTTCACCTGAGCTCGCCGCAGGTCCTGGCCCACGATCTGCAGGGTGTGCGGCTCCGCGAGGCCGCGCTCACGGATCAGTTCGGTCACGTTGTCCAGACGCAGCAATGAGGCATCGAGATAACCCTGCAGGACGGCGATCCGATCGGCGGGCACTGTCTGAACAGTCCTGCTCGCCAGCGATTCCAGATCGCGCTGCGCCTTGAGGGTGTCGGAGGTGAGCACCGCGAAGACGCCCCAGAGGTCGTCGACCGCCACACCCGCGATCTGAGCACGCAGCGACTCGTACGATTCGTTGCGGCGTGCCGAGGCTTCTCTGACGTCGCGCAGCGCATCGTTGAGGTGCGATTTCATCGCGTCCGGAATGCGATAGACCTGATTGACCTCGGCTGTTCCGATTCGCTCGGCGACCCGGCTCACAATCGCCAGCGCGTCGTCGATATCGGTGAGCGCCACACGCAGCAGAGGCGCGGTCGCGTGAAACCGTGGATCCATCGCCTGCAGATCGTAGAACTCGTTGATCCGCTTGCCCGCCACCGCGATGTCGCGGCTGAGCAGTGCGATGTTCTCGTGCAGCCCCATGGCGTGCAGTCGCTGACCGACTGCGATATCCAGTGCCGCAGCGACATTGGGGTCGCTCGGTTCGTGGATGTGGTGGACTGCCGACGCGATCCCCGAACGAGAGAACGCCTTGGTGAAGAAGATCGTGCTGATCGACAAGGACAGACCGAGCAGGAAATCCGGTTCCGCCTTGAAGACGTGGCCGATGTTCCCCCGTGCCGAAATCAAGCTGACGCCGATCATCACAAGACCCAGTGCGGCCCAGAGATATTGCGCCCTCGTCATGTGCCGGCTGCTCAGCGCCTGGTTGTCGCCCATCTTCTCCCCCACTGCAGCGGCCGTACGCAGCCGCGACTATCTCACTACGCATCCTCCTGCACGACACCGTGATTCGCACCCCCGATCACGAAACTGCCGCCCCGCGATCGTCGCGTCCCGCCCCGTCGGGTGGTGTGCGAGATCCGCGGCGGTAAGACGACAACAGCCGCACGTTCACTCGGAACGTGCGGCTGCGCGAACGGGATTCACGCCGAAACGGTGATTTCCCATTCGTGGATCGTCAGGTCCGAGGCGCCGGTGGTGTGCAGCGGGTCGGAGTGGGCGATTGTCGTTGCGGCGGTGAGACTTTCGGCCAGGATGACATAGGCGCCGCCGGTGCCGTCGGTGAAGCCGCCGCTTTCCTGGAGCTGACCCTCAGCGAGCAGTTCCTGCAGGAAGCTGCGGTGCGGTTCGATCACCGAGGCGTCGAACGCCGGGGTGCGTTCGGCCATCACGAGGTACTTGCGCGCCACGCCTCAGGACTCCGACTCGCCGCGCGCGGCCTTCGTGGCGGCCGTCGCGGCCGCGGCGGCGCGGACCTGCGGCGCCACCTGCACGACCTGGCCGAGCACGCCGTTCACGAACGACGGGGAGTCGTCGGTGGACAGTTCCTTGGCCAGCTCGACTGCCTCGTCGACCGCGACGACCGGGGGCACATCGGTGGCGTGGAACAGTTCCCACACCGCGATCCGCAGAATGGCCCGGTCGACCGCGGGCAGCCGCTGCAGGGTCCAGTCCTGGAGGTAGCCCTCGATGGTGCCGTCGACCCGGTCGAGATCGTCGGCGACGCCCTCGACGAGGGTGGTGGTGTAGGCGTGCACGGGGGCCACGCTCTGGTCGCGGGTCGCCAGCTCAGCGCGATCCGAGAGCAGCACGGAGACGTCGACATCGCGCGCCTCCGCTTCGAACAGCAGGTCCACGGCCCGGCGGCGCGCCTTGTGGCGCGCGCCGAGCTTCTTGAACGAGCCCTTCTTGTCTGCCGGGGAGTCGGTCACGATCAGCCGTTGACGCGGCCGAGGTAGCTGCCGTCGCGCGAGTCGATTTTCAGCTTGTCACCGGTGTTGATGAACAGCGGAACGGCAACCTCGGCGCCGGTCTCCAGGGTGGCGGGCTTGGTGCCGCCGGTGGAGCGGTCGCCCTGCAGGCCGATGTCGGTGTGCTGCACGACCAGCTCGATGGTGACGGGAAGCTCCACGAACAGCGGCGCGTCCTCGTGCACGGCGACCTGCACGCCCATGTTCTCCAGCAGGAAGCGGGCACCGTCACCGATGGTGGCCTCCGGGATGGAGATCTGGTCGTAGGTGTCACCGTCCATGAAGATGTAGTCGGTGCCGTCGTGGTACAGGTAGGTCATGTCGCGACGGTCGACGGTCGCGGTCTCGACCTTGACACCCGCGTTGAAGGTCTTGTCGACAACCTTGCCGGACACGACGTTCTTCAGCTTGGTCCGCACGAACGCGGGGCCTTTGCCCGGCTTCACGTGCTGGAATTCGATGATCTGCTGGAGCTGACCGTCGATCTTCAGCACAAGGCCGTTCTTGAAGTCGCTGGTGTCCGCCACTGTCCTCGGATCTCCTCGTTCGTATTACTGCGTACTGGGGGTTACTGCGTTCTGCGCGCCGACGTCAGTCGACGACGATCAAGTCCTTGCTGGTGCGGGTGAGCAGTTCCGGGCCCGCTTCGCGCACCACGAGCGTGTCCTCGATCCGGACCCCGCCGCGGCCGGGAAGGTATACACCAGGTTCGACGGTCACCGCCACACCAGCCAAAAGTGTACCGGTACTCGTTTTCGCCACTCCGGGTGCTTCATGGATCTGCAGCCCGACGCCGTGACCGAGACCGTGCACGAACTGCGGGCCGTACCCCGCTTCTTCGATGATCATCCGGGCCGCCGCGTCGACCTCGCTGGTCTGCGCGCCGGGTTTGAGCGCCTCGGTGCCCGCGCGTTGCGAGCGGGCGACCAGTTCGTAGATCTCCCGCTGCCAGTCGGCGGGGGGCCCCAGGACCAGGGTGCGGGTCATGTCGGAGTGGTAGCCGTTGACCACCGCGCCGAAATCGAACTTCACGAAGTCGCCGGTGGCCAGGACGGCGCCGGTCGGCCGGTGGTGCGGGATGGCCGAATGGGCGCCCGCGGCGACGATCGTCTCGAACGAGATCGCGTCGGCACCGTGCTCGAACATCGCCCATTCGAGGTCGCGGGCGACCTGCCTCTCGGTGCGGCCCGGACGCAGCAGGCCCCGCTCGAGCAGAGTGGCCAGCGCCTTGTCGGCTGCCGTGCACGCCGCGCCGAGCTGGTCGACCTCGTAGGGATCCTTGACCATGCGCAGCTGTTCGACCAGACCCGAGGTGGGGACGAGTTGCAGCCCGGTGCGCAGTTCCTGGAACGAGGTGTGCTGATCGACGGTCACCACGTGGCTCTCGAAGCCGACGCGACCGAGCTGCCATTCCCCGGTCAGCTCGAGAACGCGGCGCGCGGTGGCCCGGCAGATCTCGGCCTGCAGATCGGGGACCTGTTCGGCGACCTGAGCGGAGTACCGGCCGTCGGTACCGATGACGGTGCGGTCCTCGGCTCCGCGCATATCCCACGAATGCACCAGCACAACGGCATTGGATCCGGTGAAGCCGGTCAGGTACCGGATGTTGACCAGATCGGTCACCAGCAACGCGTCGACACCGTTTTCCACCAGCAGGCTCCGCAGGGCACCGCGCCGGGCCGCGTAATCGGGAGCCGTGTAGTCAGCACACATGGGTCAACGCTACCGCCCGACGGCCGACACGTCGGCACGCGATGCCCAGGATTTCGTGTCGGTGGGCGAGGTGGATACGGCATTGTTCACATGCGCGGACGTTATCCACATTCTCGGGTACGGCCCACTTTCGGCGGTCGCGGCCCAGCACGATCGATCCCATGACCACTGCCGCGTTCTGTTGCCTCATCGCCTGGTGCCTGCTGCTGGGTGTCATCGACATCCATGTCCGTCGCCTTCCCAACGCGCTGACCGGCGTGGGTGCGGCCGCGGTGTTCCTGTTCGCCTTCTCGACAGGGGAATTGGAGACCGCGGTGATCGGGGCCGCACTGTTGACGATGCCGTATCTGATCACCCACCTGCTCTCCCCGGCCGCACTCGGCGCGGGTGATGTGAAGCTCGCGGTGTCGCTCGGAGCTGCCGCGGCGATCGCCGGACCACCCGCCTGGGTGTGGGCCGCGCTGGCCGCACCACTGCTCACCGCCGCGGCCGCGGTGGTGCTGCTCGGCGGTGATCGGCTGCGTACGGTGCTGGGTCGTGGTCCGCGGCAGGTGCGCGCGGCACCGGCACGACGGCTGGTGCCACACGGCCCCGCGATGTGCCTGGCCACCGTCACCGCGATGGCACTGGCATGACCGGCGGCGCGACGCGCCGAGACGATCCCGGGCACGGGGTGTTGCCGGCGGTCCGGAACAGGCCGGTTCGGCCGGATCAGGGCGGCGGCCGCCACCGCGCGGCCCGGCTCGGCGCCGACGTGCCGCTCGTCACGTCGGCCCGCGTTCCCGACTACACGTGTCGACATGGGAAGATAGTCGGCGTGTTGCGCTGGATAACTGCCGGAGAATCCCATGGTCCCGCTCTCGTCGCCCTCCTGGAAGGGATGGTCGCCGGAGTCGAGGTGACATCGGACGATGTCTCCGCACAGCTCGCCCGCCGCCGGCTCGGTTACGGGCGCGGCGCCCGGATGAAATTCGAGGCCGACAAGGTCACCCTGGTCGGTGGCGTTCGCCACGGCCGCACCATGGGTGGACCGATCGCGATCGAGATCGCCAACTCCGAGTGGCCCAAGTGGACCGAAGTGATGTCGGCCGATCCGATCGACGAGACCGAACTCGCGGGAATGGCGCGTAACGCGCCGCTCACCCGCCCGCGCCCCGGTCACGCCGATTACTCCGGGATGCTCAAGTACGGCTTCGACGATGCCCGTCCGGTGCTCGAGCGGGCCAGCGCCCGGGAGACCGCGGCTCGGGTCGCAGCCGGCACACTCGCGCGCAACTTCCTGCGTCAGGCCTTCGGTGTCGAGGTCATCTCGCATGTGGTGTCGATCGGCACCGCCGCCAACACCACCGGTATCACGCCGGGCCCGGCCGATCTCGACGCGATCGACGCCAGCCCCGTGCGGGCGTTCGACGCCGACGCCGAGGCGGCCATGATCGCCGAGATCGAAGCGGCCAAGAAGGACGGCGACACCCTCGGCGGCGTCGTCGAGGTGATCGTGGACGGCCTGCCCATCGGGCTCGGCTCGTTCGTCAGCGGTGAGCAGCGTCTGGATTCGCGCCTGGCCGCCGCCCTCATGGGTATCCAGGCGATCAAGGGTGTCGAGGTGGGCGACGGGTTCGAGACCGCGCGCCGACGCGGCAGCCAGGCCCACGACGAGATGCGTCCCGGCCCCGACGGCGTCCTGCGCTCGACCAACCGCGCGGGTGGCCTCGAAGGCGGCATGACCAACGGCGAGGCACTGCGGGTGCGCGCCGCCATGAAACCGATCTCGACCGTGCCGCGCGCGCTGTCGACGGTCGACATGTCCAGCGGGGAGGAAGCCGTCGCCATCCACCAGCGCTCGGACGTGTGCGCGGTGCCCGCGGCGGCCGTGGTCGCGGAGTCGATGGTGGCCCTGGTGCTGGCGCAGGCCGCGCTGGAGAAGTTCGGCGGCGACTCGCTGGCCGAGACCGTCGACAACATCACCAGTTACGTCAAGCGGATCGGTAGCCGCCCACACGTGCCCGCGGACAGCCGTATCCCGTGACCGAGCAGGGGCAGGAGGGGACCGCGCCGGAGAGCGACGCGGGCCCCTCACCGGCGATCGTCGAGCCCGGAGCTCCTGACACCGGCGGTGACGACCGGACCGCGCCGGCGGCACGCGTGGTACTGGTCGGGTTGCCCGGCTCGGGGAAGTCGACCATCGGGCGCAAGCTGGCCAGGGAACTCGGGGTGGAGCTCTACGACACCGACGCGGGCATCGAGGCCGATACCGGCCGCACGATTCCCGATATCTTCGCCACCGACGGTGAGACGGAGTTCCGCCGGATCGAGGAACAGGTGGTGCGCCGCGCCGTGCTCGAGCACGACGGCGTGGTTTCCCTCGGCGGCGGTTCGGTGCTGTCCGAACGGACCAGGGACCTGCTGCGGGACGCTCTCGTGGTCTACCTGGAAATCAGTGTGTCCGAAGGGGTTCGGCGCACCGGCGCCAGCAGTACCCGTCCACTGCTCAACGGAGTCGACCCCGCAGCCAAGTATCGGGATCTGATGCGCGAGCGTCGCCCGCTCTACCGCGAGATCGCCTCCGTGCGTGTGCGGACCGACGGGCGGAGTCCTGGTCGGGTGGTGCGGATGATCCTGACCAAGCTCGGTCTCGAATCGGTGCGCACCGATCTGCCGTCTCCCCGTGTGAACGCCGGAAACACCTCGCCCGCTTCGGGTTCGGTCACCGGCAGGCCCGGAACGGGCAGCAATCGGTCCAAGAACCGGCGACGTGCCAGGGCGCGCGCCGCCGCCGCGCGCCGAAGCGGTGCCGACCAGACGGGTGTGGCGGCCGTCGAACGCCGCGACGCCCCGGATGATCGGAACCGTTCGGGGGCAACACAATCCGCGACCGATCGGACGGCAGTCGACGACACCACCGGCGCCACCCGCACAACGGGTGCGGCGCAGAGTGAGTCACGCACGACCGCCGGTCGACGGTCCCGGCGTAGCAGGTCGCGCCGAGGCGGTGCGCGGATCCGGCCGGCAACCACCGTTGCCACCCGGGAAACCGGCGGCACGGTGGCCGAGGGCCCGGAGAGCCGCGCGAGCTCGAAATCAGAGGGCCGCGCGGGTACAGCCGAAAGCCCGCCGGGCAACCGCACTACCGACGCAAGCCAGCCAGGCAACCGCGCTGCCGGCGCCGGGGGTCGGGCGGGCAACCGCAGCACGCCGGGTAGTCGAGTAGGCGGCCGCAGCTCGGTCGCGGGAAGCCAGGCGGCCGGTCGCAATGCCGGTCGCGGCAGGCGGGCGGCGAGCCGCGAGGCAGGTGCCCCGACGCGGGCCGGCCAGCGCGGTGGCGAGTCGGCCGGACCGTCGAGTACGACCACCGCAGATCCTTCGGCGGAAAGCCGGACCGGGGCACCACAACAGGTGCAGCGGGCCGGACCATCCGGTGACGCGGATCGTGGGACCGCCGCCAACGAACGTCGACGACGCGGGCAACCGCGACGACGCGGCGGGCGACGCAATAACAATGACCAGAAAGAATCGGAGCAGCGCACGTGACAGAGCCGAACATCATCCAGGTTCGCACCGCCGACCCGTACCCGGTGATCATCGGCCGCGGGCTGCTCGGCGATCTCGTCGAAGCGGTCAACGCGGGCAACGCCGTGCGGACCGTGGCGATCTTCCATCAGCCGCCGCTGGCCGAAACCGCCGAGGCGGTGCGTAAAGCACTGGCCGACACCGGGATCGACGCGCATCGCATCGAGATCCCCGACGCCGAGGACGGCAAGGAACTGGCCGTGGCCGGGTTCTGCTGGGAGGTGCTCGGCCGGATCGGCCTGACCCGTAACGACGCCATCGTGAGTCTCGGTGGCGGCGCCGCCACCGACCTGGCAGGCTTCGTCGCCGCCACCTGGATGCGCGGGGTGCGCATCGTGCACGTGCCGACCACGCTGCTGGCGATGGTCGACGCCGCGGTCGGCGGCAAGACCGGCATCAACACCGAGGCGGGCAAGAACCTCGTGGGCAGCTTCCACGAGCCCAGCGCCGTGCTGGTCGACCTCGCGACCCTGGAAACGGTGCCGCGCAACGAGATCGTGGCGGGCATGGCCGAGATCATCAAGGCCGGTTTCATCGCCGACCCGGTGATCCTCGATCTCATCGAGGCCGATCCCGAGGCTGCCCTCGACCCCACCGGCGATGTGCTGCCCGAACTGATCCGCCGCGCCATCCAGGTCAAGGCCGACGTGGTCGCCGCCGACCTCAAGGAATCGAGCCTGCGCGAGATCCTGAACTACGGCCACACCCTCGGCCACGCTGTGGAGCGCCGCGAGCGCTACCGCTGGCGTCACGGCGCCGCGGTGTCCGTCGGCTTGGTCTTCGCCGCCGAACTCGGCCGACTGGCCGGCCGTCTCGACGACGCCACCGCCGATCGGCACCGCACCATCCTGGAAAGCGTCGGCCTGCCCGTCTCCTACGACGGCGATGCGCTCCCCCACCTGATGGACGCGATGCAAACCGACAAGAAGACCCGATCCGGTGTGCTGCGTTTCGTGATCCTGGACGGTCTGGCCAAGCCCGGCCGACTCGAGGGCCCTGATCCGTCGCTGCTGGCCGCCGCCTACTCGGCCATCGCCCGCGACACCACCCCGGGCACGTCGCCGATCATGCTCTGAGATCCGAACTCTGGCCCCTGTTCGCGCCCCGACACCATGGTGGGGCGCGAACAGGGGCGGAGGGTCTGCCTCCCGGCCGGTGCCGTTCCGGAGAGAACGACTCCGCTCAGTTCGCGGTGGCGAATTCGGGTTCCGCGGCGCCGGTGGCGGATTCGCTCGAACGGCGCGACCGTGCGTAGCCGAAGGCGATACCCGCCAGCGCGGGCAGGAAGATCAGCAGCAGGATGAACGAGGCCGCGGAGGTCAGTTCGTAGAGGATCCCGGCGTCGCCGAGTTCGATTCCGGGCACCTGATCGAGGACCCAGCACACGGCCGAGCTGGCCAGGCCCGCGCCGAACCCGGCAGCCAACCAGCGGACGGTGAGTCCGTCGGCGCGCGTGCGGCCGTCGCGCACGCCCCAGACGACAACCACTGCGACGATGGCGAGCAGGCAGGCCGCGCGCCAGAAGGTCCCGTACGTGGGCCAGGAGGCCATGGCGAGGCCGAGCAAAACGCGCAGGGCGACGACCAGCGCGCCGAGGACGGTGGCTCGTAACACCCAAGCGGTCATGAAGAACACCTTAGCGGGCCAAAACTAGAACCGGTGTCAATTCGACGGATCGGTCGGTGACGTCGAGGATCCAGCACGCACTCGGCGCCAGCCACCGGAGCCGTCGCCTACTGCTGGGGAAGGGACGCTTCCAGCGCCGCGGCCATCGCCGCGCGCGGCGCAGGCTGACCGGTGAACAGTTCGACCTGTCCATATGCCTGATTCAGCAACATCTGCAGGCCGCTGACCACCGTGTGCCCGGCGGCCTCGACCGCCGTTGCGAGGGGGGTCGGCCACGGGTTGTAGATCGCGTCGAGCACGACCGGTGCCACGGCTACATCTGATGCGATCACTGCGGCCGCCTCGGCGGGCACCGTGCTCACCACCGCTCCGGCCGACGCGCACACCGCGCGCACCTGCTCCCCGTCCAGCGGCACGACCGTGGCCCGCAGGCCGAGACGGTCCGCCAATTCCAGTGCGCTGCGCGCCCGTCCGGCATCACGGGCGATCACCGTGACCTTCTTCGCCCCGAGTTCGGACAGGGCAAGCAACGCGGGCCTGGCCGTTCCGCCGGCACCGAGCACGACAGCCTCGTCGATCGTCGAGACACCACCACCGCGCAGCGCACCGAGTACGCCGTCGACATCGGTGCAGTCCGCCGACCACCCGGCATCGACGCGCACGAGGGTATTGGCCGAGCCGACCAGCACCGCGCGCTCGGTGCGCTCGGCGGCCACCGCCAGCGCCGCTTCCTTGCCCGGCATCGTCACCGACAGCCCGACCCATTCCGGGCCCAGCTCACCGACCAGCCCGGGCAGCCGCGCGGCGTCGCATTCGATCCGCTCGTAACTCCAGTCGAGGCCCAGCGCGCGGTAAGCGGCCAGGTGCAGCTGGGGCGAGCGCGAATGCGCGATCGGCTGACCGAGGACAGCGGCCTTGCGACCCATCTCAGCGCCCACTGTCGAGAATGCCGCTCTGCTCGGCCTTCACGATATTGCGCAGGTGCTCGGAGTAGCTCTCGGTGAACAGGGTGGTGCCCTTCTTGTCGATCGTGACGAAGTACAGCCACTTCCCCGGCTCCGGATTCTCCATCGCCTGCAGGGCTTTGAGCGAGGGTGCGGAGATCGGATTGGCGGGCAGGCCCGACATCGCGTAGGTGTTCCACGGCGTGACGGTGTTGCGGTCGGAGTCGGTGGTGGCGACCTCGGTCTCCTCCAGCGAATAGTTCACCGTCGAGTCGAACTGCAACGGCTGGTCGATCCGCAACCGGTTGACGATGACCCGCGCGACCTTCGGCATGTCCGGCGCCAGCGCTTCGCGTTCGACCAACGACGCCGCGATCAACGTCTGATAAGGATTGAGCTGGGTTTCGGCGCCCGAACGCAACAACCCGGTGGATTCGTAGAGCGCCGCGCTCGCGGTGATCAGCTGACGCAGGATCTGCACCGCCCCGCCGCTGGGATCGAAATCCAGGGTGCCCGCGGAGATCAGCCCGTCGAGCTGCCTGCGCCGGTCGGGGGCGGCCGCGACCGACGCCTTGGCCCAGTCGGGCACGCCGAGAGCGGCCAGGTCGGCACTGGCGCCGGCGGCATCGAGTTGCTCGTAGGTGACGCACTTGGCGGCGGAACCGGCGCCGAGGCAACTGGCGGCGGCGATCTTGGTGTAGATGCCTTCCGTGGGGGCGCCGGTGTGGACGTCGCGCCGGTTGTGCAGCTGACGCCCCTCCGAGATCACGACGTTGCCGACGCGCGAGCCCTTCGACACCAGCGAGGTCACCGCGTGTGCGGCGGGGCTGTTCTTCTGGACCGCGTAATACCCGGGCTGCACGCTGTTCATGTTCGAATTGCGCACGGCCGCTTCGTAGAACGCTTCCGAACTGGCGACGACACCCTTTTCCTTCATGGTGTCGGCGATCTGAGTGGCGGTGTCACCGGAATGCACCTGGACCACCACGAGTTCGCCGGGCGGGCCCGCGAAATCCTCGGCGGGCGCGAGACTGCCCATCAGTTTGTACCCGGCGAAACCGGCGGCGGAGACGACCAGCACGACGAACACGGCCGCGATCACCCACATATTGCGGCGGCGCTTCTTGCGCTCGGCCGCCTTCCGCGAGGCGATCCGTGATTTGGCGCGTCCCGACGGCTTGTTCCGGCCGGGCGGCTTGTTCCGGCCGGACCCCGCGCGAGGACGGCCACGCTCGGCCGTCGGGGCGCGCTGCCCGACGCGACGCGGCGCAACGACCGGCTCCGGCTCGGGTTCCGGTTCGAGAACGTCGTCCAGGATCTGGTCGTCGTAGACCTCGTCCTCGTAGCGCGGGATGACGTCGGTGCCGTCCTCGTCCCACTCGCCGCGATCCGGCGCCGCGTCCTCGCGCACGGTGCGGGGATCGAGCCCCCAGTCGTCGCGGCGGGGGTAGCGCCGATCAGCTTCCCGTGCCCGGTAGCGTTCCTCGGCTCTGGTCCATCGGTCGGTCATGCATCGTCTCCGACCCTCGCCGTATCTGCTGCGTCCTTCAACACCGAACTCCGCTCGTCCAACCATCCTTGCAGAATCGACACGGCTGCCGCCTGATCGATCATCTGCCGCTGGCCACGTGCGCGAACTCCACTGTCGCGCAGCGCACGTGCAGCAGACACCGTAGTCAAACGTTCGTCGGAAAGGCGTATCGGAATCGGGTCGATCACCCGGCGCAACTGCTTGGCAAACTTACGCGCGATGGCGGCGGCGGTGCCGTTTTCGCCGCGCAACGTGCGTGGCAGACCGATGATCACCTCGACCGCTTCGTATTCCCGCACAATGTCGGCAATTCTTGCGATATCGGCGGGTGGGCCCGCTCGCCCACCGGATTTGGCGCGCGCGACGGTCTCGACGGGGGTGGCGAGGATGCCGTCCGGGTCGCTCGAGGCGACGCCGATGCGCACGCTACCGACGTCGATCGCGATCCGGCGGCCCCGGCCCGGGTCGGTCTCCGGGTCGGGGCGGTCGGCGGATTCCTCGCTGGACGAACCAGGGGTGGTCATCAGCCGGCGAGTTCGGCCACCCGGGCACGGACCGCGGTCAAACCGGCCGGGATGCCCGACGGATCCGAGCCCGCGCCCTGCGCCATCTCCGGCTTGCCGCCACCACGCCCGGCGATACTCGGCCCGAAGGCCGCGACCAGATCGCCGGACTTGAAGCCGAGATCCTGGGCGGCCTTGTTCACGGTCACCA
Organism: Nocardia sp. NPDC056952; assembly: GCF_042674185.1. Classification (NCBI taxonomy): domain Bacteria; kingdom Bacillati; phylum Actinomycetota; class Actinomycetes; order Mycobacteriales; family Nocardiaceae; genus Nocardia; species Nocardia sp. NPDC056952. Next base: position 703,334 of record NZ_JBHURA010000001.1, on the reverse strand, counting down.
CGAACGGCGCCTTGCCCTCGACGTTGCCGAGCAGCACGACCACGGCGGCCTCGCTGCCGAGACGGCCACGGATATCGGTGGCCAGCGTCCGCAGGTCACCGGCCGACACGCCCTCGGGCGCCGCGGCGGCCACCAGACGCACCGACCCGACCCGCTCGGCCTGCTCGGCGAATGTGCCCGCCGACGACAGCACCGCGGCGATCTTGGTGCGCTCCAGTTCCTTCTCGGCCACCTTGAGCCGCTCCACGAGCTGCTCCACGCGCCCTGGCACCTCGTCGGAGGGCACCTTCAGCGACGACGCGACACCGGCCAGCAGCGCCCGCTCCTTGGCCAGGTACCTGTAGGAGTCGAGGCCGACGAAGGCCTCGATGCGACGCACCCCGGAACCGACCGAGGCCTCACCCAGCAGGGTGATCGGGCCGATCTGCGAGGAGTGCTCCACGTGGGTGCCGCCGCACAGCTCCATCGAGAACGGCCCGCCGATCTCCACGACGCGCACCTCGTCGCCGTAGTTCTCGCCGAACAGCGCCATCGCGCCCATCTTCTTGGCGTTGGGCAGATCGGTGACGAAGGTGTTCACCGGGAAGTTCGCGCCGACAGCGTCATTGGAGACGGCCTCGATATCGGCCTTCTGCTGCTCCGACAGCGCGCCCTGCCAGTTGAAGTCGAACCGCAGGTAGCCCGGCTTGTTCAGCGAACCCGCCTGCACGGCGTTGGGGCCGAGGATCTGGCGCAGCGCGGCGTGCACCATGTGCGTGCCGGAGTGGCCCTGGGTGGCGCCGCGACGCCAGGCCGGATCCGCTTGCGCGAGCACGACATCGCCCTCGGTGAGCTGGCCCGACTCGACGGTGGCCTTGTGCACCCAGACCTTCTTGGCGATCTTCTGCACGTCGTTGACCTGCAGCTTCAGACCCGAGGCGGTGATGGTGCCGCGGTCGGCGATCTGACCGCCGGACTCGGCGTACATCGGGCTGCGATCGAGGATGACCTCGATGTCCTGGCCTGCCGTGGCCACCGGGACGCGCACGCCGTCGGCGATCAGGGCCAGCACAGTGGCCTCGGAGGTCAGCTCGTCGAACCCGGTGAACTCGGTGGCGCCACGGTCGACCAGTTCCTTGTAGACGGTGAGGTCGGCGTGGGCGTGCTTGCGAGCCTGGGCGTCGTCCTTGGCGCGCTTGCGCTGCTCGGCCATGAGCGAGCGGAAACCGTCCTCGTCCACGGACAGGCCCGCCTCGGCGGCCATTTCGAGAGTGAGGTCGATCGGGAAGCCGTAGGTGTCGTGCAGGGCGAACGCGTCGGAGCCGGTGATCTGCTTGCCGCCCTTGGACTTCACCGCGGTGGCGGCGTTGTCGAACAGGGTCTCGCCGGTGTTGAGGGTCTTGAGGAACGCCATCTCCTCGCCGACCGACACGGTCTCGATGCGCGAGAAGTCGGTGGCCAGCTCGGGGTAGGACGGCGCCATCAGGTCGGTGACGACCTTGATCAGCTCGGCCATCACCGGCTTCTCGGCGCCGAGCAGGCGTGCCGAACGCACGATGCGGCGCAGCAGGCGGCGCAGCACATACCCGCGGCCGTCGTTGCCGGGGTTCACGCCGTCGGCGATGAGCATCGCGGCGGTACGGGCGTGGTCGGCGATCACACGGAAGCGCACGTCGTCGGTGTGGTCGACGCCGTAGGAGCGGCCGGTGAGTTCCTCGGCCTTGTCGATGATCGGGCGCATCAGGTCGGTCTCGTAGACGTTGTCCACGCCCTGGAGCAGGAACGCGACCCGCTCGACGCCCATGCCGGTGTCGATGTTCTGCTTGGGCAGCGGGCCGAGGATCTCGAAGTTGTCCTTGGAGATGCCGGCGCCGCGCTCGTTCTGCATGAACACGAGATTCCAGATCTCGATGTAGCGGTCCTCGTCGGCCTCGGGGCCGCCCTCGACGCCGTATTCGGGGCCGCGGTCGTAGTAGATCTCCGAACACGGGCCACACGGGCCGGGGATGCCCATCGACCAGTAGTTGTCGGCCATGCCGCGACGCTGGATGCGGTCGGCGGGCACGCCCATCTCGAGCCACATCCGCTCGGCCTCGTCGTCGTCGAGGTAGACGGTGACCCATAGGCGCTCGGGATCGAAACCGTAGCCGCCGTCCTCGACGCTGTCGGTGAGCAACGTCCAGGCCAGCGTGATGGCTTCACGCTTGAAGTAGTCGCCGAAGCTGAAGTTGCCCGCCATCTGGAAGAACGTGTTGTGGCGGGTGGTGATGCCGACGTTCTCGATGTCGAGGGTGCGCACGCACTTCTGCACGCTGGTCGCGGTGGCGTACGGCGGGGTCTGCTGACCGAGGAAATACGGAACGAACTGGACCATGCCTGCGTTGACGAACAACAGGTTGGGGTCGGCCAGGATCAGCGAAGCACTGGGGACCTCGGTGTGTCCGGCACGGACGAAATGGTCCAGGAACCGTCGTCGAATCTCGTGGGTCTGCACAAATACCCAGCCTACCGGGCCGGTGCGCGTTGTTTTGAATCGACCGGGGTGGTCCACGCCACGCCGCTGAGACGGCGGATCGACGACAATCGCGCCGTGACGAAAACCGAGCGGCTCTACGCACTCGCCGAGGAACTGCGGGCCTACAGCCCGCGGCCGCGGACCGCCCGGCAACTCGCGGCCCGCTTCGAGGTGTCGACCCGCACGATCGAACGCGATCTTGCCGCATTGGCCCAGGCCGGGGTGCCGATCATGACCGTGCCCGGGCGCGCGGGCGGGTACGCGCTCGATCGGCATCGGACGCTCGCTCCGGTGAGTCTGACGACGGCCGAGGCCACTGCCCTCGCGGTGGCGTTGCCACGGTTGGCCGGTACGCCGTTCGCCGCGGCGGCGGCTTCGGCGGTACACAAGATCGTGGCGGTGCTGCCCGAACAGGACCGGGTGCGCGCTACCGCACTGGTGGAGCGGATCCGGTTGCTGCCGGTGGATCCGGCGAGAGCGGTCTCGCCCGCGATTCTCGACGCGGTGATCCGGCGGCGGGTGCTGCGCTTGGACTACGCCGACCGCGAGGGCGTGACCACTTCGCGGGAAGTGGAACCGCTGGCCTTCCTGGCGGGCGACGAGTGGTTTCTGTACGCCTGGTGCCGGATGCGGACGGGACTGCGGGGATTTCGACTCGATCGGGTGCTCGCCGCGTACGTACTGGACGAGGCGAGTCCCGAACGCGAGGTGGACCTGTCGACGATCCCGACGGGCTTCGGCACGCTCATCGATGTGACCGCGATCACCGACACACCGTTGTCGCGCAACGACTGAATTCTGGATGGCGCAGGCCGCCGCACCCGCCGCGGCCCGACTCGAAGGAGCAGTCCATGACAACCACGACCGTCACCGCCGATCAGCTCGCCGCGACCTGGACCGAGCTGTGGAACGGCAGCACCGCAGTCGCGACGGCGTTGCTCACCGACGACTTCAGCATCCGGTTCGCCTCGCCGACCCGCGACATCACCGACGCGCTGCGCGGGCCCGCGGCGTTCGCCTCGTTCGTCACCGAATATCGGGCACAGCGACCGGACGTCGGGTTCGTCGTCGATTCCGACGCGGCCGGCGGTCTCGATGCCACCGGCACCGGAACATTCGCCGTCCGTTGGCATTCAGCGCACGACGACATTCCCGCGCACGGCGGGATCGACATCTTCGAAGCGGTCGGCGGGCGACTGCGCAGGGTGTGGTCGGTCGGTGGCGCCGCTCCGTTCACGCTCGACTGACCGCACCCCGCCTCACTTGCCGCGGATGATGCGGCGCAACTTTTCCAGACGCGGGGCGATCGTGCGTTCGTTGCCGTGGTCGGTGGGCAGGTAGTAGTCGGTGCCGACCAGTTCGTCGGGTGGGTACTGCTGGGCCACGACGCCCTCGCGGTACTTGTGCGGGAACTTGTAGCCCTGGGCGTTGCCCAGCAGGGCGGCGCCCGCGTAGTGACCGTCGCGCAGGTACGGCGGCACGGCACCGGCCTTGCCGCGCGAGACATCGGCCATCGCCGTGCCGATCGCGGTGGTCACCGCACCGGATTTCGGGGCGGTCGCGAGATGGATGGTGGCCTGCGCCAGGGCGAGTTTGCATTCGGGGAGGCCGACCTGCTGGACGACCTGGGCGGCCGCGGTCGCGGTCTGCAGGGCCATCGGGTCGGCCATGCCGATGTCCTCGCTCGCGTGGATCATCAAGCGGCGCGCGATGAAGCGGGGGTCCTCGCCCGCGGCGAGCATGCGCGCCAGATAGTGCACGGCGGCGTCGACATCGGAGCCGCGAATGGACTTGATGAACGCGCTGATCACGTCGTAGTGCTGGTCGCCCGCGCGGTCGTAGCGGACGGCGGCCTTGTCGACGGTCGCCTCGACCGTTTCCAGGTCGACGGCGCCCTCGGTCGCCGACTCGGCCGACGCCTCCAAGGCGGTGAGCGCGCGGCGAGCGTCGCCGCCCGCGATCCGCACGATGTGCTCGATCGCCTCGTCGCTGACGGTGTAGGCGTCGGCGAGACCGCGCGGGTCGCTGATCGCGCGGGCGAGGACCGCGCGGATGTCGTCGGGAGTGAGCGGTTGCAGTTGCAGGACGAGCGAGCGCGACAGCAACGGGGACACGACGGAGAACGAGGGGTTCTCGGTGGTCGCGCCGACCAGCAACACGACCCGGTTCTCGACGGCGGCCAGCAGCGCGTCCTGCTGGGTCTTGGAGAAGCGATGGATCTCGTCGATGAACAGCACGGTCTGCTCGCCCGCGGCGAGCCTGCGCCGGGCGAGGTCGATCACCGCCCGCACCTCCTTCACGCCGGCCGACAGCGCCGACAGCGCTTCGAATCGACGGCCGGTGGCTTGCGAGAGCAACGAGGCCAGCGTGGTCTTTCCGGTGCCGGGCGGCCCGTAGAGCAGCACCGATGCCGCACCGGACCCTTCGACGAGCCGGCGCAGCGGAGACCCGGGACCGAGCAGATGCGTCTGGCCGATCACCTCGTCCAGGTTCGCCGGGCGCATGCGAACGGCGAGCGGCGCGCCGGAGTCGCGCCGGAACGCCGCGTCGGCGCCGGAGTCGGCGGACGCGTGTTCGCCACCGGGCACGTCGAAAAGGCTGTCGCTCACGTTGTGCAGGGTACCGAGGCCCTCGGACATGTACTGCGAAGCGCACCAACCGACCCCCGCAGATCGACCAGGACCTTCCACGCAGATGGACAGTTGACCAACAATCCTCGGGTCGACTTGCGCCGGAGCGTTTCGTGGGCTGTGATCGCTGATCGTGGTCGAAAACAACAGCGCCGTAACCTCCCAGCCGGTCGGGTTCGCCCGCCGCACCCTGTTCGCCGGTTCCACGGCGGTCGCGGCGGTCGCGGTGCTGGGCACCGCGGCGCCCGCGCACGCCGCGGGTGCTGTCTTCCGGCACGGCGTCGCGTCCGGCGATCCGCTACCGAGCGCGGTCATCCTGTGGACCCGGGTCACGGTCGCCGAGGACGCCGCTCCCGGTTCCGGCCTCGGCGACGCGGCAGCGGTGCGCTGGGAGATCGCCACCGACGCCGGCTTCGGCACGCTCGCCGCATCCGGCACCGTCACCGCCTCGGCCGACACCGACCACACCGTCAAGGTCGACGCGACCGGCCTCACCCCCGGTCAGGACTACTTCTACCGTTTCACCGCGCTCGGCGAGACCTCACCCGTCGGCCGCACCAGAACAGCGCCCGCACCGGACAGCGAGGTCGACCGCCTCCGCCTCGGCCTGGTCTCCTGCGCCAACTGGGAAGCAGGCTGGTTCGGCTCCTACCGGCACCTGGCCGCGCGCACCGATCTCGACGCGATCGTGCACCTCGGCGACTACATCTACGAGTACGGCCGTGGCAAGTACACCGGCCGCAACGGCGCGGTCCGCGCACACGACCCGGCGAACGAGATCGTCACCCTCACCGACTACCGCACCCGCCACGGCCAGTACAAGACCGATCCCGACCTGATGGCCCTGCACGCGGGAGTGCCGTTCATCTGCACCTGGGACGACCACGAGTCGGCCGACAACTCCTGGCGCGAGGGCGCGGAGAACCACGACCCCGCCACCGAAGGCCCCTGGGCCGACCGTAAGGCCGCGTCCACCCGCGCCTACCTGGAGTGGATGCCGGTGCGCGCCACGCGCGCCGACGGCCAGGTGCAGATCTACCGCCGCCTGCGATTCGGCACGCTGGCGGAACTGTCGATGCTGGATCTGCGCACCTACCGTGACGAGGAGGCGGGGCCGGGTGGGGGCTGGCGGCACGCCGACGACCCGTCGCGCACCATCACCGGCCGCGCCCAGATGGAGTGGCTCACCGCGGGACTCACCTCCTCCCCCACCCGCTGGAAGCTGGTCGGCAATTCGGTGATGGTCGCGCCGCTGGTGTTCCCGCCGCTGGAAGCGGCCACCACCCAGGCGATCACCGAGGCACTCGGCATTCCGCAGGGCGGCATCACCGTCAACGGCGACCAGTGGGACGGCTACACCGCCGACCGCACCACGCTGTTCCGGGCGATCGCCGACAACGAAGTGGGCGACGTCGTGTTCCTCACCGGCGACATCCACACCTCCTGGGCCGCCGACCTGCCGGTGAACGCCGCGAACTACCCGGGCGGACCGACTGTCGGCGCGGAGTTCGTGATCCCGTCGGTCACCTCCTCGAGTGTCGGCGACCTGCTCAAGATGCCCGCCCGGACCGCGTCGGTACCGGCGGAAGAGGCCATCAAGGCGGCCAACCACCACCTGCGTTACGTCGAGCTCGACTCACACGGTTTCGGCGTGCTCGAGGTGACCGCGACGCAGACGCAGATGGACTGGTTCTACGTCGCCGATGTCACCGATCCCGCGACGGGCGTGCGCCACGGCGCGTCGTTCGCCGTTCCGGCGGGCGGTCGGCTCGAACCGCGGCCGGCTCCGATGCCCTGACCGGGGTTCGCCGCGACGCCGCGGAAATCGGCGCACAATTCTTCGGACAGGGTTGTCGATTACACCCGTGGCCGCTCGTCGAGTGAGTACGGCACCCGACGAGCGGGCAGCCCACACCCGAAGGAGCACATCATGAGCCAGTACCTGGTCCTGATCTACGGCGACGAAGCCGCCTACGCCGCGTACTCCCCCGCCGAGTTCGACGACATGCTCGCCGCGCATCGCACCTTCCAGCAGATCGCCGGTGACGCCAATCTCGGTGGGCAGGCGTTGCAGCCCACCGCGACCGCCACCACGATCCGCCACGACGCCAACGGCGAGGTCGTCATCACCGACGGGCCGTTCGCCGAGGCGAAGGAAGCGCTCGGCGGCTACTACTTGCTGGAGGCGCCCGACCTGGATGCCGCGATCGCGATCGCCGCGCAGGTGCCTGCCCCCACCGGTGGCGTCGAGGTTCGCCCGATCCAGGTCTACCCACAGTCGTGACCACGGTGGCGGCCGCGGCCGTCGAGCAGGCGCACCGTCGTGAATGGGCCTTCGTGCTCGCCGCGACGGTGCGGCTGGTCCGCGATTTCGACCTCGCCGAAGAATGCGTCCAGGATGCCTACGCGACGGCCCTCACCGTGTGGGCGAGCGACGGTGTCCCGGCCAAGCCCGGCGCCTGGCTGACGACGGTGGCGCGACGCCGGGGCCTCGACCTGCTACGCCGCGACAGCACGTTCCGGCGGGCGCTGCCCCAGCTCGTCGTCGACGAGCCGGTCGCCGACACCGCCGATCTGGCGCTGGCCGACCTGGACGACCCTGCGATCCCCGACGACCGGTTGCGGCTGATCAGCACCTGCTGTCACCCCGCGCTCGCACCACAGGCCCAGGTCGCGCTGACCCTGCGGCTGGTCTGCGGTGTCACCACCGCCGAGGTGGCTCGCGCGTTCCTGGTGAGCGAGTCGACGATGGCCGCGCGCATCACCCGAGCCAAGAAGAAGGTCGCGGTCGCGGCCATCCCGTATCGGGTGCCCTCGGTGCGGGAACTGCCGCAGCGCCTCGATTCCATCTGCGCGGTGATCCATCTGCTGTTCACCACCGGCCATACCGCGCCGGCGGGTGAGGTGCTGGTCCGTGCCGATCTCGTCGACCGGTCGCTGCAGCTGGCCAGGATGATGCACGCGCTGGTCCCCGACGACCCGTCCGTGACCGGGCTGCTGGCGCTGATCCTGCTGACCGACGCCCGCCGGGCAGCGCGCGTCGACGACGACGGCAATCTGTGCACGCTCGAATACCAGGACCGCGAGCGCTGGGACCGCGCGGCCATCGTCGAGGGCATCGCGCTGGTGAAACACGCTCTGCCACATACCGACCGGTATACCTTGCAGGCCGCGATCGCCGCCGTCCACGACGAGGCGCCCACGTGGGCCGACACCGACTGGCGAGAGATCATCGGCCTGTATCGGCTGTTGCTGCGCGATTCGGCGTCGCCGGTCGCGCTGCTCAATCACGCCATCGCGGTCGGCCTCGCCGGCGATCCGGCACAGGCGCTGGCCCTACTGGATCCGCTCGGCGCGGAACCGGCGCTGGCGACCTACGGCTATCTCGACGCCGCCCGCGCCGCTTTCCTCACCGATCTCGGGCGCACCGAGGAGGCGATCGCCGCCTACGAGTCGGCGTTGCTGCTCACCGACAACGCGGTCGAACGCGCCCATCTGCGTGGCAAACTCGTCGCGCTGACGAGCTGACCGGCACAGGGCAACTCCGGGTCAGGCGCCTTCGGCCGCCAGCTCCCGCTTCCACTCGCGGAAGCCCTCCTCGGTGCGGCCGCGCCGCCAATACCCCGAGATCGAGAGCCATTTCGGCGCGACGTCACGTTCCTTACGCAGGTAGGGGCGCAGCTGCCGCATCACGGCCTCGGCCTCCCCGTGCACGAACGCCTGAACCTGACCCGGCAGCCACTCGGCCGCGCGCACCGCGGCCACCAGTGGCGAGTGCGCCCCGGCGAGGTCGTCGGTGATCCGGTCCGAGGACACCCCGCGATGCACCCAGTGCAGGCGCAGGTCGGCGGGCGAGTCGAGGGCGATCTCGTCTTCGGTGCCGCCCACCTCGACGAACACCAGGGCGGGCACACCGGCGGGTAGTGCCTCGACCGCGGCCGCGATGGCGGGCAGCGCCGACTCGTCGCCGGCGAACAGGTACCAGTCGGCCGCCGGGTCGGGCGCGAACGCACCGCCGGGTCCGTTCAACCAGAACCGCGCGCCCGGCTCCACCGAGCGCGCCCAAGGCCCGGCGATGCCTTCGTCGCCGTGCACCACGAAGTCGATGCTGATCTCGCGCCGTTGCGGATCGAAGGACCGCACGGTGTAGGTGCGCAGCACGGGCTGGCTCTCCGGGCCCAGCGTCGCGCGCACGGTGTCGAGATCGAACGGCTCGGGGTAGTCGACGCCCGGCGCCGGAAAGATCAACTTCACGTAGGCATCGGTGAACCCGTTAGGGCTGAATCCGTCCGAGACCGTGCCGACCACCCGCACCAGGTGCGGGGTCAACCACTGCTTGCGGACGACTGTGACGGTGACCGGTATCGGCACGGCTGCTCCCAACTCCTCAGATCCCTGCCGACGGTACTCGTGTCGCGCCGGGAAATGGGGAGCCCGCTCGGCGGCGCTACTCCGACCAGCGCTCTTCGAGCATCGCCGAGACCTGTTCGGCGAAGTCGCCGACCGCGTCGTCGCCGGTCATCCTCGCGTCCTCGGCCAGCGCCGACCACCGGTTGATCAGTGCCTCCGAGCGCGGCACCGACAGCCCGTGCTCACGCGCGGTGGCGATGCGGGCGTGGTCGGCGGGCAGGAACCAGTACGTCGACAGCCAGACCCAGATCAGCCGGGCCTCGAGGATTCGTTCGGCCAGAACGGTGTCGTCGGCCAGCGACGGCCACACACCGACCACGGCCGAACGCCAGGCCTCGACCATCTCCTTGGCACGGCTGCGCGAGAGTTCGAAATCGCACAGGCAGCCGGGGAAGGAGACCAGCGCGTAGGCGATGTCGAGGGTGGCGTCGCGGAAACCGCCCCATTCGTAGTCGAGGAACCGCGCGCCTTCCTCGTTCATGATCACGTTGTCGGGGCACAGGTCCGACGGGCTGAACGCGCGATAGCGGCCGCCGGTGAACAGGCGGTTGCCGTGCACGATGCGTTCGGCGATCTCCCCGGGCACCTCGATGCCGAACTCGGCTTCGAGCAGACCCGGGACCTCGGCGATGGCGGCCTGCGCCTGCTGGGCGATCCCGTCGACACGATGCGCCGAGTCGACCCGGCGCATCAGGGCGACGAAGTCGGGTTCGCGGCCGACGGTCGCGGCGTGCATCCGGCCGAGCGCCTGCGCGAACGCCATCAGCGAGTTGCGGGTGCCCGGCTCGACACGTGCCTGCAGCACCGAGGTGAGTAAGGCGTTCTCGCCGAGGTCCGACAGCACGAGGAGCCGGTCGGGAACGCTGTGGGCGATCAGGAAGGCTCCGGGGCGCTGTTCGCGACTCAGCGCGGTGGTGAACTGGTAGGACACCGCCTCGCGCAGGAACGCGGCGTCGATGCTGGCGACGCCGGGCGCCAGACCACCGGTGCGGCGGTCAGGACTGGAACCGCGCACCTGCTTCACGATCAGGGTGCGCGGCAACGAAAATGCGTTTTCCGCAACACGCACGCGTAGGACTGTCGTCCTACCACTGCCGCTGAGCTCCATCGGATCACTCAGCTTTACCGGAGCACCCATTCGCTTTGTGAGCAACTGTTGTGCTGCGGACACGACGTCGGCGGCGCGTTCGGCCAATAGTGCGGTCATCGCCTCTCAAGCTACTCGTACCCGGTCACTTCTAGCGAGCGGTTGGACAACCTTTCCGCGTCGCTCGGCGTGTTGGCGCCGAGGTTGCGCGTGTGTGCCTGTTCGCTTGACACATCAGCCGGTCTTCGGGTTTTCTCATCGTGAACTGCTGTGCGCCACACCGCAAACCGGTTGAGTCGAAAGGTCTATCACAGTGACCGACACTCCGTACGCCGCATCGAGCGATTCGCCGGGCGGGTCGCCTGTTCCGGGCGGTGGCGGACAGTTCGCCGGCCCGACGGGCCGACATGAGGGCACCGGGCAGCCACCGGCTCCCGGTCCGGGGCCGAGCAGGCACGGAATGGCCGGTGGCGCAGGCTATCCGCAATTCGAGGGGCCCGGCGCCGCCCAGTACGGGCAGGAGCCGGTCGAGCCGCCGCCACCGATTGCCGGACGCGGCGGGCCCACACCGCAGTACGGGCCCGCGGGCACGGGCTCCGGTTACGCGGTCCCCCAGGCGAAACCGGAGAATCCGGTATACCCCGCATCCGGCGTGTCGCAGGGCGGTGGCGGGCAGACGCCCGGTTACTACCATTCGGGAGCACAAGCCCTCGATATCGGCCGTTCGCTGAGCTACGGCTGGGAACGATTCCGAGCCAATCCGGGTCCGTGGCTCGGCGTCACCGCGGTGGGCGTGCTGATCTATCTCGGCTTCGTCGCCGTGGTCCAGATCGTCGAACCGACATCGCCGTTCAGCGTGCTGTTGCTGTTCCTGATGGTGATCGTCGCACTGTGGCTGCTGCAGGCGGCGATGGTGCGCGGCGCGCTCTACGAAACCGACGGATACCCACCGGCTTTCGGGTCGTACTTCCGGTTCGTGAACGCGGGCAATGTCCTGCTCACCTCGCTGCTCGCTTTCACCGTCACGCTGCTCGCGTCGACGCTGTGCCTGCTGCCCGGCATCGTCGCCGGGTTCCTGTGCATGTTCTCGATGCACTTCGTGATCGATCAGGACTACGGTCCGGTGGAAGCGATCAAGGCGAGCGCGCAACTGGTGCTGGCGAACCTGTGGGCGGCGCTGCTGCTGGCGCTCACCATCACGCTGGTCACCCTCGTCGGCGCGATACTGTGCGGGCTCGGCCTGTTCGTCGCGGGGCCGGTGTGCGTCATCGCGGTCACCTACTCCTACCGGATGCTGACGGCAGGACCGGTCGCCCGCGTCTGAGGTCAGCGGTCGAGTGCGGACCGCATGCCGATGGCCCGCTTGAATCGCCCGACCGGACCGTCGGTGTCCCCCGCCCGGGGTCGCAACTCGAGGACGATCACCCCGGCCACGACGATGCCGAGCAGGTTCACCGCGAGCTGACCGACCGATTCGAACGCGCGATGCCACTGACCGATCGTCGCCGCCACCACCGCGTAGCCCGCGGCAGGCACGGTGGTGACCGAGATGAACACCCCGATCAGGGCCGCCGACTTCGCGGTGACCAGCGACAGCATCCCTGCCGCACCGGCGAGCAGCGCCACGACCAGCGAGAACGGCCCCACCTCGTAGATGAAGTCGACATTGTGCGCGTCGATGACACCCTTGGTGGTGATCCAGCCCAGCTGCTGCCACACCAGGGTCGCGCCGAGCGTGATCACCATCGCCACCGGGAAGGCCACGGCGAGCGCGAGTACTGAACGCCGGGCCAGCCGCCAGTTACGGCGTACCAGCGCGACCGACAGCGCTGCCAGCGGCCCGAACTCCGGACCCACCACCATCGCGCCGACAATGGTGACCGGCGAGTTGGTCGCCACACCGATCGAGGCCAGCAGACAGGCGATCGTCAGAAACGCGACAAAGGTGGCGTTGAGCGAGGACTCCTCGTGCGTCTCCTTGAGCAGCTGCTCCCAGACGACCGCGTCGCTCGGGTCGCCCGGCGCGGCGTGGACCGCGCGATCGGCGGCGTCGGACAGCACCGCCGTGATCGGTTCCAGCGTGATCCCGCCGGTGTGAACGATGCCGAGCGCCTTCACATCGGCGAGGACCTTGTTGCCCGCCTCGCGCGCCACATCGGCCTGGACCAGATCGCCCGGCGGGTCGAGGGCGATCCCGCGCGCCACCGTCAGATGAGTGACACCGGCGTCGTGTTCGAGCACCCGCACCAGGGCGTCGGTCTGCTCGGGCGGGCTGATCACTCGCAGATGTAGCACCCGGTGTCCTCCTGATCGGTCCCGCCGTCGCGATCGGGAACTGACCAGAAGGTACCGGGCTACCTCCGATGGCCGCTATTTCTCGGCCGCAACAACTTTCGGCGCGTCGGCGGCGTCGCCCTTGCCCTTGGCCTCGGGCTTGGCGTCGATGCCCGCTTCCTTGCGCTGCTGCGCGGTGATCTGCGCGGGTGCGTCGGTGAGCGGGTCGACGCCGCCACCGGTCTTCGGGAACGCGATCACCTCGCGAATCGAGTCCTCGCCCGCCAGCAGCGCGGTGATGCGGTCCCAGCCGAAGGCGATGCCGCCCATGGGCGGGGCGCCGAAGGAGAAGGCATCGAGCAGGAAGCCGAACTTCTCCTGGGCCTCGGCGTGGTCGATGCCCATCACCTTGAACACGCGTTCCTGCACGTCGCGGCGGTGGATACGGATGGAACCGCCGCCGATCTCGTTGCCGTTGCAGACGATGTCGTAGGCGTAGGCCAGCGCCGCACCGGGGTCGGTGTCGAAGGTGTCGATCGACTCCGGCTTCGGCGAGGTGAAGGCGTGGTGCACCGCGGTCCAGGCCGAGTAGCCGAGGGCCACGTCGCCGCTGGCGGTGGCGTCGGCGGTGGGCTCGAACATCGGGGCGTCGACGATCCAGACGAAGGCCCAGGCGTTCGGGTCGATGAGGTCGCACTTGCGGGCGATCTCGCCGCGGGCGGCACCGAGCAAGGCACGGCTCGACTTCACCGCACCGGCCGCGAAGAACACGCAGTCACCCGGCTCGGCACCGACCTGCTTGGCCAAGCCGTCGCGCTCGGCGTCGGTCAGGTTCTTGGCGACCGGGCCACCCAGGGTGCCGTCTTCGTTGATCAGGATGTAGGCCAGGCCCTTGGCGCCGCGCTGCTTGGCCCAGTCCTGCCAGGCGTCGAGCTGACGTCGCGGCTGGCTCGCGCCACCGGGCATCACGACCGCGCCGACGTACTCCGACTGGAACACGCGGAATGTGGTGTCCTTGAAGTAGTCGGTGAGCTCGGTGATCTCCACGCCGAAGCGCAGGTCGGGCTTGTCGGAGCCGTAGCGCCGCATCGCCTCGGCGTAGGTCATGTGCGGGATCGGGGTGACGATCTCGTGGCCGACCAGCTTCCACAGCGAGGTCAGGATGTCCTCGGCCAGCAGGATCACGTCTTCCTGGCGCACGAAGCTCATCTCGATGTCGAGCTGGGTGAACTCGGGCTGACGGTCGGCGCGGAAGTCCTCGTCGCGGTAGCAGCGCGCGATCTGGTAGTACCGCTCGATGCCGCCGACCATCAGCAGCTGCTTGAACAGCTGCGGGCTCTGCGGCAGGGCGTAGAAGCTACCCGGCTGCAAGCGCGCGGGAACCAGGAAGTCGCGGGCGCCCTCGGGAGTCGAGCGGGTGAGCGTCGGGGTCTCGACCTCGACGAAGTCATGGTTGGCCAGCACGTCGCGAGCCGCGGCGTTGACCTTGGAGCGCAGGCGGATGGCGTGGCCGGGGCCTTCGCGGCGCAGGTCCAGGTAGCGGTACTTGAGGCGGGCCTCGTCGCCGGGGGTCTCGTCGAGCTGGAACGGCAGCGGCGCGCTCTCGTTGAGCACGACCAGTTCCTTGGCGTCGACCTCGATCTGCCCGGTCGGCAGCTCCGGGTTCTCGTTGCCGTCGGGACGCCGTTCCACCACACCGGTGACCTGCACACAGTATTCCGCGCGCAGCTTGTGGGCCTGCTCGGCCGCCTCGCCCTCGCGGAAGACCACCTGCGAGACGCCCGAGGCGTCGCGCAGATCGATGAAGGTCACACCACCGTGGTCACGACGCCTCGCCACCCAGCCGGTGAGGGTGACGGTCTGACCGGCGTGCTCGCCTCGCAGCGAACCAGCCAAGTGGGTGCGCAGCACGGTATTCCTTTCGACAGACTTTCACGGACTTGTCGCACCGGCGCAGATGACCGCGTGCACTGCCATCGTAGTGAGACACGGTGCCCGGATGAAAACCGATATCTTCCTCACCGTGTCAAGCTTGTGACACCTGTCCGCCGTCGCCGCTCCCGCCGACGGTGAATCGCGCTGTGAGACAGCTGGACAACCGAGCGAAGGCGAGTACCGCGATGACCTTCAACGAAGGTATGCAGATCGATCCCGGCCGGGCTTCGTCGGGCGGCGGACCCGGCATGGGCGGCAAACTCGCCCTCGGCGGCGGCGCGGGCGGTCTGATCCTGCTGGTGATCACGTTGCTCCTCGGCGGCGATCCGGGGACGGTGCTCGGCAACTTCACCGGCGCGCAGAGCGGGCAGCAGGCACAGCCGGGGACCGCGGGAACGCCGACCCACTGCAAGACCGGCGCCGATGCGAACAAGTACGTCGACTGCCGGGTGGTGGCCACCGCGCAGAGCCTGGACGCGGTGTGGTCGGTGCAGCTGCCCAAGCAGACCGGCAAGCAGTACGTGGAGCCCGAGCTGGTGCTGTTCACCGGCGGCGTGAGCACCGGCTGCGGCAACGCCACCAGTGATGTCGGCCCGTTCTACTGCCCCGCCGACCAGACCGCCTATTTCGACACCGCCTTCTTCCAGGAACTCACCGACCGCTTCGGCGCGAGCGCGGGACCGCTGGCGCAGGAGTACGTGGTCGCGCACGAGGTCGGCCACCACATCCAGAACCAGCTCGGCGATATCGGCAAGGCTCAGCGCGATCCGCAGGGTGCGACCTCGGGCGCGGTCCGCACCGAGCTGCAGGCCGACTGCTACGCCGGTATCTGGGCCAACTTCGCCGACAAGCAGCCCTCACCGGGCGGCGGACAGCCCTTCCTGAAGCCCCTGTCCGACAACGACATTCGCGACGCGCTGTCGGCGGCCAATGCCGTGGGTGACGACCGTATCCAGCGCTCGGCCGGTCGCGGCGTCAATCCCGAGTCGTGGACCCACGGATCCTCCGAACAGCGACAGAAGTGGTTCCTCGTCGGCTACCGGACCGGGTCGGTGCAGGCGTGCGACACCTATTCCGCGCGTGACCTCGACAACCCGCCCGGGATACGCTGACGCCTCGAACGCGATACCAGGCACTGTCTTTCGATCGAGGGGAACCCATGCGCCCGACCATGACCGGACTGCTCGTCTGCGCTCTCGCCCTGAGCGGCGCGAGCGCACTCGCCCATGCCGATCCGGCGCCACTACCGTTGGTGAGCCTGACCACGATCCCCGACGGCTGGTCACAGCGCACCGACCTGCGTCCGGTCCTGCAGGTGTTCGCCGACGGCAAGGCCGTGCACATGCCCGACGCGGTGAGCAAGGACCGTAAACCCGAGACCGCGCCCAAGCAGGTGACCGGAAAGGTTGCCGCCGACGTGATCTCGGCCGCGCGCGAGGAGATCAACGCGCTGAAGGACACCGACTTCGGGATGCCGGCGGGCGACAACCGCGGCACCCAGATCATCGACCTGATGCCCGACGATCCGACCGATGAGGCCCACCTGGTGATCTACTCCCCCGAGGCGTCCGATGGCCTCAACCCGGAGCAGAAGGCCGCGCGCAAGCGCTTCACCGACCTCTACAAGAAGCTGGTCGACGCCTTCAAGAGCTGATCGTTCGACACCGAACCGACAGGGGCTCGCCGGGTTTCACCGGCGAGCCCCATGTCGGTGAGAAACCATCCGGGGTCGCGTCCGCTTGCCCGTGGTGCGCGGGGGCGGGCCCCATCACCGGGGGGGGGGGTTCGCCCACGGGGCCCGGGAGATGGTGG
>NZ_JBHURA010000001.1:595567-686682 GCF_042674185.1 Nocardia sp. NPDC056952 | reverse complement strand
CTACCCGCGTTTTCTCCCCCACCCCCACCCCCGGGGGCGCGCCCGTTTCCCCCCGCCCCCCCCCTTCTCGGTCAGAACCGATCCGCGGTCGCGTCCGCTTCGCGTTCGTCCTCGTGGACGGCACCGATCACGTCGGGCGTGGATTCGCCCAGCGGACCGGTGAGATCGTCGTTGCCGGTGCGGCTCTGGTAGGGCTGCACGGTACGACCGTGTTCTTCCTCGTTGTTGCCACGGCCGGCACCGGCACCCGCGCCACCGCCGCCCATCATGCCGGAGGTACCGCCGGTACTCGCGGCCGTGGTGGTGCTGGAGCCCATCACCGTGCTGATCGGTCGGCCCGACGCCGGAACCGCCGCACCCGGCACGGCCGCGGTGGACTTCGGGGTGCCCGAGCTCGGGGTGCCGCCGGTGCTGCCGGCCGCGCCACCGGCGCTGCCGCGCGCGGTACCGAGCGCACCGAGCGAGGAGCCGGAACCACCGCCACTGCCACCGGTGCCGACACTCGACGTTGAAGTAGAGCCGGGAGTGGTGGTACCCGCGGTGGTGCTCGCGGCGGTGGTGGACGAATCGCCGCCGCCGGTCAGAGCCTCCTCCGCCTGGGTGAGCAGCGGTTCGCCGATGTTCTCCGAGGCCGCGGAGAGAACTTCCTCGGGCGAGGGCAGGCCGCTCTGGCTGGCCAGCTGCCCGACGACGCCGCTGAGCTCGCCGGTGTACCCCATCAACTGCCCACGGGTGACGTTGACGACCGACACCGCCTCACCGAGATGCGAAGTGGCCAAGCCGATCAGTGTGGCCTGGGTCGGGGGCAGCATGATCGTCGGCGCGAGCGCGGTGGCCTGGGCCGCGAAGGTGGTGGCGATCGTGGTGAGCTGGGCGTTGCCGGTCTGGACGACAGCAGCGGCCTGCTGAGTGAGCGCGGAGATATCGATGCCGCGCTGGCTGGTGTCCTGCCCCTGCGTCTGCGCCTGCTGGCTGGCGGTGGTCGCCGCGTCGGCGGACTGCCCCTCCCACACCTGCTGAACGGTCTTCACGCCGCCTTGGGCGAGAGTCATCGCCTGCTCGATGACCGCCGAGGAATTGCTCAGGATCGAGGTCGGGTCCAGCGAGCCGAAAACGCCGGTACCGAAGCTGCTGAGCAGGTCGAGGAACGGCTGGAACAGGGTGTCGATGCCGGGCAGCGCGGGCAGCGACAGGCCGCTCATCAGTGCGGCGACCGGATCTTCGGTCAGTGTCGTCGCGGCGGCTGACGTGCTCGCGCCGGAGGTGCTCGACGCGCCCGCACCGGAAGTGCCGGTGAGTGCGGACTTGGCCTGGTCGAACGCGGTCAGCGCGGCGGCCGACGCGGGTGCGGCGACCTGAGCCACCGTCCCCTGCAGGCCACTCAGCGCGGACGACGCGTCGTCCGCGACGCCGGACAGGATGTCCTGGGGCTCCACGCCGGTGCCGAGGCCGCCGAGCCCACCCAACCCGGCGGGGGACGTGCTGACGTTCTGAGCTTCGTCGGTGATCTTCTGCGCGAGTGTGAAGACCGCTTCCTCGTCGGTCGCCACATCCTCGGGCACCTGCATCAGCGGGACGTCCAGGATCGCTTGCGCCTCGACGGGCACCGCACCCATCACCGACGCCGTCGCGGCATCGGCGGCGGCCATCGCGGCATCGGGAGCGATGACGCCCGCGTCCGAGCTCAGCGGCTTCACAGGCCGGCGGCCTGACGGGCGAGTTGGGCGGCATTGTCGATATCGGTCGTCTCGAAGGTCACCGACGACTTGAAGGCCGCGTCGGAGAGCGAGCTGAACTTCGCCGACAGGTCGTTGATGTCCTTGGCCTGCAACGCTTGTGCAGCCGCGAACATCGCCAGATAGTCGGCGCCGATGAGGCCGAACACCGGCGTCGCCGCCGACACGCTGGCAACCAAGTCGAAATTGCCCGCCGCGGCGACCTGTGCCGCCACTCCGCCATTGGTCGCCGCGAACGCGGCGACTTCTTCGGTTTGCACCGAGAGATCGGTCATGCGAAATCCCCCCAACTCGTCGTGAAAAGTCTGCACTACAGAAGCGAGCGACGGACGCGAAACTCCCGACGCGACCACCCAACTGCGATTGGCGCCAAATATAGCCGAACTCCCCGGCAGTTTTCGAGTCGTGCCACCCTCGATCTGCGTGATCCACTATCAAAACTAGAACATGTTCTATATCCTCGGGCTCATGAAGGTCGCAGTGACCGGCGCAGCCGGCTACCTCGGTACCAACTTGATCCCTCTGCTCGTCGAGCGCGGCCACGAGGTCGTCGCGATCGACCGCGCCGCCCCGACCACGTCCGATCCGGCTGTCACCTGGATCGAAGGCGATGTGCTCGACCCGGCGTCGATGCGTGCGGCACTGGCGGGCGCCGAGGTGGTCTACCACCTCGTCGCGCTGATCACCCTCGCCGAACGCAACGATCTGGCGTGGCGGGTGAACACCGAGGGCGTGCGCGTCACCGCCGAGGCGGCACTGGAATCGGGCGTGCGCCGGTTCGTCCACACCAGCTCCATCCACGCTTTCGACCAGTACCGCGCGGGCGGGCACATCGACGAGACCTCCGGCCGCTCAGACGATCCCGGCTTGCCCGTGTACGACCGGTCGAAGTGGTCCGGCGAACTGGCCTTGCGCCCGGTGATCGAGCGCGGGCTCGACGCGGTGATCGTGAATCCGACCGGCGTCTACGGCCCGGTCGACCTCCCCGATCGCCTGTCCCGGCTCAACGTCATCGCCGGCCAGGCGATGCGCGGCCGGATTCCGGTGATGATCGGCGGCGGCTTCGACCTGGTCGACGTGCGCGACGTCGCCCAGGGCCTGATCCTCGCGGGCGACAAGGGCCGCACCGGCGAGAACTACCTGCTCGGCGGCGAGATGACCACGATGATGGACTTCTGCCGGATGGCGGCGGCCCGCACCGGAGCCAAGGGCCCCCGTTTCGCCATCCCGGCGAAGGTACTCGGCGCGACACTGCCGGTGATCGAGCCGATCGGCCGGCGTTTCGGCTCCGACAGCCTATCCAAAGCCGCACTGGGCGCTCTGATCTCGGCGCCGGTCGTCGATCACGGTAAGGCCGAACGCGAACTCGGCTACCGCCCTCGCCCGACTACGGAGACCGTCAACGATCTCGTCGACTTCCTGCGGGCGTCGCGTCAGGCTTGACAGTCGTTCGAACACATGTTCGACTCGTGGGGTGCGGTGGCAAGCTCAGACCCTGGACGCCGATGACGGCGCACTGCCCGGCCTGACCAGGGCCGGGCTGGTCCGCTCCGTCCGCACCCCCGAGTTCGACGGCATCACCTTCCACGAGGTGCTGTGCAAGAGCGCGCTGAACAAGATGCCCGAGAGCTCCGCGCTGCCCTTCCGCTGGACGATCAACCCGATGCGTGGCTGCTCGCACGCCTGCCGTTATTGCTTCGCGCGCGGCAGCCACGAATATCTCGGCCTCGACGCGGGCGAGGATTTCGATTCCGAGATCGTGGTGAAGACCAATATCGCCGCGGTGCTGCGTCGCGAACTCCTGCGCCGTTCCTGGCAGCGGGAGGCGGTGGCGCTCGGCACCAACACCGATCCGTACCAACGCGCCGAGGGCCGATACCGCCTGATGCCCGGCATCATCGGCGCGCTCTCCGATTCCGGCACCCCCTTCTCCATCCTCACCAAGGGCCCGCTGCTGCGCCGCGATCTCCCGCTGCTCACCGAGGCGGCCCGGCGCGTCGAGGTGAGCGTCGCGGTGTCGATCGCCATCCTCGATCCCGACCTGCATCACAGCCTCGAACCAGGCACCCCGGAGCCACGCGCCCGTCTCGACCTGGTCCGCGCGCTGGCCGACGCGGGCTTCGCCGTCCACGTCATGGCCGCGCCGATCATCCCCTGTCTCACCGACAGCCGGGCCCACCTCGAGGCCCTGTTCGCCGCGATCGCCGACGCGGGCGCGGCCAGCGCCATGGCCTTCCCGATGCACCTGCGCGGTCCCACCCGAGACTGGTTCCTCACCTGGCTCGGCACCGAACATCCCGCGCTCATACGCCGCTACCGCCAGCTCTACGCCCGCGGCGGCAACGTCACTCCCCTCTACCGCGACTGGCTACGCGACCGGGTGAACCCCCTCCTCGACCACCACGGCCTGCGCCGAATCCAAGGCCCCACCACGCCGGCCGCTCCCCCACCCAGGCCACAGGACGCGCAGCTCGCTCTCTTCGGCTGACCGCTGGAAACGCGGTCGGGCCACGACACCATCCGGCGACGCTCAGCCGAGCGCGGCGACCTCGGAATCGGTGAGCACCACCGGCGAGACGCTGTCCTTGCTCCGCACCGACCGCACCGCGCGATACAGCGGACGTTCGTCGAGGCCGGCGTCGCGAGCCTCGGCACGCAACTGCCCCACGAGCACTTCCGAGATCGCGATGGCAGCGGCGAGTTCGCTGGCGGCGAGTGCGTCGGCCAGTTTGCGCAGGCCGAGCAGGTGCAGTTCGCGGCCGCTGCCCACGTCGGTGTACATCGCCAGCGGCACCAATTGGGTGTCGCCGCCGACGGTGACCCGCAGGACGATGCGGCTCAGGCGTGCGGGGTACACCAGCAGTTGCACCCCTGTGGCGTCGGCGAGGTCGACTGTGTGTTCGCCGACCAACCGGTGTGCGCGGATCACGGTGCCGCTCAACCACAGCCGCCGCCGCTGGAACGCGAAGACATAACCGATGGTCGGGACAGCGACGACCAGTCCGATCAGGATCGCGTACGGCCAGCTCAGCCATACCGCCGACAGCAACGCCGCACCGACGCCCACGCCGAGCGCGGCCAGCGCGAGCCTGCGCAGCATCGGCGCGAACACCTCGGGCGCCACCAGGTCGATTCCCACCGGTTCCGTCGCCGGCGACTGCCCGTCCACGATTGCCTCTCCGCCCCCACCGGCCCGCCCGGCATGAGGCGCGGTCAGATTACCGCGCCTCACCGACCTCAGCAGCCGAGCGCGGCGCCCAGCCGCTGTACAAGCGGCCTCAGCGACCGAGCTCCTCGCGCAGCACCGCCACGACGCCGTCGAGCGGGACGGACCGCTGTTCACCGGTCGCCATCTCCTTGACGCCGATCGTGTTCTCGGCGAGATCGCGATCGCCGAGCACCAGGGTGTACTTCGCCCCCGAACGGTCGGCGCCCTTCATCGCGCCCTTCATCCCGCGTCCGCCGTAGGCCAGGTCGACGCTGATGTCGGCGGCACGCAGTTCACCGGCCAGCGCGACCAGCTTCGCCTTGGCCGCGTCGCCGAGCGCGACGCCGTACACCTGGCAGCGTGCCGGATCGGCCGCCGACTTGCCCTCGGCCGCGAGAGCCAGCACCGTCCGGTCGACCCCGATGCCGAAACCGATGCCCGACAGCGGCTGACCGCCGAGTTCGGCCATCAGTCCGTCGTAGCGGCCGCCGCCACCGATGCCCGACTGCGCACCGAGCTGGTCGTGCACGAATTCGAACGTGGTCTTGGTGTAGTAGTCCAGGCCGCGCACCATGCGCGGGTTCACCACGTACGGCACGCCGAGCGCGTCGAGGTGTCCGAGCACCTGCTCGAAGTGGGCCTTCGCCGACTCCGAGAGGTGGTCGATCATCAGCGGCGCGTTCGCGGTCAGCTCGCGCACTTCGGGACGCTTGTCGTCGAGCACGCGCAGCGGGTTGATCTCGGCGCGGCGCTGAGTCTCCTCGTCCAGCGGCAGCCCACGCAGGAACTCCTGCAGCAGTTCGCGGTACTGCGGGCGGCACGTCTCGTCGCCGAGCGAGGTGATCTCGAGGCGGAATCCGTCCAGGCCCAGCGAGCGGAATCCGGCGTCGGCGATCGCGATGACCTCGGCGTCGAGCGCGGGGTCGTCGATGCCGATCGCCTCGATGCCGACCTGCTGCAACTGCCGATAACGACCGGCCTGCGGGCGCTCGTACCGGAAGAACGGACCGGCGTAGCAGAGCTTCACCGGCAGCTGACCGCTCTTGTCCAGACCGTGCTGGATCACCGCGCGCATCACGCCCGCGGTGCCTTCGGGACGCAGGGTGAAGCTCTCGCCGTTGCGGTCGGCGAAGGTCCACATCTCCTTGCTGACCACGTCGGTCGACTCGCCGACACCCCGTGCGAACAGGGCGGTCTGTTCGAATACCGGCAGCTCGACATGCCCGTACCCCGCCAGTCGGGCGGCGTGGATCAAGCCGTCGCGCACGGCGACGAACTCGGCCGAACCGGGCGGCAGGTAGTCGGGGACCCCCTTCGGGGCGGTGAAGCTGCTGGTCTTGGTCACGATGGTCCAGTTTTCCCCACGGGCGCCCCCCGCGTCCAACCGGTTACCCTCTAGACGAACCTGACGACACGGGAGGAACGCGGTAGTGCCGAGTAACGAACAGCGACGGGCGGCGGCCAAGCGCAAGCTGGAGCGCCAGCTGGCACGACGGGCCGAGCAGGAGAAGAAGCGCAAGCGCTTGACGATCGCGGGCTCGGTACTGGGTGTGATAGTCGTCGCGGCCGCCGCGACCGGCGTGTATTTCCTCACCAGGGGCGACGACAGCGAGTCGGCCAACGCCGAGTCGTCCTCGGCGGTGCCGACGACCCAGTTCGTCAACACTCCCCTCGACATCCCCGGTCCGCCGCCCCCCGCGGCCAAGCCCGCGACCGTCGACTGCAGCTACCCGGCGGGCCAGGAGCCTGCGGCGAAGCCCGTCACCGCGCCCACCACGACGTCGGTCGCCACCGACGGTCCCGAGGTGAAGGTGGCGATCGATTCCACCCAGGGCCCGATCGGGTTGTCGCTCAACAGCGCGCAGGCACCCTGCACGGTCAACTCGATGGTGAGCCTGGCCCAGCAGGGCTATTTCGACAAGACCAGCTGCCACCGCATCGTGGCCACGCCGGGCTTCGGCATCCTGCAGTGCGGTGACCCCGCGGCCACCGGCATGGGCGGCCCCGGCTACACCTTCGACAACGAATACCCCACCGACCTGTTCCCCGCCGGTGACCCGGCGCTGCAGCAGCCGGTGAACTACAAGCGCGGCCTGGTCGCGATGGCCAACGCGGGTACCTCCCCGGAGGGCAAGGGCACCAACGGAAGCCAGTTCTTCCTGGTCTTCGGCGACACCCAGCTGCCGCCGAACTACACCATCTTCGGCACGATCGACGAGGCCGGCCTGGCCACCCTGGACAAGGTCGCGGGCGGCGGCGTCAAGGGTGGCGCGGAAGACGGCGGGCCTGCCATCCCGATCTCGTTCAACTCCGTCAAGGTGGGCTGACACCCGCTTTCCCAGTACCGAAACGGACCGAACACGCTGGCGTGTCCGGTCCGTTTCCGGTTTTCCCGCCCCGACGTGCGAAGAAGATCATCAGAGGCTAGGCAACCCTACGATTCATCCGGCTCACAGACCGCTCACCCGCATTTTCTCCGCTGTCGACCCGGCCCGCCGGACATCGCACCGTGTCCTTCACGCGGTAGGCTCAGATGTCCACTTCCACAGCAGCATCGGGGAGCAGTCATGGCGGAACTCGACGACATCGGCAGCGAAACAGCGTCCATGATGCGCACCATGCTGCAGATGGCCATCCTGGTCGCCGTCAAATCGCGGGAACACGGCCAGAAAGAGGCCGAGTCCCGGGCGAAGGCGATCGAAGCCAAGATGAAGGAAGCGCGCGAACTGCAGATCCGCGAAGCGCGTGATCTCAAGGCCAAGGATCCGCGCAATATCGAACTCGTGCAGATGATGTCGGTGGGGTCGCGCACGGTGGAGTCGCGCGGCGTGGAATCCCGCAATGTGGAATCGCGCGGCATCAACCTCAACAAGCCGCAGGGCTCCCCCTTCGCCTCGAACGCCGCGGCGACACCGAGCGTCGGCTACGACTCCGCCGAGCGGCGCTCGGCGATCGCGGCACATCTGCAGCGTGCCGGCGTCGCGCCGGAACTCACCCAGGTTCGGATGCTGGTCGAAATGGGCCAAGGCATCTCGCCGGAGGAGGCGATCCGGTCCCGGGACACCGTGATGCGCGCGACCCTCGCGCGTCAGCGTGGGGAACGCGGGATCGAACGCGGCATCGAACGCGGTCGCTGACCCGACTCCGAAGATGCTCGGATCCCCTTGCCTGGCAGGGGGATCCGAGCATCTGTTCGGTCAGTCCGGTATGCGGCCCTTCTGCCAGAGCCGGTCGATGTCCGGACTGCCGAACATCTGCGCGTCCGCGCCCTCCGGCTTCTTGAGCGGCAGCGGTTCGAGCATCCCCTTGTGACCGTTGCGCACACTGCAGTATTTGAACGGCCCTTTCGGGTCGAACAGCTTGGTCATGTGCGGGTCCGCGTGGTCGAGGAACCACACACTGATGCCGGTCCCGCCCTGCAGGCGGTGATGCTCCCAGGCCTGCCACAACGCGCTCAACCGGATCACGGCCTCGCTGTGGTGCCACCATTCCGGGCACCACACCGTGTCACTGATATCGGTGACCTGGCGCCGGTAGACCTGGCTCAAGTACTCGGTGACGAACTCGTACACCCCCTGGTAGCCGTTCGTAATCTCCCCATTGGCGACATTGTCGTAGCTCACAGCGGCTTGACCTCCTCGACTTCACCCATCTCTTCCGGCGGAACAGATTTCGCTAACGACGGAGACCCGAAAAGGTCTTCGATGCGGGTCTTGCGAGTCGGGTCGTTCTGCTCGATCGACCGCTTGACCGCGTCGGCGTACTCCGACTCCCACCACGGCACGGTCCGCACCAGGACCGCGGGCTGACCGGAGGTGAACACGACGGCACGACCGCGCGGTAGCGTCGCCAGGCCCTGCGCGGTGAAGGTCACCGAGGAGCTCAGCGAACGCGAGTAGCTCTTGCTGTTGCCCGACTGCGACATCGACGCGGAGATCGAGTCGTACTCGCCGATCGCCTCGGACCGATCGCGAAGGAAGGCCATGTCGTCGACTCCGCTGCCGAGAACCTTGATGTTGGCGGCCGACCACAGCGCGCTCATCCCGGCCTCGCCCCAGCAGCGCGCTCCCTGCGCCCACGACTGCAACACGGTCATCACCACGATGCCGCGCGAGCCGAAGTGGCTGTACTGCTTGGGCAGATCCTTCCAGCGCACCACGTTGGCGGCCTCGTCGAGCACCGCGAGCAGCGGGATCGGCAACCGGCCACCCGACGAGCGCGAGGCCTTGCGCATGGCCACATCGATGACCGCCTCGGTGAGCGCGCTCACCAGCGGTGCGGCCGAACCGCGCCCCTCGAGCGACAGGCAGTACAGCGTGCCGTTGCGTTCGATGAACTCCAGTTCGTCGAACTGGGGACGGACGCCGTCGGCCGGGGTGATCCACGGGTGCACATTGGACAGCTGCAAGCAGCGAATCATCTTCTTCGCAGTACCGAAGATGCCGCTCCTGGTGCGCTCGTCAGCGTTGTACTGCATGGCGAGGCCGGACGCGGTGAAGTGGTGTTCGGCGCCGCGCAGGTGCTCGATCGCCTCGGTATTCTGCGGATTCGTCACCCATTCCCACACCTGGGTGATCGGTTTGCCGGCGATCGCGGCCGCGAGGAAGAACGCGGCGAGCAGGTCCTCGGCCTCAGGATCGAAGAAGTTGTCGCCGTCGTCGGCGCTGCCGCCGGTCTCGGCGTCGGCGAAGTGTCCCGCGAGCCGAGCCGCCCGCATCTCACACCCCTCGGTGCGGAAGTTGACCCAGCTCAGCGGATCCCAGAACCAGGTCGGTCGTTCACCGGCGACGCCTTGTGGATCGAACACGAACGTGCGACTGCCCTTGGCCTCCTGCACATCACGGGTCGCGTCGACCACGTCACGCTTGTTCGACGTCGCCAGCACAGGCCCGATCGCGGAGAGGATCGCCGGGATGACCCGCGAGGTGGATTTGCCCTGCCGCGGGCCCCAGATGTCCAGATGCAGGTCTTCGTAGGAGCCGTAGAGCGGGGTGCCGTCGGCGACAGCGATGCCGATCGGCACACCGGGTGAGTCATTGGTGCCCAGCTTCATACCCAGCGCAGCCGCCTTCTCCCTGACTCCGGCCTCGGTGATCGACGCGATCGCGCTACCGCTGCCCATGTGGTCGGCCTTGTCGTCGACCGCCAACCGACCCGCACCCGCACGCTTCTTCAACCGCTTGCGAATCACCACGTACGCGATGGCCGACGCGATCACCAGCAGCACGATCACCGTCGACGCACGCGGCCAGTGCAGCTTGCCCCGTGCCAGATCGGCGACCACCGCGATCGGGTTGATCGGAATGGTCTGCGGCACAACCGCCAGCGCGTTGCCCAGGTGCAGGGCGACGGCGAGGGTGATCAGCGCCGCGAACCCGAACATGATCATGATCAGCGTCGTGTCGGGTCCGACCGCAGCCGGATCCGTCACCTTCTTCTTCGCCACGGGTGCCTCCTTGTGTGGACGTGGTGGGTGGTCAGCGGAACGCGTCGAGGCGCCAGCCCTGCGGGGTCTGCACCACCGTCGCGATGACGGTGCTCGGCGGTAGCTCTTCGGTGCGGCCGTTCGGGTAGACGACCGTTTGTTCGATGCCGATCTTGTACTGCGCCACCGTGGGATCGGCGCTCGCGGGCGCCGGCTCCCCCGAGGCGAAGGTGAACGCCTCCACGCGCGCTTTCGCCTTGGCCCAGTCGGCCCACTGCAGCGACGGTTTCGGCGTCTCGGTGGCCCCGATCGAACTGTCCAGCATACGTATCATGCTGGGCCCCAGCCATTCTCGCGCGCGCTGCAGCGAGGATCCGGGTTGCTCGGTCGCGGGGTTCCAGGTGTAGACCTCGCGCAGCGCGACCACCGCGACACCGTCGGGAGTCGTCGGGTCGACCGCGGCTTCGAGCAGACGCGTGGTGGAAGTCGCCTCGGGACGCGTCGGCTCGGCGTCGCCACCGCACGCCGGAACCGAGAGCAGGACTGCCACGAGCATCACCGCCGGGGTTGTGCGGATTCGTGTTCTCTCCCACCAGGTTATCGCTGGTCGCGTGGTCACAACACCCTCCTCGCCCGTGCGTCGCCGGGCACCGCCACCTCGGCGACACCCCCACCACCGCGGTTGCTCGCCGGCGGCACCGACTGGATCAGCCGACCGTTGCCCGCGTAGATCCCGACCTGTGTCGGGCCCTGCCGCCCGAACCCGCTGAACACCAGATCGCCGGCCGCCGCCTTCGCGATCGGGACCTCCCGTCCGGCCTCCCATTGCTGTTCGGCGGTGCGTGGCAACGTGACCGCGCCCGAGGACGCGGCGAACACCGCCGCGGCGGTCAGCCCCGGCCCGTCGAATCCGCCACCGCTCGGCCCTTGCACGCCGCCACCGCCCCACACGTACGGTGTGCCGAGCCAGTCGTGGGCGGCCTCGACGATCTGCTCGCCGTCGCTGCCCTGCCCGGGGGTGAACCGGCCCTGCGCGCCGGGCGCGCGGTACTGGGGTTCCATCGACAGGATGTTGGTGACGTAGGGCCTGGTCTCGGAATAGTGCGCCGCATACTGATTGGGCATCCCCCCGGAGGCCAGCACCGCACCCTCACCGGCGTTGTACCCCGCCAGGGTGAGAGCGGCCAGGTCGCCCGAGACGCGCCCCGCGGCCATCCAGCCCGCGATCTTGTGGGCGATCGAACACATGTAGCGGGCTTGGCCGATGATCGCGTCACCGTCGTCCCACACGCTGGCGGACCCGTTGCCGTCGGCGTCGATGACATAGGGCTGACCGTCCTCGGGATTGATGCCCGCCGCCGTGCCCGGCAGGAACTGGGCCAGGCCCTGCGCGCCCGCGGGCGAGGTGAGCCCGCGCCGGAATCCCGACTCCTGCTTGGCCTGCGCGGCCAGCAGCGACGAGGAGATCTCCGGGCACACCGTCCCCGCGCGGCGATACCAGATCTCGAGTTCGGCGGGCACCTTCCCGTCGGCCAGTGCCCCACCGGCGCTACCGAATCCACGCACACAGTTCGGATCGCTCGAAAATGCCCGCGCGCCGCCGACATCCGGGGTCGGCGCGCCGTCGAGCCACGGCATCGGGTCGATCTGGCGACCACCGGTGAACCGGCCACCGGGCACGATCTCGAAATGCAGGTGCGGGCCACTCGATTCGCCCGCGGACCCGACCATCCCGATCGGCTGACCCGCGGTCACCGTCTGGCCGGTGCGCACCTTGACGCCGGCGTCCCACATGTGGCCGTACACCGCGGAGTAGGCGCGACCGTTGGTGTCGACGGAATCGACGACGATCCAGTTGCCGAAACCCGAAGCGGGACCGGCGGCGACGACCCTGCCGTCGGACACCGAGTAGATCGTGGTGCCGTCGGTGGCGGCCATGTCGATGCCCTTGTGATCGCCGCCGCGCGAACCGAACACATCGGAGATGGTGAACGTTCCGGTCTCCAGCGGCAACGTGCGGCGCAGCGGACCGACACCAGCGGCCAGCGACGGCGTACCGGTGACCGCCGGATTCGATGTCGGCGCGGCGGCACTCGTCGCACCGGCACGGTTGTCACCACCGAGTTCGGGCAGCGTGGGCACCGACGATCCGACCAGCACATCGCCGGTCTCGCAGGTCTCGTCCGACGACGGCAGCACGATCACCAGCACCAGGGCCACCAACCCGATGACCGAGCCGAACACCGTCATCATCATCGTGCGGACGTTCACCGGCCGACTCCCCGCGTTCCGCGCCGGGCGCCGATTCGCGCAACGTCCGCCGCGGCGGAGTTCATGTGCGGCGCCGGGACTCGTTGAGCGTGTCGGCGAGCGTGCGGTTCATTTCCGCGGCGGCGGCCAGCTGTTGCTGCAGCAGCGCCACTTTGCGGCGTAGCGCGGTGGCGTCCATGCGATCCAGGCTCGGGTCCTGGGTCGCGCGGACCCAGTTGCGCACCGAATTGGCGTGCACACCGATCTGTTCGGCCACCATGCGGCAGGCCTCCGATTCGCTGCGCAACTTGTCGGTCAGCGCGACCACCTGGGCGACGGCGGCGTTGCGGACCTCCGGCGAAACCCGGCGATAGGACCGGTGCGGCATCATTGCTCACTCCCGTTCGAATAGTCCGGCGTGCCCCTGGGGTTGTCGCCGAACTCGCTGAAGCGCTGGTTCGTGTCGTGGATTCCGCTTTCTCGCTCCGACACCGTGAACTCCATGTGGAAAGGAATGCCCGGCCGGCGATCCTCGCCGACCTTCAGCAGGAACTTGCCGGTACCGGGCGGCGACGGCCGCTGCTGGCCGGGCTTGAGCGCCTCACCGGTGAGGGCCTGCGGCGCCGACCAACTCGTCACCATCTCCTGCTCGGCCGAGGTGAACGGCACCGTGGAGTCGAGCCTGCTGATCTCCTCGGCCGGTAGCGCGCCGAAGATCTTGGCGCGCGCGCGTTCCAGGAAGCCGATGGCCTTGGCGATCGCGGCGTCCGACCCCAGCGCCTGCAGGTCCTTGATGGTGTGGCTGATCATGATCAGGGCGGTGGCCAGGCCACGCTGCAGACGGGTCAGCTCGTCGACGCGGTCGACCATGAAGTCACCGAGACCGAGCACCTGCCACAGCTCGTCCATCACCACCTGGAAGTAGCGCTGCGGGCCGAGGTCTGCGTCGGCCAGCACGTGCGCGGCCTCGACGGAGGCGAAACCGTCTGCCCAGCAGGCCAACATGACCGCGGCCTTGAGCTTCTTGTCACCGCTGGGGATGTGCGAGACGTCGATACACACCGCGACAGCGCCGGTATCGATGGGAACACTGGTCTGGCCGTTGAAGATCGCGCCGAACGGGCCCTGGGTGAGCGCGCGCAGCGAACGGCGGAGCCCCTTGATCGCGTTCTGGTATTCGTCGGTGTTGTCGGCGCCCGCGTCGAGCATCATCTCGGCGCCGCCGCCGACGATCACCTCGAGCAGGTTTTCCATGATCGGCGGTTTGTCGGGGGTGAAGCCGCCGGGCTGGTAGAGGATGCGCAGCGCGGTGGCGATCAGCGTTTCCTCGAAGTCGGCCACGCGGGCGCCGCGGACCAGTTCCACCAGGCCCGCGATCAGCGTCACCTGTCTGGCCCGCAGATCCTGCAGCACCTGACGTTGCAGTGCGGGTTTGTCCGCCAGGCGCGGCACCACCGAACCGAGCACGCCCGCGGCCAGCGGGTTCAGCTTGCCGTGCCCGTAGCCGAGGTCGATCACCTGACCGCCGACGAGTTCGACCATCTTGCGGTAGTCGGGTTTCACGTCGGCCAGGATCAGTGGGGTGATGCCCTGGGCGATACCGCCGAGCACGATCCGGCGCACGAGCGAGGACTTGCCGAAACCGTTGAGACCGAGCACGAACAGGCTGGGCGCGGTGATGAAGCTGCCGCGCATGAACCAGTTCATCGGATCGAAGCAGACCGGGGCGCCGGTGTGCAGATGCGAGCCGAGCGGGGTGCCGATCAGCGGCGCGCCCGCACCGACCGACCACGGCCACAGACCCGCGACCTGGGCGGTGGTCGCCCGATACTCCACCGGGCGACCGACGACGTTCATCTTGCCGCCGCCCGCGCCCGAGTAACCGCGGTCGGTCAATTCGGCGGTGGTGCGGTCGAATCCGTCCTTGACGACGGCCTCGCTGCGGGCGTTCGCGTTGTTGCGGCGTAGGTCGTCGGTGTGGATCCGGAAGGTCGCCCACGCCGCCCGCAGACCCGACTGCTCCCGGGCGATCATCTCGTAGCGGGCGCGGGTGGCGTCGTCGAGCAGCGTCGGGCCCGACTGCGAACGCCGGTCCGGCTTGGTCGATTTCGCGGACCGCCCCGAACCCATCGCGCGGTCGGCGGCCTCATCGGGCCGGATCGCGCGCACAGCCTTCGCGGGCCTCGGCTTCTTCTTCGTCAGCTTGGGTTCGGCCTGCTTCGGCCGTCGACGCGGATCATTCTGGGGGCGTTGGTGTTCCAGACGTGGGCCGTGGTCCTCGTCGCGCAGCCCACGTTCGGCCCGCGCCCGTGCGGCCCGCTCGGCATCGGGATGCGGGCGCCGGGTGCGGCGCTCCCCCGTACCTTCGCGGCCGGGTGCGCGTGGCCCGTCACCGCGACCGTGCATCTCGTCACCGCGGGAGCGAACGCGACCGTCCTCGTCCTCCCTCGGCCTGCGTGGTTCCTCGCCACGCGGTCGGTTCGGACGGACTCGGTCGGCACGGGGTTCCTCACGCGACCTGCGCTCACCCGACGGGCGTTCTTCGGGCACGCGTGAACCCCGCGCCGAGCGTTCGCGCTCGTCGCGTTCGGTGCGCTCGTCGAGGCCGAGCACGTCGTCGCTCACGCGCGGCGCGCTCCCCGCGGGCCGTGGCTCGCGTTCGCCGCGGATGCGCGGCGGCCGGTGGACCGGGCGCAACGCGACGTCGTCGCGATCGCGCACCGGGGGTTCGTAGTCGCGTCCCATAATCGCCTCACCCCGCCAATGCCTTCGGAATGGTTGCGTGTTCGGGCAGGATCACGCCGCAACCGAGAGATGCCGCGAACGCCGCGGACTGGTAGCGGTAGCAGCGCCGGATCTTGAGCCGAGCCTGCGTGGACAGGTCGCGGGTGATGGCCTCGATACGGGGCAGGTCACCGCGCAGCGGTTCGGTGATGGTGACCAGCGCACCGAACCGGGTGACACCGTGTCCGCGGGCCTGCTCCTCGCGCGCCTGCTGGGTGGCGCCGACGCGCAGCGTCGCCGCCGCCGACACCACGCCGCGTTCGCTCTGCTGGGCCACGAGCGCGTTCTTGAAATCGTCGTCGACGATCTCGGCGGCGTCGGCGGCCGAGTGTGGCCGGTAGACGATCGCGATGCGTTTGCGTGGCACTTCGGGATTGGGCGCGAGCAGTCGCTGCAACACCCGCTCGTCCACCGCGCCCTCGGGCGCCGCGTCCATCTCCCAGGTCACCGAGCGGCCACCGTCGTGGATCAGGTGATCCCACTTCTCGTCGTAGGACACCGGACCCGCGTCGTCCCAGCCGAGACCGTGCCCGCCGGGATCGGCCGCGGCCACCTCGAGGTCGGCCTGCGAGGCCGGGTCGTAGCTGCGGCGGATGAAGGAGATGACCTCCTCCGCCGACATCGGCTGCGCCCGCACACCCGCCTCGGCCAGCGCCGCGCAGATACCGGGCAGCCTGCGCCCGATCTCCACCGCTTCCTCGGCCGGGTTCTTGCGCCGCTCGGCGGTGGTCGCCTTGAACGTGATCGCCACCCGCGGCAGCAGTTGCACACGCTCCTGCGGCAATTCGGTAGCCAGCTCGTACATCACCTGCTGGGCCAGATCGGGGGCTTCGGGGCGGGTGATCGTGGACACCTCGTTGAGCAACCGGTTTCCGGTCTCGGGCACCGTGTCGATCACCGGCACCACCGCGACGATGTCGCTGGTCTGCCCGACCGAGGCGAGGAAAGTGCCCCAGGCCGCGACCCAGCGATCGATCACCGGCTGGTCCACCGCCTCGTGCCCCTGCGGCCAGGCCCGCAACACCACCGTGTACTGCGCGAACGCGGGCAGATGGATCATCCCGAAGTGATACCCACCGGCGTCGATGCCTTCGTAGAGCTTCGACGGCGCGAGCAGCCCCGGCAGTTTCGTGACACCGCCGGGGATCCGGGAGAACCGGCCACCGCGATACACGTGCTCGCCGTTGTTGCGCGAGCGCCTCCAGTTGAACATCATCAGTCCCGTCTCATAGCCCGAGCGGCCCCCCGTCCGCCACACCAGGGGCACCATCACCAGCGCACCGAGCCCGCCGACGATGAAACCCCATTTGAATCCACCGACCATCGCGCAGATCAGTGCCGTGATCACCACGACGAAACCGATCACGGTCTCTTCCCAGCGCAGGCCGAAAAGGCCCGCGCTGCGCGGTTTCTGCCACAGCCCGTACGAGCGGCGCTCGTAGGTGTCGGTCGCCGAGGTCGTCATCGCGGAATCGTGCTCCTGCCGAGGTCGGGTGAACGATTCGCCCAGCGGTCACCGGCGACGTCGCCCATCGATTGGTCCGCGCGTGCGGTGGTGTTGGCCGCGGTCCGTGCGGCGGCCACATTGCGGGCCGCCCCCGCGGGCACCGAGCCCGAACTCGTCGTCGCGGGCGCGGGCGCACCCCCACGTGGTGGCGGCATCGGTCGTGGCGCCGCACCACCGCCGCCACTTCCCCCGCCGCCGGGCCCACCGGGCCGCGGACCCGCACCGCCACTACCGAAGTAGCCCGCGGAGCCGGGCGCCGCCACCGGCCGGGAGGCGACAGCCTTGGTGCCGATCGCGCCGAGCCCCATGGCGGCTACCGCCGCACCACCGGCCACCATCAGACCCGAACCGCCGGTGCCGACCGTGGCCACCGCGGGCGCGACCAGTCGCATCAGCGCGGGCAGCACGAACGCCACGCTGCACAGCAGCACCAGCGCGACCAGCATCCGCTGCGCGTCCTCGCCGCTGGGCAAGCCACCGGACTCCGTGGTCTCGTCGACGTGGCCCGCGGTGGTGAACGCGATCATGTACACGATCGCGGCCACCGGTTTGAACAGCATGAACGCGATGATCCAGCCGACCAGTTTCTGATACGACTGCTTACCGGTGCCGGTCGCCGAGGCGGCGGCGGCCAGCGGCAGCACGCCCGCGGCGACCACCAGCAGGCCCTGCCGAACGATGGCGAGCACGATCTGGGCGAGCGCGCCGAGCAGTCCGACGATGGCGATGATCAGCACCAGACCCGGCGAAAAGGCCTGCAATTTGCTGGTTTTCACCATCAGCTCGGCCATGTTCTTGGCGTTGCCGCCGGTGGCGTCGTCGATGATCCACTCGGAGAACTTGTCCGAGGCTCGCGTACCCGCGACGATCACCGCACCCAGCATCCACGAACTGAACACCACCCTGGCGAACAGGCGGAACGATTCGGCGGCCTCGCTCACGGCCGCCCCGCGTCTGGCCTCGGCCAATCGGCCGCCGGTGATGATCACCGAGGCGATCAACAGCAATATCTGGATCTGATAGGTGTAGTCGTTGATCTTGGTGAACAGTGCCCCCGAGTCGCTCACCGCCTCGTTGGGCACCTTCATCCAGAAGGTCAACGCCAGGATCAGCGCCTCGCCGAGGCCCTTCATCAGCGAGTCGACCACCTTGCCGAAGGTGGAATCCCACGCCTTGTCCTTGACCGCGGTGGCCGCGTCGCCAGGGTGGGAGGCGGCATTGCCCGCCTTGCACACCGCCGAGGCCG
Organism: Nocardia sp. NPDC056952; assembly: GCF_042674185.1. NCBI lineage: Bacteria > Bacillati > Actinomycetota > Actinomycetes > Mycobacteriales > Nocardiaceae > Nocardia > Nocardia sp. NPDC056952. The sequence goes on along the minus strand of NZ_JBHURA010000001.1, from coordinate 668,526 downwards.
CGTCGCCGAGCGAGACTCCGGGGATCGCGACGCTGTCGAGGGTGTCGTGCAGTTCGTTGCACGCCTCGTCGAAGCCGTAGGTCTGGCCGTAGGCCACCGTCGGCGTCGCGATCATCACGGTGAAGATCACCGCGAAAATGGTGACGATCCGCCTCAGCATAGTTGGCACCCCTCGATGGTCCGCGCGGAATCGATCCGGGCTGTGCTGTACCTCGATCACCATGTCGTCCACCCCGCCAGCGATTCCACGTACTCGGTCTGGGTATTTGCTGTCGTCGACGGTTTGAGCCGCCAGTCACCGGCGTCCCACACCACGATCATCCGCATGGCGGCATACAACTGCTTGCCATCGATCACCGGACCGCGTGAGGCCAGCCGCACGATCGCCAGATCCTCGGCGAAATCGTCGATCTTGAACGCGTCGGAGGCCACGAAATACCGGGTCACCTTCTCCGGCTGCTGTTTGGGCAGCCGCTCGCCCGACAGCGCGGAGTCGTAAGCGGCCAGCTGCGCTGTGCTGACCCGCAATTGGGTCACATACAGGTCGCGGTCGGCCGGGCGGGCGTTGAGCCGGTAGGTGATCTGCGCGGCGGCCAGCGCGGCGCCCTGCGGTGTCCGCGCGTAGCCGACGGCGAGGCCGTCTTCGATTCGCGACGGCCCGTCGGAGGTGGAGAACGGCACCGACGCGCCGTAGACACGCTGCCAGCCGTGCGGTTTCGTGGTGCCCTCCGGCGCGCCGGTCAGCCAATCCGGGTCCGCGGCGGTACGTTGCGTACCCGGTTGCTGGGCCAGCGGCTGACCCGCCGGGTTGTTCGGGATGTCCACCCGCCTGCCGAGCAGGTCGACCTCGGGTTCGGCGAATCCTGTTCCGCCCGCGGCCTGGGCGGGCGGCGGCGCGTTGTCCACCTCGCTGCCGCCGTCGCGAGTGAAGTACACGACGGCGCCGACGACCATGATCAGGGCGAGCAGGGCACCGGAGGCGATCATGCCGAAGGACGCGCGGTCGCGCGTGCCCGGCTCCTTCTCGCTCACTGCGGTGCCTCCAATGTCACAATGTCCTGCGGTAATTCATCGATCGGGTCGACCGGCCGGTCGGTGGAACGGGGATCGGGTAACTGCAGTCGCCAGTCTCCGCCGTACCAGCTCACCGTGGTGTGGTTCACCGCCCGTGAGCGGTCGGAGTATTCGGTATAGACGTCGACAGTCGTTCGCTCGTCACGATATTCGGTAATTTTGTAACCCAACAATTTCGGCGCGTACTCCGCCGTGGCGGGTCCGGTGATCGACAGCTGTACTCGGTTGATCGCCCACTCGTCCCGCGCGGGCCCCGGGACGAGTTCGGTGTTCACCACCTGGGCCCACTGACTGTCCGGCGCCACCGACAACCGGATGGTGTGGGTCAGTGCCGCCAGCCCGGCCCCGCGCGGGGAATGCTCGAACCCCGTCGCGGCGCCCTGCCCCACTGTTTTCGGGCCCTGATCGGTGTGCGGCAGGGAGATGCCCTGGTAGTCCTGCCAGCCCACCCCGGTCGGCGCGGCTGTCAGGTCGGGGCCGGTATCGCCACCGCCACCACAGCCGACGGCCGCGGCGAGCAATGCGATACCGACCGCAACCGGTCGTGTCACTGTGGAATTCATGCCGGCAGGAAGGCCAGCGCGATCGCCGACGCGGTGCTGGCCACCGAGGCACCGATCAGACTCATCAGGACGCCGTGTGAGGCGTCGTTGACCGCCAGGTCGCTGCGGAACGCGATCCACAATCGACCCGCCGACAGGATCATCCAGGCCAGGCACGACAGCAGGACGAACCAGAGCAGCCAGTTGAGCAACTGCATCATCGGCGCCAACACGTCGGCCGGGATCTGCTTGTAGGCGAGCACGGTGATCACTAACCGATGACCGCACTCATGATCGTGCCGGCGCTGGTCGCCACGACGCCACCGATCATGGCGCCCGCCACCATCTTCGGCGATTCGAGACCACCACCGGTCCAGCGCTCCCACGCGAACTTGCCGCCCGCGTAGGTGATGCCGCAGATGCCCGACAGCAGCACGAACCAGGTGAGGTAACGCACCAGCTGCAGGATCTTCTCCGAGCCGGGAGGAGCCTCCGGGGTCGGGTTACCGACCTGGGCCAGCACGGTGCCGTACGTGTCCTGCACGGCGAGGAGGAGCATGCTCATCGGGTGCCTTTCTCCCACAGTAAAGGTGTTGTGCCACAAACACTTCGACGACGACACACGTTTGTACACCACCGACCGGCGAACCGCCCGGCGTTCATGATCGACCCTCGCCCGACGTGGGCGGGCCGAGACTGGTGCGGATCGCGGCGACCACATCGGTACCGAGGTCACCGATTTCGACCGGCACGTCGTCGAGCGGGTCGGGGCGGCGTTTCTTGACCGCCACCTCGTCGCCCGGCGACCACACCGGAAGCACATCGGACTCCACCAGAGTCCATTCCTCGAACCACGGCACCTGCCAGACGTGCCCGGCCAGCGAGCCGACCACCTCCCGGTAGCGCCGGATCTCCGGCGCCATCCGGCCGGGGCGCGCGGCGACGGTGATCAGGCCGAGAACCAGTGCCGGGCCGGCCAGCCCGGCGTGGTGCTGGCGCAGCAGATCGTGCGCGCGGGTGAGTCCGGAGATGGTTTCCCTGGCGACCAGCACGACATAGGGGGATTCACGGTCGAACACCCCGGGCCAGCGCCCGCGCGCGTCGGCCGCGGGGGCCAGCACGTGCGACAGCGTGGTCGCGCCCGCGCCACCGTGCACGCCGAGCAACCACACCAGCGGCGCCCGGCCGACCCCCGGCACCGGGCGCTCCCAGATCTTGGCGCGCAGCGATTCTGGCGGCGCGACTACACCGGCGGGGGCGTCCGGTTCACGACGACGACGAAGATTCATGGCTGCCGTCATGATGCCACCCCCGCGAGCAAGCTCGCATACGCCGAACGCGTCGTCTCGGCCAGCTCGGCGTGGCGGACGAGTTCCCCGCGCGCGAGATGCGGATCGTAGGGAATCTCGACGACCTCGCGCACCCACCCCGACAGGTGTTCGCGCAAATGCTCCGCTACGCGCGAGTCGTCGTGCGAATACTGATGCGAGACAACGATAGTAGTGTCGGCGACCACACCGGCACCGTCGTCGCCGTAGTGGTCGTCGAGCCATTCCAGGGTCACGCGCAGCCGGTTGGCGGCGTCGACGCGGGCCGGGATGGCCAATACCAGTGCGATATCGGCGTCGTCGAGCAGGGGCCGCAGTTGCCGTCCGGCAATCGGGTTGCCGCCGTCGTAGACCGCGGTGTACCCACCGGTGTCCAGCGCCCGCGCGACAGTGAGAAATGTCGCGCGACGGCGCAGCGGGGTCGCGTCCCGCCAGAGCAGTCCGAACCCGGAGGTGGAGCGGGACAGGCAGTCTTCCAGGGGTGCCGGTTCGTCGTCGCCCCGGCCGTACACCCAGGACTGCAGGTTCACCGGGTGCAGGTGCTTGTCGGCCCCGCGCAGCGCGATGTCGCTGCCCGCCGCGGTCGCGTCGACCGCCACTGTCGTCGCACCCGCGGTGACGAGCTCCGCGGCCAGTCCGAGCGCGGTCGTCGTGGTGCCCGCGCCGCCGCAGCCGCCGACCACCAGGATCGGCCTCCGGGTGCCGTCGCGGCGCTCACCGTTGCGACGCCGCAACCGCACCACCGGAGCCGGATCACGCGCCAGGTCATCGGACGGGTCCCCCTCGGGGGCCTCGTCGAGCCATCGGCTCCAATCGTCTGTCATCGCCTCTCCTTACCCTGCCGCGATGCCCGTGATGAGCGTGCGATCGCCGACCAGCGCTGTCCGCACCGATTGCTTGGTGTAGGTGGCCGGTGCGCCCGCGGGCCGGAACTCGGTGACCTCCACCGTGAACCGGTCGGCCGCGACGGTGGTGATCCGCACGCAGTGGGTGGTCCCCACCGGGATGGTGTCGATACCGCGCTGGATCACGGCGGCCGGCGAGACATCGGCGTCGGGGGTGACCACCGCTCTGGCCTGCTCCCCCGATCGGGTCACGTAGTAGGCGTACTGGAAGGCGAGAACGGCGTCGGGGCCCGAGTCGGTGCCGCCCGCTTCGGCGCTGCGCAGCACGATCTCGGTGCGTTCGGTCGGGCACGATCCCGCGGTGTCGGCGGTCAGGTTGCCCGCGGTGAAGTGCAGGGGCGGGGCGGTGTCGCGGGCGGTGTTGCTGTCGCCGCGCCCGAACAGCAGGAAGAACACCCCGGTCGCGGCGAGCACGAGCACGAGGACCGAGACCGCGAGAACCACCCACGTGCGCTGACGTTTCCGGCTCGCGCGCAAGGCGCCGGAGGGCTCGAGCACCCGGGCGTTGTCGTATTCGTCGGCGGCGGCCTCCGGCCAGGGGAACTGGACGAGTTCGGCGTCGTAGTCGTCGTCGGGGCCGGGTGCCGGTTCGGCGACCCAGTCCGACCAGCCGCCGGTGAAGTCGCTCCGGCGCCCGGCGAGTTGCGCGGGAGGCGGTGGAGCGGGCTCGGGCGCATGCTCTGGTTCGGCCTGGTACGGCCGCTTGTCGTTCTCGGGCGCGGCCCAGCTCGCGGATTCGGTTGTCGCGTCATGGAACTCGGTGGCCCGGCTGAACGGGTCGCCGACTTTCGGCTCGGACTCGACGTTCCCACCGTGCGGGTCGCCGGCAACTTGCGCCTGATGGCCGGCCTCCCGGCTGGGCGAGCCGCCGGTGGCGGTCGGCTGAAAGTCGAGGGCGAGGCTGAACGGTTCCGGCTGCCGCTCCCCTGCCGTGGCGTGATCCGGCGCCGGCTCGGCGATCGGGGCGGCGTCGGGATTCGTCGAATATCGGTCGATGCTGTCGTCGTCGCCCGCCACCGGTTCGGTGGTGTCCGGGCGCACGGGGGCGCCGGTCTCGGTCTCGGGCTCCAGCGCCGAGTACCAGCGCGACAATTCGTTGTACGACTTCAACATTCCCCCCTTTCCACGGCGCCGGGCACAGTTCGCATCGAAGACCTCTCGGTGATCAGTTCACAGAGAACGGACGGGTGGTGGGTGCGGTGGTTACGGGTGTCGCGGCAGGCGGAGTCGTCGCGCCGCCGGATGAGGCGCCATCGGCTCCTGTCCCGAACGGAAATTGTCCCCCACCGGAGGGTTTGGTTGTCGTAGACGCGCCGGTCGGGCTCTGGAATATTCCCATACCACGCGAGTCGGACCCGCCGACCGGTACCGCTCCCTTCCCGGAAACGCCTGCCGCGTCGTGGGCGAGCGCGGCGAACCACCGGCCGACGTACTCCGTCGGGGTGGCGCCGTTCGCGCCGACGCCCATGCGCGAGTAGGCGTCATGGCGTTGCAGCGTGTCCCAGTAGCGCACCCAGGTGGTGACGTCGAGGAGTTCGGCGTTGTCGGTCACATTCTGCTGGACCGCGGTGAACGCCTCGTTGACCAGCCGGACCCCGGTGGTCGGCGGCACCAGTTGCGGGACCGCGCCTGCCAGTTTCGTCCCGAGCAGCGTGAGTCCGGCCAGCGGATTCGACAATGTGGCCGTGGCCAATTCGCTGATACTCGCCGGGCTGATCACCGACTTCACCACGGTGGCGACGGCATTGAGGCCGATCATGCCGACCTTCAGCAGCGCCTGATACGCGGCGTTCATGTCGAGCTTGCTGTTCGGGTCCGAGGCATCGGACACTCGCTGTGAGATCGACTTCTTCGGCGAGATCGACACGTCGGCCAGGGTGGCGCCGGAGATGTCCTCCTCGACCACCGCGGTGGCCGTTTTGATGGAGGTGAACGCCAGCGCCTGCGCGATCGAGGTCAACGAGCCGATCGGATCGCCGCCGGAGAGTTTCGACTGGCTCATGAGGTTGGTGACGGCACGCACGATCGGCGCGCCCTGCGGTGCGTCACACGCGAGATCGCCTGTGGCACAAAAGCTTGCGACACGACCGGTGAGTTTACCGAAGTCATCGGTCTGCTCGCTCTGCGGGGCGAGCCCACCACCGGAGGCGACCCCTTGACGCACGGCACCGATGTTCGCCACCGCGTCGCCGGAGGTTCCCGGCGCCGCCAGCGGTGCGGTCCGGTCGGGCGCGCCGGGAAACAGTGGCGCGTTCTCCGCACGGGTCGGGTCGGCGAACAACGCGACCGCGGCGACCTTGTCCGCGGACAGTGCTCCGGTGCCCGCTCCGACCTCCTGGGCGAACAGCGAGGCGACGTGGGCGCCTTGGGAATAGCCGACGACCGCGAACCGGGTGTCCGGGCAGCGCTGCGCCACCTGGGTCGCCATCGCGCGAAGTCGTTCCAGGCCCCCGGCCACCGATTCGGTGTACGGCACCGCGCCGCCCTGGACCGCACCGCCGAAACCGGCCTCATAGGGCACGTACGCGCGATCGACAAGTCCCGGGTCGGACGCACCGGCCAGCATCGGACGGAACACCGTCGACAGCATCCCGGTGTCGGTGCTGGGCGCCGCGTCGGGCGAGGACTCGCCCGTGCCCTGAATTCCCAAGGCATACAGTGCCGGACACGCGGCGATGGATACGTGTGTAGACGGCGTGGTGGGTGTACCGTCTTCCGCGCCGGCCACCCCCGCCGTAACCGACAGCGAAGCGACGGTGAACGCGATCAGCGTCCCCGTGAGTCGTGTCGTGCACCGAGCCATATCGATCCGCATCACAGTCCGTTTCGGCTGACCAGTGGAGCGTTGAAACGCACTAAACCGTAACAGATTCCGGGTAACCCAACCGCTGCCCTAATCGGCCCTTTCGCTGCCCCCGGCAAACCCGATGCGACCAGCAACCTTTCGGCGATCACCTGGGCAGACAGCGGCCCGGGCACCCTCGCGAGGAGAGTGCCCGGGCCGTAGTCGGGTCAGGCGGCGGAGGTCACCCGGTACACGTCGTAGACACCTTCGACGTTGCGCACCACATTCAGCAGGTGACCGAGGTGTTTGGGGTCGCCCATCTCGAAGGTGAACTTGCTGATCGCGACGCGGTCACCATGGGTGGCCACCGAGGCGGACAGGATGTTGACCTTCTCGTCGGCCAGCACCTTGGTCACATCCGAGAGCAATCGGGTGCGGTCGAGCGCCTCGATCTGGATCGCGACCAGGAACACCGACGAGGGTGAGGGCGCCCATTCGACCTCGATGATCCGCTCCGACTGCTCCTGCAGGGAATCGGCGTTGGTGCAGTCGGTGCGGTGCACGCTCACCGCGCCACCACGGGTCACGAAGCCCATGATCTCGTCGCCCGGCACCGGCGTGCAGCACTTGGCCAGCTTCGCGACCGTTCCCGGCGCACCGGGAATGAGCACGCCCGCGTCACCGGTGACACGCTGACGGGCCGGCGTGGTCGACGGTGTCGACCGCTCGGCCAGCTCGTTCTCGACATCGCCGATGCCGCCGAGCTGGGCCATGAGCCGCTGCACCACGTGATGCGCCGACACCTGGTGCTCGCCGACCGCGGTGTAGAGGGTGGAGATGTCGCTGTAGTGCAGCTCGTGCGCGACCGCGGTCATCGCCTCGACACTCATCAACCGCTGCAGCGGCAGCCCGACGCGGCGGACCTCCTTGGAGATCTGCTCCTTGCCGCTCTCGAGCGCTTCCTCGCGCCGTTCCTTGGCAAACCATTGGCGAATCTTGGCTTTCGCACGTGGGGACACCACGAACTTCTGCCAGTCGCGACTGGGTCCCGCGTTCTGCGCCTTGGAGGTGAACACCTCCACGACTTCGCCGTTCTCCAGTTGCCGTTCCAGCGCCACCAGGCGGCCGTTCACCCGCGCGCCGATGCACTTGTGCCCCACCTCGGTGTGCACCGCGTACGCGAAGTCGACCGGAGTGGACTTCTGCGGCAGCGTGATCACATCGCCCTTGGGCGTGAACACGAAGATCTCCGGCGACTTCAGGTCGAAGCGCAGCGATTCGAGGAACTCCGCGGGATCGGCGGCCTCCCGCTGCCAGTCGAGCAGCTGACGCATCCACGCCATGTCGTCGACTTCGGCGGCGTCACCGGAGTGCTTGCCCTTGGTCTCCTTGTACCGCCAGTGCGCGGCGATGCCGAACTCGGCGGTCCGGTGCATGTCCTGCGTGCGGATCTGCACCTCGAGCGGCTTGCCGTCGGGGCCGACCACCGTCGTGTGCAGCGATTGGTAGACGCCGTAGCGCGGCTGCGCGATGTAGTCCTTGAACCGCCCCGCCATCGGCTGCCACAGCGAGTGCACCACGCCGACCGCGGCGTAGCAGTCGCGGACTTCCTCGCACAGGATCCGCATGCCGACCAGGTCATGGATATCGTCGAAGTCTTTGCCCTTGACGATCATCTTCTGATAGATCGACCAGTAGTGCTTGGGCCTGCCTTCGACGATCGCGTTGATCCGCGACGCGGCCAGGGTGTTGGTGATCTCCGCGCGCACCTTCGCCAGATAGGTGTCACGCGAGGGCGCGCGATCGGCGACCAGGCGCACGATCTCGTCGTATTTCTTGGGGTGCAGGATCGCGAAGGCGAGGTCCTCCAGCTCCCATTTGACCGTGGCCATCCCGAGGCGGTGCGCCAGCGGCGCGATCACCTCGAGGGTTTCCTTGGCCTTCTTGGCCTGCTTCTCCGGCGGCAGGAAACGCATGGTGCGCATGTTGTGCAACCGGTCGGCGACCTTGATCACCAGCACACGCGGGTCGCGGGCCATGGCGATGATCATCTTGCGGATGGTCTCGGCCTCGGCCGCCGCGCCCAGGTTCACCTTGTCGAGCTTGGTGACGCCGTCGACGAGGTGGGCGACTTCCTGCCCGAACTCTTCCTTGAGCTGTTCGAGGGAGTAGCCGGTGTCCTCGACGGTGTCGTGCAGCAGGGCCGCGACCAGGGTGGTCGTGTCCATGCCGAGCTCGGCCAGGATGTTGGCGACCGCGAGCGGGTGCGTGATGTAGGGGTCGCCGGACTTGCGGAACTGCTTGGCGTGGCGTTCGTCGGCGACGTCGAACGCGCGCTGGAGCAGGCCGAGATTGGCCTTCGGGTACAGCTCGCGGTGGACGGTGGCCAAGGGTTCGAGCACCGGCTTGACCGCCGCGATCCCCCGTTGACCGGTCATCCGCCGAGCCAGCCGCGCACGAACCCGCCGAGACGCCGAACTGGGCACCGAGGCTGTCGGGGACTGCTTGGCGGTTTCGGGGGTCTTCGCCGGTGCACCCTGGCTCGGCGTGGCGCCGGTGGATTCCTGCCCAACCTTCGCCTCGCCCAGTTGTCGAGTCATGCCACCACCTCTCACGCTGCATTCGGACCGTGTCGGCCGAGTGCTGCAACCGCCCAGGTCCTCACTTTAGTCCTCGTACCGACCTGGTGTTCGAGTCACCGGGGTCACAGGCCTGCGGCTAATCCGCCTCTTCGCGGTTTCTGCCGGTTGTTCCCGGGCAGCGTAGTGAGTTTCCGGGCCTGCGGATAGGGCGAACCTGTCAGCGCTCATCGCCTGGCGTCGGGCGGGCGCGAAGACTGTGGCCGTCGAGACGGCCGGGCGGGGCAGCGAGGAGGTCGAGGACGGTGGGCGTGAGGTCCACCAGGGTGTGGGCGCTGGTCACGGTGCCCGGGGTGAAGTCGGGGCCGCGGGCGATGACGAAGTTGGCGGTTTCGGCGGGGGTCTGACCACCGTGGCCACCGGTCGGGAGGTGGCCGTGGTCGGTGGTGACCAGGACGGTCCACTGTTCGTGGGGATGAGCGTGCGCGCGCTGGTCGACCGCCGCGACGATCTGGCCGACGAGCCCGTCCACCCGGCGAATCGCGGCGAGATAGGCGCGGGACGCACCGCCGTGCTGGTGGCCGGCCAGGTCGATCTGGTCGAGGTGGGTGAAGACCAGATCGGGGCCGGAACGCTCGATCGCGGACACCACTTCGGTGGCCGTCGCGGCGTCGGTGGCCGACTCGTCGGGATCGTCGGCGACGGGTGCGGTGGTGAGGGCGATGTCGGCGCGCCGGTCACCGGTGGCGGCGATCGTCGCGATCTGGTGCCAGGTGCCGATGGACACCGTGTGCCGAGCGGGGTCGGCCCGTTCGATCCGGGTGAACACGCTCGGGTGCGCCACGAACGGACTCGCGTCGAATTCGTTGCCGGTGATCCCGTGCTCGGTGTCCCACACCCCGGTCAGCGCGCTCGCCCACGACGGCCCGGAAATCGTGATGTGCCCCGCGATGTTCCCCTGCGACAGCAGCCCTTGCGCGGCGAGGCGCCGCAATCGCGGCGCCTGTGCCGCATCGGCCTTGTCGAACATCAGCCCATCGATCCCGATGACGACGACCTTGTTCACCACCTCGCCCACCCCGCGCCGCGGAGCACCGAACGCGGCCGCCGCGTCGACCCTCGCCCCCACGTCGTCGAACGCCGCCACCGAGCCTGCCGTCGATCCCACCAGCGGAATCGTCACCAACGCGGTGACCAGCGCCGCGAGCACTTTCGCCGGAGCCGACATCTCGCGCATGTCCTCACGATGCGGGATCGGCGCCGTCGCGGTGAGGCCGACGCGACGGTGTTCATCGACGTTTCATCGGTTTCGCACGCACCGGACGCCTCGCTGAACAACCCGCGAACCACAGGTCGACCGAACGGGCGATCGGAATTCCGCCGCCTCGGCGCGCACGCCGAAATACTGCCGCAGGCAAGCGATCTCACCGATGGCAGCACCGAGCGCGAGTCGGAAATCCGTTCGCCGCGGCTCAGTTTCCGTCGACGTCGAACGCCCACACCACAGCGGGGCGCCCGGTGGCTTTCACCCGGCGACGTTCACCGGTCCGGCCGAGCCCCGGAATCGCGGCGAGCGTGCGGTTGAGGTTGGCCGGGTCGGGACGTATGCCGTGGAGCGAGGTACTGAGATCGACCGCGCGGGTGGCGGGAAACTCGGTGCCCGCCAGTGCTCGGGTGAGCGTCGCGTCCTTCCACAGGAGTCCGGCCAGCAACGCACGGCTGGTATCGACGATGCGATTGTGGTCGAACGCCAGCGGCGGGACCTCGTCGAAGCCCACCCACTCCGCGGGTCCCTCGTGCTCGGCGACCACCGCCCACATCGCGATCGCCAGCGTCGGCCCGCGCGGGTCGCGGTGTGGTTCGTCGAACGTGACGAGCTGGCCGACCGCGCCGATCGCCGCGGCCGGCACCCCGAGTTTGGTGTGGACGGCGCGCCGGGCGGCGTCGACGAGACGTTCGCCGCGGCCGAGCAGCACACCTGGTAGCGCGAGTTCGCCGGTGAACGGCTCGAACTCACGGGGGGCGATGCCGATCCGGACGCCGCTGTCGGCATCCCAGCACCGCAGGGTCACCACATCGATCGACACAACGGATTGCTCCACGTCATCCCATCCTGCCTCGAGCTGCTCTGCTCCGGGCGCAGTGCGTTGTCACCGGCCGATACCGCGGTTCACGGTACGGATGCTCCGATTCTTCCCTGCCCACCGACATCGGCGGGCCGCTCCCTCCGGCCGGCGACGGAAGCCGCGACAGCGCGGTCGCGCCGATCCGGACCGTGCCCGGTCAGCACCACCGGTACCCGCAACCGCTCGGCCAGCCACGCTGCCGGGTCGGTGTCGATCGGCACGAGAATCGGTGTCGCAGCGAAGAGCTGGCCGGTGAGCCGCTGCTGGTGATCGAGATCACGCCACCGGCCGGGGACCAGTTCGGCCGATCTGCCCGCCGGCGTCTCGTATGCCTGTGCGGCGCGGAGGGTTCCGGGCATGTCGAGGTGGTTGACGACCAGCCCGTCGATCCCGCCGCACACGTCGACGGCGTAGCGCAGCAGGATCGGATCCAGGTGTCCCTGCCGAAACGCACCCTGATAATGCCCGGTGCCGTTGTGCGGTTCGGGAAAACCGAGCGGCGCTTCGGTCGGCAGCGGACCCGCGCCGTGCCGGGTCATATAGGTGCGGGTGACGCCGAGAACCGCGGCGGTTCCGCCGATGTCGCGGATCATGGCGCGGGCGTTGCGTGGCTCGACCGTCGACCAGGTGGTGTGCGGGTGCAGGCCGCGCCACTCGTCGAGCAACACACCCTGCGCGCCCTCGAACACCAATCGCCCATCGTGCGCGGTCCGGGCGAGTTCCTCATCACCGGTGATGCGGACGGCTCGCGCGAAATCGCCGTACATCGCCACCAGGGCATCGATCGATTCGTACCCGTGCACGCTCGGGCCGATGAGGTCCTCGTAGTGCGCCGCGAGCCGATCCAGTTTGGCGCGCAGCACGGCCGGCGCCCGGCAGTCGGCCACGGTCGGCGCGTCGTTCTCCAGTGCGTACCAGGCTGTTTCACCGATACCACGGCCGCAGGAACCGTGCCGCGAAGTACCCCTCGCGTCCTCGCGCGCACGGTTCGCCGCGATGTGGATCGGTGTGGTCAGCAGGGCGCGGCCGTCGACGGCGAGCAGGCCGAGCGGGTCGTGAACACCGAGCGCCGCCAACTGTTCGGACTCGGCGGCGAGCGCGATCGGCTCGACCAGCATGCACCGCGACAGCAGCGTCGGGACCCCCGAGAAAGTCCCCGATCCGAACTGCGCGAAGGTGTGGTGGCGACCGTCGGCCACGACGTTGTGCGCGGCCTGCGCACCGCCGTTGAACCGCACCACGGCCGCCACCCCGAGATCGGCCTCGGGCGAGCACAACCAATCGACCGTGGCGCCCTTGCCCGCGTCACCGAAACCCAGATCGACGACGACGAGGTGGCGGCCGCCGAACATCGGGCTCATCGCCCCGGCGGCAGCGCGCGCGGCGTCGGGCCGGACTTCGAGCCGAGCGCCCGGCCGACCGCATCGGCCTCGTCACTCGATCCGACGTCGCGCAGATCGGCCAGACCGGTGTCGAGATCGACCCGGTCCTCGCCCAATCCGATGGTCAGCGCGATCAGTTCGCAGACCGCGCCGGGGTCGTCGAGTTTCAGGAAGTTCTGCCCGAGCAACGCCCGCCAGTGTTCGGCGATCTCCGGATCCCGGTAGTACGACGACTGATTCGGCAGGATGTAGTACACGTGCCAGCGCTGCTCGAGTTCGCGGTAGATCGACTCGACGGACACGTCGCGGCGCACATGATCGCCGATCACCGCCCTGATGTGCCGGGCGGCCAGGCGAGGCTTGTTCAGCTCGTCGCCGATCAGGAACAGATACCCCTTCTTGCCGCGCTTGTCCCAGGCGTCCGTCGCGACATGCTCGGCTATGAAATAGGCGGCCAGCTCATAGCTTTCGGACTTCTGTCCGCCACCGCCGCCCTCGAGCAGGATCGCCCGCAGCTGTTCGTCCATCCGGTTGTCGGATTCGAACTGCCCGACCTGCAAGGGCACCCGGTCGGTGTCGGCGTCGCCGATCGCGCCGAACAGCACCTGCGGGTCCTGCGCGTACCCCTTGTTCTTCAGCAGCCCGTGCAGTTTTCCCAGCTTGTCCTGCATGATGCGCGGCACCCGGCCCATCGACCCGGTCACATCGAACAGCACGGCCACCGGCAGCGAGTTCCCGTGCTCGGCCGAGTCCCGGCACTCGCGCTTGCCGACTCCGAAGGGGTCGAGCAGGGGATGCGCGCACCACGTGTCATACGGCTTCGCCCGCATCTCGGCCGTGTACCCGAAATCGTCCACCCCCTGCCGCGCCCGATACGTCTTGCCCGCCCGGTAGGCGGTGTCATCCCAGTTTCCGTACCCCATCCGAACCACGCCCTCTCGCCTTGATCGTTGTTTTAGTCTATTCAACCAAAACAACGATCGTCAAGGCGCTGGGGCGAATTCGTCCGAGTTGATCAGCAGGAGGCAGTGCCGTCCGGCAGCGGCGTCAAGCGCGTAGCGACGAGAACGACACCGGGACCGGACCGACCGCCCGGACCGGCATGCCAGGTGACATTGTCCGAGGTGAGCGGAGCGGCGCATGCTCGACAGACGACGACGCCCTCGGTCACCCGACCGCAGTCGCGGTGGACCACCGACAGCGGCGGCCCGTCCTCACCGGCCAGCCAGCGATCCCCCCACGCCAGCAGCATGGTCAGGATCGGGTAGAGATCGCGACCGCGGTCGGTGAGGACGTACTCGGTGCGGGTCGGGTTCTCCTGGTACACCCTGGTTTCCACGATCCCGTGGTCACACAGGGTGCGAAGACGATCGGTCAGCACATTGGACGCGATGCCGAGGTCTCGACGCAGGTCCTCGAAGCGGCTGATGCCGAGGAACAGGTCGCGCAGGATCAGGGGAGTCCACCGCTCCCCCACGATGCCGACGGTACGGGCGATCGAGCACGCGATATCGGCGAGGTCCACTTTTGCCACAGCACCTAGGGTAGTCCATTGCTTTCTGCAAGTCAGCTGGTTACGGTCGGGAGGCACCTGGAGGATTCGCCATAGAGGAAGGTGTAGTTCCCATGCCCGACGCCCTTGCCGATCCGGTGTCCACCGATTCGGTCGCCCGATTCCGGCGCGCGACCACCGACAACGACATCCCCGCCCTGCTCGACACCTTGACCGACGATGCCGAACTCATCTCACCGGTGTCGGGGCGGCTCGTCTTCCGTGGCCGAACCGACCTCGCCCCTTTGCTCACCCTCGTCTATCGCGCGGTCAGCGATCTGCGATGGACCGACACACTCGGCACCGGCGACACCCGAGTCCTGTTGGGCGAGGCCAGGTTCGGGCCTTTCCGGATGACCGAGGCGATGGTGCTCGACCTCGATTCCGACGGCCGCATCCGGCGGATGCGCCCACACTTGCGCCCCTGGCTCGCGCTCACCGCGGTGGCGGTGTGGTTGGGCCCGAATCTGCTCCGGTATCCGGGAGCGGTGCGCCGGGCCGCGAGTTCTGGGCGGTAGCCACCGGTCCGTCTTCGACCAGGCCGTCCGGGGTGAGCTCGAGCCTGCGGGTGACCCCGATGTCGTCGAGGAAGCGTTCGTCGTGGCTCACCACGATCAACGCACCCTCGAAACTCGCCAGTGCCTGGGTCAGATGAGCCAGGCTGGGCAGGTCGAGGTTGTTGGTGGGCTCGTCGAGCATCAGCAGCCTGGGGGCCGGTTCGGCGAGCAGCAGGGTGGCCAGGGCGGCGCGCAGTCGTTCGCCGCCCGAGAGCGCGGCGGCCGCGACGTCGGCGTCGGCGCCGCGGAACAGGAAGCGCGCGAGCTGACCGCGGATCTGTTCCGGTGTCGCGTGCGGTGCCGCGGCGGCGACATTCTCGAACACCGTTCGCGTTTCGTCGAAGACATCGAGACGCTGCGGCAACAACCGCCACGAAACCTTCGGCCCCTCGGCGACGATCCGACGCAGCAGGGTGGTTTTGCCCGCGCCGTTACGCCCGGTCAACGCGATCCGCTCCGGTCCGCTCACGCGCAGGTCGACCACCGGACCGTTGGCCAGCTCGACCTGCCGCAGGTCGAGCACATCCTGTCCCGGATACAGCCTGGTGCCGGGGAGCTCGACGCGAATCTCCCGGTCCGCGCGCACCAATTCCTCGGCGTGATCAAGGGTTTCGCGGGCGGAGTCGAGTTTGTCGATGTGGGAGTTGCGCAGTTTGCCCGCCGATACCTCCGCGGCGTTCTTGCGCAGTCCCGCGACGATTTTCGGTACCCGCTTGTTGTCCTGCATCTTCTGCGCGAAGCGCGCCCGCCGGTCCAGTTTCGTTCGGGCGTCGACGAGTTCGCGCGCCTGCTTGCGCACATCGCTGCGCGCATCGCGAACGGCGGCGCGCGCCGCTTCCTGCTCGGCCTCGATGATCCGCTCGTAGTCGCCGAAACCACCACCGAAGGAGCGGATTTCGCCCGCGCGCAGTTCGGCGATGCCGTCCATCCGATCGAGCAGTTCGCGATCGTGGCTGACCACGATCACGGTGCCCGCGAACTGCCGGATCACCTCGTAGAGCCGCCCGCGGGCGACCGCGTCGAGGTTGTTGGTCGGTTCGTCGAGCAGCAGCACGTCGGGTTCGCGCAGCAGTTCGGCGACCAGGCCCAGCAGCACGGTTTCGCCACCGGAGAGGGTGTCCAGGGTGCGGTCGAGGTCGTCGACCGACTTGGCGACGTAGTCGAGCCCGAGCTTGCCGAGCAGTGCGACAGCCTCGTCCTCGACCTGCCAGGACATGCCGACCGTGTCGAAGTCGGCGGGCTCGCCGGTGCCGCTCTCGATGCGGTGCAGCGCGCCGCGTACCTCGGCGATACCGAGCACCGCGTCCACCCGCTGACCGGTCTGCATGCCCAGGTCCTGCCGGAGATAGCCGAGGCTGCCCGGCACGGAGATCGACCCACGCACCGGCTTCAGTTCCCCGGCGACCAGCCGCAACAGCGTCGATTTGCCGGCGCCGTTGCTGCCGACGAGACCGATCTGACCGGGCCCGACGACAGCGTTGAGCCCGTCGAAGACAGCGGTGCCATCCGGCCAGTGAAAGGTGAGATCGGAAAAGGAAAGAGAGGTCATGCGGATCCCCTGGAGGTGCGACGGAAACACGGTGCGCAGAATGCGGACCGTCCGAGAGCGCTACCTCAAGAAATCAACGCATGGCTCCGATCGCCGGGAACAAGACCCTTCATTGATAACACCGAGCTACCCCGACGCGCCACCCCTTTTTTTCCCTCCTGTGAGGCCCGTCATGGAAAAGCTAGCCTGGACGCGAGTCGCCATCTCGTAGGCGAACCCGGATCGAAGGAGTGCGATGGCGACGATTGTGGTGCGCAAGGCGGCCCGGCACGATGTCGACGCGGTGGCCGAGACGCTGGCCGCGGCGTTCCAGCACGACCCGGTGATGAGCTGGATCCTGCCGGACCCGGATCGGCGAGCCGCCGGCCTGCCCCGGTTCTTCGCCACGATGGCGCGCCACCTCTTCTTACCGGCGGACGCCTCCGACCTCGCACTGCGCCCCGACGGCACGGTGGGCGGCGTGGCCCTGTGGACCCCACCGCACCATCAGAACCCGTCACCCTTGACCGAACTTCGCACGCTGCCCGGTATCTGGCGCGCGTTCGGCCGCCGCACACTGGCCGGCAAACAGGTGGGTGACCTGCTGAAGAAGAACCATCCGACCGAACCACACTGGTATCTGGCGATGCTCGGCTCCGCCCCCGATGTCCGGGGCGGAGGTTACGGGAGCGCCCTGCTCCACAGCCGGCTCGACCGCGTCGACGCCGAGCACGCCGTCGCCTATCTGGAGTCCAGCAACCCGGTCAACGTCCCGTACTACGAACGCTTCGGCTTCGTCGTCACCGGCGAGTTGCAGATCCCGGGCGGCCCGACGCTGTGGCCGATGCTGCGGGCAGCGCGCTGAGTCAGATCTTGACGATCGAGCTCACCGGGTAGTCACCCTGGTGCTCGCGGCCCTTCAGGAACTCGAGTTCCATCACCACGGCGGCGGCGACCACCTCGGCGCCGACCTCCTTGAACAGGGCGGCCGCGGCGGCGAGGGTGCCGCCGGTGGCGAGGACGTCGTCGAGCAGCAGAATCCGCTTGCCCTCGAGGTCGACGCCGTCGGCGGGGATTTCCAGTGCGGCGGAACCGTATTCGAGCTTGTACTCGCGTGAGACGACCGGCGGCGGGAGCTTGCCGCCCTTACGGATGGCGAGCACGCCGGTGCCGAGCGTCGCGGCGACGCCCGCCCCGAGCAGGAAGCCACGCGCGTCGACACCTGCCACGAGGTCGGCGTCGGGGGCGATGGCGGCGAAGCAGTCGATGACCGCGCGGAAGCCGACTGCGTCGGCGAACACGGGAGTGAGATCGGCGAAACGCACACCCGGCGTGGGGAAGTCGTCGTGCCAGCGGGTCAGCCGGGTGACCGCGGCGGCCGCCTCGGCGGTGCGCTCACTGGCCTGATCGTCGGACTCGACCACCGCGTGCTTGCTCATCAACCCTCTTTCATCACGTGCGCTCATCGCTGCAACACCCAGCGATCCATGTTCCAGCCGGTACCGGCCTGTGTCGGCCCGGCGATCCCGTTCTGCATCCCGTTGCCGAACGCGATGATGCGCGGCGTCGCGAACAACGGAATGCTCGGTAGCTGCGCCCACAGCAGGTTCTCGGCCTCGGTCAGCAGGTTCAGCGTCGCGGTCGAGTTGGCTTCGCCCGCAAGCTGATCGGTGATCGCATCGTAGCGACCGTTAGCGAAGCCACCGAAATCGAGGCCGCTACCTGCCCGCAACGCGGCGAACGCGACAACACCCTCGCTCGACCCCGCGGGCCCCGGCACCGCGCCGGTTCCGCCGAGCACCGCGTCGACCGCGCCCTCGGGGAGCTTCACCGGGGTGAAGTCGGGCGAACCCGCGTCGACCACGGTGATGCCCGCGCCGCGGCACGTCTCGGCGATCATCGCCACGGTCTGCGCGCGGCGGGCATCGGGACCCTGATACCCGATCCGCACCGTCGGCTGCGCCGTGCCGGAGGACGCCAACGTCGCGGTGGCCGCGGGGATGTCGGCGCCGCGATACCGATCGGCGCCGCCGATCACCGCCGGGTAGTACAGCGAATCCTGCTGCACCACATGGGCGTTCAGCACACCCGCGCCGAGGCCGTGCGGCGCGGGCTCACCCGCCTTACCCAGCGTGTCGAACAGTGCCTGGCGCGGCACACACTGTGCGAACGCCCGGCGCACCTCCACCCGTGAGAACACCCCACCGGTGGCGAGCACGAGCTGCTCAGCGCTACGGCTCGCCACCGTCTGCTCGTCGAAACCGTCGAGCTTCAGATCCGCGACCGACCCGGCCCCGAGATCGACGACCCCGAGCGCGTTCTCCTTCGCCTTGGCGGCGAAGTCGGTGCCCTTGGGCCACACCACGATCCGCTTCGTCTCGGGCGGGTGACCCCACCACTTCTCGTTGGCGACCAGCACCAAACCGTCCTTCGCGCTGAAGGATTCGATCCGGTACGGCCCCGACGACGGGAACTTCGTCAGGTCGAGCGCCCCGGCCTTCACAGTCCAGCCGGTGTTCCAGAAGTCGGCGATCCGGCCGATCACCGCGCCGTCGCCGGTCTGCAGGGCGTTCACCACGTTCGGCACACCCACCGCCTGCGCCACCACATGGGCGGGCATCACCTCGGCCGCGGTGAACAGCGTCCGCCACGGCAGGTAGTGCTTGCCCGGCCGGAACACCACGGTGGCGTCCTTGGATCCGGGCTGGCAGTCGATCCGTTCGATCTCGTCGTAGCCCACGGTGCTCGCGGCGTCGAACAACGAGACGGGCCCACGGTCGCCGGGGCGGGTGAACTTGCCCGAGCGCGCCGACCACGCCAGCACCAGATCGTCGCAGGAGGTCTTCACCCCGTCGGAGTACACCCCGTCCGGGTTGAGCCGGTACTGCACCGTCTGCGTCTCGCCCGGCACTTCCTTGGCCGTGCCGACGTCGGTGTCGGCCACCTGCTGCCCGTCGGGTCCGGTGTAGAAGAACCCGGTCAGCACCCGGCCGAACACCGCCGCGGCGCCGCTGCTGGCGCCGAGCGTGCTCGCGCCGTTGTAGCTGGCGACCGCGGCGTCGACCGCGTACCCGATGGAAGGCACCTGGTTCTTGGTCGAGCACCCGGCCACCACGGAGGTGGTCACAGCCGCCGTGGCGAGCACGGTGATCAGTCGAATCGTGCTGCGTCGCATGATGAGACCCCCTGCTAGTCGGTCGTCAGTGCCTTCTCTGCTGCCGCTTCCCACTCGGACGCGACCCCGGCCGCGGCGCACCGCTGCCGGTCGGTCGCGCGCCACGGGCGGCCGAAGCGCCCACCGGAACCCGAGCGCCCGCACCGACACCGGCGCGCTTGTCCAGGACCTTCTTGGTGTGCGCGGCCACCGGGCCCCAGCGTTCCTTGATCGAGACCAGCACCGGCACGGCGAGGAAGATCGAGGAGTAGGCGCCGACGATCATGCCGACCAGCTGCACCAGCGCGAGGTCCTTGAGCGTGCCGACCCCGAGCAACCACACCGCGATCACCAGCATGCCGATGATCGGCAGGATGCCGATCACGGTGGTGCTGATCGAGCGCATCAGCGTCTGGTTGGCGGCCAGATTGGCCTGTTCGGCGTAAGTGCGCTTGTTCAGGTGCAGCACGCCACGGGTGTTCTCCTCGACCTTGTCGAACACCACCACGTTGTCGTAGAGCACGTAGCCCAGAATCGTGAGCAGACCGATCACCGCGGCCGGTGTCACCTCGAACCCGACCAGCGAGTAGATACCCGCCGTCACGAACAGGTTGAAGAACAGCGACACGATCGCCGCGATGGACATGTCCCGTTCGAAGCGGATGGCGATGTAGACCATCGTCAGCAGCACGAACACCGCCAGCGCGATCAACGCCTTCTGGGTGATCTGCCCGCCCCAGGTCTCGCTGATCTCGGCGATGCTGATGGCGTTGCGGCTCACCTGCCCCGACGAGTCCTTGGGCTGGAATTCGTCGTAGAGCGCGGTCTGGAGCTGGTCGATCTGTTCCAGGTCGAGCGTCTCCGAACGCACCTGGATGGTGGCCGCGTCCCCGGAGCCGACCTTCTGCACCGACACCGGTCCGTGGCCGAGCGCCTGCGAGTAGACGTCTTCCACCTCCTGGGTGGTGACGCCCTCGGCCGCGGGGATCTGGATACGCGAGCCGCCCTCGAAGTCGATACCGAGGGTGAAACCGCGCACCCCGATGCTGAGCAGCGAGATCAGCAGCAGCACCGCCGACAGCGTGTAGAAGAACTTGCGCCTGCTGACGATGGGGAAGCCGCCGGTGCCGGTGTAGAGACGCTCGAAGAACCCGTGCTTCGGGCCCTGCGTGGGCTCGTAGGAGTCCAGGTTCACCGATTCCTCGGTGGGGTTGTCGTTGCTCATCGTGACATCTCCTTCGACCTGGCCTGGCCGCGTTCCCTGGCGATCTGCTGAACCGAGCCGAGTCCGTTCACCGACGGCTTGGCCCAGAACGGCGAGCGCGAGGCGAGCATCAGCAGCGGTGCGGTGACCAGGTACAGCACGATCACGTCGAGGACTGTGGTGACACCGAGGGTGAAGGCGAAGCCCTTCACCTGACCGGCGGCGAGCAGGTACAGCACGACCGAGGCGATCAAGCTGACCGTCTTACCGGACAGGTTGGTGCGCTGGGCTCGCTGCCAACCGCGCGGCACCGCCGAGCGGAAGCTGCGGCCTTCGCGCATCTCGTCCTTGATGCGTTCGAAGAACACCACGAACGAGTCGGCCGTCAAACCGATACCGATGATCAGACCGGCGATACCCGCGAGGTCGAGGGTGAACCCGATCCACCGCCCGAGCAGCACGATGATGCCGTAGACCGCGACACCGGCCGCGATCAGCGAGAACCCGGCCAGCAGGCCGAGCATCCGGTACACGAGCAGGCAGTACAGCAGCACCGCGATCAGGCCGACGGCGCCGGCCAGCAGACCCGCCTTCAGCGAGGACAGGCCCAGCGTCGCCGAGACCGTCTCCGCTTCGGAGGTCTGGAACGACAGCGGCAGCGAACCGTACTTCAGCGTGTTGGCCAGCTCGGCCGCGCTGTCGGCGGTGAAGCTGCCCGAGATCGAGGTACGGCCACCCAGCTGCGGGCCCTGCTGCACCTGCGGCGCGCTGACGACCTTCGAGTCGAGCACGAACGCGACTCGCTTGTTGACGTACTCACCGGTCAGCTTCGACCAGGCGTCGGCACCGGCCGACTTGAACTCGAGGTTCACCTCGTGCCGGGCCTGCTGCGAGTTCAGGCCGGAGGTCGCGTCGGCGATCTCCTGGCCGTCGATGCGGCTCGGGCCGAGCAGGAACACCTCGGTGCCGTCCTGCGAGCAGGTGACCAGCGGCAGCGTCGGATCGTCGTTACCGGTCAGCGGGTCGGGCTTGGTGCAGTCCATCGCCGCCACGGCGACCTGCTGAACCTGCTGATCAGTGCTCTGACGCAGCGCCTTGGCGTCGGCGATCTCCTTGGCCTGCTGCTGCTGGGTGGTGAGCCCACCGGGCGGCGGCGTCGGCGTCGGCGGTGCCTGCGCGGGGAACACCCGCGACTGCGGAGCCGGGGTCGTCGCACCCTCGGCGGGCGGGGTCGCGCCTTCGGCGGGCGCGGTCGACTCACCGGGCACCGGTGCCGGAGTCTCCGTGGCCGCGGGGGGCGCGGTGCCACCCGGTGGCGCGGTACCGGTCGCGGGCGGAGCCGCGCCGCCTGCCTGCGGCTCGGTCGCGAACAGCACCGGGCGGATGTAGAGCTTGGCGGTGGTGGCCAGCGCGCGTGCCTGCTGGCTGTCCTCACCGGGCACCGTGATGACCAGGTTGTCACCGTCGATGACCACCTCGGAGCCGGAGACGCCGAGACCGTTGACACGGCTCTCGATGATCTCCTGCGCCTTCTTCAGGCTGTCCTGGCTCGGCTTGTTGCCGTCGGGGGTCCGCGCGGTCAACGTGACGCGAGTACCGCCCTGCAGGTCGATGCCGAGCTTGGCCGACGGGGAATGGTCACCGGTGAAGAACACCAGCGCGTAGATCACGGCCAGCAGCGCGGCGTAGGCGCCGAGCAGCCGGAACGGATGCGCCGATCCTTGGGAAGGTGGCACAGCAGGTCATCTCCTAGGCGGGAAGTCGAGGCTGGATCGGTGGGCACAACGGTGCCCGGCCCGCAACGCCAGTGCGCCCGGGCGGGAAAAGGGACTGGTCAGTCCTTGGTCAGCCGGGTCTCGGTCTGTTCCACGACTTCCTCGACGGGGGCGTCGGTGGCCTCGGGGGTCTCCTCGACCGTCTGCTCGTCGGCGCGCACCTCGCGGATCGCCTGGCGCAGCCACGTGGTGACCACCTCTTCGGCGATCTCCAGGTCGACGGTGTCCTCGTCGAGATCGACGACAGTGCCGTACAGACCCGAGGTGGTGACGACAGCGTCACCGACCTTCAAGGCCTCCTGCATCGTCGAGACCTTCTCGGCCTCCCGCTTCTGTTTGCGGATACCGAAGAACATCGGCACGAGCAGGGCCAGGATCAGCAGCGGAAACAGGAAGTCCATCGTCGAAGTCAGTCCCTAGTCAGTGGTGGACGTGCAAGTACGCCTGACAGTCTGCCAGTTCCCCGCCGCGGCGACACACCGGACACCGACGCGCACGTGAAACAGCCCCGGTCCGGCGGGCGCGCGAACCGGGGCCGAGGGGGTTCAGGCGATGCTGCCGTAGGTGTAATCGTCGAGCGGGAAGGTGACAGCCTCGCGGTGCGCGGCGGCGGTGCTGGTCGGGCGCAGCAGTGCCGCTTCCCCGTGCTGGTTGAAGTAGTAGCTACGCGCGGATGAGCAGTCTCCGCCGTAGAAGACCGAGGAACCCAGCTTGTCGGTCATCCGGTCGAGGAATTCCGCGTTGGCTTCTTCGGTGACCTCGAAGGTCTGCTCGCCACGGCGGAACAGCTCGGCGAACAACCTGCCCATGTGCTTCATCTGGGCTTCGATGGTGGTGAAGTACGACAGCCCGCTGTAGGAGTAGGGGCTGTTGAGACTCAGGAAGTTGGGGAACTTGGGCACGGTGATGCCCTCGTAGGCCTGAAAACGGTTGTCGCGCCAGAACTTCCCGAGGTTCACACCGTCGCGGCCGATGATCTCGATGGCCGGGAAGTTCACGTCCCAGAGGTTGAAGCCGGTGGCCAGCAGCAAGGTGTCGATCTCGGTTTTGTGGCCGTCGGCGGTGACGATGCCGTCGGGTTCCACATGGTCGATCGAGTTCGTTTCCAGCCGCACGTGCGGTTGGTTGAACGTCTTGAAATAGGTGTTGGAGAACGTCGGGCGCTTGCAGCCGAAGTCGTAGTGCGGGGTGAGCTTCTCCCTGGTCTCGGGATCACGCACCTGCGCGAACAGGTGCGCCTTGGCCATCGCGGCGGCCGCCCGGTTCAACGGTTTGGCCTGCTTGTAGTGCAGCACGCCGACAACCATCAGCGCCTCGAGCATGCCGGTGTTGACGAGCCGAGCCGCCTTCTGCGTGAACGGGACCTTGTCGAACAATTCCCGCACCACCCCCGGAATCGGCGCGTCGACCTTGGGCACCACCCAGATCGGGGTCCGCTGGAACACGGTCAGCTCGTCGACCTTCTTCGCGACCTCGGGCACCAGCTGCACCGCGGTGGCGCCGGTGCCGATGATGGCGGCCTTGCGACCGGTCAGGTCGTAATCGGCGTCCCAGTCGGTGGTGTGGATGATCTTGCCCGCGAAGGACTCGATGCCGGGGAACGGCGGCGTGTAGGGCTGGGACAGGAACCCGGTCGCCGCGAGCAGATAGCGCGCGGTCAGCGTCTCGCCGCCGGCGATCGTCACCACCCACTGCTGGTTCTCCGCGTCCCAGCGCGCACCGTCGACGACGGTCCCGAACCGCATCCGCCTGCGCAGATCGTATTTGTCGGCCACGTGCTCGGCGTATGCCTTCAGCTCGGCGCCGGGCGCGAACAAGCGGGTCCAGCGCGGGTTGGGCTCGAAGGAATAGGAGTAGGTCACCGAGGCGATGTCGACCGCCAGACCCGGATACCTGTTCACATGCCAGGTGCCGCCCAGGTCGTCCTCCCGTTCCAGGATGACGAAATCGCGCAACCCGAGCCGGTCGAGCTCGATACCGGCACCGATGCCACCGAAACCCGCTCCGACCACGACCGCGTCGAACTGAGGTACCACGCCGAACCTCCACACTGAGATCGAGAATGCTCCTGTCTCAGAATGACACGTCATTCTGATTACAGCGAATGTAACATCGTCAAGGTGACGAAGCCACCCTCGCGAATCGACCAGCGCAAAGCCGAATTGCGCAGGGAGATCATCGATACCGCGTTCGACTGCTTCGCCGAGAAGGGCTATCACGCCACCGGAATCGCCGATATCGCCACGCGTCTGGGCATCGGACACGGCACCTTCTACCGCTACTTCGCGAACAAGCGCGACATCATCGACCATGTCATCGACGAGGTGAGCGGGCGCATCTTCGGCACGCTCGACAACGACATGGAGCCCGAGAGCGCCGCCACCATCGAGGAATACGCCGCGCTGATCGACCGGCTCAGCGATTCACTCAACCGCGTCCTGCTCGACGATCCGCGCACCGCGCACCTGTTGCTGTTCCACGCCACCGGCATCGACGACGAGCTCACCGACCGGGTGTACGGCCTCGTCGACGCCACCGAGATCCTCATGACGCGCTACCTCGATCACGGTGTGCGCGTCGGCTACCTGCGCGCCGATATCGATACCGCCAATACCGCCAAGGCGGCACTCGGCATGATCGTCGCCGGGCTGGTCGCGGGGATGCGAACCCCTGATCCGGCATCGATGTCGGTGTACAGTCACGCCGTGCGGCGGCTGTTCATCGATGGCGTGCGCGCCGCTGCCCGATAACGAAAAGCCGTGGGATAGAAGGGCAATCCTGAGACAATGACCGCTGTGACGCCCGACGATGTGAGCCGCACCCACTTCGCCATGCCAACCCTGGGGCATCGCGGCTACCACGCAGACGAGGTCGACGCCTTCCTGGAACGGGTTTCGGCCACCCTCGACGGGCAGGGCGCGCTCACCGCCGACGACATCCGCCACGTGCACTTCGGCGCCCCGCGCTTCGGCGGTCGCGGCTATCAGGCCGATCAGGTCGACGATTTCCTCGACCGGGTGCGCACCGAGCTCGAACATCGCCAGAAGGGCGGCGCCCCCGTTCCGGCGGCGCGCGCGGGCGACGATGTCGCCGAGATGCTCACGCCCGACGATGTGCACCGCATGCGGTTCACCCAGTCCGCCGTCGGCAGGCGCGGCTACCACGAGGAAGAGGTCGACGCCTTCCTCGACCTGGTCGCGGCGACCCTGGCCCACAACGGCCCCGGCAGCCTCACCACCGCCGATGTGCGCGGCGTCCGCTTCACCGATACCCGCCTCGGTACCCGCGGCTACGCCCGCGAAGAAGTCGACGCCTTCATCGACCTGGTGATCACCGCGCTGGAACACCCCGAGCGCCGACAATAATTTTTGCGGCTGGCGCCGCTGGTTTTCGGCCTGGGAACCTTGATCTTCCCTCCCTACGGGCACTCCTTCGTCGCACCCTTCGGTCAGTCCAGATCAAGGCGGCCGAAAACCGCCATCCGCGGCTGCGCCGGTTCCTACCCTTGGATGCTGTGTAGTTCGGCTTCGCGCAGGTCGTCGGGGAACACGTAGCGGCGGAAGGCCCAGAAGCGGAACGCCATGGCCAGCAGGACGCCGAGGATCTGTCCCGAGATGAAGTTGGCGACCATCTGAACCGTCGGATCCACGTGCGGCACACGCAGATTCAGCGCGTAGAGCGACAGCGCCTGCGGGATCATGGTGACCACGATGCCCAGGGCGCTGACCGCGAAGAACAGGGCCGCTTCGTGACTGCGCTGCCGGCCGCCGCGGGCGTTGAACGACCACTCGCGGTTGAGGATGTAGGAGGCGATCGTCGCGATCAGCGCCCCGAGCAGGCGCGCGGTGAGCGGCTTGTCGCCGAGCACCGTCAGTTTCACCGCGTACACAACGCCCGTGTCGATGAACCAGGTGATCGCACCGACCACGGCGAATTTCAGGAGTTCCCGATGCTTCAAGAGCAGGGAACGCAACGGCTCGGGGAGTCGTTGCACCACCTCTAGGACTGCCACCGAATCGACAGTAGACGACGTTGCGGCGCGATGCCCGCCCGGAGGCGCGCTATCTCAGTCGAAGCGGTCGGCGCTCGGTTGCGGTTCGCGTCCACGCACTTCGATGGCACCGATGACCAGGTCGGGCGGCGGCACCAGACCGAGATGTTCCCAGGCGCCCGCGGTCGCCACCCGGCCGCGGGGTGTGCGGGCGACGAGTCCGGCGCGGACCAGGAAGGGTTCGCAGACCTCTTCCACGGTGGCCGCTTCCTCGCCGACGGCGACGGCCAGGGTCGATACACCCACCGGTCCCCCACCGAATCCACGCACGAGCGCACCGAGGACGGCGCGGTCGAGCCGGTCGAGGCCGAGCGCGTCGACGTCGTAGACCTCGAGCGCCGCCATCGCGATGGGGTGGGTGATGATGCCGTCCGCCCTGACCTCGGCGTAGTCGCGAACCCGGCGCAGCAGCCGGTTGGCGATACGTGGCGTGCCCCGTGAGCGTCCGGCGACCTCGGCGGCGGCGTCGTGGTCGATCTGCACCCCGAGAATCCGGGCCGAGCGGGTGAGGATCTGCAACAGCTCGGCAGGGTCGTAGAAGTCCATGTGCCCGGTGAAACCGAAGCGATCACGCAGCGGACCCGTGAGCGCGCCCGAGCGGGTGGTGGCGCCGACCAGGGTGAACGGGGCGATATCGAGTGGAATCGAGGTCGCGCCGGGGCCTTTGCCGACGACCACGTCGACGCGGAAGTCCTCCATCGCCAGATACAGCATCTCCTCGGCCGGGCGGGCCATGCGGTGGATCTCGTCGATGAACAGGACGTCGCCCTCGACCAGGTTGGAGAGCATGGCGGCGAGATCGCCCGCGCGCTCCAGCGCGGGGCCCGAGGTGATGCGCAGGGCGGTGCCGAGTTCGCCGGCGATGATCATCGCCATGCTGGTCTTGCCGAGGCCGGGTGGTCCCGACAGCAGGACATGGTCGGGGGTGGCGCCGCGCTGACGCGCACCACGCAGGACCAGCGCCAGCTGTTCGCGCACGCGGGGCTGGCCGATGAACTCGTCGAGCGAGGTGGGACGCAGCCCGGTTTCGGCTTCGCCGTCGGTGCTGAGATACCGGGCGGTGAGGTCGGATTCGTCGGTCTCGGCGAAGGTGTCGAAGTCTTCGTCCACGGTCTACCTGTTCTTGCCGAGCAGGCCGAGCGCCGCGCGCAACGCCACCGAGGTGGTGGCGGTGGGTTGGTCGGCGAGGACGGCGTCGACGGCCTGTTCGGCCTGCTTGGCCGGAAACCCGAGGCCGACGAGCGCTTCGGAAACCTGTTCGCGCACCGGGGTACTCGGCGTTTCCGCACCGGGCGGACCGGTGGGAACGGCCACCTGGTTCACCTTGTCGCGCAGTTCGACGACCATCCGCTCGGCGCCGCGTTTGCCGATGCCGGGGACCCTGGTCAGCGCGGCGACGTTGCTCTCGGCCAGCGCCTTTCGCAGTGCTTCGGGTTCGAGCACGGCGAGCACCGCCATCGCTAACCGGGGGCCGACGCCGGAGACGGTCTGCAGCAGCCCGAACAGTTCGCGCGCTTCGGTGTCGGCGAACCCGAACAGGGTCATCGAGTCCTCGCGCACGATCATCGCCGTGTAGAGGCGGGTCTGCTCGCCGCGGGTCAGCCCGGCGAGTGTGGCAGGGGTGGCGTTGAGGCGATACCCGACGCCCGCGGCTTCGATCACCACATGATCGAGCGCGATCTCGAGTACCTCCCCGCGTACCGACGCGATCACCCGCGCACCACCTTCCGTTGTTCGGCGAGCCGTTGTTCGTAGCGGCGGCGGACCTCGTCCGCCTGTGCCTGCGCGGCCGCCATCCGGTCCATCAGCGGCGCCCGCCAACAATGACAGATCGCCAGTGCGAGCGCGTCGGCGGCATCGGCTGGTTTCGGCGCGACCTGCAATCCGAGAATCCGCGTCACCATCGCGGTGACCTGTGCTTTGTCCGCCGCACCGTTGCCGGTGACGGCCGCTTTCACCTCACTGGGCGTATGGAACGCCACCCGGATCCCGCGCCGCGCCGCGGCCAGCGCGATCACCCCACCGGCCTGCGCTGTGCCCATCGCGGTCCGCACATTGTGCTGGGCGAACACCCGCTCGATCGCGACAGCTTCGGGCCGATGCGTATCCATCCACTCCTCGGCGGCATCCGCGACGGCCATCAACCGCAACGCCAGCTCAGCGTCGGGCGGGGTCCGCACCACCCCCACGTCGAGGGCGACCACCTTCCGGCCCGGTCCGCTGTCCACCATGCTGAGCCCGCACCGGGTAAGCCCCGGATCGACGCCCATCACCCGCACCGGCCACCCCTTCGAAGACACGAACAGTTGTTCGAAAGTCTAGAGCATCCCCGCGTTCCGGCCGACCAGCGACACGACCCTCACACCGGTCGCGACGGGAGCCCGAGCAGTGCCGGATCGCCGGCATGTTCGGCCCAGACCCGGGCCGGATCCGCGACCAGCTTGCGCGTCCACAGGTCGAGCAGGCCGCTCACATAGGACACCGTCGCGGCGACCGCACCGTCATCCCTGGTGAGTGTGTGTTCCACCCGATAAGTCTTGCCCTGCCCCCACTCCCACCGGCAGTCGACCTCGACCGTGTCGTTCGCGCGCAACTCCCGCAGATAGCGAACGTTCAGCTCGAGATTGACCGGCCCCACCCCCGCCGCGAGGAGGTCCGGCACCGAGACCCCCGCCTCGGTCACGCACGCGAACCGCGCGTGATCGGCGAACTGCTGATACGCCGAACCGGTGACGTGCAGTTGCGGGTCGAGATCGGACACCCGAATCGGGATCCGAACCCGAAACGGCACAGTGGTTTCCGCCATGCCCGCGAGTGTGCCACCGGGGTCCGACACCTTGTCGCCGCTATCCGAGCGCGGTGGTGAAGACCTCCAGGGCAGGATCGTCGAACAGCACGAACCGCACCTGTGTCACGCGGGTCTCGGCCGCGCGGACCGTCTCGACGGCGATCCGCGCGCCGTCATCCATCGGCCAGCCGAAGATGCCGGTGGAGATCGCCGGGAACGCGACGGTCGCCGCTCCCAATTCGTCTGCCACGCGCAGGGATTCGCGATAGCAGGAGGCGAGCAGCTCGGAGTGGTCCTCGGTGGCCGACCACACGGGGCCGACCGTGTGGATCACCCAGCGGGCGGGGAGCAGGCCCGCGGTGGTCGCCACCGCCTGGCCGGTACGCAGGCCTTTGCCGTAGTGCGAGGCGCGCAGGTCGCGACATTCCGACAGGATCTGCGGACCGCCCTTGCGGTGGATCGCCCCGTCGACGCCACCACCGCCGAGCAGCGAGGAGTTCGCGGCGTTGACCACCGCGTCCACCTGCTGCTCGGTGATGTCGCCCCGGACCGTCTCGATTCGCGTCATGATCCTCATTGTGCCGGGGCGTCGACCTCGTCCACGGGTACGGTCGAGTGAGCAGGCATGGTCGGTCCGTCCGAGGCGAGGAGAACCACGCATGGCCATACCCACCGGTGACATCGTCGCGACGCCCGACGGGCGAGACCTGGTGATCACCAGGTCGCTGGGGTTGCCGATCGAGGAGGTGTGGGCACGGTTGACCGATCCGCATCTGACCTCGGGGTGGTACGGCACCTGGGAGGGCGAGGCGGGGACCGGCAACACCATCCAGGTGCAGATGCGGTTCGAGGAGGGTGAACCGTGGTCGGCGATGCGCATCGACGACTGCAACCCACCGATCCACCTCGGCGTCTCCTCGACCGACCAGATCGGCCTGTGGCGGCTCGAGGTGACGTTGCTCGACACCGGCGCGGCCACCGAACTGCGCCTGGTCCACCATCTGACGTCGGAATATCAGCTGGCGGAGATCCCGCAGATCGGTCCGGGGTGGGAGTACTACGCGGACATGTTCGTCGCGGCTTGCACGCACACCGAACGACCGGATTTCGCCGACTACTACCCGTCGATGTCGGGCTACTACCAGCAGCGGGCGTCCTAGCCGAAACGTGAACCGCCCCGGCCGAATTCACGGCCGGGGCGGGTTCGACGGAAAACGATCTACTCGTCGTCGAGTTCCGCGGCGACCTCGTCGGAGATGTCGACGTTGGTGTACACGTTCTGCACATCGTCGCTGTCTTCGAGCGCGTCGACCAGCTTGAGTACCTTGCGGGCACCCTCGGCGTCGACCGCGACCGACACCGACGCCTGGAAACCGGACTCGGCGGAGTCGTAGTCGATGTTCGCGGCCTGCAGGGCCGAACGCACCGCGACCAGATCGCCGGGCTCGGAGATGATCTCGAAGACGTCGCCGTGGTCGTTGACGTCTTCGGCGCCCGCGTCGAGCACCGTCTCGAGGACGTCGTCCTCGGACAGGCCGTTCTTCTCGAGCGTCACCACGCCCTTGCGGGCGAACAGGTACGACACCGAACCCGGGTCGGCCATGTTGCCGCCGTTGCGGGTCATCGCCAGCCGGACCTCGCCCGCGGCGCGGTTGCGGTTGTCGGTGAGGCACTCGATCAGCACGGCCACACCGTTGGGCCCGTAGCCCTCGTACATGATCGTCTGCCAGTCGGCGCCGCCGGCCTCTTCACCACCGCCGCGCTTGCGGGCGCGCTCGATGTTGTCGTTGGGGACCGATGTCTTCTTCGCCTTCTGGATGGCGTCGAACAGCGTCGGATTGCCCGCAGGGTCACTACCACCAGTGCGGGCCGCCACCTCGATGTTCTTGATCAGCTTGGCGAAGAGTTTGCCGCGCTTGGCGTCGATTCCCGCCTTCTTGTGCTTGGTGGTGGCCCATTTGGAGTGGCCGCTCATGCCCTACTTCCTTCAAGTCGGTTGCGCGTCTGCCCGGGCGGACAAGCTCGATCCAGCCTACTCACCGTCCGCCACGCCCGCCGACGCGGGCTTTATCGCGCCGCGCGAACCAGGTCGACGAACAGTTCGTGCACCCGGAGATCGCCGGTCACCTCGGGATGGAACGAGGTCGCCACCACATTGCCCTGCCTGGCAGCCACGATGCGGCCCTCGGCGGGGCCGTGCGGCACCCGCGCCAGCACCTCGACGCCGTCGCCCACCCGCTCCACCCACGGCGCGCGAATGAACACCGCGCGCACGGGCGTGTCGAGGCCGGTGAAGTCCAGATCGGTCTCGAAGGAATCGACCTGCCGACCGAACGCGTTGCGCCGCACCGTCATATCGATGCCGGACAGGTGCTGGGCGTCGGCCCTGGTGTCGAGGACCTCCGAGGCGAGCAGGATCATGCCCGCACACGACCCGAACGCGGGCAGCCCGTCGCGCAGCCGCGCCCGCAACGGTTCCAGCAGGTCGAACGCCTGCAACAGCGTGGAGATCGCGGTCGACTCGCCACCGGGCAGCACCAGCCCGTCGACCGCCGCCAGCTCCGACTCGCGCCGCACCAGCACCGGATCGGCGCCGCAGTGCTCCAGCGCGGCAACGTGTTCACGCACGTCACCCTGCAGCGCGAGGACACCGATGGTCGGCCGGGCGGGGGTCGAGGTTGCGTTCACAGCCGTTGAGCTTACGAGCGCGCCCGATGTGGGCCCGCTCACGCTCACTTCTGGCGCGGTGTGCGGATCAGACCTTCCTGGACGACAGCGGCGACCAGGTTGCCCTCGCGGTCCCAGATCTTGCCGCCGGTCAGCGCGCGACCGAAACCGGCCGAGGGTGAGGACTGGTCGTAGAGCAGCCATTCGTCGGCACGGAACGGGCGCAGGAACCACATGGCGTGGTCGAGTGACGCGTTCTGGGTCGGTTCGTCGGGGTGGATCACCTTCGACGAGCCGAGCAGCGTCATATCGCTCATGTAGGCCAGCGTGCAGACGTGGAACATCGGGTCGTCGGGCAGCGGGTGCCGGTACCGGAACCACACCTGCTGTGGGGAGACGGCGCCGTCGCGGGCGACGACCTGCTCCTGCGGGACCGTGCGGATGTCCCAGTGCTCCCATTCACGCATGGCCCACAGCCGCTCGGGGGTCATGGTCACGCTGGCATCGGGCAGGTCGTCGGGACCTTCGACCGAGGGCATCACGTCCTGGTGTTCGGGCCCTTCGTCACCGTGATGGAACGAGGCCGACATCGTGAATATCGCCTGCCCGTCTTGCACGCCGGTGACCCGCCGCGTGCAGAACGACCGGCCGTCGCGGATGCGTTCCACCAGGTAGACGGTGGGTTCCTCCGGATTGCCCGGTCGCAGGAAGTAGCCGTGCAGGGAATGCACCTGGAAGCTGGGGTCGACGGTACGGACCGCCGAGACCAGTGCCTGCCCGGCCACCTGACCGCCGAAGGTGCGCGGTAGCTGGGACTCCGTGGAAGCACCGCGGAAGATGTCGCGCTCCAGCCGCTCGATCGCGAGCGCCTCTTCGATTGTCGCCATGCGCTCGAGATTATCGCCTTGCCGACCGGGCGGTATGTCCGGCTCTGCACAGCGGCCCGGAATTTGCTGAGATGGTCCGGTGCCGACGTTCACTCCCACCTCCCCCGCCGCCCTCGCCCGGCTCGTCGCCGACCGGCTCGTCGAGCTGCCGGGGCGGCGGGTGCTCGCGGTCGACGGCGCCGATGCCGCCGCGCCGGTGGAACTGGGCCGCCGGATCGTCGAGACGCTCACCGACCGGGGGCGATCGGCGGCAGTGGTGTCGGTGCACGACTACGTGCGACCCGCGTCGCTACGCATGGAATACGGGCACGATGACGAATGGTCCTATCGCACAGCATGGTTCGACTACGAGGCGATGCGCCGCGAGATCCTCGACGTTCTCCGCACCGAAGGGCGCTGGTTGCCCGCGCTGTGGGACGAGGCGCGCGACAGGTCGGCGCGAGCGGCGATTCGGTCCGCGCAGGCCGATCTGGTGCTGGTGCTCGCGGGGCCGATGCTGCTCGGTCGCGGTCTGGATTTCGATCTCGCGATCCGCCTGGAATTGAGTGAGCAGGCGGCGCTACGGCGTACACCCGCCGAGCAGCGATGGACGCTGCCCGCTGTGCGCGATCACACTGCCGACAATCCCGAGGAAGCGACCTGGACCGTTCGCTGGGATCACCCCGATCGGGCGGCACTGCGCCGCTGACAGCACGGGAACCGGCGCAGTCCCGAGACGCGAAAGCCCCGTCCGGCAGACGGACGGGGCTCGAGCGACGACGATCAGGCGCAGGCGACCGAGGTCTGACCCAGGTTGGTCAGCATGCCGCAGGCCCACGACTTCTGGACCTTCCACTTGCCCTCTTCGGCCACGAACGGCACGTCGACGACATTGGTCTGGCCGTTGACGGTGAAGTTGGCCTTGGCGTTGACACTGTCACCGAAGGAGGTCACCTCGGTGACCTGCACCTGGACGTTGTTGTCCTGGACGGCCTGGGCCAGGCGGTTCGGCAGCTCGGGGTCGGCCTCGATGCCCTGGACGAAGTCCAGCTTCTGGTCGTTGGGGACCGCCGGATCCAGCGCGGTGGTGAGCTGCGCGTTGAGCTGTTCGACCGTCGGCACCGCCGGCAGGTCCGCGGTTGCCGAACCCTGAGCCTTGGCGCTGGTGGTGGTCTTGGGCGCGGGCTTGTCGCCCTTGTCGTCACTGCACGCACTCAGGCCGAGCGCGGCGACCACAGCCAATCCTGCGATCGCGACTCGTCCGGTCCTACGAAACTTCATCCACTCGTCCTTACGTCGGGTCGGAATCTCGCCCTCTGGGCGACGGCGGAGGACCGGCGCCACACAGCGCAGGCCTCGATGCCACGGCGAGGACGCTACCCAGTGATGTTGAGGAAACTCTGAGACACAGACAATCGGGGTCTGTGAGATGCGCCCGATTGCGATGCACCCCAGCGTCACCCGGCGCGCAGCCCCGCCACCGCCTCGACCAGCCGCGCATGGGTCGGCGCGTCCGCTGCCGCGATGAGCCCGTGTGGCGCGGTGTGCAGCGGTTGCCCGGCGAGACCGGTGACCACGCAGCCCGCCGCCTGACATACCGCGATCGCGCTGCTGAAATGCACGCTGTCGCGCAGATCGCCACCGGTGATGTAGGCGGCGCGACGCCCGGCCGCCACCCAGACCAGGGCTAACGAGGTCGATAAGACCCGCGGATGGAATTCTCCCGCAAAGCCTTCGGCGTCGAAGAGCCGCGCCGGGGTCGACCAGGGGAACGGGTGGTCGAGGTCGACATCGACGAGATGGCTTCCCGAGTGCGGGCGCAACGGCTCGTCGCGGCCCTCGGTGCGCAGGAACGCGCCCTGCCCCGCCGTCCAGAACACTTCGTCGGCGAACGGGTCGGCGGTCGCCGCCACTGTCACGGCGTCGCCGTCGCGCAGCGCGACATTGACCGCCACGAACGCGGTGTCGACAGCGAAATTCCTGGTGCCACAGAGTGGATCGACAAACCACGTCCGATCGCTGCGGGCAGAGCCGGTGACGCCCGATTCCTCGGCGACGAACCGGTCGCCCGGACATTCGGTCGCGAGGACGTCGAGGATGGCTTTCTCGGCCGCGATATCGGCCTGCGTGGCGAAATCGTCGCCTTGTTTGGCGTAGCGAGTGAGCGGAGCGTGGAAGGCAGACCGGATCACCGCCGAAGCGACTTCTGTTGCGTGGATTGCGATTTCACTATCTGAGTGGTGCACCGTCTCCAGGCTACGGACCGTGTCGCGGCCCGGCAGGCGAACGAGCGGGCCGCAGCGAACACTCCGGTGCCGCTACTGAGCCAGATACACGGCGAGCCCGAGTCCACCGATGCCGACCGCCACCCGCAGCGCACTCGGCGGAATCACTTTCACCACCGGCGGACCACACCAGCCACCTGCCAGCGCACCGGCGCCGAGGGCCAGCGCCGCACCCCAGTGCACCGGTCCGAAGGCCGCGAACCCGACCGCGGCGACCAGGTTCGCGATACCGAGCAGAAAGCTCTTGAGAATCGACGCGCTCCAGATGGATTCGGCGGTGCACAGCATCATCATCGACAGGTAGATCACGCCCGCGCCCGCGCCGAAATACCCGCCGTACACGGAGGTGAGCAGGATGCCGACCGGGACGATCCAGGGCGCGCTGAGCTCGCCGATATGGTGGCGCACCAGAGGTTGCACCAGCAGCGCGATCGACGCCATCGCCACCAGAAACGGCACGACCACCTCGAACGCACCGTCCGGGGCGACCAGCAGCGCGAGCGCGCCGAGCAGCCCGCCCACGGCCGCCAGCACCGCCCAGCGCACCAGCGTGGGTCCTCTGCCGACGAGTTCACGTCCGGAATTCGCGGTCGCCCCGACACCGACGGCGACCATGGCGACCGTGTTGGTGACGTTGGCCGCGACGGGCGGCAGACCGGCGGCCAGCAGCGCCGGATAGGAGACGATCGAGGCCATCCCGGTGACGAAACCGATCAAGCCGGTGAAGAATCCCGCGACGACCAGCAAGGAGAAGTCGAGCGCGGTCACGGACCGACTGTACGGTATGCCCAGTTGGCAGCAATTCCTGGGCCAACCGATACCGAGCCCACATCGCCCACCTGCGCCGGGATCACTCCGACGCGCCGAAGGCCGTGCCAGGATGTCGGAGTGCAGATGACGACTTTCGAGCCGGGCGAACCACCCGTTCGACGTAACCGGCTGGACTCCAACACCGTTGCCCGCCTCGACGACGTCACCACCTTCGCCCAACTGCTCGACGCGTTAGAGCTGGTCCGCATGGATCATCCCGATGCCAGGATCCTCTGCACGCTCGACGATCTCGGCCAATGCGCGTACACGAGCATGCACGCCACGCTCGGGCTCATCGAAGGCGAGGACGGGGTCGTCCACGACGACCCGGACGACCCCGCCGCCACCCACCACGCCGAGAACGCCACGGTCTCGCGCATCGCCGCGCTGCTGGACAACCCGTCCGCCCGCGTTCCGTGGGACGCGCTGCGCGACACCCGCAACGCGTCCGAGGACGAACTCGCCGCGCTCGTCGCCGCCAACCGTTCCCCCGACCGTGTGGTCGACGACGTCGTGCTGATCCAGCGTGTCCCGGTGGATCGGGACGACCTCGCCATCGCGGGTATCCCCAACGGGTACTTCGCCGACGACTGGAGCACCTACGACAACCACACCGTCATCCGCCGCATGGCCACCCACGGCTATCGCCACATCGCCATCGGCGCTTCCCTGCTCGCCTTCGCCCGGCCCACCGCTCCCACTCCCGAACAGGCAGCGGCCCTTGTCACCGACCTGACCCATCTGTACGGCTCCCCCACCGCCATCGCCTGGCACGAACTGGCCGTCCTGCTCCCCACCCAGCGCCAGCTCATCCTCGGCTACGCCGAGAACTTCGCCGACGCCCTCACCGCCGATACCGAAGGCGCGGCGGGTCAGCCCTAGCCGGCGAGTACGGGAGCCGACTGTCTCGCGGTGACGTTCGACCACACCCACCAGGCCAGCCACCCGATGCCCACCCCGGCCGCGATGTGCCCCGCACGGACCAGCGGCGTCGGCAGCAGGAAGGTCAGGCACAGCACGGACAGACCCGCTGTGTAGAGGGTCGCGGCCGCGACCGGCACGGCGCGGCTGCCGATCAACGCCGAGCCGAACAGCAGCGTTCCGGTCAGCGCGAGGAACCCGGTGAGCAGGAACGCGGATTTGGCTGGGCTGGTGAGCAGTTCGTCCACGACGGGCTTGTCCAGGTACACCAGGACGAAATTCCTGGCGAAGGCGACGCCGGCGAAAAAACCGAAGCCGAGAAACTGGACGACGAAGCCGAGTGCTCCGAAGCGGCCGAGGCGCAGGTGCAGCAGCGAGTACAACGCCACCAGCAAACCGATGCCGAAGGGGACGGCCGTCCCGTTGAGAACCTGGGTCAGTGGTGTCTTGCCGTCGGCGATCAGTTCGGTCGCCCCCGCCGCGGCGATCGCCGCGCCGCAGAGGAATCCTGCGAGGCTACCCAGTCGCAGTAGTGCTCGTGTGTCCATGTCGAAATCCCTTCTCGATGTCGAGTTCGACGGTAGGAATCCGGTGGTCACGGCGGTAAGTGCCGGGCGACCCATGACTTTCGGCTACATTCGCCGCGCAGCCCTGGTCGTGTGCGGAACACGGCCATAGGCTCAGCCGATGCATCGACCGCACGCACTGACCTGGGTGGCGTGCTTCCTCTACGCCTCGGTGCTGATCGCCGGACTCGCTGTCGCCTCGACCGCGCCTGTGGACCCCGTCCGGTTGTGCGCTTTCGCCGGCGCGCTCCTCGTGGCGGGCGCGCTGGAGATCGCCGAATGGCGTGGACCTGCCACCCGGGCCGTCGCCCTCGCAGGCCTGGTCGTCCGCGCGGCCGTGTACGCCGTGATCACCGCACTGGACAGCAGTGGCAATGCGAAGGTTCTGTTCGTCCTGCTCCCGCTCACCGCCTATTTCGCCGTCGGACACCGGGTCGCCTACACACTCGCCGGTGGCGGTCTGCTCCTGGCCGGAGCCCTTGTCCTCGGACGGCCTGCGCTGCGCCATGATCCCGAAGCGCTGTCCGATCTGCTGATGTTCGCGATCGGCATCGTGTTCGCCCTGGCGATCGCGGTGATCGCCGAACGCGAGGAGACCGGGCGGCGCCGTGCCGAAACGCTGCTCACCGAGCTGTCCGACGCGCACGCCAGACTGCGCGAGTACGCGGACCAGGCGGTCACCCTGGCCACCGTCGCCGAGCGAACCCGGGTGGCCCGCGATATCCACGACAGTGTCGGCCACCACCTCGTGGTCGTCGCGATCCAGCTCGAGAAATCGGCCGCGTACCGAACGGTGGACACCGACACCGCCGACCGGGCGCTGGCCGAAGGACGTCGTTCCGCGCGCCTGGCCCTCGACGAGGTCCGTCGCGCGGTGGGCACGCTGCGCGCCGACGACACCCGGTTCACGCTCAGCTGCTCGCTGCGCGCGCTCGCGGCCCGACTCGACGACCCGGGCTTCGCCGTGACTCTCGACCTCACCGGCACCGAGGACACCGTCGGCGAACCTGTGCGCCTCGCCCTGTATCTCGCCGCGCAGGAAGCGCTCACCAACGCGCGCCGCCATGCCGGCGCCACCGCCGTGGCGGTCCGGGTCGACCTGACGCCGACCACCGGCGTCCTCGACATCGCCGACAACGGAACAGGTTTCGCGCCGGGCACGGCCGAGGGGCAGGGGCTCACCGGAATGCGTGAGCGCCTCGACCTGGTCGGCGGCGAGGTACGAATCACCTCCACCTCCCGGGGAACTCGTCTGCTCGTCACGATCCCGGTGGTTGCGCGATGACCCGGCACCATGCGGGGATGCCGGCGCCGAAGGTCCGCGTGCTGATCGCCGACGATGAGCGTCTCGTCCGCGAAGGGATCGCCGCACTGCTCGCCTTGCAGCCCGGTATCGACGTAGTCGGCACGGCCGAAAGTGGCGCCGAGGCAGTCGAATCGACCGCCGCGCTGACACCTGATGTGGTCCTGATGGACGTGCGGATGCCCGGAATGGACGGCGTCGAGGCAGCCGGCCTCTTGCGCGGCCGGGCGACGGTGCTGATGCTCACCACCTTCGACGACGACGGCTACATCGTCGCGGCCCTGCGCGCGGGCGCCTCCGGATACCTGCTCAAAGACCTCCCCGCCGCCGAACTCGCCCAGGCGATCCGCCTCGCGCACGCGGGCGTCGACCAGTACTCCGCCGCCGTCACCGCGCGCCTGGCCGCCATGGTCCGATCCCGCACACCACGCCCCACCGTCGAGCTCACCGGTCGCGAAACCGAGGTCCTGCGCCTGCTCGCCACCGGCGCCGCCAACCGCGAGATCGCGCGGTCCCTCTACCTCAGCGAGGGCACCGTCAAGAACCACATCTCGAGCATCCTGAACCGCCTCGGCGTGCGGGACCGCACCCAAGCCGCCATCTACGCACACGAGCAGGGCATCCTCTGAGATGCCCACGGCCGGGTTCAGGTCAGGGCGTTCACCATGCGCGCGGTGAGCACCCGGGTGCGGTCGAACGGCGCCGCGCTCACGGCGGGCGTGCCGATCACCGAGCGCAGCACGCCGAGGCCGATCAGCAGGGCGCCGATCAGCTCCGCGCGTAGTTCCGCGCCGGGTCCGCCGAGCCGGTCGGCGAATTCACGCAGGTAACCGTCGCAGAGCTGGGCGCGCAATTGATCGCGCACGTCGTCGTGGCCGGCCGATCGGAGCATGGCCAGGAGCGGGTGTTCGCCGCCGTAGCGCGACCAGTCCTGGTACACCACATCGTGGAGCAGGGCATCGGCGATGCTGACGACCGGGCGGTGCGGATCGGCGGCCACTCCGGTGGGGATCTCCAGGTGCATCGCCTCGGCGTAGAGCCCCTTCTTGGAACCGAAGTAGCGCGATACCAAGGCGGGATCGACCCCGACCTCGGCGGCGATCTCGCGCAGTCCCGTGCCGTCGAAACCCTGCGCCGCGAAGCGGATTCGCGCGGCGTCGAGCAGCGCGGCACGGGTGGCCGCACGATCGCGGCGACGGGGTTCGGCTTTCGGTTCCATGAAGTCATGCTAAGTCATCAGATGTTGACTTGGTGCCGCGTTCGTTTCTAGCCTCGACATATCGGCCGATGACACAGTCCAGAGTGATTCGAGGAGAACGGGATTCGATGCGCACGTATGTCATCACCGGCGGCACCGACGGCATGGGCAAAGGGCTCGGCCTACATTTTCTGCGACGCGGCGACCGGGTGATCGCGATCGCCAGCGGCGCGACGAAAGGCGAGGCGTTCCGCCGCGAGGCCGCCGCGCTCGGCGGGGGCGAGCGCGCGGTGTTCCTGCGAGCCGATCTGAGCACCCTGACGGGAATGCGGGACACCCTTGCCCGGGTCACCGCGCTGGCCGACACCGTCGACGGTCTCGTCTTCGGCGCCCAGCGCTTCCGACCGCGGCGCGAGGTCACCGAGGACGGCACCGAGTTCACCTTCGCGCTGCACTACCTGAGCCGATTCGTCCTCGGACACGGTCTCGCCGATGCGCTGGAACGCGCGGATACCCCGGTCATCATGAACATCTGTGGCCCCGGCGGCTTTCCCGGCCGCATCCACTGGGACAACCTGACCCTGCGCGAGGGCTACACCGGCACGCGCGCCGCCATGCAGGCCTCACGCGCCAACGACCTGCTCGGCGTCGCCTTCCCGCACCGCCACCCGAACACCCGCACCCGCTACGTGCTCTATAACCCGATGATGGTGCGGACCGCGATGGCCGACCCACTGCCCACACCCCAGCGGATACTGACCAAGGCCGCCGGACTCGTCTTCGGCCGATCGGTCGATCAAGCGGTCCCGCCGATCGCCCAGCTCCTCGACGAGCCACCCGCTGATCCGGTGACCGCTTCCGGCGCCGAACCCGGCTCCCCCTCACGCGCAAGGACTTCGACCCGAACAACGCGATCCGCCTCGACACCCTGACCAGCGAGCTCGTCCAGCGCTGAGTCGCCGCACGACAAAGCCTCGGCGGGCGTCGCGATCACGACGCCCGCCGAGGCGAATGTTTCAGTGCCCGAACGATATCGGGCCCACGATCACCAGCCGCGCTCGGCCAGACGGTGCGGCTGCGGGATCTCTTCGACGTTGATGCCGACCATGGCTTCGCCCAGGCCGCGCGAGACCTTGGCCAGCACGTCCGGGTCGTCGTAGAAGGTGGTGGCCTTGACGATGGCGGCGGCGCGCTGTTCGGGGTTGCCGGACTTGAAGATGCCCGAGCCGACGAACACGCCTTCGGCGCCGAGCTGCATCATCATGGCGGCGTCGGCGGGGGTGGCGATGCCGCCGGCGGTGAACATCACGACCGGGAGCTTGCCGGTCTGCGCGACCTCACGAACCAGCTCGTACGGGGCCTGCAGTTCCTTGGCGGCCACGAACAGCTCGTCCTCGGACAGCGAGGTCAGCCGACGGATCTCGCCGCGGATGGTCCGCATGTGGGTGGTCGCGTTGGACACGTCACCGGTGCCGGCCTCGCCCTTGGAGCGGATCATGGCCGCGCCCTCGGTGATGCGGCGCAGGGCCTCGCCCAGGTTGGTGGCGCCACAGACGAACGGGACGGTGTAGTTCCACTTGTCGATGTGGTTGGCGTAGTCGGCGGGGGTGAGCACCTCGGACTCGTCGATGTAGTCCACGCCCAGGCTCTGCAGGATCTGCGCCTCGACGAAGTGGCCGATGCGGGCCTTGGCCATGACCGGGATGGAGACCGCGGCGATGATGCCGTCGATCATGTCCGGGTCGCTCATCCGGGACACGCCGCCCTGGGCGCGGATGTCGGCGGGCACCCGCTCGAGCGCCATCACGGCCACGGCGCCGGCGTCTTCGGCGATCTTGGCTTGCTCGGCGTTGACCACATCCATGATCACGCCACCCTTGAGCATCTCGGCCATGCCGCGCTTCACGCGGGCGGTGCCGACGGTGTTGGTGGTCTCAGGCGTAGTCACGAATGTCTCCTGTGTCATGGGCGCCAATCAAGTCGCTCGGATTCGGTTCACCGTCGATTCTAGAGCTGCCCGAAATCGGCCTTCATAGCCAGTTGAGCACCACTGGCCTTGTCACGACCAGCGGCGATGCGTTCGCCGCTCACCGCTGGCCTTGTCCGATGGCCTGGCATTCACCGTGCCACGGGTGCGACCGCGTCCGCCACAGGCGCGCGCCGTGCCCGGTCGACCAGCACGATCGCCGCCGCGACGGCCGCCGCCCCGGCAGCGCACCACAGCGCCGCGACCGGGGTTTGCGCGCGATCGACGGCCACGCCGGCGACGACCGGACCGAGCACCGCGCCGATATTGAGCGCGGTCGTGGCCAGCGCTCCGGCGAGCCGAGGCGCGGCGGGTGCGGCGGTCCGCACGATGGTCGCGATCACCGCGGATCCGACGCCGAACGCGGCCGCGCCCGTGAGCAACGTCATGGCCGCGAACCCCGCCATCGTGTGCGCGGTGAGCGCGGCCAGCGTCCACACGCCGACCAGTCCGGCCGTGCCCACGGTGATGATGGAACGGCCGTGGCGGTCGCTGTACCGACCGGTGAGCGTCACTCCGACGAAGGAGCCGAGGCCGAACAACGCCAGCACCAGCGGGACCCAGACGCTGGTCGCGCCCGCGATCCCGGCGGCGACGGTGCCGAGGTAGGTGAACGCGGCGAACGTCGCGGCATTGACCAGAACTCCGACGATCACCCCCGACCGCACCGTGCGCACCCCGAGCACCGCCCACTCGGACCGCATCGACCGATCCGAGGCGCCGACTTCCGCACCGTCGCGCGGCACCATCGACGCCACCGGGACGAGGACCACCGCGCTCACCACCGCGACGGCCCAGAAGGCCGATCGCCAACCCCACAGCTGCCCGAGCAGTGTCCCCGCCGGTACGCCCACGATGCAGGCCACCGTCACCCCCGACACGGTGATCGAGGTCGCGCGACCGACCAGCGCGGGCCCGACCAGCCGAGGCAGGGCCGCCAGCACGAGCGCCAGGAATCCGGCGTTCGCGACCGCGGCGACCGCCCGGGTAGTCACCAGCACCGCGAAATCGGTGGTCAGCGCGCCGACGATATGGGTGACGCAGAAGAGCGCGAGAAATGTTGTCGCCGAACGCCGTAGCGGCCACCGACCCATGGTGGCCGCCATCGTCGGTGCGCCCAGCACCATGCCGACCGCGTACACCGACGTCAGCAGCCCCACGGTGCCGACCGAGACGCCGAAGTCGGCGGCGGTCCGCGCCAGCAACCCCGACATCATGAATTCCGATGTGCCCTGCGCGAAAACCGCGGCAGCCAGCACGAAAACCCCGATGGGCATGATTGATCAACTCTCCGGATACCGGGACGCCGCGCGTCGCACGCGGTGTCCGAGATGAGGCGGCATCGAGCGAATCATGGCCCGGCCGCGCGGAATCGACGATCATCCGGCGTTGCGAACGACACATCGCATCGATCCGCGGACCGATGCGATGCTGGACCCACAACGCCGCCCGGCCCGCAGGCCGGACGGCTACCTTCTGGACGCCTCCGGAGAATTCACCCGCCCACCCTATGCGAGGCGACGGCGCCGGAGTCAACCCGTTTTCTCGACAGTCGGCGGGGATGCCGAAAGACGGAAAGACTGTCGATCAGCTTGCGGGATCGTCGAATCGCACGTCGACCTCGGTGGCGCCGCGCAACGTCGCCACGGGCGCCGCTTCCTCGCGCAGCAGTGCGCGTAGCCGCGAGCTCATCGACTGGAACGGTGTGACGGTCAGTGTCAGCGTGCGCCCGCTCTTGCGTGGGCGCCAGATTCCGGCGACGGCGCCGTCGGCGAGCACCACGCCCGGTGCGCCGACCGTCTTCCACACCGCGCGTCGATATTTCGGATCGACGATGGTGTCGCGATCCCGGGTCTGCGTGTAGGGATCGCCGGGTGGCAGCAGCCGGACACCGGATGCCTCGTGCGCTGACCGGAGCTCTTCCAGGTCCTCGGTGTGGATCCACCGGCGCCGCCCGTCGTAGTCGACCGGAGTGATTTCGTCCGCCACGGTGTCCCACCACGGATCCACGTCACCGGCTCGCACGCCGAGCCAGGTCGCGAATTCACCGCGGGACGACGGTCCGTAGCACCGCAGATAGCGGCGCAGCAGGGTGGCGCGATCCGCCGCGGGATCGGTCTTCGGCAGCGGGCCG
Source organism: Nocardia sp. NPDC056952 (assembly GCF_042674185.1). NCBI lineage: Bacteria > Bacillati > Actinomycetota > Actinomycetes > Mycobacteriales > Nocardiaceae > Nocardia > Nocardia sp. NPDC056952. The sequence continues at coordinate 624,420 of NZ_JBHURA010000001.1, read as the reverse complement.
TCCAGCCATTCCGCGAGCAGGACGAACGGTGCGGTGTTGGCGGTGCGCGGTGCGAGGCACACGATGCCGCGCAGTGTCAGGATCCGCAGGCAGAAGTGCACGACCGCCTCCCCCAGTGGTTGGTTCGCGCCATACGGACCTGGCGACTGCCATGCTGTGCGCTGGGCAGCGGTCAGTGTGTCCGCGATGCGGCTGGCCAGTTCTGCGCCGAGTTCGCCGATCGCCGTCGCACGCTGCGACAGCACCGGCCCGATCTGCGCGACGGTGCGCTCCACCACCTCGTCCAGACCTATCCCGAGGGTGTCGAGCGCCGGACCGACGCCGCCGATCAGCCGCAATCGCGCCGCCTCGGTCGTCGGCAGCACGCCGGTGGTGAAGACCGGTGCGTCGGCGGTCGGGAAGAAGAACGGCGACCCGCGCATGCACCAGGTCTGCAACAACGCCTTGTCCTGTGCGACAAGGTGATCGACGTGGTCACCGGTCACACCGTCGACGCGGGCCGCCAGCGCAAGCAGCGCCGAGCCCGGCGGGCTGTTCTGCACCGCGCACGCGCCGGCCACGTCGAGCAGATCGCCGATCGGTCGCCGGGAGAGCAGAGTGTTCGCGTGCAATCGAAACCCGATGACCTCAGCGGTTCCGATGCTGACCGAATGCTCCCGAGCCGCCACGGATCACCTCCCGATCGTCGCCGCGCACAGCGTCGTCCAAGGATGCCGCGCCTAGCACCTGAACATATCGAGCGAGCCCGTTTCGGGTGTCGTCCTCGGCCGCGCGTCGACGAATCGGCCGAGCCCTGTGGGCCGGGTGTCGGCCTTCACTGCGCCGACCGTTCGGCAGGGCCATGCCAGGGTCGTCCCGCGCCGGGCCTCAGCGGATCGAGCGGACCACGTGCTGGGTGTCGTCTTCGGCTGCGGAAACGGCCTCGGTGAGGAGTTCGTCGAGGTGGTACGGGTAGACGACCTCGCCCGCGTCGTCGAGTGCGCGGATGTCGTCGGCGGAGCACCAGCGGTGGTCGGTGATGGTGCGGCGTTCCAGGGCCGTCAGGTCGGCCGGGCGCCACTCGAAGCCCGGCGAGCGCAGGGTGAAGAACAGTTCCTCGGAGCGGATCAGCTCGCCGTTGAACGGGAACACCGCGACCCGGCGCCACAGCGGGCCGCGCAGCGCGGCGGGATCCACACGCTGCCCGGTTTCCTCGTAGATCTCGCGAACCGCGGCATCGCGCAGGTTCTCCCCCGGTTCGACGCCGCCGCCGACGGTGAACCAGAAGGCCACTTCAGGGATCATCGGGTCGTGGCCGCGCAGCAGCAGCACGCGGTTGTGCTCGTCGAGCAGCATCACCCGGGCGGAGGTGCGGGTGGTGTGCACGGTGAGGCCGGTGGCGGCAGCGGGTGTCGCGCGTTCGGTGATCTCGAAATAGTGCGGCAGCGGCGCCGTGCCACCGAGGTGCAAGATGCGGACCGGCCTGCGGGTGCGCAGGGCCAGGGTGTCGCGCACCGCGTCGTTGTGGAAGCGGCGTGCGATCAGCACGCGAGCCTCGGCGTCGGCGAGTTCGGCCACCAGCTGCGGTCGCAGGTGGTCGATGTCGACGAGGGACAGCGCGGCGGAGAGCTGGTTCTCGATCGTCTCCCGGTCACCGCGATCGGCGCGTTCGGCCCGATCGGCGAGTGTGGCGAGCTGGGTGGCCCGTTCGGCCCGGCGCGGGTCGGTACTCACCGGACCGGCCTCCGACATCGCCACCGCACGAGCCACCACCGCCCGGCGGGCGAGCGCGGCATCGAGTGCCTGCCAGGACTGATCGGAGCGCACGTGCAGCCGGTCGAGCCGGTTCGCCGTGGAGTAGGCCCACACGCCGAGGGCGAGGACGAGCAGGGCGATCAGCCCGAGAACGAGGACGGTGGTCGCGGAGAAGGTGATCATCCGGCGGCCCGGACGCGGTTGTCGCCGACGGTGACGGTCTCGTATACCCGCAGGATCTGTTCGGCCACGACCGGCCAGTCGTAGCCCGCGACCACCTGGGTCGCGGTGCTGACCAGACGCATCCGCGTCTCGTCGTCGGTGAGGAGCGTGTCGATGGCGGTGGCCAGCGCGTCGGAGTCACCGATCGGGGTGAGCATGCCCGCGGACCCGTCACGCAACACGCGACGGAAGGCGTCGAGTTCGCTCGCGACCACCGGGGTGCCCGCCGCCATCGCCTCGATCAGGATGATCCCGAAGCTCTCGCCACCGAGGTTCGGCGCGACGTACACGTCGGCGCTGCGCAGCGCGGCGGCTTTCTCCTCGTCGGAGACCTGCCCGAGGAAGCGCAGATGCCCCGCGTGCTCGCCGGCTTCACGGCGCAACCGATCCTCGTCACCGCGCCCGACGATGAGGATCTCCACGTCGGGATGATGGTCGATGAGCGCGGGCAGCGCGCCGAGCAGCACGTCCATGCCCTTGCGCGGTTCGTCGTAGCGACCGAGGAACAGCACGGTACGGCCCGCGCGCGGGTACCCGTCGAGTGGCTCACCGCGCGCGAACGCGGACACATCGACACCGTTGGGGATCTCGACCGCGTCGGATCCGAGCGCCTCGACCTGCCAGCGCCTGGCCAGCTCGGACACGGCGATCCGCCCACTGATCTTCTCGTGATACGGGCGAAGCACACCCTGAAAAGTACTGAGTACCAACGACTTCGTGGTCGAGGTGTGGAAGGTCGCCACGATCGGGCCCTCGGCGATCTTGAGCGCCAGCATCGACAGGCTCGGGGCGTTGGGCTCGTGGATGTGCAGCACGTCGAAATCGTTGCTGTCGATCCAGCGCCGGATCCTGGTGTAGGCCATGGGTCCGAAGGACAAGCGCGCCACCGACCCGTTGTAGGGAATCGCGACCGCGCGACCCGCCGAGACAACGAAATCGGGCAGCGGGGTGTCGTCGGAGGCGGGGGCGAGCACGCTCACCTTGTGCCCGCGTTCGATGAACACCCGCGCCAGCTCGACCACATGGGCCTGCACGCCGCCGGGGACGTCGAACGAATACGGGCAGATCATGCCGATCTTCACGGCTGCCCTCCCGCCTGCTGCGCGTAGATCCGCGACAGTCGTTCGGGCGACAGATCGCCTTCCCAGAGTGGTTGCAGCATGTGCCAATCGGCCGGGTGCTCGGCGATGTTGGCGGCGAACCGGTCGGCGAGTGCCTGTGTCGCGGCCGCCACCCCACCGGAAACATCCAGGGCCGGTTCGGCTTTCAGCCCCCAGCCTTCGGTGCCGTCGTCGTCGACGGTGAACCAGCCGTGGACGGGAACCAGCGCGGCGCCGGTCTCGATGGCCAGTTTGGCGGCACCGCCGGGCATCCAGGTGCGCTCACCGAAGAAGTCGACGGGCACGCCCTTGCCGGTGAGGTCGCGTTCGCCCATCAGGCACACGATCCGGTTCTGGCGCAGGCGTTCGGCGAGCGCTGCGAACGGCGGCTGCTCGCCACCGGTCAGCGGGAACACCTCGAAACCGAGGCTCTCGCGGTAGGCCACGAACCGCTCGAACAGCGATTCGGGCTTCAGCCGTTCGGCCACGGTGGTGAAGTTGTCGTAGTGCTGCACCAACCAGACACCGGCCATGTCCCAGTTCCCCGAGTGCGGCAGCACCAGAATGAGGCCGCGGCCCTGCTCCAGCGCGGCGTCGACGTTCTCCAGACCACCGACGTAGTAGTCGATCTTCGTGTGGTCCATCGACGGCAGCCGGAAAGCCTCCCGCCAGTAGCGGGCGTAGGAGCGCATGCTGGCCCGCATCAGGTCGCCGGGGACCTGGTCGGCGGGCACACCGAGAACGCGAGCGAGGTTGCGGCGCAGCTGTTCCGGCCCACCGCTGCGCACCGAACGATCGGCGCCGAGGTCGAAGACCTTGCGCGCCAACCCTTCCGGTGCCGAACGCACGAGGCCCCAGCCTGCGGCGTAGCCCCAGTCGCTGAACCGATCCGTGAGGCTCACGAGGCGGATCCCGCGTCCGGCTGCGGCGTCGGCGGAATGACCACGCGGGCGCCCGGCGAATTGCGCACCGCGAGCACCCGCTGGAACACCGTCACGATGCTCAGCACCGCCAGCACCCACATCGCCACGTACACGGCCCAGGTGAGCCAGTCGAGCCCCCAGTGCCCGCCGATGCCGGTGAGCCCTGCGCCGACCAGGACGATGACCAGACGGTCCGGGCGCTCGATGAGCCCACCGTCGGCGGACAGGCCACTGGCCTCGGCCCGCGCCTTGGCGTAGGAGATCACCTGCGAGGTGACCAGCACGATCAAGGTCAGCGCGAACAGGTGCCGGCTGTGCTCGTGATAGACGGCCCACCAGGCGAGCCCGCCGAAGATCGCGCCGTCGGCCACCCGGTCACAGGTGGCATCGAGGACGGCGCCGTACTTCGTGCCGCCGCCGCGGGCGCGCGCCATCGCACCGTCGAGCATGTCGAACATGACGAACAGCCAGATGACCATCGTTCCCCAGAACAGGTGTCCGGAGGGGAACAGCGTCACCGCGGCGGCGATCGTCGCGGTGGTGCCGATCAGGGTCATCGCGTCCGGGGTGAGCCCCGTCCCGACGAGCGCTTTGCCCAGCGGCGCAGTCGCTTTCGCAAACGTCTGGCGGCCGAAGAAGCTGAGCACGGTCTTTATTCCTCCCACGCCTCCGCCAGCAGCTGCCGCGTGTCGCGCAACAACTGAGGCATCACCTTCACCCCGCCGACCACGGTGATGAAGTTCGCATCCCCGCCCCAGCGCGGCACGATGTGCTGGTGCAGGTGGTCGGCGAGCGAACCACCGGCCACACCACCGAGATTGAGACCCACGTTGAATCCGGCAGGCCGCGAGACCTGCTTCATCACGCGGATGGCCCGCTGCGTGAAGGCCATCAGTTCCGCGCTCTCGGCGGTCGTGAGGTCCTCCAGGTCGGCTACCCGGCGGTAAGGCACCACCATCATGTGCCCTGGGTTGTACGGGTACAAGTTGAGCACGGCGTAGACATTCTCGCCGCGGGCGATGATCAGGCCGTCCTCGTCCGACATCTTGGGGATATCGGTGAACGGATGCCCGGTCGCGTCCTTGGGCTTGACCTCGCCGGTGATGTAGGACATCCGGTACGGGGTCCACAACCGTTGCAGGCGGTCGGGCTGGCCGGCCCCGGCGTCGACGATCGAGCCGGCCTCGGGGGCGAGGTTCTCGCTCATGCCTGAACCGCCGCGGAGACGACCTCGAACCCCTCGGCGGTGGGTGAGTCGTTCACGCGGTGGGCGACCCAGGTGGTGATGGTGGCGATCGCGTCGGCGACCGGCACGCCGTTGACCTGGGTGCCGTCGCGGAACCGGAAGCTCACCGCGCCCGCTTCCACGTCGCGCGCGCCCGCCAGCAGCATGAACGGCACCTTCTGCGCGGTCTGGTTGAAGATCTTCTTCTGCATCCGGTCGTCGCTGCGGTCCACCTGGGCCCGCACGCCGGCGTCGCGCAGCCGTTCGATCACCGAATCCAGGTGCGGGGCGAAGTTCTCCGCCACCGGGATGCCGACGACCTGCACCGGCGAGAGCCAGGCTGGGAAGGCACCGGCGTAGTGCTCGGTGAGGACGCCGAAGAAGCGTTCGATCGAGCCGAACAGGGCGCGGTGGATCATCACCGGACGCTGCTTGGTGCCGTCGGAGGCGGTGTACTCGAGGTCGAATCGATCGGGCAGGTTGAAGTCGAGCTGCACGGTCGACATCTGCCAGGTGCGGCCCAGCGCGTCCTTGACCTGCACGGAGATCTTCGGGCCGTAGAACGCGGCGCCGCCGGGGTCGGGCACCAGGTCGAGCCCGGAAGCCTCGGCGACCTTCTCGAGGGTTTCGGTGGCCTCGGCCCAGAGCTCGTCCGAGCCCACGTACTTCTTCGGGTCCTTGGTGGACAGCTCGAGGTAGAAGTCGTCGAGACCGTAGTCCTTCAGCAGGCCGAGGACGAACTGCAGGGTGCTGGTGAGCTCGGCGTGCATCTGCTCTTTGGTGCAGTAGATGTGCGCGTCGTCCTGGGTCATGCCACGCACACGGGTCAGGCCGTGGATCACGCCGGACTTCTCGTAGCGGTACACCGAACCGAACTCGAACATCCGCAGCGGCAGCTCACGGTAGGAACGACCGCGCGCGCCGAAGATCAGGTTGTGCATCGGGCAGTTCATCGGCTTGACGTAGTAGTCCTGGCCGGGCTTGCGGACGGTGCCGTCCTCGTTGAGCTCGGCATCGAGGTGCATGGCCGGGAACATGCCGTCCTTGTACCAGTCGAGATGGCCCGAGATCTCGTACAGATGCCCCTTGGTGAGATGGGGGGTGTTGACGAACTCGTAGCCCGCGTCGACGTGGCGCTGACGCGAGTACTCCTCCATCTCCTTGCGGATGATGCCGCCCTTGGGGTGGAACACCGGCAGACCCGAACCGAGCGCGTCGGGGAAGGAGAACAGGTCCAGCTCGAGGCCCAGCTTGCGGTGATCACGGCGCTCGGCCTCGGCCAGCAGCTCCAGGTAGGCGTCCATCGCCTCGGTGGATTCCCACGCGGTGCCGTACACGCGCTGCAGGTCCTCGCGGTCCTGGTCGCCACGCCAGTAGGCGGCCGAGGAGCGGGTGAGCTTGAACGCGGGGATGAACTTGGTGGTGGGGATGTGCGGGCCGCGGCACAGATCGCCCCACAGCTTCTCGCCGGTGCGCGGGTCGAGGTTGTCGTAGATGGTCAGCTCGTTGCCGCCGACCTCCATGATCTCGGGATCGTCGATGCCGGACTTGTCACTGATCAGCTCGAGCTTGAACGGCTCGTTCGCCAATTCGACGCGGGCGTCGTCGATCTCCACGACGCGCCGCGAAAAGCGTTGCGCGCCTTTGATGATCTTCTTCATCCGCGATTCCAGCTTGGCCAGATCCTCGGGGGTGAAGGGCTTGTCGACCTGGAAGTCGTAGTAGAAGCCGTCCTTGATCGGCGGGCCGATCCCGAGTTTCGCGTCGGGGAACTCCTGCTGCACCGCCTGGGCCAGCACGTGTGCGGCCGAGTGCCGGATCACGCTGCGCCCGTCCTCGCTGTTCGCGGGGACCGGCTCGACGTCGGCGTCCTCCTCCGGAATCCAGGACAGATCCTTGAGCGCGCCGTCGACATCGCGCACGACCACGACGGTGTCGGGGCCCTTGGTGGGCAAACCCGCGTCCCGTACCGCCGCGCCCGCCGTAGTCCCGGCCGGCACTCGAACGAGGGCGACTGGACTGATGGGTGCAGAGGTGGTCACGGGGATGCTCTCCTTGACTTCGGTGCCGGGTCGATCCGGCAGTTCTCGCAGGGTCCTTCCTGCGCCCGCCCATGCTATCGGGAGCGTGCGTGGGGCAGCCCGCCTCCCCGGGAATCTCGGCCGGGCTCAGGTGCGTGTTGATCTTGGCAGGCGGCCGATGGTCAGGGCCGGGGCGGGTCGCCCCGAACCCCACGAGTTACCCCTGTGCTGACCAGATCAGTGGTAACCGCCGAGCGCTCAGAGACGTCCCAGCAGCTGCGCGCGGTCGGCGGGCGAGCGTTTCGGGCAGCTCGTGCACATCTCGCGGCCGGGCGCCTCGTAGACCAGGCAGCACGAGGCGCGGCGGACGAAGGTGCGGCCCGCGACGGTGACGAACCGCGGTGCGGGCAGGCGCGCGCCCACGTCTGCGGCCAGCCTGGTCGCCGCGTCCGGGGAGCCCGCGTCCAGCGCCCGGTTGCCGATGGCATCGGCGACAACCGCCCACAGCGCCGGAATCCCGGCCCCCGACACCGCCGCGACCTGGGAGATCACGGCGGTCAGGGTGTCACGCAAGGCAGCGGCGACCTCGTCAGCCGCTGCCGCACCGGTCTCGCCACCGACATCCGAGCGCACGGAACGGCCGGTGGCATCGACCGGCACCCGGTGGAACCGCGCGTGTTCGACACCACCGTCGGGCCGGACCACGCAGTCGAATTCGCCGAGGGCGGCGACCGGGGCGGGTGTGCCCGCCGCGTAGGCGACAGCGATCTGCTCGACCAGTGTCGAGGCGACCATGCACCACCACAGGGTGCCCGCGACCCGGGGAACATCGGTGCCCCAGGCACGGCTCAACGCGTCGATCCGCGCCGCGATCCAGGCGGGGTCGGTGAGGACGTGGCCGGGAACCGTGCTCACGACATCAGGGGACTGTGTAACCATGGCCAATCGACTCCGATCCACCCTGCGACCATCGAAAACGTACCGAGCAGCCACAACGTCACGAGGACGAGGGCGAAGGTGCCCACCGCGCCGAGCACCTTGATGAACCAACCGCGCGAGGTGTACCAGTCCATGACGATCCGGTACTTGCCGCGCACCCAGGTCAAGGTGTGGTGGGCCCAGACGAACTCGGTGGCCAGGATGCCGAATCCCGCGAACACCAGCGCCCAGCCGGGTCCGGGGTACGGGATCGTGACGATCCCGACGAGCAGGACCAGCCCACCGACTACGCCGACGACGATGCGGTAGCCGAGGTTGAGGGTAGGGCGCTGGGCGATGTGAGCCCGGAAGGCGCGCCCGCGTTCCTTCAACCCGTCCCACCGCCCCGGCTCGGCCGTGGACTCCTCATCCGCGGAGTCGGGGCCGTCGGTGACACGCTCGGCGGCGGTCGGATCGCTGGTCATGATTTCCAGACTACGAGTCCGACCGCCCACCGGTCGCGGTGTCGTCAACCGGTGACGGCGAGTACGGCGTGATCGTCGATCGCGCTGACCCCGTCGAGCGTCACCTCGAGCACCCGCGAGGTCGCGATGTCGAAGAACAGCCCCGACACCGCCAGTCCGCGCTCGGTCACCGCCCGGCGCACCGCGGGATTACGTCCCAGGGTCTCGAGCTGCACGGCGACATTGACCATGCTCAGCTGGTCCACCTCGTCGTACCCGGCCGCCTTGGCCGCGGCGGCCACGGGATGGCCCGCGAGGAACCGCTCCACCGTCGGCTCGGCGTGGCGCAACCAGGAGCTCAGGCCGCCCTCGGTGGCGGCGGCGGAGTGCACCGCCTTCATCGCACCGCACGAGGAGTGCCCACACACCACCACCGAGCGCACCGCGAGGCTGTCCAGCGCGAAACTCAGTGCCGCTTCGACGGAATCGTCACCGCTGACCGGGACCAGATTGCCCACATTGCGCACGGTGAACAGGTCGCCGGGACCGCTGTTGGTGATCACGTTGGGCACGATCCGCGAATCCGAGCAGGTCAGGAAGAACGAGTCCGGGTCCTGACTGTCGTGCAGCCCGTCCAGATGCGGTCGCACGACGTGCGCGTGGCCGCGGTGATAGGCCGCGACACCCGCGGTCACCGCGTCGCCGCCGGACTTCTGGTGCCGCCACGGGCGCAGCATGTCGTCGATAGCGGCGCGACCGAATCCGCGGATCGGCGGCGCGGCCGGGGTATCGGCCATCCGCGCACTGCCGATCTCGACGAAATCGACACGGCCACCGCCGCTTTCCTGCTGACGCTGCCACTCCTCGATCGCCTCGAACGCGGCGTGATCGAGGAAGTCGACGGTCATCTCGACGGTCACGTCGGCGCCCGCGGGCACCTTCGCCAGCTCCCCCGACAGTTTCGGCAAGGCGAGGAAGGTGCACGAGCCGTCGATGTGGACCTGCCAGCGGCCGTCGGGCAGCGCGGTCGCCGCCACCTGCACGCGCACGACCCGCCACAGCAGCAGCCCGAACGCCAGGGCGAGGCCGATGACCACGCCTTCGAGCAGGTTGGTGAACACCACGCCGAGCACGGTCACCACATAGACCAGCAGGTCACCGGTGCGCCGGGCCAACCGGATGTGGGCCAGTTTCACCAGCTGCATGCCGATGACGATGAGCAGACCCGCCAGCGCGGCCTTGGGGATCTGCTCCACCAGGCCGACCAGCGCCACCGAGAACAGCAGAATCCAGAGTCCGTGCAGCACGGTCGAGGCCCTCGTGCGCGCACCGGCCTGCACATTGGTGGCGCTGCGCACGATCACACCGGTGATCGGCAGGCCACCGACCAGGCCCGAGACGACGTTCGCCGTGCCCTGGCCGATGAGTTCCCGATCGAAACCGGTGCGCGGACCGGTGTGCATCTTGTCGACCGCGACGGCCGAGAGCAGGCTCTCCACGCTGGCGATCAACGCGATGGTCAGCACCATCATGGCGACGGCGGACCAGTTGCCCGAGGGCAGTTCCGGCAGGCCGAGCGCGTCGAAGACCGACCCGCTCAGGGCGATGCGCTCGACCTCGGGCAGGCCGAGCGAGAGCACCGTGCCCACCAGCACCGCGACCAGCGGGCCCGGCACGGCGCGCAGCTTCGGTGGGACGTACTTCCAGCCGAGCATCACCGCGATCACCACGGCGCCGACGAGCGCGTCACTACCGTGCAGCGAGAGCAGCTGTCCGGGGAGTTCGATCAGATTGCGCAGCGCGGTGCTGTGCGAGGAACCGCCGAGCAGCACATGGATCTGCTGCAGGGCGATGGTGATGCCGATGCCGGCCAGCATGGCGTGGACCACCACGGGGGCGACGGCGAGCGCGGCCCGCGCGATCCGGCTGAGCCCGAACAGGATCTGCAGCACGCCCGCGGCGACGACGATGAAACAGGTGACGCGCCAGCCGAATTGCGCGATGGACTCGGCGACGACCACGGTCAGACCCGCGGCGGGACCGCTGACCTGCAGGACCGAGCCGCCGAGCAGGCCCGCGACCACGCCACCGATCACGGCGGCGACGAGACCGGCGGCGATCGGCGCGCCGGAGGCGACCGCGATGCCGAGCGAAAGTGGCAGTGCCACCAGGAAAACTACGATGGAGGCGGGTAGATCGTGACGCAGCAGCGTCTGTTGCCACGCGGGACGGGACGACTCGTTCGACGAGCCCTTCGCGGCAGGCGGGGCGAGGTCGTTCTCGACAGACATAACTCTCCTTCGCCGGCTCCCGGCGCTGGGCCGAGGCCGATCATCACGAGGACGGTGAAGCAAAGGGGCTGGAGCATTGACAGATGCCGGTGCGACGGCGAACCGGGTACGAATGGATCCAACCTATTAGTAAAGAATTGGCAAAGCCAGTGTGCCGCACAAATAGTGGGTCTCGCCATAACGGCAGGCAGGGTGTGGTGTGACCCACAACTATCCCCCTTTACACCGGTTCGGCGGCAGCGCGACGGGCCTCGTCGAAGTCGGCGATCCCGTCGGCGGTGATCTCGATGACCCGCGCGGTCGCCAGGTCGAAGAACAGCCCCGACACCGCGACCCCGCGCTCCTGGATGCCACTGCGCACCGCCGGATAGTCGATCAGGGTCTGCACCTGCCGGGCCACGTTCACCATGCCGAGCTGGTCGACCGAACCGAAGCCCGCCAGCCTGGCGGCCTCGGCAACGGGGTGACCGGCATGGAACGCCGCCAGCGTGGGCTGGGCATGGGCCAGCCAGTCGTCGAGTCCCGGCCCGGCTTGCACCTGGCGGTACAGCGCTTCCATCGCCCCGCAGCCACTGTGGCCGCACACCACCACCGAGCGCACGTCGAGCTTGTCGAGCGCGTAGATCAGTGCCGCTTCCACCGAGACGTCGGAGCCGCCGACCGGCACCAGATTGCCGACATTGCGCACCGTGAACAGGTCGCCGGGACCACTGCTGGTGATCACGTTGGGCACGATGCGGGCGTCGGCGCAGGTCAGGAAGAAGGTGTCGGCATCGGGCCGGTGCCGAAGCCCGTCCAGGTGCGGGCGCATCAGGTGCGCGTGCTGGCGATGGTAGGCCGCGATGCCCGCGGCGATCGGGTCGACGCCGCCGCTGCGCCGCCACGGCCGGATCGCCTCGTCGACCGCCTTCCGCGCGTGGCCGTGCTCGGGGGGCCCGTCGTGGGTGCGGGCCATCCTCGCGGCCCCGAGCTCGACGAAGTCGACTGTGCCGCCGCCGGATTCACGGGCGTCGGCCCACTCCGAAAGCAACTCGCACGCCGCGTGGTCGAGGAAGTCCACGCTCAGTTCGACGGTCACGTCCACACCCGCCGGCACCTTCGCCAGTTCGGACGTGAGCCGGGGCGCGGCCAGGAACGTGCAGGTGCCCGCGATGCGTACCAGCCAGGTCCCGTCGGCGCGCGGCGCCGCGACGATGGTGAACTTCACGACCCGCCACAGCAGCAGCGCGAACGAGGCGAGGAGTCCGATCACCATGCCCTGCAACAGGTTCAGCGCCACCACGGCGATGACGGTGACCAGGTAGACGTAGATGTCGCCGGTGCGGCGGGCACGCTTGATGTGCGCCAGCTTCACCAGCTGCACCCCGATCAGCACCAGCAGCCCGGCCAGCGCCGCTGTCGGAATCTGGCGGACCAGGCCGACCAGCACGATCGCGAACACCAGGATCCAGCCACCGTGCAGCACGGTGGCCGCCCTGCTGCGGGCGCCCGCGTTGGCGTTGGTGATGCTGCGCACGATGACCGCGGCGATCGGCAGGCCGCCCAGCACGCCGGAGACCATGTTCGCCGCACCCTGACCGAGCAGTTCCCGGTCGAAGTCGGTGCGCTGATCGGGGCGCAATTTGTCGACCGCGACAGCCGAGAGCAGCGTCTCCACACTGGCGATGAGGGCGATGGTGAGCATGGTGAGCGCGATCGGCAGCCACCCGCCGTGCGGCAGCGCGGGCAACCCGATGCCGTCGAGCAGCGAGCCGTCGAGGCGCACCCGTTCCACCGTCACCGGCAGCACCAGCGAGACCACCGTCGCCACCACCACCGCGACGAGCGGGCCGGGCACCACCCGTACCCGGCGCGGCAGATACTGCCATCCGATCAGCACGGCGATCACGAGCAGCCCGACGAACAGGTCACCCTTCTGCACCGACATCACCTGATGCGGGAGCGCGACGATGCTCGCCCACGGCGAGCTGACCGTCGCGCCGCCGAGCAGGACGTGGACCTGCTGCAGCGCGATCACCACTCCGATGCCGGCGAGCATCGCGTGCACCACGACCGGCGCGATTCCCAGCGCGGCGCGCGCGATCCGACTGAGCCCGAACAGAATCTGTAGTACACCAGCGCCGACAGTGATGAAACACATAGCGGCCCAGCCGAATTGCTGGACCGCTCCCGCCACGACGACGGCGAGACTCGCGGTCGGCCCGCTGACCTGAACCTTCGAGCCGCCGAGCAACCCGGCGACCACCCCGCCGACAGCGGCGGCGATGAGCCCGGCGACGACCGGTGCGCCGGAGGCCAGTGCGACGCCGAGCGACAGCGGCAGGGCCACCAGGAAGACCACCAGTGACGCCGGAAGGTCTTGCTGGAGAACCGATTTCAGTGACGCGCACGACATCGGACGCGCCGTCGCGGTGGTAGTGGTCGTAGTGGTGCCCGGATCATTGTCGGTCATCATTCTCCTTCGCCGGGGCGGGTGAGCTCCCGGTTCATCGGTCGAACATGCACTGGCAATTGATGCTGAGCTGCGAGCGAACGGCGGATCTGCAGCACTGCTCGAAGAGATCGGACCCCAGACACAGAGTCGGGTTAATAGTAAAGAAGTTCCCAAGCATTAGAAAACGTTCTGGGAAGAATGGGACGGAATCGCCGTCGTTCTGTGACCTCAGTCACAGAGCAGGTTCTCGGCCAGCTGCCGTTGCGTCGCCTGGTCGAGACCGGCACGGGTCGCCCACGCGGTGGGGCCACCGTGCTCGGTGTCCAGGTGGGTCAGGAACTGGCGCATGGTGATCGCGTCGGCGGCGAACACCCAGGCGGGGAGCCGATCGGCCGCGTCATCCGGTCGGGCAGGCCGGCCGTCGCGAGCCCGCAGCGCGGCGATGTTCGGGGTGGTCGCGGCGTAGTCGGCGATGATGTCGTCGGCGCGTACCCCGGCTACCGCGAGCAGCAGGGCGATCACCACCCCGGTCCGGTCCTTGCCCGCGGCGCAGTGGATCAGCGCGGGCAGCTGCCCCGGAACCGAGAGCAGACGCAGCACGGCGGCGATGTTCTCGCTGCTGTGCTCGAGGTATTCGCAGTACCGGTCGAACATGCTCCCGTCGGGCGAGACCTCGGTGAGGTCGAGCCGCACCCGGTCCGCGCCGTAGACGTGCAGGTTCCGGTAGTCGGCGACGGCGTCGACCACCGCACCCGTTCCGTCCGTGACGATCTCGTCCGGCGCGCGCAGGTCGACGACCGTGCGAAGTCCGCAGTCGGTGAGCAGAAACGACACGTCCCCGGCATCCAGCCGGGTGAGCAGATCCGACCGAAACACCCGCAGGCGACGCACCTGCCGCCCGTCCACTGTGCGCAATCCACCCAGATCGCGCGCGTTCACCGCACCGCGCAGCGGCAATTCCCGGCCCATCGCAGAACTCACACCGTTGGTCATCACAATCCCCGTTCTCACTTTTCGCAGCACCTGCCGCCAAACATTGATCAACGGTATTCGGTGCCGAGCACCCGCAATTCCGAAATCCGCTCTCCCCGAACGCGCTTCCGGCTATTTGCGCAGGTCAGAACACTCCATACGTCGATTCGATCGCGAAATGCGATGGACGGATCGAAATATTCGATACGAGTCGGCGGCAGCTGTTCTCATCGATACCGTCGGCACGAAAACTTCCGTGTCGAAAGGTATGTCGCATGCACCTGACAATCGTCGGAAACCGAGCCGGTATGCCCGCCGACGGCGCAGCCAGTTCGGGCTATCTGGTCGAAACCGGCCAGTCGAGAATTCTGCTCGACTGTGGTCCCGGCATCGCGGTGATGCTCGGCAACTACCTGCACGCGAGCCTGCTCGACGCGGTGGTGATCAGCCACCTGCATCTGGATCACTGCTACGACGTGCTGCCCATCGGCAAGCAGGCGATGCGCCGAGCCCCCGGCGCCCCGGACCGCCGGATCAAGCTGTTCGTGCCGAAAGGCGCTCGCGCGAGGCTGGATCAGCTCGCCGCGCTGTTCCCGGTGAAGACCTTTCCCGACCTGAATCGGGCGTTCGACCTGGCCTACGAGGTCATCGAATACGAGCGCGGCGCAACGCAGACGCTCACCGACTGCAGCATCGAGCTGGTGCCCATGGTGCACACCGAACCCGCCTGCGGGATCCGGATCGAAAGTCCCACCGGCAGTATCGCGTTCACCGGCGACACCGGCTGGAACGACAACCTGGTCGCGCTCGCCGCCGATGTCGACATCTTTCTCGCCGAGTCCACCCTCGCCGAGCCGGATCACACAGCTCACGGCCATCTGTGCGCCACCGAGGTCGGCCGGGCCGCCGCGGCCGCGGGTGCGCGCTCGGTGGTGCTGACCCATCTCGGCTCGGCACAGCCGCAATGGCAGCAGGCTCGATGCGACGACGTGTCGGCGGAGTTCGACGGGCCCGTACACCTGAGCCGACCCGGCATGCGGTTCTCGGTGCCCGCCGAACAGCCGAGCTGAGCGCTACACCGCGACCGTCAGTGTCGCGAGGCCGCGCAGGTTGATCCGGCCGTTCCAGGTCTGGTCGACCACCGCGGCCTCGGGAAAACGGGCCACGAAGCGCGGGAACACGATCCGCGCCTCCATCCGGACCAGGGCGGCGCCGAGGCAGTGGTGGATGCCCGCGCCGAGCGAGACGTTCTGGTGCGCGTTCGGCCGGTCCAGGCGCAGGTCGTCGGCGTCGGCGCCCCAGAATTCCGGGTCCCGGTTGGCGGCGGCCAGCGCGCCGATCACCCAGCTGCCCGCCGGGATCTCGTGCTCGCCGACGCGCAACGGCGCGAGGGTGATCCGGCGCATCAGGTGCACCGGGGTGTCGAAACGCATCAGTTCGTCGACGGCGCCGGCCGCCAGGTCCGGCTCGGTGCGCAGCCGCCGTGCCTGGTCCGGGTGCCGCAGCAGTGACAGGATTCCGCTGCCGAGATGGGTCACCGTGGTCTCGTGGCCGGCGATGTAGAGGAACATCACCTGCGAGATCAGCTCGTCCTCGCTGAGCATGTCGCCGTTGTCCTCGGCGCTGATCAGCGCGGTGAGCAGGTCGTCGCCGGGGGCGGCGCGCTTCCAGCGGATCAGTTCACGGACCATCCCGAACAGTTCCTGGTTGGCGGCCCTGATCCGGTCCTGGGTCTCGGCGCTCGCGAACGGCTCGAACACCAGCACGACGATTTCGGTCAGCTCGCGCAACCGGGTGTGCTCGCCGACGGGGATGCCGAGCATCTCCGAGATGATGGTGAACGGCAGCGGAAAGGCCAGTTCGGCAATGACATCCGCCGTGCCCGCCGCGGCGATCCGGGCCAGCGCTTCCTCGACGAGTTCCTCGACGCGGGGCTGCAACGATTCGATGGACCGGGGTGTGAAGGCTTTCGACACCAGCCGCCGCAGGCGGGTGTGGTCGGGCGGATCCTGGTCCAGCATCGACAGCCCGCCCATCACCCGGCTCTCCTTGCGGACCTCGGTGCTGCCGCTCTTCCACGCGGGCAGATGCCGCAGGTGCTGCTCGTCGACGGAGTGCGGCGAGCGCTGCAGCGCGGCCACGTCGGCGTGCCGGGAGATGATCCAGAATCCGAGCGGATGTTGCTGCGCGGGTCCGGCGGCGCGCAGCTGGGCGTAGTGCGGATAGGGGTCGTCGGCGAATCCCGGTGCGGTGGGATCGAAGACGAAGGTCTCGGTGCTCATTCCAGGTATCGCTTTCTTGCCGCTGCTCGCATGATCTTTCCGCTGCTCGTCTTCTGCACGGTGTTCGGCGCGGCGAGCACCACGTCCGCCACGGCGAGTTCGTGCTCCTGCGTCACCGCTGCCCGGATGGCACCCACGATGTCGTCGGCATCGGCATCGGCGTCGCGCTCGAGCTCCTGGACGACGACCAGTTTCTCGCCGTCGCGTCCCGGCACCGCGAACGCCGCGCCACTGCCGGGTCGTAGCGCCGGGTGCGCGCGCGCCACGGTGTGCTCGATGTCGTGCGGGTAGTAGTTGCGGCCCCGGATGATGATCATGTCCTTGAGCCGGCCCACCACGTACAGTTCACCGTCGACGACCAGGCCGAGGTCGCCCGTGCGCAGGTAGGCGCGCTCGGCATCGTCGGCGAGGCGAGCCTGGAAGGTCGCGGCGGTCGCCTCGGGCAGGCCCCGATAGCCCTGGGCCACATGGTCACCCGCCACCCAGATCTCCCCTGCCCGATCCGGCGGGCAGAGCTCGCCCGTCTCCGGGTCGACGATGCGCAGGTCCTCACCCGGCAGTACCACTCCCGAACCGACGAGCGTGCGACCCTGATCCACCGCGGCCGCGACGTAGCGTCGATCGGCGAGCGCGTCGATGTCGGCGTCCAGCAACCGCGGACCGCGTCCCTTCCCGCTCGCCGAGACCAGCAACGTGGCCTCCGCCAGCCCGTAGCAGGGGAACACCGATTGGGCGCTGAACCCCAGCGGGGCAAAGGTTTTCGCGAACCTGTCGAGGGTTTCGGCCCGGATCGGCTCGGCGCCGTTGAAGGCGACCTTCCAGGAGCTCAGGTCCAGATCGGGCAGTTCGCCCGCCGCCGCGCGCGCGACACAGGCGTCGAAGGCGAAGTTCGGGCCGCCACTGGTGTGCGCGCGATAGCGCGAGATGGCCTCGAGCCACCGCAGGGGGCGCCGGATGAAGGTGGTCGGCGACATCTGGATACAGGTGGCGCCGACGTACACCGGTTGCAGCACATTGCCGATCAGGCCCTGATCGTGGAAGAACGGCGCCCAGCCGACGACGGTCGAGTCGCGGTCGTGGCCGAAACTGTGCCGGATCATCTCCTCGTTGGCCACGAGATTTCGATGCGTCACCATCACGCCCTTGGGCGCTGAGGTCGACCCGGAGGTGTATTGCAGGAACGCCACCGAATCCGGATCCACCGCCATCGGCGTGAAATCGATTTCCGCCGTACGCAATTCGTCGACGGCCAGCCACTGCTGTGCGGTACAGAGCGGCTCGAGCACCGATCGCAGGGGCTTGAGCACCTCCCCGATCGTCAGCACGGCGGCGGGGGCGCAGTCGGCGACGATGGCGCGGGTCGCGTCCTGAACCTTGCCGCGCCGCGGCGGATTCACCGGCACGGCGACGATATTCGCGTAGAGGCAGCCGAAGTAGGCGGTGATGAATTCGACGCACTGCGGGAAGACCAGCAGGGCACGGTCGCCCGGTTCGCACCGCGCGCGCAGCAGTCGCGCCACCGCCATCGCCTGGTCGTGGAGTTCGCGATAGGTCGTGGTGGTGTGCTCGGCACCGTTGTCGTCGAGGAAGATGTAGGCGATGCGGTCCGGCTCGTCGACGGCGCGACGCGCGAGGATGTCGGGTAATAGCTGCACGTCGGTCCTCAGGTCAGGGCGGCGGTCATGATCGCCGCGATAGCCGCGCGATGTCGATGGTGGAACAGGTGATCACCGGTGAACTCGTGCGTGGCGAACGGGCCGTCGGTCACCGTGCCCCACGCCCACACTTCTTCGGGATCGGCGATCGGGTCCTCGGTGCCGTAGAACGTCGTGATCGGGCAGGCGAGCCGAGGGTGCTGCCGGTGGCTGTACTCCTCCGACAACTCCAGATCCGCCCGCGTCAGCGGCAGCGCGTACCGCAGGAAGCTCGCGCTGCGGCCCGCCGCGCCCCACGCTCCCATCGCCGCCATCGCGTCGGCGAAGTCGTTGTCGGGCAGGCGATGCAGGACCGCGCGACTCGCCGCCAGGTGCGGTGCGCGGCGACCGGAGACGAACAGGTGGATCGGTGGCCGATCCGCGAGGGTCAGCGCACGGGCCAGTTCATAGGCGATCAGCGCGCCCATGCTGTGGCCGTAGATCGCCACCGGCGTTTCCGCCGATTGGGTTATCTGGCCGACCAATTCGTCGACCGCCTCGTCGACCCGGTGCAGCGGCGGCTGCTGCGCGACGTCCTCGCGGCCGGGGAGCTGGACGCGGACCACCCCGATCTCGGGCCCGAACAGGTCGGGCCAGCGGTTGAACGACGACGCCCCGGCGCCCGCGTGCGGGATGCACACCAGCCGGACCGCCGCGGGCGCGGTGTCGCTGCGCAACCATGACTTGACCAGTCCGGTGCCGGTCATGGCGCCCGCCGCACGTCGACGGGCAGGCTCTTCAGGCCGCGCACGATGAAACTGTGGTCCTGCCACTCGAGTTCGGCCGGCCGTTGTTCCAGGTGTTCGGAACGGACGAACAGGTACTCGAAGGCGACCTGTGCCTGCAGTTCGGCGAGCAGTCCGCCGAGGCACCCGTGCATACCGTGGCCGAAGCCCAGATGTCCACCGCCGGTGCGGGTCAGGTCGAACTCGTCGGGCCCGGTGAAGACGGCGGGGTCGCGGTTGGCCGCGCCGAGACACACCAGGATCTGGTCGCCCGCCGAGATCCTGGCACCGTCGAGCTGGATATCGCGGGTGGCCAGGCGCTTGGTCAATTGCAACGGCGGGTCGTAGCGCAGCGCCTCGGTGACCGCGGCCTCGACCGATTCCGGTCCGCGGCGCAGCAGCGCGGCCTGCTCGGGGTGTCGCAGCAGGGCGAGCGTTCCGTTGCCGATCAGCGATTTGGTGGTCTCGTTGCCCGCGACGAAACACATGATGCAGACGAACACCAGCTCCTCGTCGGACAGCACATCCCCGCCCGCGGTCCGCGCGGCGAGCAACTGGCTGATCAGATCGGTGCCCGGCCGGGCTCGCCGTTCGGGCAGCACGGCGTCGATGGCGGCGGCGAACTTCTCGACCACCGCGCAGACGCGCTCGAAGTCCCCGGCCTTCATCATTCCGGGTTCGAGCAGGAATCGGATGTCGTGGGTCCACGGCCCGACCCGGCCGCGCAACTCCTCGGGCAGATCCATCCACTCGCACAACACGGCGACCGGCAGCGGCGCGGCCAGGTCGGCGATGACATCCAAGCCGCCGTCGCGCCAGGCTCGCTCCATCAGATCGCCGGCGACCCGGGTCACCAGCGGTCGCAGCGATTCCACCGACCGGGCGGTGAACACCCGGTTCACCAGCCCGCGCAACCGCGCGTGATCGGGATTGTCGGTGAACACCAGCGACTTACGTCCGAGGCGTTCGATCTGCGCGACGCTGCAGTGCCCGAGCCGCTCGGCCTGCCTGCTCACCAGACTGGGGATCAGCCCGGCGCTGAACGAGCGGTCGTGCAGTACGCCGCGCACCTCGGCGTGCCGGGTGAGCACCCACATGCCGAGCGTCCGGTGCACCGGCTCGGCCTCGCGCAACTGCTGGTAGAGCGGATACGGGTCGTGCCGGAATTCGGCGCTGAAGGGGTTGAACCGAACCCGGGTCCTGGTCGGTGCGACGGGGTCGGGCGAATGCGTGGTCATGCCGACCGCACGCGTCGATCGGTGAAGAATCCGGTGCGGTAGGGCGCCAGCACCAGCCGCAGCAGGCCGATCTTGCCCATCCGGAAACCGAGCGCCGACAGCTTCAGATAGCGCTCGTAACGGGCGACCACGTCGGCGCCGACGATCTCGACGGCTTCGGCGCGGTGGGCCCGCAGTCTGCGCGCCCACTGTTCACACGTCCAGGCGTAGTCGAGGCGCCCGTTGCTGATCGAGCGCACCTCGAACAGTCCCTCGGCCGCGGCGGTGATCTCGGCCAGGGTCGGCAGGTCGGCGTCGGGGAAGATCTCCTGCTGCATGAAGGCGCTGGCCTGGTCGCGGGACATGTTCGCGTAGGCGATGGTCTGCAGCGACAGCGTGCCGTCGGGCTCGAGCCAGTCCCGGCACCGCGTGAAGAAGTCCCGGTACACACCGATCTTCTGTTCCGGCGAATCGTCGGGGGTCGCGAAGTGTTCGAACGCGCCGATCGAGATGATGCCGTCGAAGCGGGTGTCCGGCTCGTAGTGCAGCCAGTTCTCGGTCCGCACTTCGACGCCCGGGCAGGCGCGCGCGCGGACGAACTCGGCCTGCTCGGGGCTCAGTGTCAGCCCGACAGACCTGGCCACGCCCGCTCCGGCCAACCGTTCGAGGATCGCGCCCCACCCGCAGCCGATGTCGAGGACGGTGGCGGCGTGCTCGGCGCCGATCGCGTCCAGGTGGAATCGCAGTTTGCGGTCCTGGGCGAGTTCCAAGGTGTCATCGGGGTTTTCGCGCAGGGCGCAGGAGTAGGACAACGACTCGTCGAGCCAGAGGCGATAGAAGTCGTTACCCGCGTCGTAGTGGTGACGGATCGCTGCGGCGGCCGCGACGGACCGCTCGATATGCACCGACATCGCTACCCCACACTCCGCCGGCTCTGCTCGTGCAGGTAGGCGGCGACGGCGTCGAGGTTCGGGTTGTCGAACAGGTCCTCGGGCGCCAGATCGACGCCGTAGCGGTCCTCGACCTCGATCAGCAGCGCCACGGCGAGGGCCGAGTCGATGCCGAGGCGGTCGAAATCGGTGGCCGGGTCGATGGTGGCGGCCGGTACCTCGAGCAGACTCGCGAGGTATTCCTGGCACCAGGTGACAATGGCTTCTTTACTCGTATCCATGGTGAGAATTCCTTAGATTCGCTTGGCTGCCATGCGTTCGGCGGAGGGCATTTTCAGGTCCCAGGCGAGACCACAGAACGACAGTGTCCGAATAAGCCAGAAACCGGGGTCGAGTCGATACCAGTCCAACCCGAAAGAGGGCGACTCGGGAAACGCGTGGTGATTGTTGTGCCACGACTCCCCCAGTGTCGCGAGGGCGAATACACCACCGTTGTGGCTGTTCTCGCGGGATTCGTACCGACGGGTGCCGAACATGTGCAGGAACGAATTGATCGCCCACACGATGTGCTCGAGAACGAAGATGCGTACCAGTCCGCCCCAGAGCAGGCCGGCGACCGCGCCGGTCCAGCTCATCGAGACCAGGCCGCCGATCACCGTCGGGATCAGCAGCCCGAGCGCCACCCAGTAGTAGTAGAGGCGGGCGATGCGGACCAGGCCACGGTCCTTGATCAGATCGGGTGCGTAGTGCACCACGTTCGGGTACTCGTGGCGGCGCATCCACAGGAAATGCGAGTGGGCCAGGCCGCGCAGGGCCCCGCGCAGGCCGTCTCCGGCGAGGTTGGGTGAGTGCGGGTCGCCTTCGCGATCGCTGTACTCGTGGTGGCGCCGGTGCAACGCGACCCAGGAGATGACCGGGCCCTGGCCCGCCATCGAACCGAGGATCGCGAGCACCCAGGTCACCCACGGCGCCGCCTTGAACGTGCGGTGGGTGAACAGCCGGTGGTAGCCGACGGTCACGCCGAGTCCGGTGAGCAGCCACATCCCGAAGAGCAGGGCGAATTCCAGCAGACCGAAGGGCCGGACCAGCAGGAAGGCGAAGGCTACGACGGTGCCGATGATCGGGAGAATATCGAACAGCAGGAAATGGCGTCGTTGCAGTCGATGAATATAGGGACTGCTGATCGTTTTTCTGCGCGGATCGGGATTCATTTGTTCACTTCACCTCAGCGGTATAGAAACCGGGCGCAACATTATTACCGTAACCATCGCTTCAGCGGTCGGCGACGGCGTGTGACAATTGCCGATCGTCGGATCGGAATTGTTTATGACGGACCAGCGACAGCGCGACACTCAGCGCGCCGAAGCCGGTGGCGAACATCCAGAGGTGATCGGCGCCGAAGACCGCGATGACGGCTCCACCGATCGACGAGCCGAGTGCGGCCCCGAGATACAACGCCGAGCCATTGAGCGACAACAACATCGGTGCCTGCTCGGGGGCGGCGTCGGCGATCATGCTGTGTTGCTGCGCGGGCAGAAAGGCCCAGCCGACCACACCCCAGATCGTGACGAAGGCGACGGTGCTCGCCAAGGTGTGCGCGGCGATCGGCTGCCAGGCGAGGTTCGCGGTGAAGATCGTCAGCGCGCCGAGCAGGACCGGCCGGGCGCCGAATCGGTCGACGAGCACGCTCCCGCCCCACAGGCCGAAGATCGCGCCGACGCCGTGCGCCATGATCAGCGCGCCGACGTAGTCCGCCCCCACGGCCGGGACCTCGGCGTAGATGGGGCCCACGTAGGTGAAGACCATCAATCCCGCGGTCATGCCCGAGATCGTCACCGCGAGCCCCAACCACACCGGTGGGTGCCGCAAGGGTGCGAGTCGCTGACGCAGCGACACCAGGGGTGTGGTGTCGCCCACCGGAACCGTCAGTGCCACACCGACGGTCGTGATCACCGCCACCGCGGCGACGGCGACGAACGCCATCCGCCACGACGACAGCCCGGCGACCCACACCCCGAGCGGCACACCGGCCACGGTGGCGATCGAGATGCCGCCCAGGATGACCGCCAGTGCCCGTCCGCGACGGTCCGCCGTGGCCATCCCGGCCGCCGCCGCGGCAGCCAGGGGCACATAGATCCCCGCGACGCACCCGGCCGCGATGCGAGCCACCGCCATCACCCAGGGCGACCAGGCCACCGCGGCGAGCAGATTGACGACGGCGAACAGCGCGATCGCGGCCATCAGCAGTTGCCGTGGCGAGCGCACCCGCAGCACAGTGACCACGACGGGTGCGCCGAGCGCGTAGGCCAGCGAGTAGCCGGTGACGAACAACCCGGCGCCGGCGACGGAGACCCGCAGGTCGGCCGCCATCGGTGCCAGTACCCCGGCGACGAGGTAGTTGTCGGTGCCCGCGCAGAACGCGCCGAGCGCGAGCACCAGGACCGGCAGCCACCGAATCGACGACGGCACGGCGTCGGTGTCCGTCACCGGATGCCCGTGCGCTTCACCAGGGTTGGGCGTCGGCATCGCGCAACTCCACGGCGACATCGATGAGTTCGTAGATCCGCATACTCGGTTTCCAGACGCTCGCGTCGGCGATCACCCGGATCCGGCCGGGGCGCCGTTCGACGCTCTTGATGTGTACCTCGAGGGTCATCAGCTCGTCGGTCGCCAGGATCTGCCCGCGATACCGCCACGACATCGACACTCCCACCGGGAGCACGAATTCCGGCGCGACCAGCTCGGCGGCGAGGCCGGAGTCGACCGTCCACTCCTGCATCGCCTGGATCACCGCCTCGACCCCGAGCGATCCCGGCATCACCGGGTCGAGGTAGAAGTGGTAGCCGAAGAACCAGTCGTCGGCGGCGACCGGGCGGGTGGCACGCAGGTAGCCGAGCCCGAATGTGCCCGCGCCGTCGACGGTCTCGATGCTGTCGAGCATCGCCAGGTGCCCGACCGCGCACGGCATGCCGGTGCCCGCGGCGCGCCTGGCCGCCACGTCGATCACCCGGACAGCGGGGCGGCGCTGCTGGCTGTCGAGCCACGTCGGCACGAACTCGCCGTTGTCGAGTCCGTTCTGATTCGCCAGCGCCGGGGCGTTGAAGAACCCGAACAGCGACTCCCCCGCGTAGAACGGTTCACCGTCCACCGCGAGTTCGTAGGAGAACGTCTGCAACACGACGCCGACCAGGACGGTGGTGTCGATCAGCCTGCTGGTCTGCTGAATCGTCTTGTCCCGCAAATCGACCTCGCGCAGTACGGTCGCGGAGCCGTCGAGATTGCGCAGGCTGAAATCCTCCCCCGGCGAAGTGAGGGTGGCGCCGAGGAAGTAGCCGAGCAGCAACGCCGATTGCAGCGAGGTCTCCATGTAGACGACGTTGGGCATGGAGGCGTTGGCCGACTCGAGGTAGTACCAGGAGTCGGCTGGCGAGTCGTACTCGGTGTGCGAGCTGCCCGCGTCGAGCTGTCCGCGTCGTCCGTCGACGGCCATGACCCGGTCGCAGAGCTGGAGTCCGTGGTTGGGCATGCGGGTGGCCCTGCGACCCGCGTAGCCCGAGAACTCGGGGCCGAGCGCGATGCCGAGGTCACCGCGGGCGCTGTGGGTCATGTGGAATTCGCCGAGCAGCGCACGCTGCCCGAAGGCGTTGCGGCGGCCGAGGAATCGGGGAATCTCGCCGCCGACCTCGGGACCGATCGGCAGACCCGGTTCCTCCGCGATCTCGAGGGTGAGGCCGTGCACGCGCGCCACTACTTCACCCGCACACCAGATCTCGGCGTTGATCCGGAGCCAGGGACGCGGAAGCAGGTCGATCTGGACCACGTCGGCGATCAGCTCGACGGGGCCTGTCATCGGCGCGGACACGGTCACCTCGAAGGGCTCGCCCGCCTGGAATCGGGCCCCGGCCAGGCACAGCTGCAAGCCCGCGCGCACCGCGAAGACCTGGGCGGCCTGCCAGGTGAGCTCGGTTGCCGAGGTGACCGGATCGGGGCCGTCGACGCGGCAGGTGGCCCGCAATCGCCCTCTGGCCCATGGCCCTTCACGTCCGGCGATCTCGAGCACCTCGGTGAGGGTGCCGTGGGTGCCGTCGGTCAGCCGGATGTCGGGGTTGACGCCTTCCTGGTCGTAGGCCGGACCGAAGACAGCGGCGATGTCGCCCCTGCCCAGCGCGGCGAGGTCGGTGCCGTTCAGTGTGGTGATGGGCGTGCGGGCGAGGAACTTGAAGGCGTTCATGGTGGTCGCGGGCGCAGGCAGCTCGAAGACCACCGGGTGCCCGGGCGCCGCGGAGACCGCGAGACCGGTTGCCGGCGTGTAGTCGACCATCACCGCGAAGGACTGTTCCGCCCAGCTGGGCGACACGGGAGCGATTTCCGTGTCGGTCCGGACGACGCGCTCCTCGTGACCGAGACTTGCGAGGGCGCGCCGCTGCAATGCGGTCTGCACGTCCATCGCCGACAGGTGCGCGGTCACCAGCTCGGACCGGACCTCGTGCAGGAGGGCGGAAATGGGGTCGACAGGCACGTCGCCCGCCGGTGTGGGGGCCGAAGGTGCCGGTGCGGTGGTGTGTCGCACCGCGGGCACCGCCGAGCTCGGCGACGGGGCCTCCGGTGCCGTGGCCGGCGGGGATGACGGTGCGGGGGCGGGGCTGGTGGCCGGCTCCAGTGCCAGCGACCAGGCCAGGACGTCGAAGGGCTCACCGTCGAAGTCGAGGGTGTCCAGTGGTGTGATGGTCATCGGATCTCCATTCCTCACATCGACGATGCTCACGCGCGCTGCTCGCGTAACCGCACGGCCTCGGCGAACTTCTCGGTCATCTCCGGGGTGGCGATCACGGCGAGATCGGAGTAGCGCTGCAGCACAGTGCCGTTCGGATCACACGCCGTGACGGTCACGGTGACCTCGGTGCCGGTCGCGTTGGCACGCAGGTCGTCGACCACCAGCACGAACGAACTGTCGTCCGGCAAGGGGGCGAAGTACTCGATGCGCCCGATCGACAGCGGCAGGCAGGCCGAGTTCATGAACCACACACCGAGCAACGCGCCGGCCTGGATCGCGACGTCGGCCAGCACCGGACTGTGCAGTGCCCCCGCGTAGTTACCGGTGCCGATGCGGGCGTCGGGGAGCTTGCCTTCGACGACGAGGCGGCGGTCGGCTCGTTCCAGAATGCGGCGCACGCCCTGCAGCAGCGGCCCGTGGAACAGGTCCGCGGCACGGTAGACGTCGAGCCCGTTCTCCGGTCCCACACCGATCGCGTACCCCGGCCAATCGGAAACGACGGGAGCGGGCCGTGTTTCAGCGGCGAGGAGGAAGGTGCCGGTGAAGTGCGACGGCGCCAGTGTCTTGCCCGGTTCGTCGCTACGGATCCAGACCGTGACGCTGAGACCGTCGTCGACGACCGTCCCCGCCTGCGCCTCGAGCCGGTAGGAGCGTTCGTCCTTGCCGTCGTAGACGATGCCCCGCAGTACCTCGAAGCCGGTGCATTCCACCACCCGCAGGCCGGGGTTCGCGCGCTCGAGCACGTTGATCGCCCAGCCGAGTCCGGCGGCCGCCGGGAACACCGGGAACTTGCCGACGCGATGATCGCCGATCACCGCGTCCCCGGCCAGCGGCGCGAGATCACGGTGCGTAGCGAAAGGGCCGGTCGGGGTGAGGGTCACGGCCGTGGCCAGCGGTGCCGCGGGACCGACCAGCACCGACACGTCGTCGGCGCGAGCGGGAGCGAACTGTTCGGCGAACATCCGGGCTCCGGCGTCCATCCCGAGCAGCGCGACACCGCGGGCGAGGAAGACTTCGCGCAACTGCGGAGTCACCATGCCGCCGTCCCACGCACCCCAGTTGACGGTGGTGACGTGTCCGGCCAGACCCTGCCGTCGCCAGCTCACCGCCGCCCGGTTGAGGGCTTCGTTGGCGACCGCGTAGTCGGCCTGACCCGGATTGCCGTAGACCCCGGCCACCGACCCGAACAGGATGAGGTGCCCGAGCGTGGCCTCGCGCAGGGCGGTGACCACGTTGTACAGCCCGTCCAGCTTGGTCGCGAGGACGAGGCGGATGTCGTCGGCCGTCTTGGCGGGGAGCAGGGAATCCGCGAGGGCGCCTGCCCCGTGCACGATGCCGGTGATCCGGCCCGCGTCCGGTGCGAGTGCCCGCTCGGTGGCTTCGGCGTCGGTGATGTCGACCGCGAGGTAGCGCACCCGTGCGCCGGTCTCGGCCACGGCATCGACGGTCTCGCGGATCTCACGCTGTGCCAGGAGGTTTCGGGTGAGGCGGTCGACCTGCTTCGGGGTCGGCTGCTCACCCGCGGCACGCACAGCGGCGATGGCAGCGGCCTTGAGGGCGTCATCGGCGACGCCCGCCGCCCATTCCGGCTCGGCCTCGAGTTCGGTGCGTCCGAGCAAGAGGAACTCGCAGGGCGTGCGAACGGCCAGTGCACGAACACACCGCGCGGTCACTCCCCGGGCGCCACCGGTGACGACGAGAACATCGTCGGTGGTGAGGGCGAGTTCGGTGGCCGAGGCGGAACTTTCGACCGCCTGCGGACGCAGCGTCCAGCGGGTGTGGTCGGCGTCGACCCCGACTTCGCGAGCGTCGATCGCGGCGTCGTCGAGTTCGGCGAGGACGGAGACGATCAGTGCCTCGTCGGTCAGCAGCGGCGAGAGATCCAATGCCCGGCAGAACACTCCGGGCGCTTCCTGCGCGAGGGTCTTCACCAGACCGCTGACCCCGCCGACAACGGCGGCGGCTGCCGCTCGTTCACCTCGGTGGCCGAGCACCCCGTCGATGCGGGTGAGCGTGACGAACGCCGCCCGCGTCCCGGCTTCGGCGGTCGCCACCAGGCGGTCGTGCACCAGCGTGGCGGTGTGGATCGTATCGGCGAGCCGATGACCGCCCACCAGCCACTGGCTGTCCGCGGGCAGCACGGTCAGGCACAGATCCAGCCGCGCGACATCTTTCAGCGCGGCCTCGATCGCCCCCTGTACGGTGGCGCCGTCCCATGCGGCTACTCCGGCGTCGTCGCGGGCCGCGACGGCGGCCGTGCGCACGGTCCATCCCTGCTGTTCGAGGCCGGTCGCGAGAGCCGCCGCGGCGTTGTCACCGTGGTCGACGATCAGGGCCGTCCGCTCCGCCGCGTAGGGCTGGTCGACGCGGTCGATGGGGGGAAGTTCGACCGGCACGATCCGCAGCAGCACCGGATCGTTCTCGATCCCGGCCTGGCCGGATCCCGGCTGAAGCTCTTGTTCACCGGCGGCTTCCGAACCGCCACCCACCGTGGGGGCAGCCGGGGTGGTGGCGGGAGCGGCGGAGCCGGCGACGAAATCGACGATGTCGCTCAGCGTCCGCAGTTCGGCGACCTGCTCAGGACCCACGGCGGGCACACCGTCGATACGCTCACCGACCGCACCCATGATCTGCACACGCTTGATCGAATCCACACCGAGATCGGCTTCCAGATCCAACGACAACGCCAGCATCTCCGGCGGATAGCCCGTCTTCTCGGAGACGACCTGCACCAACACCGACCACACCGCATCGGCGTCGACCACCGATTCGGTCGCGGGCGCTACGCCAGGTGCCGAAACGACCGACGCGGCGACGAAATCCACGATGTCGCTCAGCGTCCGCAGTTCGGCGACCTGCTCAGGACCGACAGCGGGCACACCGTCGATACGCTCACCGACCGCACCCATGATCTGCACACGCTTGATCGAATCCACACCGAGATCGGCTTCCAGATCCAACGACAAC
>NZ_JBHURA010000001.1:404116-595468 GCF_042674185.1 Nocardia sp. NPDC056952 | reverse complement strand
CGCCAGCATCTCCGGCGGGTAACCGGTCTTCTCCGAAACGACCTGCGACAGCACCGACCACACCGCTTCGGCGTCGAGCGCCGGACCGGTGGTCGCCGGGCCCGCACTCGGGCCCGAAACCACGGACGCGGCAACGAAGTCCACGATGTCGCTCAGCGTCCGCAGTTCCGCGACCTGCTCCGGGCCCACGGCGGGCACACCGTCGATACGCTCACCGACCGCACCCATGATCTGCACCCGCTTGATCGAATCCACACCGAGATCGGCTTCCAGATCCAACGACAACGCCAGCATCTCCGGCGGGTAACCCGTCTTCTCCGAAACCACCTGCGACAGCACCGACCACACCGCTTCGGCATCGAGCGCCGGGGTCTCACTCACCGCGAGGGCACCGGGCGCCGTGGTCTGGGGCAGGGTCTCGGCCTCGACCGTCTGGCGTGCCGGGGCCACGTCCGCCGCTCGCGTCGGCTGGGGGTCGTGGATCGGCGACGGTGCCGTATTCCGTTGTGGAGCAGGTGATTGAGCGTTCGGCGCCGAGGGATGCGGGGCCGTCCGGTGGTCGAGCAGCGCCGCCGCGTGGGTGTGGCTGCCGTTTCCGTTGCCGCTGGGGAGTTCGGCGTGGAACCCGTTCGTCCCGTTCGTGGTCGCGACATCGACGGTCGGCGCCGGGGATCCGAGTTCGAGGCCCGACAGCGAGGCGAGGATCTCGTTGACCCGGACATGGGTACGGCCGATCGCCAGGCTCTGTTCCTTGATGGCGTGCACGGTCGCGTGGAGGCGGTCATCGGCGCCACCCGTCCGCTGCGCGTCGCGCAGTACCGAGACCAGCCCTTCGGCGACCTCGAGTTGACCCTGCGCGTATCGGCTGTGGATGTCGAGGTGCTGCTGGGCCGCCGCGTCGTATCCGGTCGCGGTCTGACTCCCGACCGTGGAACCCGCCCGGACCGGCGCGGCTGCCGGGGCTTCGGCGCTCACCAGTTCCCGAGTGGGGGCGTGCGTTCGGGCGGCCTCGGCCTGTGCGGCGGCGTAGGTCTCGGCGGTGACTCGCTCCTGCTCGGCGGCGTGCGCTCGGGCGACCACCTGTGCCTGTGCCGCGGCATCGGCTTCGGCGGCCGCTCGCGCCTGGGTGACAGCTTCCAACACGACCTTTTCCTCGATTCCCTTGCGGTAGAGCTCCTTACGGGATTCCGGCACGAAATCACGGCCGTTGAGCCGCACCACCATGCCGGGCGCCTCCGGCACCGCGAACGGTGCGGCGTCGTGGCGGTGGATGTCGACGATCGGCGCACCCAGCACCGCCAAGTGCAGCGCCGCCTTCTTGAGCGCCACATCGCTGTCGCCGGTCGGCCCCTGATCGGTGGACAGGGCGATCACCTCGGCGCCGAGCGTGCGGCGCACGAGCGAGGTGAGCGTGGCCTTCGGGCCGAACTCGACGAACACATTGCAGCCGTCGGCCTGCATGGCCCGCAGACCTGCCACGAACTCGACGGTTTCGAGCAGTTGCTCGGTGAGCACGCGCCGGTTGGTCGCGACCCGCGCACCGTATTCGGCATCCCGGGAATTCGCGTAGATCTTGGCCTTGGGGGCACGAATGGCGACGCTCTTCACCGCCGCCTTGAACGGCTCGACCGCGTGGGCGACGTAGCGGGTGTGGAACGCGCCCGCCACCGGCAACTCTCGTACGGTCAGCCCCTGTGCCCGGCCCGCCGCGACGAATGCCGCGACGGCGGCGGTGCCGCCTCCGACCACTACCTGGTCGGGAGCGTTGTGGTTGCACACGCTCACATCGGGATGGTCGGCGAGGATCGCACCGACCTGTTCACGGTCGGCCTGTACCGCCGCCATCGTGCCGGCGTCGGCGTCGGTGTCGATCGCCATCGCCGCACCGCGTGCCCTGGCGAGGGTGAAGTAGTCGACGGCGTCGAGCGAACCCACCGCCCACAGCGCGGTCAGCTCACCGAAGCTGTGGCCCATGAACCCTTCGCAGGCCAGGCCGCGCTCGGACAGGAACCGGTACTGGCCCACCGACAGCGCCGCGATCGCGGGCTGCGCGAACTCGGTGCGCCGCAACGTCGCTTCCTGGGCGTTGCGCAGCTCGGGGTCGAACACCGGCGCCGGGAACACCACTGCGGCAGGCGGCCGGGCGGCGTCGGCGAACACGGCGTTGGCCTCGTCGAAGGCGGTGGCGACGGTGGGGTTGTTCAGCACCGCGGCCAGGCCCATGTCCACGTACTGGCTGCCCTGACCGGCGAACAGCGCGCCGATCTTCAGATCGGGCATGGCACGCCGGCGGAAGACGATGCCGCGCGGATGAGTCCATTCGTCGGTGTCACCGGCGAGTTCGGTCACCGCCAGTGCGCGCAGTGCCGACGCTTCCTCGTCGTCGCGCGCCACGAACCCGACGCGCGCGTGCTCGGCCGGAATCCCGGCGTCACCGTTCGGGGCGGCGTCCGAGCTCAGCAAGCTCGCCAGTTCGGCCGTCGAGGCGGCGTGCCACAGGTGGACCCGCGCGGTGCGGTGCATCGTGAGCGCGTGTCCGCGGTCGTCGCCTGCTTCCTCGAGGATCGCGTGAAAGTTGGTGCCGCCGAAGCCCATCGCCGATGCCGCCGCGCGGCGCTGCGGCCGGTGCGGATCACGAATCCACGGCCGGGTCCTGGTGTTGACGTAGAGCGGCGAGGAGTCGTCGAGCGCCTTGTTCGGCGCGGTGACATTGATCGTCGGCGGCAGCACCTTGTGGTGCAACGCCAGCGCCAGCTTGATCAGGCTGGCCGCACCGGCGGCGCCCTTGGTGTGCCCGATCTGGGATTTCACGCTGCCGATCGCGGCGTAGCCGGTCTCGTCGGTGGCCTCGCGCAGCACCGCGTTCAACGCGGCGAGTTCGGTCTGATCGCCGACGCGGGTACCGGTGGCATGGGCCTCGAACAGCCCGATCGTGGCGGGCGAGCAGTCCGCGTCCTCATAGGCGCGGTGCAGGGCGGCCTGCTGGCCTTCGGCGCGCGGGGCATAGATGCTCTTGAAGCGCCCGTCGCTCGACGATCCGATGCCTTTGATCACCGCGTACACCCGGTCACCGTCGCGCTCGGCGTCGGCGAGGCGCTTGAGGGCGATCATGCCGATGCCCTCGCCGACCAGGGTGCCGTCGGCACTGTCGTCGAGCGGCTTGATGACACCGGACCGCGACAGCGCCCCGACCTTGCTGAAGCACAGGTAACCGAAGATCGAGTTCTCGGTGTCACAGCCACCGGTGATCATCATGTCGGCGCGACCGGACACCAGCTCGCTGATCGCGACGTGGACCGCCGACAGCGAACTGGCGCACGCCGCGTCGACGGTGCAGTTCATGCCGCCGAGATCGAGGCGGTTGGCGACCCGGCCCGCGATCACATTGCCCAGCAGACCGGGGAACGAGTTCTCCTCCCACGACGGGAAGGCATCGGCGTACTTCTGCGCGATCTGTTCGGCGTCGGCCTGCGTCAGTCCGCAACTGCGAATGACCTCCTTGAGCACCGGCGTCGACAGCCGGGCGGCCAACGGGTGCGACAGCGTGGTCGGTCCGGCGACGCCGAGGACCACCCCGGTGCGCTCGGGCCGGTACCAGTCCGACCCGACCGCGCCCGCGTCGGCGAGCACGTCACGGGCGACGAGCAGGCTCAGCAACTGCACGACCGTGGTGACCTCGAGCTGGTTGGGCGGCAGCCCGAACTCGGTGACGCTGAACGGCATCTCGGGCACGAAACCGCCGCGGCGGCAATAGGTCTTGTCGGGCGCCGTCGGGTCGGCGTCGTAGTAGTCGTCGAGGTTCCAGTGCGTGGCCGGCACGTCGGACATGCAGTCCGCGGCGTCGACGACGTTCTGCCAGAAGTCACGGAAGTTGGCGGCCATGGGGAACAGTCCGCTCAGCCCGACGATCGCGATCGGATTGTCGGCCAGTCGTCGCGTCATGGCCGGGTCTTCGGAGTGCCGAAGGTGGTCGTTCATGGTTGCTATCCCTTGTCTTCTGCTCAGAGTTGCGAAACTCGCACAGTCCGGACCTCGTCGATGAGGTCGGCCATCGCCGTGCCGATGAGCTGGTGGCCCGCCGGACTCGGATGCATGCCGTCCGGGGACCACATGACCGGGTCCGCGGTGATGGGTGCGTTCACCAAATCGAGTCGCACGAGATCGAACTCGTGGACGAGGTCGTCGAGATAGTCGTTGGCTTGCGCGAATCGCGACCGCAACACTGTGCGGACGGATTCGGGTAGGCCGGGCAGACGGTCCGGGATGTTCGGCCAGTTCGTGGTGAACACCAGCCGATCCGGGCGCGCCAGCCCGGCGTAGATGTGACGCAGGTTGCGGCGGAAGCGATCCGGGTCGTAGTCGGTGACCAGGTCGTTTCCGCCGACGATCACGCCGATCAGCGGAGCATCGGCGGCGAGGGCGACCGGCAGCTGCCGGTCGAGGACATCCTGGGTGGTGGCCCCGTAGGAGCCGAGGTTCAGGGTCGCGCCGGAAATTCCGAGCAGGTGCTCGACGTGCGCGACAAATCCCGCGAAGGAGCCGTCGGCGTTCACCGAACCGCCGCGCCCCTCCGCGAAACTGTCGCCGAGCACCATCAGCTCATGCGTTGGCACCGAGCAATTTCGCGATGCGTTCCGGTGCGAAGAATTCCTCGCCGGTCATTCCGCCGCCGACCATCGCGAAGAAGTCCTTGGCATATTCTTCGTTGTTTTCCAGCGCGCGGAAAACAGCCAGCAATTGCGGGGTCAGTTCGAGCGTGGAGATGGTGCAGGTGAATTCGAAACCGGACTGCGATTTCTCGTCACGCTCGCGCTGGTAATCGGCGAGCGCCTCGGCCATCGGCCGCTGGTCACTCAGACCCTCGTGTACCCGCTCGGCGAGCAGCGCCGCGTAGTCGAACGCGTCGGAGATGCCGAGCCCGGTGAACGGGTCCTTGTGGTAGCCCGCGTCCCCGACCAGCGCCCAGCCTTCGCCGTGCGACTGGCGGCGGTAGTTGTCCGGATACCGCATCGGGTAGAAGCGGTCCTCACGCTTGCCCTTGGTGACCAGTTCCTCGGCGAACTCGGGCAGGATCTCGCGAGCGACCTTCACGAAGTTGGCCTCGACGTCGGCGCGGAAATCGGCGTAGGTGTCGATCTTGCGCATGACCGCGACGAGGGTCTGGTCGTTGTGGGTCGGCCAGATGCCGATCTGCTGCTTGTCGCCGATGCGGCTGTGGAACTCCGACTGCGACAGGCCGCTGAAGTAGGAGTAGTAGATGAAGCACTCGGCCGCGACCTTCGTGTAGGTCTCGGCGCCGACAGCGTTGGCGACGAACGAGTTGGTGCCGTCCGCGCCGATCACGATGCGGGCCCGCTCCTCGGCGATCTCCCCACCGGCGACCGAACCGCGAATACCGACGACCACACCGTCTTCGATGATCAGTTCACTGACGGTGTAGCCGGTGCGAACCTCGGCACCGGCCTCCTCGGCGCCCTCGACCAGGATCGCGTCGAGTTCGGTGCGACGCGGCGCGTAGGTGGCATCGATGCCCTGGATGGGATCGGCGAAGCCCGCGATGACGATGTCGAGGTAGGACACCGTCATGCGCTTGATCGCCGGCACACCGGTGGCGATCAGCTTGTCGAGCAGGCCCCACTGGGCCAGCCGGGCCAGCCCGCGCTGCTGAATGTAGTGCGTCGAGACGGTGTCGCTGGGGAAGGTGGCACGGTCCACCACCAGGACTCGATGTCCCTGCCTCGCCAGCAACATGCCGACCGGTGAACCCGCGCACCGCGCGCCGACAACAATCGCGTCATACATCAGGGTGACTCCTCAGTAAATGAAACGCTTATGGCCCCGGTTGCGATTTTACGGAGACGAACCACTCGATCCGCGTACCGATTTCCAAACGGATTACATGAATAGGTGTTCCAGAACAATGGTGTCGAGTATTAGCTGTCCGGCAGCTCGGATGAATAGTTGAATTCAACTTCCGTTCATCACGAGAAACGGTTCGATATGGGCTAATTGGGGCATGCCAACTGGAAATGAACCGGCCCCCGGAATTGCCGCAGCGCAGGCTCGGCTGACGAATATGACCGGTGCCGCGACACCGGACTACGAACAGATCCGCAAGACCGTCGACACGCTCGTCCCGTTCGTGAACCTGGTGGGCGTGCGGATGACCGAGCTGGGTCCCGGCTCGGCGGTGGCCGAGATCCCCGAGGCGCCGGCGATGAGCAATCACCTGGGCACGGTGCACGCGGGCGCGCTGTTCCTCGCCGCCGAAGTAGCCTGTGCCGGTGCGTTTTCCGGCGTCATCGCGCCGCGCATCCTGCACGTGCGGACCTTTGTGCTGCGCGGCACCAAGGCCACCTTCTTCCGGCCTGCCCGCGGTCGCGTCCGCGCCAGCGGCACGGTGAGCTCCCCGATCCTGGCCGAGGTCGTCGGGCGCAGGACCGAGGAGCAGTTCGATATCACCGGAAAGGCGCTGCTGCACGACGACAGCGGCGCCTTGCTCGCGAAGGTGGATCTCGAGTACTTCTGCTGGCTGGGCGCGGCCTAGTCCGGATACAGCGTGGCGATGACGGCGCCGAAATCGGCTTCGATCGCCGCGCGGCGCAGCCGCAACGACGCTGTCAGCTGACCCTTCTCCATCGAGAAGTCCTCCGCGAGAACGGCGAACCGGCGAATCGACTCCGCACGGGAGACGAGCCGGTTCGCCGCCTCGACACCAGCGGAGATCTCCGCCAGCAAGCGGGTGTCTTCGGTCGGGACCCCGCCGGACACGTCGACCCCGTGCTCCGCGGCCCAGCGAGCCAGCACCACCGGATCGACGGTGATCAGGGCGCTCACATACGGTCGGCCTTCACCGACGAGCATGCAGTTGCTCACCAAGGCGTGCAGGCGAACCCGGTCCTCGAGCGGCGCGGGCGCCACGTTCTTGCCGCCGCTGGTGACGATGATCTCCTTGCGCCGGCCGGTGATGAACAGGAATCCGTCCTCGTCGAGCCGGCCGAGATCGCCGGTGGCCAGCCACTTCTCGGCCGCGTGGCCGCCGTCGGGCCAGTACCCGGGGAAGACCTGCGGGCCCCGGACCAGGATCTCGCCGTCGTCGGCGATCGCGACGGTCGTGCCGGGCACCGGTCGGCCGACCGCGCCTGCCCGATTGGCGTGCGGCGCACTCATACTGACCGTCGACGACGCCTCGGTCAGGCCGTACGCGCCGATGATCTCCACACCGATGCCGGTGAAGAAGTCCGCCGTCGACGGTTCCAGCGACGCGCCACCCGCGACCATGTGCTCGAGCCGCCCGCCGAGCATGCCACGCCACTGTTCGCCGATCCGGGCGTCGATCACCGCGCCCGCCGGTGGCTGCTGACCGCGCCTGCGCGCGTGGCCGACAGCGATCGCCGCCGCCTCCGCGGCGTCGTACCGATCACTGCCGAGTGCCTGACGCGCTGCCTTGCGGATCTTCTCCAGGACGTAGGGGACACCGATCAGGAACGTCGGTCGAAAGATCGGCAGTTCGGCGGGCAGTTGCGCGGGGGTGGCGACCAGGCCGGTGCGGACTCCGGCCGATACACACCCGAACTGCACGACCCGCCCGTACACGTGCGCGAGCGGGAGGAACAGCAGTGTGGACGCGGGATCAGCTGGGGTGCGGCGGAATACGGTGTCGAGGAGTTCGACCACGTTGGCCGCGGCGGCGAAGATATTGCGGTGCGTCAGCAGGCAGCCCTTGGGGACGCCCGTGGTGCCGCTGGTGTAGACGATCGTCGCGACATCATCGGCGCGTACCGCCAGCCGACGCTCGGTGGCCTCGGCGTCGGCGATCGGATCGCCCTGCTCGATCAGCGCGGGCAACGACGAACCGAGCAGCCAAGCCCGGCCGCGCAGATCGTCCCCCGCGGCCGCACCGATCAGGTCGCACTGCTCGGTCGTCTCCACGAAAC
The DNA here is from genome assembly GCF_042674185.1 of Nocardia sp. NPDC056952. NCBI lineage: Bacteria > Bacillati > Actinomycetota > Actinomycetes > Mycobacteriales > Nocardiaceae > Nocardia > Nocardia sp. NPDC056952. The sequence continues at coordinate 587,531 of NZ_JBHURA010000001.1, read as the reverse complement.
ACGCGCTGGGGCGGGCGTCGGCCACGATGTGCTGGATTTGCTCGGCCGACGACGTCGGATACACCGGTACCGCTACCGCGCCCACGCTCAGCACGGCGAAGTCCGCCGCCGACCATTCGAAACTGGTCCCACCGAGGATCAGCACCCGATCGCCCGCGCCGATCCCGTTGGCCAACAGGCCTTTCGCGAGTCCGAGAACGAGTCGCGCGAACTCGCCGTAGTCGACGTCGAGCCAGCCCTCGACCGTCTTTCGGCTGAACACCACGGCCGACGGATCGGCCGCGGCCTTGCGGAACACCACGTTGGCCAAGTTGTCGTTATCGGCCATCGTGACCAGTGGCGCGACACTGTATTCCTGCGCGACCCGCGGTCCCTGCACGGCGCTGTCATCCTGCACGGCGCTACTCATCGTGACTCGATGCTGGTCAGCGGGGCCGGAACGTAGGTCGAGCAGCGGCCCGGCAGCCGCACGCCTGCCGCGCGCAACTGACTCACGCGGGTGGCGAACGCCGCACCGTGCATGATCTGCAGCCCGACCTCGGCGACATGGCGGTGCGCCGGTGCGGCCAGGTAGGTGCCGGCGACCCAGTCGTTGAACGCGCCCATCGCGGGCCCGCACCAGATCTGATAGTCGAGGGTGCGCTCGGGCGTCGCGGCCGTGCTCCAGCCGGACGACCGGCCCAGATACCACCGGAAGATCAGTGCCATCCGGCGTTTCGGGTTCCCCTCGGCGCGCGCGATCTGCTCGGGGTCGCGCTCACGGAAGTAGCCGAGGCAGTCGTTCCACACCTCGTCGAAGGAGCGGGCCAGGATCCGCTGCTCGATTTCGGCGCGTTCGGCGGCGGGGATCGCCTCGATGCCGTCGTAGCGCCGATAGGTGTCGTACAACCGCCGTGCGCGGCTCGCGAACATCGTGCCGCGTTGCAGCACCTGCACGTCGACGCCGAGTTCGAACATGTCCGACGAGGGCGCCATGGTGGTGTCGGCGACGCCCGCCGCGGCCAGCAGCCGCTTCGCCGTCTCCGACTGCGCCGCTTCGACGGTGGCCTGATTGACCGACCCCGTGACCACGTAGGAGGCACCCATCGCGAAGGCCGCCGCGGCGGCCGCCGGGGTGCCGATGCCACCGGCCGCGCCGACCCGGACCCGCTGGGCGAAACCGTATTCGCGCTGGATCCGTTCGCGCACCGCCAGCAGCGACGGCAGCAGCACCACCAGCGGACGGCGGTCGGTGTGGCCACCGGAATCCGCCTCGCCGGTGATGTCGTCGGCCATCGGAACCGATGCCGCCAGCTGCGCCTGCTCGGCGGTGATCTCTCCCGCGTCGAGCAGTCCGCGCACCAGATGCTCCGGCGCCGGGCGCAGGAACAGTTCGGCCACCTCGGCGCGAGACACCTTGGCAATCACCCGGTTTCGGGCGATCACCTGACCGTTCGGGTCACGGTGCAGGCCGGCCAGCCGGTAACGCACCACCTGCGGGGTCAGGTCGAGGAAGGCCGACGCCTCCACGCAGCGCACCTCGTGGCGCAGGCACGCGTCGACGATCGCCCGCTCCAGCGCGTTCTCGCTGGGGCTGTGGATCAGGTTGCAGGCGAAGGGTTTTCCCGGCGCCTCACGCCCGATCGTGGCCAGGGCCTCGTCGATCCGGGCGGGCAGCACACCGGCGGCGCCGAACGAGGCGAGCAAGCCGGCGCGCGCCATCGCGACCACCATCGGCGCCGAGGCGATCCCGTTGGCCATCGCACCGGCGTGGTAGGCGAAGTTCACGCCGTGGGTCTGCCGGAACTCGGTGTTGCCCAGCGTTTCCGGCCGCAGCGCCGGAGCCGCGGCCAGCACTTGCGCACCGCGAGCGGTACCGGCATCGGTGGTCACCGCGACACCGCGATCGTCACGGACCACGAACACCGGCTTGTCCAATTCCGACAGCGCACGGTAGATGGAGTTGTCGTCCCTGGCGAGCGCCGAGGGTGCAAGGGAAGTCGTCACTGTGCCAATCCTTCTGAGAGCCCGAGGGCAGAGGTCGCTAGCGAGAGGTGCCGCAGACGGTCGGCGCCGCGAACGACACCGTCGTCGCCGAGGAGCGGTCGGCCTTCCTGAGGCGAGGCAGTCGGTCTTCGTGTTCCGAGGGGGTCGGGCCTCGCTACCGGGGCGGTCGGCCTTCGGTAACCCAGGCCGCGACCGCGGGCGCGACCAGTTCGCTGTCCTTCACCCACGACGCATGGCCGATGTGGGTGAAACCCGAGGTCCGGTCGATGTGCCAGCGGTGCTGCTGGGCGGCGCCCATCCGCTTGCTCAGGAACCGCACCGTGGACTCGGGGCCGAGCGGGTCGCCGTCGAGCGAGATGAGCAGGACCGGCAGCGTGAATTCGCGCAGCAACCGGTCGTAGTCGCGGGCACTGCCGCTGGGCCGGTAGTTGCCGGTCCGCAGGTGCCGGGCCCAGTCGATCATCACGCCCGCGGTCATCGGCCCGATGCCGCCACCGCCGGTCCACCGGCCGCGCAGCCGGGTGACCGCACCGACCGACAGGCCGCGCGCCAGCACCTCGAGGCGCCTGCGCAGTTCGAACGACCACCAATACACCGAACCGGTACCGATCGTCGTGATGCTCGCGACCCGATCCGGTTCGGCCGCGGCGAACAGCAACGCGAGCTGTCCGCCGAGGCTGTGCCCGAACAGGTGCAGCGGCGCCTGGGGGAACCGCTCGCGCAGCGCGTCCGCCACGGCGGGCAGGTCCACCTCGATCAGCTCGCGATAGCCGAACCCGGGACCTTCCCCCAGTGCGGGCAAGCTGTCGCCCTGCGCGCGCAGATCGAGGACGGCGGCCGTCAGTCCGGCCGCGTGCAAGGCCGTGACCAGCGGCAGGTAGTACTTGGCCTTGATGGCCATGGCGGGCAGGATCAGCACCACCGGTGCGGCCGGATCCGCCTGCGGCAGCAGGCGTACCGCCAGGGTGGCGCCGTCGGGGGTGGCGACGGCGGTCGTTTCCAGCCCGACGATCTGGGCGCGTTGCTCGCTCATCACGCCTCCGCGGCCAGCGTGCAGACGTAGTCGAGCGCGACCTTGCCGACCAGCACACCCGCCGTGTCGTACATCAGCGCCCGCGCGTCCACATCCAGCCGCTGGCCACCCTTGGCCGCCAGTACCGTCGCGACGTCGCTCGGGTCGATGACCCCGATCGCCCGGATCCGGCCGAGGGCGGGCTTGCGGAACGACAGCCGCGCGTCGCGCAGCACCAGGGTGTCGATGGCCGACAACCGCGACGCCAGCGCGCCCACGAAGGCGCACGCGCCGGCGATATCGGCGGCCAGGAATTGCGCACCGGCGTGCACGGTACGCAGATGGTTCAGGACGTAGGGCTCGTCGGGAATTTCCACGATCGCGCGGTGCGGACCGATTTCGGTGATCTCGGTCCCCGCGTGGGTACCGAAGGGGACCAACTTGCTCACAATTCGCTGCAGATGCAAGAAGTCGGGGTTATCCGGATCGATCGCCTCGAATACCGAACCGAGGGTGGCTGAGGTTTTCAGTTCAGGTGCCATGAATTAATTGCACCATCCGCACCCGCCGATTCGGATTTCCATTGCCGATCTCAATCGACCGAATGGTAATCAACTCGCCAGCGGTTCTCCGTACACCTTGCCGCGGATAGTGGATTGCAGGAAATTCTTCGTAGAATCGAGGCTGTCCAGGAATACCTGCACCACTTCGTTGGGACTGTCGACGCGCCAGGCGACCTGTAATTCCACCACCGGTTCCGGATCGACGAGGGGAACCACCTTCAAACCCATCGGCCGCGGCTCGTCCATGCTGATGAACGACGCGAACCCCACATACCGGCGGGCGGCCACGGTGATCTCGGTGGCCACCGAGTCGTTCATGTACTCGGCGACCTTCGGGAACGCGCCCGCCCGCTCGCCCGCGGTCATGATGGCGTCGTACATCGCCGGGCTCACCTCGCGGTTGAACAGCACACACGGCGTCTCGGCCAGTTCGCGGATCGAGATCGAGGACCGGTCGGCCCACCGGTGCCCCTGCCCCACCAGCGCGCCGATGCGCATCTGCAGCAGACACCGCGACAGCACCGACCCGCCGTTGGACGCGCCGCCGTAGAGCAGCCCGACATCGAGCTCCCCGCGCGTGAGAGCGGTGAGCTGCGGCCCGGAGCGACCCGAGCTGAGTTTGGTGGTGATATTGGGGTAGTGCGCGTGCAATTGGGCCAGCGACCTGGGCATGATGAGCTGCCCGGCCCGCCCGTTGAACCCGATGTTGATCTTGCCCATCCGCCCCGCCGCGATGTCGCGGACGGTGTTGGTCGCCGAGTGCACCTCCCCGAGAATCCGTCGCGCGTCGGCGCGGAACGCCTCGCCCGCGGGGGTCAGCTGCACCACCCGCGACGTCCGTGACACCAGTTCGACGCCGAGATGGCGTTCCAGGCGCTTGAGTTGCTGGCTGAGTGACGGTTGCGTGAGGTGGAGCCTGGCGGCCGCCCTTCCGAAGTGCAGTTCGTCAGCGATGGCAAGAAATGCCTCGATATGCCGTGTCTCCATAGTGCGCGCCTCGCGTGATCAGGTACGTGACTCGTCCGAGATATGCACCTTGTATAGCGGCACCGCACGTCATCGGGGAACGGGCCCGTGAAGCTCAGATGAGCAGCGACCGAATTCCTGCCATTTGTACGGCGTGTCCACCCCGCCTCGCGGTGACCGGCGCCGCGAGCAGCACGATGAACACGGTCGATTCGGCACTCGAATCGCTGCCTCGGAAAAACCCGATGATCCCCGTCTTGACAGGGCGATCCATTTCGTACCGCAATTGATCAATAATGCGTTCCGCGTTGTCGCCCACCACACCGGAGTGGAAGACTTTTATCCGGTGCAGGCGAAGTAATTTCGACGCCGATTTTCGAAGGAGCCCAGAATATGACGACCACGGTTGCCAGCCAGCACGACGCCGAGTCGACACTGGCCGAACTGTTCGCTCCCGATACCCGACCCGATCCGTATCCCGTCCACCGCGCCCTGCGCACGAAGTCCCCGTTGGTCACCAAAGGCGGCGACCTCGTGATCATCGCCAACTACGCCGATTGCCAGCAGGTACTGCGCGATCCGTCGGTGCGCAACGACCCCAAGCTTTCCCGGCTCGGCAAGGATCACCCGGAGCGCCCGGAGTCCCTGCTGTTCCTCGATCCGCCCGCGCACACCCGCATTCGCCGGCTCGTGTCGAAGGCCTTCACGCCCAGGGTTATTCGGGCCTCGCGGCCGCAGATCCACTCGATCGTGGACGAACTCATCGAAAATATCGCGAGTAAGAGCGAATTCGACGTGATCTCCGAATTCGCGCTGCCCCTGCCGGTGCGGATCATGTGCGCTCTGCTCGGCATCCCCGTCGAGGAGTTCGGCGACTTCGAACCCGCCGCCCGCCGCCTGGGCCGTGTCCTGGACTTCAACCTCGTCGTCCACAACGACGACCTCGACGACGCCGAGGGCGCGCGCAACGAGCTGATGAACTACCTGGTCAACCTGATCGCCCGCAGGCGCGGCAACCTCGGCGACGACTTGCTCTCACGACTCATCGAGGTCGAGGAGGAAGGCGAGGTGCTCAGCGAGGGCGAACTGCTCGCCACCTGTGTGCTGCTGATGGTCGCCGGCCACGAGACCACCGCCAACCTCATCGCGAACGGCGTGCTGGCCCTGCTCCAGAACCCGGACCAGCGCGAGATCCTCGCCGCCGACCCCGAATTGGGCATCAGCGCCGCCGACGAGGCTTTGCGCTACGACGCGCCGATCCAGTTCGTGATGCGCATCGCCACCCGCGACATGGAGGTGAGCGGCACCGCGATCAGCCCCGGCACCGCGATGCTGGTGCTGCTCGCCGCGGCCAATCGCGATCCCGAGCACTACCCCGACGCCGACCGCTTCGATGTGGCCCGCGGCGCGGCCGACCACCTCGCCTTCTCGGCCGGGGCGCACTTCTGCCTCGCCGCGGCGCTGGGCCGGGCAGAGGGCGCCGCGGCGCTGTCCGCCTTCGCCGGCCGGGTGATCGACCCGGTGCTCGTCCCGGGATCGCTGCGCTACCGGCCCAATGTGAACCTGCGTGGCATCGACGCTCTGACCGTCACGCACGGCGGAGTCCGACTCCGTTGACCTCCGATTCGACTACCCCCTCCACAGAAAGCCTGTTATGAACTCGCACCACCACGGCCGTAAGGCCGGATGGGGGATCGTGCTCGTCGCGGTCACCACGCTGCTCGCAGCCTGCGGCCAGAACACCTCGGCCCCGGCCGCGGCCGACGACCCGGTGACCATCACCTTCCTGTCCTACACCTACGGACAGGCCAACCCGCTGGGCAAGGGCATCGAGAAGTTGATCAACGACTTCCAGACCGCCAACCCGAAGATCACCGTCAAGCCGCAGTCGGTCCCGACGGCCGACGCGCTCACCAAACTCCAGAGCGAAGTGGTGGCGGGCAACCCGCCCGATGTCGCGCAGATCGGATGGAGCAAGGTCGCGCAGGCCTCGCAGACCTTGCCGCTGCGGTCGCTCGAAGAGGTCGCCGGCACCGACGAGTGGAACAAGCACATGGCGGGCTTCGTGCCGTCGGTGCTGAAGGCGACCCCGGTCGCCGGTGCGAAGAAGCCGGTCGCGATGCCGTTCATGATGGCCACCCCGGTGGTCTTCTACAACGCCGACCTGTTCACCGCCGCCGGGCTCGATCCCGCCCAGCCGCCCAAGACGATGGCCCAGCTCAAGCAGGCCGCGCAGGCGATCAAGGACAAGACCGAGGCGCAGGGCGTGTACGTCTCGGCGGCCGACCCGGGCAAGTCCGACTACCTGACCCAGTCCCTGGTCAACAGCGCCGGTGGCGCGCTGGTGTCGAGCAGCGGTGAAGTCACCGTCGACTCGGCCCCGGTGATCACCGCGCTGTCGACGATCCAGGATCTGACCAAGTCCGGTGTGCAGCCCGCGGTCGACTTCGCCTCCGCGCAAAGCGCTTTCAACTCGGGCAAGCTCGGCATGCTGGTCACCACCGGCGGTGGTCTGCTGACCCTCGACGCGGCAGCCAAGGGCAAGTTCGCCCTGCAGGTGGCGCCGCTGCCCGCCTTCGACAACCTGCCTGCCCGCCCCACCTTCTCCGGCTCCGGCCTGACGGTCGTGGCCAAGGACGCCGCCAAGGCGAAGGCGGCGTGGAAGTTCGTGCAGTTCATGACCAACGACGAGAGCTTCAAGCTCATCGCCTCGCAGATGGGCTACCTGCCGCTGCGGACCGCGGCGGAGTCCTCGGCCGATCCGCGACTCGGCTCGGCTGTCAAGCAGATGGCCGATCTGGCTCCCTACACCGCCTTCCCGGGCAAGCAGTCCAACCAGGGCGTCGTCATCCTCCAGGACGAAGCCGTCGAACCGATCGTCCTTCGCGGCGCCGACCCGGCGGCGACCCTGCGCGCCGCCGCCGCGAAGATCCGCGGACTCAACTGAGTTCACGCACCATCCGCTGACCACCACCCCCTCGAAGAGAGACACCGTTGTCACACCAGGTATTCGCACACACGCCGCCGAACGGTTCGACCGACGGCGGCGCGATCCCGAACAAGATCGGCCTGACGGTCAATCCGTGGTCGGGAAAGCAGCTCCTGCGCTCCGATTTCGAGGAGATGCGCGAATTCCTCGATGAGGCCGCGACCGCCGGGTTCGGCTATGCCGAGCTCGGTGGCTGCGGCCTCGGGGTGGTGATCGGCGGACGGGTGCAGCGCTCCCGGCTGGCGGCGCTACGCGACGCGCTCGCCGATTGCCGACTCCGGCTGACCCTGCACAGTTCGTGGCATTCGTCCGGACGGACCGGCAATCTGCTCGACACGGGCTCCGCCTCCGCGCAGCAACTCGGTCTGCTGGCGGATCTGGAGGTGGCCGCCGCGATCGGCGCCGAGGTGCTGGTCTACCACGCCGGAGTGCTGCCGAACCTCTACAGCGACGGTGCGGCACTCACCGCGGGCATGGCGACCGAGCGCACGATGCTGCGCGAGCTGGCCGACGAATCCGGCGCGCGCGGGGTCACGATCGCCGTCGAGAACCGGGCGCCGGGTCCCGCGGTACTCACCCGCCGTTCCTACGGGATGCGCCTGGACATGGTCGCCGAGCAGGTGCAGCAGATCGATCACCCCGCGGTGACGATGTGCCTCGACGTCGGCCACGCGTACCTGTCGGCCGGCTACCTGAACTACGACTACCTCGCCGCGATACGCGAGGTCGCCCCGGTTGTCGGCCATGTTCACCTGCACGACAATTTCGGCCGGATGGCCCGCCAGCCCGATGCCAGCCCGTACGAACTCGAACTCCTCGGTGAGGGCGATCTGCACCTGCCACCCGGCTGGGGCACGATCCCGCTGGCGGAGGTCCTGGCGACGTCGTTCCCCCGCGATCCGGCGATCATCATCGAGATGCGCCACGCCCGCCATTACGCGGAAGCCCTGGACACCACCCTGCGGATGCTCGATGTGCGAGCCCGTTCATGACGCTCACCAAGACCCCCGAGGTGACGCCGAAGGCGCGCGTGGCCGAACGCCCCGCCGCGACCGGGCTCGCCTGGCTGTACTTCTCGCCGACCATGCTCTCGATCGCCGTGTGGGTCTACGGTCCGCTCGTGTTCACCGCGGTGCTCAGCTTTCTGGACTGGAACCTGGTGTCCCCCGACATCGAGTTCAACGGTCTGAAGAACTACGAAACCCTCATCACCGAACCGGAATTCGGCAACGCGGCCTGGAACACGCTGAAGTACGCGCTGTTCGTGCTGCCGTTCGCGACGGTAGTACCGTGCGCGCTGGCCATCGCGCTGTGGAAGCGCCCGGGCCGGGTCAGCGAGTTCTACCGGATGCTGTTGTTCCTGCCGGTCGTGCTCGCGCCGGTCGCCAACGCGCTGTCGTGGCAGTTCATTCTGGACCCGCTGTACGGCATCGTGAATCAAACGCTCGGATTCGTCGGAGTGGAGCCGGTCAACTGGCTCGGTGACCCGGCCACCGCGTTGCCGACCATCGTCGTGGTCACGGCACCGAAGGTGGTGGCACTCAACACTTTGCTGTTCGGAGCGGCGCTGGCGAATCTGGACCGTCGCACCGTCGACGCCGCGCGCCTGGACGACGCCACCGAAGGTGAGATCACCCGGTCGATCATCCTGCCGCAGCTGCGTCGCCCGATCATCCTGCTCGGGATGCTGTCGATGGTGGTGGTGTGGCCTTGGCTGTTCACCAATATCGGTGTGCTCACCCGTGGCGGACCCAGCAATGCCACCGACAACGTCTACTACCGGCTCTACACCTACGGTTTCACCTTTTTCGACGCGGGCACCGCATCGGCGGCGGCCATCGTCATCGCGCTCGCGTTCGGGCTGCTCCTGACCGTCCACACCCTGCTCTCGAGGAGATTCCGTGCGACGCGGTGACGCGATCGGCAGACACCTGCTTCTGATCACAGCCATTGTGCTGATGCTGTTCCCGGTGGTCTTGGCGCTGACCACTTCCTTCAAACCGGTGTCGACGATCTTCGATCTGAACCCGCTCCCGTATCCGGCCAGCCTGGAGAACTACGAGATGGCGGTAGGCCGGTTCCCGATCGGGCGGCTGCTGCTCAACACGTTCGTCATGGCCGCCGGCGTCACCATCGCGACGATGCTGGTCGCACTGCCCGCCGCCTACGCGCTGGTGCGTTTCGACAAGGCCCGCGCCCGTGGCTTCGTCCTTGCGGCCGTCGGTATTTCGCTGCTGATCCCGCCGCAGGCGCTGATCATCCCGCAGTTCCTGATGACCGCGAAGCTGGGCTGGCAGGGCCACACGATCGGGGTGATCATCCCGCAGCTCGGTGTCAGCGCGCTCGCGGTGCTGTTGCTGCGCGACCACATTCGTTCGGTGCCGCAATCGCTGATCGGTGCGGCGGTGCTCGAAGGCGCCACGTCGTGGGAGATCCTGCGCCACGTGGTGCTCGGCGTACTGCGCCCGGCCTTGGGCGCGGTGGCGATCCTGCTGTTCATCAGTACGTGGAACGAATTCCTGTGGCCGCTGCTGGTGATGCCCGATCCGGAGGACACGACCATCCAGCCGGGTCTGGCCCTGTTCCTCGGTCCGGAGAGCGCGGAGTACGGCCCGATGCTCGCCGCGGCGATGCTGGCATCACTGCCGGTCGTCATCATCTATGTCCTGGCGTCGCGACGGATCGCGGACGCCTTCCTTCATTCAGGGGTTCGGTAATCGACATGACCAGTCTCAGTGTGAGCGAGCCCCCGGTGCTGACCACCGAGCTCGATCTCTCGGCCGGCGTGGTGCTCGACGGCATCACCAAGCGATACGACGAGGACCGCCCGGCCCTCGACGTCGACCTGCTGCACGTACCCGGACAATCGCTGACCGTGCTGGTCGGCCCGTCCGGCTGCGGCAAGTCGACCGCGCTCGGCGTGGTGTCGGGCCTGATCACCCCCACCGCGGGGCGAGTGCTCATCGACGGCGCCGACGTCACCGAGGTGGCGCCGGGACGACGCGGAGTCTCGATGGTGTTCCAGGATTTCGCGCTGTACCCGCACATGACCGTCGAGCGCAATATCTCCTTCGGCCTTCGGCTCGAGGGCAAGCACAACCGCAAGTCCGGGCTGGACCGCACCGAGATCGAGCGACGGGTGGCCGGCGCGTGCGACAGCCTCGGACTGAGCGAACTGCGCCACCGCAAGCCCGCTCAGCTCTCGGGCGGTCAGCGTCAGCGGGTCGGGCTGGCCAGGGCGATCGTTCGGCAGCCCAAGGTGCTGCTGCTCGACGAACCGCTGTCCGCGCTCGACGCGCAGCTGCGCCAGCAGGCCCGGGTCGAGCTGGTACGGCTGCATCGCGAGCTCGGCAATACCGTCGTGCTCGTCACCCATGACCAGCTCGAGGCATTGTCGATGGCCACCCACCTGGTGGTGATGAACAACTCGCGGGTGTTGCAGGTCGGTAGTCCGGCGCAGGTGTACCGGCGACCGGTCGATCTGTTCGTCGCGACGTTCCTGGGTAGCCCGCCGATGAACCTGGCGACGGTGACGATGAACGAAGCCGGGGACGAGATGACCGGGCGCGGACTGGAAGTACTGCTCCCCCAGGCTGTCCCCGGTGTTCCCGCCGAACTGAAACTGGGCTGGCGGCCCGCTGACGGCACGCTCCGTGACCACGACGGGCCGGGCTTGCTCGTGCACGGTGTGGTGGAGCTGGTCGAGTTCACCGGCGACTCCAAGATCGCGCAGTGCACCGGCGAATCGGGCCGCTGGGCCGTGACGCTGCCCGCCAACGATCCGGCCCCGGCCGTCGGCGCACGGATCCAGGTGTTCGTCCCTGCCCACCGGCTGCACCTGTTCGACCCCGACACCGGCTCCCGGATAACGGAATTCGATGCACCTGCTGATCACCAACGATGACGGATACCGCGCGCCGGGGCTCCTGGCGTTAGCGGAAGCCGTGCGGGCGCTCGGCATCGACGCGACGGTGGTAGCACCGAGCGGTCCGATGTCGGGCGCGAGCCAGTCCCGGCGCAGTGGCGTCGCGGTGGAGTGGGAGTGGGCGGCGCCGACCGCCGGAATCCCCACGATTCACGTGGGGTCGACCCCGGCGGCCTGCGTGGTCTTCGCGCTGACCTCCGGGGTCATCGCGCCGGTGGATCTGTGCCTGAGCGGGGTGAACGCGGGCGAGAACATCGGCGCCACACTCAATGTCAGCGGCACCTACGGTGCCGTCCAGGAGGCGGGAGCGCGCGGGGTGCCCGGCATCGCGCTCTCGCGCGAGTTCGGTGGTCCGTGGAACGCGCCGCACGATTGGGATTGGAGCTGGGTCCCCAAGGCGACAGCCGGGGTACTCACCACGCTGCTCACAGCGCGGGCAGGCTGGTTCACCGCGAACGTCAACCTGTCCGGCACCGACCGGGGCGCGGATCCGGCCTACACCAGGGTCAGCCGCGCGCTGTACTACACCGATGTCTTCGACATCGCCCAGGGCGCCATCCTCAGCACGATCGGTTACCGTGCCGAGGATCTGGCGCCCGACGACGACATCCACGCCTTCGCCGAACAGCGGCGGACCAGCATCACCCTCGTCCGGCGGGCTTGAACGGTTCGGACCGCAACGCGGTCTTCACGACCTTCCCGCCGGGGTTGCGCGGCAACGGCGCCGTACGCACCGAGAAGTACTGGGGCACTTTGAAATCGGCGAGCCGCTCGCGCAGGTAGTCGAGCACGGCGGCTTCGTCGAACTCGACACCCTCGACCGGCACCACCACCGCGCCGACCTTCTCGCCCATCATGTCGTCGGGCACCCCGACCACCGCGGATTCGCCGATGCCCGGGGCCCCGGCGAGGGCGTTCTCCACCTCGACGCAGTAGACGTTCTCGCCGCCGCGGTTGATCATGTCCTTGGCCCGATCGGCGATCGACACCAGTCCCCGCTCGTCGATGCGGGCGAGGTCACCGGTGCGCAGCCAGCCGTCGACGAAGGTCGCGGCGGTGGCGGCGGGGTTGTTCCAGTATCCGGCGACGACAGTGGCACCGCGGATGAGCAGTTCGCCGACTCCGCTGACCGGATCGGGCGCGTCGATGGCCAGGTCGATGATCGGCGCGGCGAACCCCACCGATTCCGCGTGTTCGGTGGCCCATTCGTGGGGCAGGTAGGTCGCGATGGACGAGGTCTCGGTCAGACCGAACCCGTTGGCCAGCCGCGCGTTCGGAAAGTGCCGGGCGATCTCGGCGACCAGCGCGGGAGTGACCGGCGCGCCGCCGTAGGCGACCCGGTTCACCGCGCTCAGATCGAAGTCGGCGAAGTCGGGTTGCCGGAACGCGAGGTAGTAGATGGCGGGAGTATTGGTGAGCGAGGTGATCCGCTCGTCGACGATCGCCCGCAGGAAAGCCTGAATCTTGAACTGCGGCAGGATGATCGTGCTGCCGCCGATGGCCAGCTGGGGAATCAGCTGACTGTTGCAGGCGGTGACGTGGAACAACGGCACGGAGACCAGGTTGCGCAGGGTCGGGCCTTCGTCGGCGGCGATGTGGGCGAGCCGGCGCACGTTCTCCACGGTGGACAGCAGGTTGCGATGCGTGGTCATCGCCCCCTTGGGTCGTCCGGTCGTCCCGCTGGTGTAGAAGATCGCGGCCAGGTCCGTGGGGCCCGCGCCCTCGTGGACGTAGGGATCGCCCTGGGGCAGTGCTTCGTTCGGCCGCAGACTGAACGCGGCATCGGAATCGGTCAGGACATAATCGATTTCGGGGTCCGCGAATCGGGTGTTGACCGGCACGGCAACCGCACCCGCGAGCACGATCCCGAGAAAGCCGACCACCCACTCCGTTCCGGCGTTCAACAAGATGGCGACACGGTCGCCCGGCAGAATTCCCTTGTCCCGCAGCCCACCGGAGACCTCGGCAGCCCGGTCCCACAATCGCCGGTACGAGAGTCGCTCGCCACCGATCTCGACGACGGCTTCCTGCTCGGGCCACGTCTTCACGGTTCGGCGCAGCATGTCCACCAGGGAATCGGGCAGGTCGGCGTAGTGCGCGACACCGTGCTCGTCGCGAAAGATGCCGGCGGTCTCGAACGGTTGCACGGTCATCGCGCACCCTGCGGGTCCAGCAGCGCGGCGAGGTTGTCCTCGGCGAAGAAGTCCCGGCCGCTGAGCCCGCCCGCCATCATCCGGAACCACTGCTGCGTGTGCTTCGCACTGCTCGGCAACGCGCGCATCACCTCGACGTGCTTGTCCGGCAGCACCAGTCGCGAGGACTCACAGGTGAACCGGTACATCGGCTTGCTCGACCGATCCCGCTGCGCCTGATACTCGGCGAGCGCTTCGTCGAGTGGCCGCGCCGCCGACAGCCCCTCGTGCGCCCGCTCGGCGAGCAGGTCGGCGTAGGTGAACGCGTCACTGATCCCGAGCCCGGTGAAGGGGTCCTTGTGATATCCGGCGTCGCCGACCAGCGCCCACCCGGGGCCGTGCGATTCGCGGTAGAAGTTCTCCGGGTAGCGGGCGATGTAGAACCGTTCGTCGCGTTCGCCGGTGTCGAGCAGTTCGGCGAGGTCGGGCGCGGTTTCCTTGAACGCCAACGAGAAGTTGGCCTCGACATCGGTGCGGAACGGCGCGAACCGGTCGACGTATTGCACACACCAGATCAGCGTCTTGCCGTCGTTGGTCGGCCAGCCGCCGACCGCCTGCTTGTCGCCGATCCGCAACTGGCTCTGCATGGTCAGGCCGGACCAGTAGGAGTAGGCGGTGAAGGTCTCCCCCGGGATCACGTCGTATTTCTGGGCCCCGGTGAGCTGGGCGACGGTGGACGCGTATCCGTCGGCGCCGATGACGAGGCGAGCGTGTTCGGTCACCGTTTCGCCGTCGCGGTCGCGACCGACGATGCCGGTGACGAACTCACCGTCGCGCACCAGATCTGTCACGGTGACGCCTTCGCGCAGATCGACCCCGGCCTCGCGGGCGGCATCCTGCAGCAGCTTGTCGAGCACGATGCGCCGCGGCGCGTAGGTCTCGGCGATACCGTCGATCGGGTCGGAGAAGCCGGAGAAGTGGGCATCGGCGTAGGACATGGTGATCGAGTGGATGGGCGTGCAGCCGGTGGCTTTCAGCCGATCGAGCAGGCCCCAATCCCGCAGTCGCGCCAGACCACTCTGCCGCAGCATGTGGGTCGACACGGCATCCTTGGGAAACAGCGCCTGGTCGACGCAGAGCACCCGGTAGCCACGCCGCGCGAGCAGCATCGCGACCGTGGCGCCGGCGCAGCGCGCGCCGACAACAATGACATCGTGCACAGTTTTCGACCTTTCAGGCATCGAGCACGAGACGGTCCGTGCGCGCTCGGGAAACGCAGATCATCATGGTTTTGCCCGACTCTTGTTCGGCCGGGGTGAGCACCGAATCACGGTGCTCGACTTCGCCTTCGAGCACGGTGGTCTCGCAGGTCGCGCACGTTCCTTCGCGGCACGACCACAGCACGTCGGAGCCGGCCCGTTCGAGTGCGTCCAGGACCGACGACCCGGCCGGTACTTCGATGGTCCGGCCGGAACGGTTGAGCACGACGGTGGTCGGCCGGTCGGGTCCGGTGGCCACGATCTCCTTGGGATGAAAACGCTCGACCCGCAGGGCATCCGCGACACAGTGCTGCTCGACCGCGGCCAACAGCGGCTCGGGACCACAGCAGTACACGAGCGTGCCTGAGGTCACCGGCTCGAGAATCTCGGCCAGTGGCATCAGCCCGACTTCGTCCTGCGCGTAGCGACGAACCCTCGCACCGTAGACGGACAGCTCGCCGGCGAACGCCATCCGCGCGCCGGTGCGGCCGCCATAGTGCAGTTGCCAGTCGGCGCCGCGCTGTTCCAGTTCGCGGATCATCGGCAACAGCGGCGTGATCCCGATGCCGCCGGCGATCAGGAGGTAGCTCGCCGCCTGCGTGAGCGGGAAATTGTTGCGTGGCTCCCGGATCTCCAACAGCGTGCCCGGCCGCACGTTCTCGTGCATCCACGCCGACCCGCCGCGGCCCTGCTCCTCGAGCAGCACCGCGATGCGATAACTGTCCCGATTCGCGGGATCGCCACACAGCGAGTACTGGCGAACGACGCCGTCGGGCAGGACGACGTCCACGTGCGCACCCGGCGCCCACGGCGGCAGTGGCGCGCCGCCGGGGTCGGTGAGCACAAAGGACAGCACGCCCTCTGATTCGTAGGTGATGGACCGAATTCGCACAATCGCGCTGATCACACGACGAGTCTCGCAGGGGTTCGGCGGCCCGCGGGGATTGATACTTTCAACGAATTGCCGGATTGAAATGGGGTCGATCGACTATCGGTGGTCGGCGGGAGAAACGATCAGGAATCGAGAAGTTTCCAGGTCGGCGCCGTGTCAGCATTGTTTTCCATGGATCGACGAAAGGGTTTTCGATGAACATCAGCTGGGTTCGGCGAACTCATCGCGTGCTCGCCGTCGCCTTCCTCGCGGCCGTGCTCATCACGGTGATCGGGTTGTCGCTCAGCGGGCCCGAATGGGTGGTCTACCTGCCGCTCATTCCGCTCGCCGGGCTGTTCCTGTCCGGTGCGTCGATGTTCGTACGGCTCTTGCGCGGCCCGCACCGGCTGTCGGCGTTCGGCGGCAGTGCTGGTCGCGGCCGTCAGGTGCATCGCTGGTCGGCGGTGGTATTCGTCGTCACTGTTGTCGCCACGGTGATCGCGCTGGCACAACCGGAGCCGATCGTGTGGATCTCCTACCTCCCGCTGATCCCCCTCGCCGGGCTCTTCCTGTCCGGCTCGTTCATGTTCGTGTCGCCGCTGGTACGGGCGCGGCGCGCCCAGTAGTGGATGACCCGTCAGCCGATGTCGACCACTCGCGCCCATGCGGGTGGGCTGTCCGGGACGTAGTCCGGGTCGTCGTGGCGCCACGCGCGTTCTCGGCGGAAGAGTCCGACGACGGTTCGGCAGGCCGGTTGGTGGGAGGGCCAGGGGGTTTGGCCGTCGGTCAGGGCGACGAGGACGTCCGGCCGGGTGCGCAAGGCTTGGGTGAAACCGGTGCGCAGGTCGGTGCCGCCACCGCCGATCAGCGTCATGCCCTCGGCCTGGCACAGCGGGTGGGCGATTCTGGCCGCCGCGTCGCAGGAGAACACGGTGACCAGGTCGCGGCGGCCGCCGACGGCGCGGATGATGGCGGCGACTTCGAGCAGGGCGCTGCCCAGCTCGTCGTCGCTGACCGAGCCCGAGGTGTCGATGACCACGCTGACCTTGGGTGGGGTGCGACGCAGGCTGGGCAACACGATGCCGGGCAGTGCGGTGCAGCGGCGGGCGGGACGCCGGTAGGTGTAGTCCTCGCCGACTCCGGGAGCCGAGGCGGCCGCGCGCAGTGCCGCGCCGAGCAGGTCCCGCCACGGCTGGGAAGGATGCAACGCCTCCTTCGCCCAGCGTCGCCACCCCTGGGGCGCGTCTCCTGGACGCCCGACGATGCCCTGTGCCACAAGGAATCGGACGCCGTCGCGCTGCTGTTCGCTGAGACCGTCCGCACCGTCGGGTCCCAGCTCCCATTCGCGGTCCGATCCGTCCGCGCCGCTGCCGCAGTCGAGCCACGCCATGTCTTCGGTCAGCCGCCCGAGGCGGAACTGACCCAGGTAGTCCTCCATGAGGTGCCCTGGGTCCAGCCCCAATGTGCTGGGCAGCACGGCGCCCTCGGGCCAGACCAGCCCGTCACCGAACGCGTCATCGTTGATCTCGGCGTCCGCGGCGATGTTCATCCGCAGCCGTTCCCCCGGACCGGTCAGGTCGTGGGCGTGGGCGTAGCGGTCGCTGCGCGCGTGATGGTCTCGCAGCAGGTGCGACACCTCGTGCACCAGGATCGACGCCAGTTCTTCCACCGGTGTGCAGTCGACGAATCGTGGCGAGACGTAGCACCGCCAGTGTTTGTCCACGCCCATCGTCGGCGCCCTCGGCGACTCGACGATGTGCAGCGCGTACAGAGCGGTCGCCAGATAGGGGCGGGCCGAAACCGCGTGCAGCCGTGCGGCATACAGCTTGCCGAAATCCAATCCGGTGGTATCCGCTGTCATCGGCCCGCCTTCACGGCAACGCGGGCCGCGGCGCGATCGGCACTCTGCGACACCGACACCACCCCGGCGAGTTGTTCGATCGCCGCGGGCACCTCCCAGTTCTCGCGGCGCAGCGTGGCCAGCGTTGTCGCGGGAACAACCACCAGGTCGGGTGCTCCGGTTTCCACGGCTTTCACCAGCAGCGACCAAGCCGCGTCCCATCGAGCCCGCTCCGGTCGTTTGCGCACCGCCGCCACCACACCGTCGAGAACGGCCTGGCGCAGGTCGCCTCGGATCGGCAGTTCGGCGGCGACCGGATCGGCCAGCAGTGCTTCCGGATCGGGCAGATCCATCCGGTCGATGCTGGTGAGCAGTTCGAAACCGGGCCCGTCACCGACGGTGCCGCGGATCAACTGCGACAGCACGTCACGACTCGCGTCGGCCGCGGTGGCGAAGGCGATCAGCCGCACGGTCATCTCCCAACTCCGTGGTGATGCCCAGGCACCGCCCCGCCGGGTTTCGGTGGTGGGCATCTGGTGCACGAGCTTGGGCCGAGCCGCGAGCAAGGTGCATACCGCGCGACGGGCGAAGGCGACCGCCTCCGGCAGGCTTTCGGGAGCGAGCCGAGGCAAGGTCGCGTGTGGCCAGGTTCCGCCGAGGCCGCGGACGACGACGTCGTGCTCGTGAGTCCACTGCAGGTGCACGAATCGGTTCGCCAGCGGCGGGCTCAGCTCCCAGCCGTCGGCCGCCGACGAGCGTGGGTTGGCGGCCGCGACGATGCGCACACCCGGCGGCAGTTCCAGTGCGCCGACCCGCCGTTCGAGAACAACGCGCAGCAGCGCTGCCTGCACGGCGGGCGGTGCGGTGGACAGTTCGTCGAGGAACAGCAGACCGCGCCCGGCCCGTACGAGTCGAACCGCCCAGTCCGGCGGCGCCATCGGTACGCCCTGGGTCGCGGGGTCGTCGCCGATGATCGGCAGGCCGGAGAAGTCCGACGGCTCGTGCACACTCGCGATCACCGTGGTCAGCGGCAGGTCAAGGGACTGCGCGAGCTGGGTCAGGGCAGCGGTCTTGCCGATGCCCGGCTCACCCCACAGCAGCACCGGCAGATCGGCGGCCACGGCCAAGGTGAGCGCTTCCAGTTGCGTGTTGGTGCGCGGCTCCGTTTTCACCGTACCCAGCAGGGCGAGGAGTTCGCCCGCGACGTCGAGCTGGGAGTCGGTGGCGCGAATCGGGAGCGACGGGCAGAGGGTATGAACAGACATGTGTGAATCACCTTTGGGTTCAGAAGAATTCGATGGACGAGAGCGGGTGGAGCGAGCTCGACCGCAGGGTCGGGCGAGACAGCACGAAGGTCAGCAGCGCGACAAGACGCGCCCTGATGGCCCGGACGGCAACTCAGTGCAAGGTCAGGTGCCTCGGGCGGGGGCGACGGCCCTTGCGGTCGTACCGATCGGGAGGGATGTGGCCGCGACCGGGTGCGGGTAGGCCGGCCCGGAACAGGCCATAGGTGATCCGTTGCCGCACAGCAGCTTCGAGTGCGTCGCGAAGCGGTCCGTCGCGCAGCACCGCGTCGGCGCCGAGCTTGCCTTCGACGATGGTGAGGGCGCCGTCGATATCGCCATGGTCCAGGCGATCGCAGACGCCGGCGAGCCAATCCGGTTGGCGCAGTGATCGGTCGATGGCCTGAAGGCAGGCCATCGGTGTTCCGGTCAGGGCCGCCAGCAGTTCTTCACGCCGGATTTCGGCGGGGTCGTGATCCAGGGCGGCGAGCACGCCGTTCACCAACCCGATCCGGTGGCGTTCACCCCGGCACTCCACGATCCGATGACCGGCGGCGGTAGTCCCGGATGTCTCGGTCGGCGCGCCGTCACAGCCGAGCGCCGAGGCGACCAGCGGATGCAGTCGATCGGCGCCGATCACGCCCGCTCGCAGCAATTCCAGATCGGGGAGCACCCAGGTCGCCGCATCGGGTAGCACCGGAAGGGCGGAGATTCCGCCGCGCGGGTGTTCTCGCGAAATCCGCACGGCGAGTGGGTCGTCCGCACGCACGTCCAGAACGACACGTTTCCGCGCACCACACCGCACCAGCACCAACCCGGATCGACGCTCACCGGCCCGCAACAGAATCCCCGCTTCCTCCGCCCACCGGTCGACGGCGCAACCCGGCGGCACCGTTGCGGGCACAGCATCCCCGAGATCGCCGTCGCCGCCTGTCGCGAGCCTCTGTGCGGCGAATTGTGCTGCCCCAGAACGGTGTCGCAACTCCCCTGCCCTGCGCGAATCCCACAGGTGCCGGTGCAGGTCGAGTCGGTAGCGACTGTTGGGTCGGGGATGTGGGTGCATGCGCGCGCTGGTCGTGGGGCACGTCATGTCCCACAGCGCGAGGCTGATCCGCTGTCCGGCAGCCGCCCAGGCCGGTGGCGTACGGACCACCAGATACACGGAATCCGCACCGTCACACTGCGTTACGTCACCGGCCGCGCTGTCGAGACCGGTGACGCTCCCGGATTCGTAGCGAGCCAGCACCATCGTCAACCCGGGTCGCAACAGACCGTCCGGCGCGATTCTGGGAAGATGCCAGCGCAACAGGTCCGGTGCCAGATACCGCAGGTCGGCCCGTACCCGAGCGGCGAGTCCTCGCCCGTGGGTCCGCGCCAGCGCCCGCAGATCCACATCGAGATCGACATGCGCAGCGGCGCAGGCCCCCGACCAGTCGCCGACGAGCCGCCGTGCGGTGGCGGCCTCGATCATGGCGGACGGCACAGCGAGTTCGCGCACACGCAGCCAGAGGTCGAGGCGCGCATCGTCATAGGACGTACGGGAAGACTGCGGATTTTCGGTGAATTCCCCGCGTTCACGCGGGAGAGAAGCCGGTTCGATGACCGGCGTGGGGCTCAACGGCCCGGGCGCAGAACGCCCTTTCGACTCGATGTCATGTCGCCAGTATGCACAACAACGCGCGACCCGACAAGCGGTGGTGGTCGCCTCGCATGCGCTGCCACCGAGTCGACGAGGCAGGCGGGCCCCGGTCACAGACCAGATGCCCGCCTTGCCGGAGGGTCGCTACCGCGCGTCGGTGAGCTCGCGCGTGTCGGACTGCGCACCCAGCTGCGGGTAGGTCGGGTATTCGATGCCCGAGATGTACTGCACGGTCCGCACCACCTGGCACGAGTAGCCGAATTCGTTGTCGTACCAGACGTAGAGGATGGCGGTGTCACCCTCGACGATGGTGGCGTTGGCGTCGATGATCGAGGCCGCGCGCGAACCGATGAAGTCGCTCGAGACCGCGTCGGTGGCGGCGGTGTAGTCGAGGTTGCGACTCAACGGGCCCGCCAGGGATACCTGACGCAGGTACGCGAGCACGTCTTCCTTGGTCGTGTCCTGCTTCAGCTGCAGGTTCAGGATCGCGACGGAGACGTCCGGGGTGGGCACGCGGATCGAGTTGCCGGTGATCTTGGCCTTGAAGTCCGGCATCGCCTTGGCCACCGCGGAGGCGGCGCCGGTCTCGGTGAGTACCAGGTTGAACGGCGCGGAGCGACCGCGACGATCGGCCTTGTGGTAGTTGTCCAGCAGGTTCTGGTCGTTGGTGAACGAGTGCACCGTCTCCACGTGCCCGCGCACGATGCCGAACTCGTCGTCCATGGCCTTGAGCGGCGGCACGATCGCGTTGGTCGTGCAGGAGGCGCAGGAGAAGATCTGCTGCGACAGGTCCAGGTCGCGGTGGTTGACGCCGTGCACGATGTTGGGCACGTCACCCTTGCCGGGCGCGGTGAGCACGACCTTCGCGATGCCGGGGCGCAGGTGCTGCTCCAGGCCGTCGCGGTCACGCCAGCGACCGGTGTTGTCGATCAGGATCGCGTTGTCGATGCCGTAGGCGGTGTAATCGATGGTCGTCGGGTCATCGCTGTAGATGAACTTGATGACGTTGCCGTTCGCGGTGATCGTGTCGTTGTCGGTGTCGACCTTGATCGTGCCGTTGAAGTGCCCGTGCACCGAGTCGCGACGCAGCAGCGACGCTCGCTTGGCCAGGTCGTCGTCACCGCCCTTGCGCACGACCACCGCGCGCAGGCTCAGCCCGTTGCCCGACCCGGCCTTCTCGATCAGCAGCCGGGTGACCAGCCGCCCGATCCGCCCGAACCCGTAGAGCACCACATCACGCGGTCCCTGTGACACGGCCTTGTTGCCGTCGCTCACCTCGGCCAGCACCGAGGTGGTGAACTCCTCGACCGACAGGCCCCGCTCGTCGGCGTGAAATGCCATCACCAGCTGTCCCAGGTCGATCTTGCACGGTCCCAGATCCAGCCGGCTGATCACCTCGAGGAACGGCAGGGTCTCGTCCACCGACAGCTCTTCGCCGCCGATCTGCCGCGCGAACCGATGCGTCCGCAGGATGCTGATCACCGACTTGTTCACCAGCGACCGGCTGTGCAGCAGAATCGTCACACCCTTGCTGCGGTACAACGTCCCGATGATGGGAATCATCGCCTCCGCCGCAGCTTCCTGAGCGTTCCAGCGATCAAGTTGTTCGGTAGTCAACACACGTCCTCTGGGTTCATCGATATTTCCGCTGCATCGATGCTAGTGAGCGCGGAATTTTCACCGTGGGCCACTCCCCACCGGTGAGATCGTGCGCACTGTGCCGAGAGGAATGCCCGGGATCGGGCGACTGTGACCCGTGACACCGAACACGGTTCAGAACTTGCCGGTGTGGTGCTCGACGCGGTGGCCGAGTCGGGCGGTGAACTCGGCGATGAATTCGTCGGTCAGCGGTGGCCAGCCCCAGAAGTCGAAGGCAAGGGCGCCGAGGGCGAAGCCCCCCGGCCATTGCCAGTCGGTGATCGCGCTGGTGGTACCGCACGCGGTGCATGCCACCGCACCGGCGCCCGTCTGTTCCCACGCTTCGATCGCGTCCGAAAACGGTTGCCACACTGCGGGATCAGGTTCCCAGGCCTGTGGGTAGTCGATGATCACCGTGGTTGCCCGGCAGCTCGGGCACGTGGCGTCGGCCGGTGCGATCTCGCCCTGACCGCCGTAGTGGGCGTGGCGGCCGACGACGACCGCTACCGGTGCGGGAATCCACTCGGCGCCCCAATCCTGGGCGATCGTCGCCCAGGCGGGCCCTGCCACATACCCTTCGTCGGCGTGGAGGCTGTACATCGCGTCCGCCGAGGTCTCCCACAGCAGCCACCCCCGCGACACCATCCAGTCGATCGTCGCCCCGGCCGACGCCTCGGCATCCGCCACGGCCACATCGAGATCGACGATCCGTTCGAAGTAGTCACCCACCCTTCGCATCCTGCCACCGTGGTCCGACATCGTGCGGCGCCGGTCAGCGCCGCGGGTCGATGCCGTGGTCAGGTCGCGGCAGCCCAGCGGATCGTCGCGGGTTCCACCCTCGCGCACAACGGGTTTCCGGTCGCGTCCGTGAGGCCGAGACGAGCCTCGAGCACGCCCGATTCGACCGCGGCCGCCAGCGTCTCGGCGGGGACGTCGGCGAGCATCAGCTTGGCGCGCCGGAACATCGTGAGCGTTCCGGCATCATCGACGCTGACCCAGCTGAGGTAGAGGAACCGCTCCCCCGGTCGGCCCTGGATGTGGGTACCTCGGACGTCGGTCTCGTGGACGGTGCCCTCCACCGTCCACGAGACCGATTCCGCGTCACCACGCTGTAGGTCGAGCAGCTCCTGCGGCCGGTTCCTGCGCCGCACGCCGACATGAATGTTCGAGTACGCCGTCTCGATCCCGGGCGGTCGACAAAACGACCCCGGCAGCTGTGTCCCCACGATTCGGATGCGCATCCCGCGATTCTCCCGCATGCCCCTGCCACGTTCCGAACAACGTTCGGCGAGGCAGCGGAGTCCGTCGATTTCGCCCGCGGAGCTCAGTTCACCGCCACTGTCTCGGTCGACGCAGACTGCGCCGCTTCGGCTTTCGCGAGCGCTCCCGGCCACCACACCTTGTCGCCCAGCAGCGCGAACAGCGCGGGGACAACCAAGGTGCGCACCACGAACGTATCCAGCAGGATGCCGATCCCGACCACGATGCCCAACTGGGTCAGGGTGATCAACGGCAGCACACCGAGCACACAGAACACCGCTGCCAGCACCACGCCGGCGCTGGTGATCACGGCCCCGGTCGAGGCGACCGCGCGCACCATGCCCTGGGTGGTGCCGTGCGCGCCCGCTTCCTCGCGGGCCCTGGTGACCAGGAAGATCGTGTAGTCCACACCCAGCGCGACCAGGAACAGGAAACCGAACAGCGGCACGTTCGTGTCCAGTGCGGGGAAGCCGAAGATCGTGCCGCTGATCCAGCTGCCCGCACCGAGCGCCGCGAGCGCGCTGAGCACCGTGACGCCGACGAGCAGCACGGCGGCGGGCACCGCGCGCAGCAGTGCCAGCAACACCAGCAGCACGACGGCGAGGATCAGCGGAATGACCAGCGCCTGGTCACGGCGGGCGGCGTCGCGGATGTCGAGCGCTTCGGCGTCCGTACCGCCGACGAGGGCCTCGGCGCCGGGAACCGTGCCGACCGCCGTCCTGATCGCCTCGATGGTGGTGAACGCCTCCGCCGAGCCGGGCGGCGCGTCCAGCACGACCGACCACCGTGTCGCACCGTCGGCGGAGGTACCGGTAGCGGTGGCGCGCGAAATGCCCCGCACGCCATCGAGGGCCGACTGGATCGGGGTGGTGGTTTCGCTGCGCGCGATCACCACGGCGGGATCCGACGAACCGGACGGGAAGTGGTCGGCCATCGTTTCCAGCCCGTCGACGGACTCGGCCTCGACGCGGAACTGCTCGGTCTGCGAGAGCCCGATATCGGTGGTCACGAGCCCGGTCGCGAAGACGATCAGCACCGCCGACGCCGCCCCGGCCACGACGGCAGGGCGTCGCACCACCCGCTTCGCGACGACCGCCCAGACGCCCTGCTCGGCCGCGTCGCGCCCGTCCGCCTTCGGCACGAACGGCCAGAAGACCCGCCGGCCGCACAGTGCCAGCGCCGGCGGCAACGCGGCGAGCACGAAGATCAGCGCCACCACGAGTCCCGCGGCGGCGAACGCGCCGAGGCTGCGGGTGTTGGGGAGCAGCGCGAGCAACAGCGTCAGCAGAGCCAGGACAACGGTGACATTGCTGGCCACGATGGCGGGCGCGGCATGACGCACCGCGGCGCGCAACGCTGCTCGATGGTCGGTGTGGCGATGCAGTTCGTCGCGATACCGCGATACCAACAGCAGCGCGTAGTTCGTTCCCGCCCCGAAGACCAGCACGCTGGTGATGCCCGACGTCGAACCGTCGAAAGCGAGTCCGGTGAGCTCGGCCAGGAGCGTGCCGACACTGGTGGCGACGCGGTCGGCGAGCCCGACCACCGTCAGCGGCACCAGCCACAACACCGGCGAGCGATAGGTGACGATGAGCAGGGCCATCACCACGATCGCGGTGACGATCAGCAGCAGCGAGTTCGCACCGGAGAAGGAGTCGGCGATGTCGGCGCCGAAAGCCGGTCCGCCGGTGATCTGCACGCGCAGCGTATCGGGCAGATCGGTGGTGACGGCGGCGCGGAGTTCGCCGATCCGGTCGGTGAGCGCGAAGCCGTTGAGCTGTGCGGACACCGGAATCTGGGCGAGCGCGGCCCGCTCGTCGGGAGCGAGAATCACCCGGGGACCGTCGGTCGGCGGGCCACCCGCGCGGGTGAGCGCCGCGTCCAGTGCCGTGAGATCGGCCGGTGTCAGCGCTCCGCCGTCGACGCGGGTCGCCACCATGATCGCGGCGGCGGTTCCGGCATCGGGAAACCGTGCCGCCGCTTCGGCGGCCAGGGAAGATTCCGCCGATCGTGGCAACGACACCGGGGCCTGGCCCGCGCTGTCGTTGCTCCCTGCCAGCGCCATCACCGCCATCGCGGCCGCGACGACAGCGAGCAGTACCGCCCACGATCGCCGACCGGTGACCAGCCCGGCGAACCGGTCCCACCCGTTTCCGTCGCTCACTCGCATCACGCCGAAACTATTTCAGAAACTTAACTAATTGGCAATGCCGGTGGCTCCGACGGCTAAGCTCCCTGTCGGACAGAGAGGAGGCCGCGCGTGGATGACGACACCGCCGACACGAACCCGGCCGCCGACCGGGCAGAGCTGGAAACCGGCATCGCCCGGGATCTGCGTGCGCTGACCGCGATCTCCGAACAGATCGGTCACGTCTTCGCGCGATCGAACGACCTGCGCCCGAACGATTTCCGCGCCCTGATGCATGTCGCCACGGCTGACGCCGAGGGCGCACCCGTGAGCGCGGGCCAGTTGAGCAAGTTGATGGGCGTCTCCGCGCCCGCCGTCACCTACCTGGTCGAG
Source organism: Nocardia sp. NPDC056952 (assembly GCF_042674185.1). Classification (NCBI taxonomy): domain Bacteria; kingdom Bacillati; phylum Actinomycetota; class Actinomycetes; order Mycobacteriales; family Nocardiaceae; genus Nocardia; species Nocardia sp. NPDC056952. The sequence goes on along the minus strand of NZ_JBHURA010000001.1, from coordinate 561,647 downwards.
CGCATGATCGAATCCGGGCACCTCGACCGCGTGCCCGACCCGGCGGACCGACGGCGGGTCAACCTGACCTATACCGACCACGGCATGTCGGTCGCCGCCGGATTCTTCGGACCGCTCGGTTCCCGCACCCGCGAGGCGCTGTCCGCCCTGCCCGACAGCGACCTGACGGCCGCCCACCGCGTGCTCGTCAGCGTCACGGCCGCGCTGCGCGAGTTCTACGCCGAGCTGCCGGAGCCAGGGCAGACCGCCGCCGAATAGGCACGTCCGGAACCGGCCATTCGCAGCCACTCAGCGCGCCACGACGCCACGTCTACCGGGCCGCTCGATCTGCGCTCGGATACGCGTGTCGTCCCCTCTTCCGGTAGCCCTCTCGGAATAGCCTGTGCTGGTCAGCAGCATGTCCGGCCCTTGTCGCCGCCGAATCGGTGTCCACGGTCGGCCGAGTTCTTCTCCGCCTCGAACACCACAAGCGAGGGAGTTGGCTGTGTCGGATTTCGTTCTCACCGCAGGCACCGTGATCACCATGGACGAGGACCGCCCTCGCGCTGACGCCGTCGCGGTCTCGGGTTCGCGCATCGTCGCGGTCGGGTCGCTGGCCGAGTGCGTGTCGGCGGTGGCCCCGGATGCCGAGGTCATCGATACCGGCGCCCGAGCGTTGCTGCCGGGGTTCGTCGAACCGCACGGGCATCCGTTCCTGGGCGGGGTCCTCACCCAACCACCCATCGCGCAGATCACCCCGTGGGTAGCCCCGACCTGGGCCGATGTGGTGGCCGTGTTCACAGCCGCCATCGCCGCGACCGATCCGTCGACGCCGTTGGTGTTCAACGGGTTCGACGCACTGCTCCAGGAACACGCGGCACCGACAGCATCGGACCTGGACGCGATCTTCGGTGATCGGGTGGCCGTGGTCCTGGACAACTCCGCGCACGGCATCTACTTCGACACCGCGCTCATCGAGCGGTACGGCTGGTCCGGCAACCCGCCACCGGACCCCGACGGCGGTCACTACGGTCGCAATCCGGACGGCTCGCTCGACGGTCAGGGATTCGAAGTGCCGGTGCTCACCGCGGTCATGACTCCGTTGATCGCCGAGATGCCCAGCCCGCTGCTCAGCGGCGCCGGGTTCTTCGCGGCGATGTCGCGCGCCGGGTACACCACGACCTCGGACATGGCCTACGACCCGCAGACCAAACACGACTACGAGACACTGGCCGCCACCATATCGTGCCCGCTGCGGGTCAACCTGTGGGAGATGTCGACCACCGATACCTACACCGAGCCCGAGACCTTCGCCGCCGGCGACGAGATGCTGCGCAAAGCCGGCGTCAAGCTCTGGACCGACGGTGCGGTCTGGGTGGGCAGTGCGGCGACGTCGTTTCCCTACCTCGATACCGAGGCGACTCGGCGCGCCGGTATCGACCCGGCGACCGCGGGCGGCACCGGTTCGCTGAACTACACGCGATCGCAGCTGGACGAGATTCTGGACGACGCCGCGCCCGCCGGCTGGCAGATGTCGTTCCATTCCAACGGCGATCTCGCCGTCGAGCTGGCCTTGGACGCCTACGAGGCGGCGTTGCAGCGCCACGGCCTGACCGGCACCGATCACCGGTGGCGGATCGAACACCTGGGCGGAGCGACGCGCGCGCAGATGGATCGTGCGGCCAGACTGGGCGTGCACGTGTCGATGTCACCGTTCCAGTACTACTTCTGGGGCGATCTGCTCGACGGCGCGATCTTCGATCACGAACACGGCAGCCGGTGGCAGCCCACCGCCGACGCGCTGGCCTCGGGGGCGTGTGTGTCCCTGCACAACGACGGGCCGGTCTCGCCACCGTCGCCGCTGGTCAACATCCAGACCGTCGCCTCCCGACGCACCCGCGCCGGCACCGTCCACGGCGCCGATCAGGCGATTCCGCTCGACGACGCGATCCGCGCGCAGACGATCAACGCCGCCCGCACCCTGCGCCGCGATCACCTGATCGGGTCCATCACGGTCGGCAAGCTGGCCGACTTCGTCGAGTTGTCCGGTGACCCCTACGAGGTCGACCCGGCCACGTTGGGCGAGACCGTCCGGGTCAACGGCACGTGGGTGGGTGGGCGCCGGGTCGACCTCGACGCGTTCCTGGCCGCAGTGCCGAACAGCGACACGACCCCGCGCCCGAGCGCGCACCTCGGACCGTGCTGCTGAGCCTGCGCCCCCTCGACCGAGGGGAATCCCTGAGCTGAAGCTCCGGGTCGGGACCTGATGTGCCCGACCCGTCCCGACGGGAGCATCGAAGGATGGAAACCGTTGGCAATCAGGATATTTCAGGAACCGTTCGACGGCGTCGCGGTGTAGCCGCGCTGGCATCGGCTGTCACGGTAGCGGGCCTGCTCGGGCTCTCGACGGGAACCGCGTCCGCGGACACCGCCGTCAGCTGTTTGTGGGCGGGCACCCCGTACTCACAGGGAGCCACCGTCGTCGCCGGTGGCTGGACCTTCACCTGCGACCGATCGCGGACCGGGGACGCACGCTGGGATCGCGGAGCATCGACGCATCGGACGAGCACGGTCGCCAATCCGGGCGCCGCCGCCGAGCCCACCGGCCGCTTCAGCGCGGGGGCGGTCCAGCCGGGCACCGGATACCACGACTATTGCGTGGGTGAGCAGCTGGTCAGCGGTCGGGAAGCTGTCTACGAAGCCGTGCCGGACGGGCGCGGCCTGCGCTGGCGGCCGGCGGGCCCGATCGCACAGTGGCGGTTCGATCAGGGCGACGGCACCGCCCCGACGGGCCGGTCCGCGAGCGAGTGCCGGGTGGATCCTGCGTTCTGAGCCCGTCCATGGCGACCGGAGCGATATCGACGGCGATGGTGTGATCCGGCGTCGGCGCGGACACGCTTCGACAACGCCGAGGACACGACCCTGGTTCTGCGGGCGAAGGGGAGAAATGATCGAACATAACCGGCACTCCCCGGCCATCGGCACAACGTGGAGGTTCGAGCGATGTGGAACGCGATTGTTCAGATCTGTGGATTCTTGATCATCGGCGCCGTGGTCGGCGTGCTCGCCAGAGTGCTCAAGCCGGGTAAAGAGAACATGAGCATGGGCATGACCCTGGTGCTCGGCATGGCTGCGGCGCTGATCGCGGGCGTGATCGCCAGCCTCATCGGCGTCGGCTCCATCACCGAGCTCAACTTCTGGGGCTTCGTCCTCGCGGTCATCGCGGCGGTGGTGCTGCTGTTCGCGGCCGAGTCGATGGGCGCCCGCAAACACCCGCCGGTGGCCTGAGCCGAACGAACGGTGCCGCTGCCCGGCGGGCCCCGGCCGAACAGTGCCGAGGTCCCGCCGTAGCGCGGTCAGGTGATCTGCTCCGCGACCTCTCGATCGGCGTCGCGTGCTCCGGTGGTCGCGGCTACCTTCGCGAACGACTCGGCTGGATCGCTGCCGACGATCTCGTGCTCGAACTCGCTGACGGTTCCTGGCCAGGCATTGGTGATCGTGCCGTCCGCGCGCTTCCACCATGCCGTCGCCGCACCTTCACACCAGATCGTCTGGGCGAGAGCATGATCCAGACGGTCGAGGTAGCGCGCCATTGCCCGCTCGGTCACCTCCACCGGTGCACCCCGGTCCGCGCTGAGGGCCAGACAGCGCGTGATGTAGCGGGCCTGGTGTTGCTTGACCGAGGGGTTGCTGTTCGACGGAGTGAACGAGTGCGGCCCAGCGATCATGTAGAGATTCGGAAAGCCGGGCACCGCGAGTCCGTAGAAGGCGGTCGGTCGTCCTCGGCGCCGCCACCGGTCGTGCAGGTCCACTCCACCACGGCCACGGATTCGCACCCCGGCGAGGAACTCCGGCGCACGGAATCCGGTAGCCCACACGATGACATCGGCGCGGCGCTCGGTGCCGTCGACAGTGCGTATCCCGTCCGGGCCGAGCCGGTCGATGCGGTCGGTGACCAGTTCGACGTGTGGCTGGGTCAGCGCCGGATAATATCCGCTGTCGAGCAGGATCCGTTTCTCCCCGATCCGGTAGTTCGGTGTGAGCTTCGCGCGCAGTTCACGATCGCGCACCTGCCACCGAAGGTGGGCCCGCGCAACGAGTTCGGCCGGTCCTGCCGACCACCCCGCGCGCATGATCGGCGCGAGAACCAGATCAGCGGCGTAGTAGATCCCGGCCCGATACAGGTCGTGCAGACCGGGCACATGCGTCAGCGCCCACCGCGACAGCGGACCGAACGACGCGGCGGGCTTGGGCAGCACCCAGGACGGGGAACGCTGATACACGGTGACACCGGCCGCGACGCGGGCCAGCTCGGGAATCATCTGCGCCGCCGAGGAACCGGTGCCGACGACGGCGATCTGCCCGCGCAGATCCGCGGTGTGATCCCACCGTGCGGAGTGGAACGCACGGCCACCGAAGGTGCGCGCTCCCCGCAACCGAGGAATCGCGGGTCGATGCAGTTGGCCGAGCGCCCACACGACCGCGTCGGTGCGGATCCGCTCCCCGGTGGTCGTGGTCAGGGTCCAGGTGCGGTCGGTGTCGCTGTAGTCGGCGGCCGTCACGGCGGTATCGCAGCGCAGATGCGCACGCAAACCGTTGCGGTCGGTGACCTCCCGCATGTAGGTCAAGATCGCCTGCTGATCCGGGTAGCGCACGCGAACGTCTCGATAAGGGTCGAAGGCGAAGCAGTACAGGTGCGCGGGCACATCGCAGGAACAGCCCGGATAGGTGTTCTCCCGCCACACCCCGCCGACCTCGGGTCCTTCTTCGAGGATCAGGAAGTCGCGCACCCCGGCCTGCCGCAGCTGCGCGGCCATGGTGAGCCCACCGAAGCCCGCCCCGACGACAACTACTTCGTGGGTGATCGTGGGCCCGGTCATCGGCGGGCGCCATAGGGGCGCGCGAGAATGACGAGTACATCTAGTGTGGTCATCGCAGAGTTCTCCAAGTGTCTGCATCTGCTCTGTGGGCGGTGGCGACCGCCGTGCAGAGCTGTTTTCGGGTGTCTCCCCGTGCTCGCGGGGAGGCACCCGATCCGGTATCCGAGGACGATGCGCGCTGAATGCGGCGACGCGACCCCGGGTGAATTCGCGAGCAGAGCGGTCGACAACGACCATTTCTGCCTTCACCACCGCGGCGGTCCACGTCCGAGTCCCGGGTGCGCCGAAGACGACGCTGTTGTCCGCGGAATCACCACCCGGACAATCGAATTGGGACAGGTCATACCGTGAACTCCTCCAATGCTCGGGAAACGGCCGCACATGATTCGCTTGCTTCCGGGCTCGGGAGTTCTCTCCGACCGGCGCGCACGCGACTTGTCCCCGCCCCACCAGCAACGGCAATCATCCGGCAATCGAGCCGTTCGGCAGGCGGTCTCGGTCGAGCCGGGGTGTCGTCGCGCTTCGGGCCGACATGAGCCGCCGATCCGGCGGCCCACCGCGCCCACGAGTGGCCACCACGCCGTTCAGCCGGGGTTCGCGAAAGGCCGCGAGCGCGGATTGCGAACCTGAAACATCGCCGCATCGAGAGGAGAGTCTCCGGTAAACTCGCTGCGTGTCGAGCTAGACGGATCGTGGGCGATCGAACTCCGATCGCGAGCACCACCCTTCAGTCGGCGCTGCGCACAGGCGTGCCGCGCAATCCGCCGTCCCTACCGAAGTACGCGATTGCCTGTCATTGCGACCTGCAGGAGTCCCGGAGATCTGCGATGGCGGAATTTCGCCGCAGCAAGGGGCTTGTCATGACCGAGCGCAATCCTTCCGCAAATCGTCCCGTTCCCGAAGAAGAGCCTTTCGCGCGGCAAGCCGCCGCCGAGGGAATCTCCGTACTGGCGGCGATCATGCTGTTCATCGCCGCGGCGGCCTCCATCCTCGAGGGCATCTCCGCGATCGCCGAGGACGAGTTCTATGTCGCCGGCTTCAGCTACGTCTACGAATTCGACGCGACCACCTGGGGCTGGGTCCATGTCGTCCTCGGTGTGATCGCCATCGTCTGCTCGATCGGCTTGATGTCGGGCACCGCGTGGGCGCGATACGCGGCGGTGGGCATCGCGGCACTGGTGATCATCGCGAACTTCTTGTCCCTGCCCTACTATCCCGCGTGGTCCATCGTGATCATCGCGATCAGCGTGGTGGTCATCTGGGCCGTCACCGCGTGGCAGCCCGCTCGCCACGACCGGGCATGATGCCGAAAACGCGAAGCGCCGAAACCGCGCGCCGGGCCCGACCACGACACCGTGCGGCCCCCGGCATCTAATCTGAAATGAAACTGTGTCTGAAAACCTCGGCGAAACCGACGGCGAGTGGCGAGAATTGGCCCCGACGGACGGTTCGGCGCAACTCAGCACCTGTCGTACGCCACGAATTCCCTTCGGCAACAGAGGAATTGGACGATGGACAGGTTGTCGAGATCCACCGCGGCGATGCTGGTTGCCGCCGTCGTCGCGGCCGGGACTGCGGCGGCCGGCGTCGCGCGGGCGGAAACGCCCAGCGCGCAGCCCTGCACCCCGTACACGGCAATCTTCGCGCCGGGGACCTGGGAGACCACGCCGGGCGCCGATCCCCGGGTGCCCGTCGGGATGCTCCAGCCCGTCGGCGATGGCCTGCAACGGCAATTCGGTCGTGACATCACCGTGCTCTACGTCCCCTATGCCGCAAGCGCTTTCGACCTGGGCCTGAGCTACGCGGAGTCCCTGGGCACGCTGGAATCCCGCCTGCACCAGATGATGCGCGGCCTGTGTAGCTCGACGCAGGTCGTCCTCGCCGGCTACAGCCAGGGCGCGGACGGCATCGGCGATCTCGCCACCGAGATCGGCAATGGCGACGGTCCCCTCGATGCCGATCGAGTGGTCGGTGTCGGACTACTGGCCGATCCGCATCGCGATCCGAATACCACGCTCTCCCTCGGCAATCCGCAGCCCGGCCTCGGCATAGCCGGAACGCGAAGCCGGGATTTCGGTGCGTTGACCGAGCGGGTTCGCACCCTGTGTACCGACGGCGACCTGTACTGCTCTCTCGATGCCACCGCCTCCCCGTTCCTCGCCGCGTTGGGCCGGGTCCTGAGCGGTGATCCCGAACCGATCGCGAATGTTATCCCCGCCACGGTCGATCCCAGCAGCCTGATCGCTCAGGCTGTGACCATGGGCGCCGGCTGGACCGCCACCGCGGCGAACCTGCCCACCATTCTCGACGACCTCACCCACCTCTCGGAGTTCATCGCGGCGGGTGACATTCGCGGTGCGCACCGGACCGCGAATGCCCTGAATGTTGCGCTGTCCCCGTTGGTCCAGGCCGCCGCGGGTGTAGATCGAGCCCTGGTCGCCCAGGTCATCCGCGCGGCCGCCGCCGTCGACCCCTCGGGTTGGACCGCAGCCGTCAGCCTCATCGCCGACGCCCTCGTGCCCATCGATTTTCTGAGCATCGCCGACGGGGTGGGCCGAATTCAGGAAATCCTGTGGCGTGCGGTCGAATCCCTCGATCGCAACGACCCCCTCGCCGCCGCCACCGACCTGGCGACCCTGGTCGCCACCGGCGCCGACCTCACCGGTTCCGTGCTCGGCCCCATCGCCGCCGGCATCCGGGCAGACCTCCGCACAACCGCCCGAACCCTGCTCGACATCGCCGACCCCGCCACCATCGACGAGCTCGTCCAGCTGGCCCGCCAAGGCGTGGACATGGCCAACTTCTACGCCTCCGAGGCTCACGTCGACTACGGCGACGACGTCCTGATCCTCCTGAACTACCTGAGCTCCCAGGTCGTTTCGTAGCCGGGAAAACATTCGCTGGTGTGTCAGCTCGACCTGCATCGAGCTGACACACCAGCATTCAGATCAGATCAGCACGTCACGGCATCTCCGACCGAGTTGTCGAGACGCACCCCCAGAACTCTCGACAACTCGCCGACACTGTCGGCACTGGGTGTCACCACATCGCGCTCCCACCGGCTGATCTGGTTTCCGTCCGCGATTCCGATCCAGTCGGCCAACTCCGCCTGGGTGAACCCGGAGGCCATCCTTGCCGCCCGAATCGCTTTGCCGATCGTGGACATGGTCTCCCCTTTCTCTCGATGCCCTCAGCACGGACCGCATCGGCGCGGGTGCCCGTCGGCGAACCCTCGTCCTCCTGATGCGGTCTCGCGCAGCCACATTCGAAAGGTATCGGCGAATCGGCCCGCGAAGGAGGCTGTGACTGCACGACGACTGACTGTGCACGCACAAACGTGCGTGCATCCGGGCCCGGAGCCCCGGCTACTTCGGCGGGTTGCCCACATCGGTGGCGCTGCGGCGCCAGTCACGGGGCGTCATCCCGAATGCCTCGCGGAATCGCCGGGCGAAGTGGGCGGCGTCGCGGAAACCCACGGCACCGGCCACGGACGCGATGGACCGGTGCGCGTAGCCTCTGTCGATCAGCATGTCACGGGCCCGGACCAGGCGTTGTTCGATGATCCACTGCTCGAGGCTGATACCCGACTGCGCGCAGACTTTGTACAGGTGCCGCACGGAGATGTTGTTGCCTGCGGCGATATCGGGGATCTTCAAGTCCGAATCGGACAGGTGGGTCCGCACATACCCGAGGATCTGCTCGATCAGCAGCTGCTCCGGGATGGCGGCGCCGTCACCCGGCCCGCGGCCGGCCGCCGAGATCAGTAGCGCCCGAACCATTTCCAGGCACGACTCACCCACGGAGGCAGCGGCCGGATCCGCTTCGAGCTGGTCGGCGATCCCGACGAGATGCTGAATCTGCGCCGTGACCATCGGGTACAGCGGCGACGCCGCCAGCCGCCCGTGCGCCGCGACGACCGTCTCCGCGGAAATGCCGAGGCGCTCCCTGGACAGCTGCAGGCACAGCGTTCCGCCGAGACCGTGCCAGCCGGAGGCGAACGTCGTGGCCAGGTCGATCACTTCGCAGGCGCCGGGCTCGATCAGCGTTTGCGCACCGAACTGTTCGTGCCTGCGAACCTGCCCGTTCTGCACGGTCACCGTCAGGGTGTCGCTGGGCGTGGTTCGCTCGTGCCGACTGGTTCGGCAGACCTGGTGACCGGATACCTCGGAGCGAGTGAGCGCGATCGGGCCCAGCATCCAGGCCTGGTGACGGCTGACCACTTCGGCAGGCGAATCCCACATCTGCAGGGTGGCCCCGATATCGGCTTCCTGCAGGATTGCGGTGACCGCCTCCCGCCGGTCCGCCGGCGTGAAGTAGTCGGAGTCGATCAGCACTGCCATTTGTGATCTCTACTTCGGATTCTCGTCGGCGGCGGAGTCCCTCCCATCGCGACCGCTGCGCGTATTCGGGTGGTGGCGATTCGGGGGCCTGTAGTCGGCGATGCTATCGCGCCGTGGCGCGCCCGGAGCCCGATTCGGCAGGGTTGCCGCACCGACTTCACCGACCCACGGTGGCGTGTTCCCTTGCCGTGGTGGGCCGTAACGCCAGGATCCGACGTTCGGCAGGCGTCGCCGTCGCAGCCCATTCCGGCCGCAGAGCCGCATAGATGCACACGTCGCGCCACCGACCCTGGGTTCGGTACAGCTGGCGCAGCCGCGCCTCCGGCGTCAAGCCCACTCCCGACATCACCGTGTCCATCACCGGATGATCGTGGCGGTGCCCCGCCCATACCCGGTGAATCCCGAGCGGCCCGAAGGCGAATGCCGCCATCAGCCGCCCCGCCTCGATCCCACCGGCGCGCAGCGCCCCTTCCGGAACCACGACCAGACCGCCGATCATCGCGTTGCTGCCGAAATCCTCCACCAGCAGGCCGATGGTGCCGACCATGGTGTCCTCACCCGGTGCCGTGATCGCCAATGTGTACTTGCGCCGCGGTGTCTCGCCGCGGGAGCACAGGGCGGCCTCGAACGACGTCGCGGCCGCCCGGACGCCCATGCTGTCGGTGCCCATGTATCGGGTCAGGTGCGGGTCGGTGAAGATCCGCTGATACACGCCCAGATCACCGGCACGGAGATCACGCAACCGCAGCCGCGGGCCGACCAGTTCCACATTGCGCAGGTCGATCGTCAACGGACTTCCTCCATCGCCCGCACGAACGCCGGAGCGATCTGTGGGCCCGCCGCGGGGATGAGCTCGTCGAGGTCGATATAGGTTCGCCCCGACGGGATCGGCTCGCCGAGCAGGATCCGGCGAGCCGTGTCCGCCACCAGGGCGCCGCCGCGCATCACCCCGGAAGCGAGCTGCGGCCAGCTGCACAGGCTTCGGCCGATCTCACCGACCGCGTCGCGCATCGCCGGGCTCAGCCGCGGCTCATCGACCACTGTCAGCAGAAACGCCAGCAGCTCACCCCGGTTCATCCCCGCGACATCGGACGAGGTCGACCCACCGGTGCGACCGTGGAACAGCGGGCGATGGGGTTCGCGATCGAAACGCTCCACATCCAGCAAGCCGCGATCGTTGGCGTCCATCAGTACCGGGATCTCGCGGCGCCGCGCGTACTCACGGGCAGCGACTTTCGCCCATACCGTGTCGCATTCCTCCACCAGCAGATCCAGCGGACGGGTGCCCTCCGCTCCGTCGAAGAACGGCCCGATCGATTCCTCGGTCAACCCGTCCGTGAACAACTCGATATCGAGATAGGGGTCGATCTCGAACATCTGACGCGCCGCCAGCACAGCCTTGGAGACCCCGAGATCGAATACCCCGGCCCGCAGCCGGTTCAGATTCGACAGCCCGACGGTGTCGAAGTCGGCCAATCGGAACGATCCGCCGACCCCTTCCATCGCCAGCGTCACAGCCGCACTGTTGCCCACCGACAGCCCGATCACACCGATCCGCCGCTCGCGCAGGACTCGCTGCTGCACTCGGTCGATCTTGTTGCGATTCCGATCTGTCCGCACCCGCTGGAAAACCTCGCGCGGCAGCACATGTACCAACCGGCCGTTCCACGGATAGAACACCCACGTCCCCCACTGCCACAACGGAGTCCCGTCACAGATCCGGCGACGGGACGCCACCAGCGAGCCGGTCGACTGTGCGACCGCAGGGTCCTCGCAGCGGATCAGTTCGTCGAGCTGATCTTCGATCGTGTCGTGCACCGCGCTGACAGAACCCGACGCTGCCAGCGCTTCGAGGTCACGCAGCCCTTCCGGGCTCGATGGATCGAGCAGCTCGGGACGGAAATGCGATGTTGCAGCGCCGGGCGTGAGTACCGCCGGACGCGGAACCGAGCGATGCCAAACCATGTGTGCACAAACCTCCGACCCTCATGAGGCGAACGGCCACCCGCTCGTCTCTGTCGACCAGGACGCGCAAAGGATACACACAGCACACTTCCAGCTAACCGAACTTCGGTCCACCGGCATGGCGCTGGCAAACCTCGGCCAAACTGGGCCTACAACCACGGGATTCGGTGTGACAGGCGACCCGTACCGTCACTCATACGCAGTCTCGCAATAATCCCGCAAGCATCGATTCCAGGGCCACCGGTGCCCGAAAACCCGGAGTCAGCCGTCGGCTCGGGTGTCGAGTTCGCGCTGAAGGTCGGCGTTGATGCGCTGAGCCTCGGCGAGCTGATCTTCGAGGATCACGATCCGGCACGACGACTCGAGTGCGTTGCCCGCATCGACGAGTTCACGCACGCGCGCGGCGATGCGCAGCTGGTAGCGCGAGTAGCGGCGATGCCCGCCCGCCGAGCGCTGCGGGGTCAGTAGTCGCGCGGCGTCGAGGCCGCGCAAGAACGCCTGGGTGACGCCGAGGATCTCCGCGGCGCGCCCCATGCTGTAGGCGGGGTAGGTGTCGTCATCGAGCTTGTCCGCGGCGCTGGCGCCGTCGGCGGGATGGATGTTCGGGTGCTGCACGAGGCCTCTCGGATTCAACGCCGGAAGGCCCCGGCGCACTGGGCGCCGGGGCCGTGATTTACGACTGAGGGATTGATTTCACTTGCCTTCACCGGCCGCAGGGGCCGATCTCAGACACCGCATCCGACAACTCCCGGGATGCGGGACATCTAAATGGCTGATCAGTGGCCACCACCTCCTGAATCGTCGGTTCTACCTGCGGTACTTCACTTGCCTTGCTTCTTCGTCCCCTCGGCGGTCCAGCCGACTGCACCGGATTCTCTTCTCCGCCTGAGGGGACGGCCGAACTTGCCATCCCGGGCAGTTCACCTGCCCGGCCATCTGATTTCTTAACAGGAACGAGAGCGACTATATACCCTCGAAACCGAGAATGTCTACACCCGACACGACAGATTTTTTCCACCGATGGGATCCGTTGCCGAACGGTGGAGGTAGCGTCGCGAGCCGAGGCGAGCCGCCGCCAACGGCCGAGAACTCACGATCCAAGAAGAGGAAGCCACAGAAGCCAGTGAGCTAGGCAGCCCTTCTGCACGTGGCACAAAAAAATGGCCAGCCGACATAAAAACATGCCTGGCCAGCCATTATGTGTGGTCCCAGCTGGTTTCGAACCAGCAGATGCCATCGCGCCAAAACCGGTCTCTACCTCGAACAATGGGCACTTGACCGGCGCTTTTCCCACCACAGCCGACAAGCAGAAGTATGCACCGACGAGCAACTTTGGGCTGCGCTATTGCACGTATATTGCACGCCGACGGACCCCTCCAACAGACCCACGCGCAGATCCCACCAACCACAGCAGTCATAGCCGATGCCAATCAGGACCGCCAGCGACGCGACCCTGGTTGGCCCGGCCGAGCACGAGACTGCCTACCACGCCCAAACTCGCAACCTCTACCGGTGCTGGTCAACTCCTGAAGCCGGTCTTCGACGTCCCGGTTCAGAGGACGATGTAAGTGGTCATGGCGAGCATGAGCAGAGTGAGCGTGCCACCGAACGTAATTCCTCCCGCACGAATCGTGGAGGCCACAGTAGCCCCGTCGGCCCTCACGAGCAGGGCACCGGCGATTCCCCCGATGACAGAGGTCAAGGTAGCGGCGACGAGCAACAGGGCTTTCATGTTGTGCGACATAAGGTTCCGTTCTGTCCGTAGTGAGTCGGTCGCCTAAAGTCAGCCCGATCCGTTCGACCGCCAACCAGTCAACGAAGCGGCTAATGTGCGGATGTGCGCACGTCGGAGGGGATTTTCTGGGTTTACGGCCCGGCACGGGTCGTGCTGAGTCGACGGTCGAGGTACAAGACGTAATGAGTGGTGGCATGAATCCGGCTCGGGAGAAGTTCCTGGCGAAGTGGCGGGCGTTGTACATCGCGGCTGGCGAGCCTCAGGTCACCGCCATCGCTCGCGAGACCAAGGTTCCGTACAGCACATTGGCAGGCTGGTTCGCAGATGATGCCAATGTGGTGATCACGACGGACGAGCGCAATTTCGAGACTGTTCTGCTGTACCTGCACGCAAAGTCCGGCAAGGTCCCCGCGGGGCGATCGTTGGACGTGGGGGCCCTGCGCAACTGGCAGACTTTGCGGCGAAATGCTGGTAAGCGATCTCGTGAGGTCGGTCCTGTTGTCACGCAGAGCACGGCGGTGTACCCAAGGCTCGGCGAGTGCGACCCGCTGCGAGACTTGGGAATCCAACCTGCCCCAGCACTCGACGCAAGCGTCGATAGCGATCTCGGCCTGACACCGTATGTCGAACGTGAGCACGACGCCAAACTCCGCGCAAAGGTGAAGGGAGTAGTCGACGGTGGTCGGTCGGTCCTTGTGATGCTGACTGGGGACTCATCCACTGGAAAAACCCGCTCACTCTATGAGGCCTTGCGCGAGAAGGTTCCGGACACATGGCGATTGCTTGCCCCCACAAGTGCGTCCGAACTCGTCGCATCCGTCGAAGCGATCGGTTCGCTGAGGAGCGGCTGCGTGTTGTGGCTGAACGAGGCTCAGCGCGTTTTCCGCGACGACCGCCTCGCCACCTCCGAGGTGGCCGCGAAGAAACTTGACGATCTTCTCAAGTCGACTCTAGGTGTCGTAGCGGTCGGCACGTTATGGACCCGCGAATACTGGAACCCCTTTACGCAACAAGGGCTTTCAGATGATCCACGGGCTAATCTACGAGACCTCCTCACTCGTCAATCGACGACGAAGCGTATTCCAGTACCGAGCAAACTCCTCGATCGGGAACGGCAACGGTGGGAAATCTGCGCGCAGCGCGATGCGCGGTTGCGAGTCGCATACGCGGCCGGCAGCGACGGCAAGATCGTGCAGCACGTCAGCGTTGGACCGGAGTTGCTAGCCGCCTACCGTCAAGGCCCCGGCACCCACTTCACCGTCTGTGAGTATGCCGTGCTCACCGCCGCACTTGAAGCACGACGGCTAGGGCATAGCGAACCACTCACGACCGCACTGCTCGCCGAAGCCGCCTGGAACACCCTTGCCGATCGCGATCGCCCGGGCGAAACGGACTGGGCTGAGCAGACCCTGGTCGCACTATCGACCGGACAACGCACCGATGGCACGCGCACCGATATCCGCCACGCTCTCACCGCGATGTACCCAGTACACGACGCACCAGGAGTATTGGCTGGCTGGGAGGTGGCCGACTACCTGCTTCAACACGGTCGTGGACCGTTTCGGAAGACCGCATCTGCCGCTGTATGGCAGGCAGTGCTGCGACACACCGAAAATTTCACATCCCTGCACGATCTCGGGTACTCCGCCTACAGCCACAAGCACTTTCAACATGCCGCGCGCCTGTGGCGCAAGGCAATCGAGCGTGGGCATCCCACTGCGGCACGGGGCATGTTGTTGGTCAGCGGGCACCCACCGCACGATCGGGATTACCGTGGAGCGCTCTGGATCGCCGAACACACGGCGGTCTCGGACCTGCAGACCGTGCGACAGGTGTGTGACCTACTGGCCGAAGCACATGAGGACCATGCACTGACACGATTCATGCAGCGGGTACGGGACTGTGACATCGAGACCGGATTGCAGGGACTAACAGTGCGTCGGGTCGTCCGGACCACTGATCCGATGTATCAGACGGTGATGAGGGAGTACGGGAGCTACGGCGCAAGAGACACCATCGATGCGGTGCAAACTGTCGACACTTCCGACACCAGGAAGGTCGCTGCACTGTTCGCGTGGCTTCAGCACGCCGGTCGAGACGTTGACGGCCACACAACACTGGCGCAAAGAGTGGTGGACCGGATACACGACCTCACCCTTGACGAACCCGGGTCTGTCACGAAAGTGGTGCTCGCCCTATACGGCGGCGGAGACGCTGACACCGCCGCACGAGTTGCCCGTCATGCCGCCTGCACTTTCGTACCATCCTTCGATCGCGTGGAGTTCGACCATGTGCTCGACTACTGCCAGATGTTGGTTGAGTTGTTTGTTGCGGTGACCAGATGCGCTGACGTCGCTGCAGGCCAGGCCCTCGCGACCAGGATCGTCGCAGGGCTTATCAACCACGACCATCCCTGGGCATTGCACGCCGAGCTCAGGCGGGCGCGCCATGATGAACTGTCGCGGGCCCGCTGCCTCGCGGTTCTAAGCGCGTGGGAACAATTCCGAATCCCCGCGAGCGAGCATCAATACCGTGCGACGGTCGTTGAAGCAACAGAGGCGGTGGCCGCCCTCGACGGGTTCGTCTTGAAGCTGGTGTGCCACCTCGCAGGCAGCGCGGATCTGGGCATCGCGGGGCTCGCGACGTATTTGTTGAAGGATCACGATGACCCTTTCGAATACGACGAGGAAGACGACGAAAACGGTTGGTCGATGCAGACGTGGCTGACCCTTGAGCAGGATCCGATCTTCCAGGATGCATACCAGGACAAGGACTTCCCAGCGTTGGCCGACCGGGCCGATGCCATTCTGGCAGAGGTTATTTCCGAGCCACGACCCGAGGCTGAGGCGTGGCCGACCCTGCTCAATCGAGTGTGTGCCGCACCCCACACGGTGAATTTGGCAGATCACCTCGGCGCGGCGCTGCTGTTGAAAGAGCTCCGCAAACACGGACTGCTTTCAGCTGCTCAAGAACTCGCTGAGTACGCTGCTAGGGTTGCCGGATACGGCGACGACGACCCCAACTTCGCTGCGGAAGACCGGAGATCGGCAGATACAAGCATGCTGCTGACAGAAGTCGCGCTGACTGCCGGGCCAGAGGCTGCAATGCGACTCGGTGAGCGGATTGCCAACTCGGTCAACCATTCTCACGCGAGCGCCGAGGTACTGACGATCCTGGCCGAAGCCCACCTGATCGAGACGACCGCCGAAACGGCACGGCGAGCAGTCAGTCACGAGACAGCTCCACCCGGGCCGGGGACGCTGAAACTGCTGGCGGCTCTGCAATCACTCGATTTCAGTGATTTGGCAAGCCAACTCGCCGACCAGATCGCCCGCGCAACAGATCTGGGCGCGGCGGCGGATGCCCTGCCGAGTGTGAAGCCGTACCCGAACGCGAGAACGATTCTGCTAAACCGGATCGCTGAGCATCCAGAACGAGTCGGAAGTACCGAAGATCTCCAACTAGGCCTCCGAACGGTGCTCGTGGCGTTACACCAAGCCGTACCGCACGCCAGCGATACCTCATTGATCGGCTCCCAGCCTCCTGACCAGACGCTTGCCGCCTCCTCGAAAACCGCTGCGGCGCTGATCGCTGATCGTCTAGCTGCAGAGGGCCCGATCATCCTCCAAGACCCTGTCGAGTGGGAAACTTTCCCCGCTGAACAAACACTCGACGTTCTTTGTAGGACTGGACATTACGACGCTGCGCACCGCTTCTGCGAGCGTGCGGCCGCTGAGGCCGATGCGGCGACCCAACCAGGAGCAGAACACATACTCGCAGTCATTCGTGCTGCGGGACACCCGGGCTCAGCCGATACCTTGAGGAAACGGTTCCAGCGCGCGGGCCTGCTCCCCCTCCCGAACGAATCCGTGCGAGGCCGAGACCTCGACGGGAATCCCATCACCCGATGGGCATGGAACTCGATCCTTGAAGGTGATGGCGCTCACTGAACTCGGCGAGCTCCGTCAGCACATCACCAGCACCGAGGACGGCCAGGACCTCGACATCGCTGGCGGCAGGACCGGCGCCGTTGAACGAATCCGAAACGAGCACCCCGATCGCTGCCTGGCGCTCAGACGCTGCTGAGACCGGGGACCTGGCATACCGAGCTACCGGGTTAGCCGTCCCAATTTCTGGCAGGAACCGCCATCGTCGAGCTGCGACGAGCCTCCTTGAGGAGGCTTTGTCAACGTCACCGCCCACTGACGGGACTCGGAGGCGCGTGTGGCACGCTCTGAGATCCGCGTTTGAGCAGGCGGTCTGAGGAGGGCCGCGAAGACTGCCTCCATCTCCGGTGTAATCACCCGACCGATACTGTCTCCCTCCGCGGCGGCACGCATCGCGCAGTCCACGAGTCGCGCGATAACCGGCGCACGAGCTGTCCGCTCTACCCCTGCAAGGCCAGCATGCATACCGCCGAGATGTTGCCCGATGACCACAGTTATCGGGCAACAATCGCCCGGCGAGTGACGAAGGCGCCTTGGCAAAACGGGGAATCTCTGGCATCAAATATGGTCGAATATTTTTGTCACCATATTTGTTCCCCAAGAAGATTGGAAGGTAGATGTCTGCTCTTGAGATCCGGAGGAACTTCGAGGACCTGGCCAGCCGCGTAGACGAGGCCGGGGGCGCGATGTCGGTGTACATGGGCGAGCTCCGGGACCTTGTGCAGGCAGGGCGGCTCGACCGAAGGCCGCTGTCGCAGATCGAGCACAATCTCGAGCAAGCGGGTCTGGGCTCGGCCGAACTCACTACCTCACAATGGAACTGGACACTGGTCTACCGCATATCCTCGCCGATCGGCCGCGTCATAGCCGCCGCCCGAGGTGGCAGCGAGCACTCCGATGTGGATCTGTTCGAAGCGGTCGCTGCTGCCGCAGCCACGGACACCACCACCGACCAGGCGGACGAGCTGGAATCACTCCGCGCGACAATCGACCAGATCAAGGCACTAGTCACGGCTGTGTGACCTGCTCGCTGAATCCGGGGGTGCCACCACACGGGTATCGACATCTGTACCAATCCAGTCGACCACCAAGGTATGGATGTCGAGAACTGGTCTTGGGCTCAGGGATCACTGCATCACCGCGTGGATGATCATGTCGGCGTGGAGGTTTGGGTGCGAGATTACGGGATGTCTGCTGCTCGTCAGGACGAGGTGTGGAGCCGGTGGCGGGCTGGTGAGTCATTCAGCGCGATTGCCCGGTCGCTCGGGCTGCCGTTGCAGCATGTGCGGAGGTTTCTCGCTCAGACCGGAGGAGTTCACCGGCCGCCGCCACGGCGGCGCAGCCAGCACTTGACGATGGCCGAGCGCGAGGAGATATCCCGTGGCTTGGCAGCGGGCTGCTCGGCGCGGACGATCGCCGTGTGCCTGGGGCGTTCGTCGTCGACGATCGCGCGGGAGATCGTCCGCAACGGCGGGCGCGCGGCCTATCGTGCCGCCGCGGCCGATCACCGGGCGTTTCAGCGAGCGCGTCGGCCCAAACCGGCCAAACTGGCGAGGAATGCGAGGCTTCGTGCGCTGGTCGAGGATAAACTCACGATCTGCTGGTCGCCCGAGCAGATCGCCGGTTGGCAGCGTCGACAGTTCCCCGGCGAGGAGTCGATGCGGGTCTCCCACGAAGCGATCTACCTGACGTTATTCGACCCACGCCGCAAGGCGATCAACCGGACCCTGACCTGCAAGTTGCGCACCAGGTGGCCGATGCGGCATCCGAAGCGGGCTCGCCGCCCGACAGGGGCAGGCGTGATCAGCGATCTGGTGCCGATCAGCGAACGTCCGGTGGAGGTCGAAACCCGAAAGATCGCCGGGCACTGGGAGGGAGATCTAGTAATGGGGACCCGCCCGTCAGCCATCGCGACGCTGGTCGAGCGAACCAGCCCATTCACCACGCTGGTGGCACTGCCCGACGGCATCAAAGCCGATAAGGTGACCCCACATCTGACCAGGTATCTCCTCAGCCTCCCGGTGCCGATGCGCCGCACTCTGACCTGGGATCGTGGCCGGGAAATCGCCGGCCACAAAGCCATCACCGCAGCCACGAATATGCCGATCTACCTCTGCAAACCCCGCAGCCCTTGGCAACGAGGCACGAACGAGAACACCAATCGCTTACTGCGTCAATACCTGCCGAAGAACGCCGACCTACGCCGATTCAGCCAAGCCGACCTCGATGCCATCGCGGACGAGCTCAACCACCGACCCCGCAAGATCCACGGCTACCGCAGTCCCGCAGAGGTCTACACTGAGCATCTGAACAGCGTTGATGCACTGACTGTTTGAGCGCGCCATCGTTTCTCGACAGCTCCGTCAGTAGCCGAGCCCCGTCGTGCTGCCTCTGCCCTGGGCAGGGAAGAGCCGACGGCCAATCCAACAGAGCGCAGGTGAACTTGCCTTCCTACCGCGACAACCTCAAGCGACACGGCACTTCTGAGGCAAGCAGAATCGTCGGCGACGCAACCCGGTTGGGCCTGACCTACTGCTTGACGTCGCGGGCCTGAACTGCCTTCGTGCTGTCAGACCAATGTGGTCGGATACCAGCATGGCGATCACAGACCGGGACCGGAAGAGACTGTGGGGGTGTGCAGCAGGCACGTGCGCGGTCTGTCAGCAGAAGCTATTCCATGAAGCAGTAGTACCACAGGACCGCGAGGCGCTCACTGGAGAAGAAGCTCACATCCACGCCCAGTCGCCTGACGGACCACGACCGTACACCGGTGCCGAGCCATTCGACCTCGACGGATACGACAATCTCATTCTCCTGTGCAGGGTGCATCACCGCGTCGTCGACGAACAGACGGCGAAGTTCACCGTCAAGAAGCTGCACGAGATCAAATCAGCACACGAGCAATGGGTCAGCAGTCGCCTCCAGAAGATCAGCGACGAACCGGCGCCCATCAGGCTTAAGGCCATCAAACCGCGTCGGGGCGAACCGATGAGCTTAACCGTCATACGTACCGGCAGGGAAGCGTGGAACGTCGCTGCTGGGTGCGGGTTCTATTTCTATGAAGCGCCCGACGAGGACGAGATATCAGACGAAGCGGGCGACGTAGCGGCCGAGTTTCTGACCAACCTACGAGACTGGGCGGACCTGTCCGAAACGGTCACTGACAATGGCTTCACCGCGGTGATGGACGCGCAACGCTCACTCCGTGACAACCTGAAAGAACTTGACGCGCATGGACTTGTAGCCTTCGGAGGTCAGCGTCGGATGATGCTGACAGGTGGCATAGGCCAGGACATGCCAGTCAATATGTCCATTGTGGTCATACGGCCCGAGAATGCCGTAGATGACGCCAGCCCCTTGGTAGCGGTGTTCGCGGACGAGGTTGACCTTCCGTCGTAGACCGGAGGAAGTGCTCCGCGTCCAAGGCTGACGGTAGCGGCTTCGACGATGACGTTCGCCCACTGTCGCGGGCCCGCATCATCGTTGGGGTGGGCTGTCTGTGGCGCTCGGTTGCGGTCGTCGTACACACTGGCGCCAAGTAGCCACGAAAATGGAAACGGGCTGATTGTGGAACCAGCACGCCACTATTTCGCCGGTGAACACATCGCTTACTGCGACGATCACTTACATAGGTGTGGACCTCAATGAAGACGCGTCGCTTGCCTCACCCAGCCGAGCCTCGGTGGCTGCGTGGCTCCCGACGTTCGTGAGATCCCGGGCCTTAAGTCATCGTTGCTCGTAGCCTGGTCCCATGCACCTTGCCAAGGTCTGTCTCATTTGCGGCGCACACCCAGACCCAACAGTCGAGCACATTATCCCGCAGGCACTCTGGAAGCGATTCGGGCTCAATCCAAACAGTCCAGACCTTGAACGATACCGAACTTGGCTTTGCGAAGCGCACCAACGTGCGACATCGACATTGCACAGCAGGCCGAACCTCCTCGACCTGGTTGACAGCGGCCAGCCGATCACCCGCAAATCTCTAACCGACCTCGGAGACTGGGCCGTGTGGGTCACCCTCCTGATGAGTCTTCACACCGAGCGCGGCGCGGTCCCTGTCGATGTGAGTCGCGAGCTGCTGCTTCACCGGTTCAACGGGAAAGCAGCAGGAGGCTTGCCGCCCGGCATTCGTGTGTATGCCGCGCGGATCGCCACCTACGTGAGCGGTACCGACTTCATCGCACACCAGGTTGCTGTCGAGAAGAGCGACAACGTGATCCTCGACCACGCGAAGGCCCCGATCGGGTTCAGCATTAGCAGTGGACCGGTCACCGCCACCGAGGCGATCGGACTCGGCAATTTTGCGCTACTGGTGCTGCCCAAGACTTTCAACTCTGGACCGCGACACAAGGCAAGGCTCGACCTGGCAGCCGCGACCGTCGGTTTCGACCTGATTCACCCTCTCCCCCAACCGATCCCAACCCTCAGCCGAGGGACGATCGATATGCGAGCAGTATCAGGCGTGTTCGTTCCACCAGGGCACGGAGACGACACTTCCTTGTTACCGAAAGCGATGCAGGTGTTGATGAGCACCCCAGACTACGCCCCATAGGACTTCGAGTCGACCGATGGAGTCCCGCCGCCAACCACCTCCCTGTCCATCTCAACGCCCCGCCAGCACTCTCAGAACCCGAAGCGCAGCGCGTCGGTGTCGGTCGGTCGGACCGTAGACGGCAATCCAGCTGACCGACGCAAGCGTCAGACGGTGCAGGACCACCCCGGTCGTCGCAGAAAGTCCTAGGTCGAGAAGTGATTGAAGCACTGTGGATCGCTCCTTCGCTGCGGGAACTTGACCCGACAGTTGTGCCCCGTCCGGAGGGTATCCGGCGAGGTTGCCGACCGCTAAAGTGCGTTCATGGCGAGGTCAGGACCGGTTCCCGGGAAATCCGATAGTCGGATGCGCGTTCAAGAGCCCGACGTCCGGCGATACAAATGAGCGAGACGGATTCGGTGAAGAAGCGGCTCGGCGAAGAGCTGTCTCAGCTGCGCATCGCTGGCGGCTGGACCTTCGACACGATCTCGCGCCGGTCAATAGGTTCGCGCATCGGAAAGATCAGCACCTCGACGCTGGGCGACTGGTGCACAGGAAGGGTGGTTCCCGCCGATCCTCTCAAGTTCCAGTGGCTGGTGAGCACCATGACCGGAAAACCACCGACTCCAGAGCTGACCAGGTTGTACGACATGGCACGTCAGCAGGCTCACACGAACCGTGGCCGACGTCAGACCATCCGCGCTGCGAAACGCCCTGAGACCGCCGCGTCCGCCAGATCACAGCTTCCAACAGGACCCAGCCCCCAACCATGGCTCCCGAAGCTGGCCGCGTTGCATTACGCCAAGCTCGATCGCTTGACTCTTCTCCTCGCCGAGCATGGCATCGACGTCTCCGCAATACCCAACCAGCTCGTTGGCCTTCCAATGTTAGAACAAGCGTATGCGGAAACTGCCTTCCTGCAGGCACTGCGGCGCAGCGACCTGAGTCCACGGCGACTGACCTCGGGGTTCCAGATGAGGTCACTGCGCGAGAGCGAACTGGTTCTCTTCGACCGCAAAGTCCACACCCGGAACGGGCCGGCAGCACGGGAGTTCGCACCGCCCCTGACCGGCGACCTGAATGTCGACCCGTTTGTATGGTTTCAGAAAGACCGCGTCGGGGTCATCATGCCGATCGACCCACAATTCATCAGCACCTCGACCGCCATCGCAGACTTCCGCGCAGGAACAGTCAGGATGGCCGGACTGTTCCTGGTCAAGGGGCGCGAAAACCCTCGCACTGCACCATATCTTCGAAAGGCACCCCAGGTCCTATACCGCGCGATGCCCCTGATCCTCGGCATCACCGATGGCACACAGTCCTCCGACCTCATCAGCACGACGGTCTTCACCGGCTATGACTTGAAGACAGAGGAACTGGTTCGTTGTGGCCCCTGGAATGTCCCGAAGTGATTCGGCCAGTTCGCATCAACGGCGAGGCCACTCCTAATCCCCGGATGTTGTGAGTCATGAGGTTGCTGACGCCTGGGCAGGGGTGCGCTGAGGCGACGGTCCTCCCGGCGGCAGAATGAAAACACCATATCCTCCGTCCACTCGACCGGGAAGACCCGTCTCTGACCCACACGGTAAGGCCCCGCTTTCCATCGAAAGTCAGCGCCGCCTGGTGCAGCGCTGCCAGACCCGTCCGATCGCTCACGTCGCTGCCGAGATGGGTATTTCACGTCATGCGCCTCGAATTGGGTCAACCGGCATCGCCGGTTCGGCGAGCTGAGCCTGGCCGACCGTTCTAGCACGTCGCGTCATCAACCGAGGGCCCCATCAGGCGAGGTGACCAAACAGATCGAGTAGATGCGCCGGCACAAGAATGGTCTTTCAGACGAACCACAAACGAACTATGTTGCGACAGTGCCGATACCGCGGTCAGGACTGTGACAGGCAGTTGCAGAACCTGGGCCTGAACCGACGCCGGTTCATCGACCCGACCGGTGGGAACAATCGACACCACGCCAGGTCGTGGCCCAGAGGCCTGGATACATGTTCCATGTCGTCGTGAAGAAGGTCGGGTGCATTCCCGACGGTGGTGGCCGGCGAACGCACGGCCGCGACTCCGCCCAGGCTAAGAGCGCCGCAACCGCCAGAAGCGTGGCACGAGAGCTGGCTACGTCTACCTGCCCTCCGCGGTCGTTGAGTTCTCGCGGCTGGCCTCAACGGAGAGTTCCGAGAGCAGATCCGGAAGGCAATCGAAGACATTAACGCAGCGATGTGGTCGATCCGTCGGAATATGTTGGGATACAACGTATTACGTCACGCGATCACGCCGATATACGCCAGTTCGTCGGCTGAAGTTGCCGAGCATCGATGCACCGCGCGGAGCGGGCAGGCAATAGCGATCGCGACGGCCATCAAATCCCGGCGGGCCTGTCGAGCGCGCTCGCTAGATTTCACCGTTTATGCCCATCTCGAACCTGATGTCTTCTCGCTCTATGTATTCCGCGACTGTTCCGCTACTCAGGTGCTCCAACGCGAGTTCGACCGCGCTCCGCGCAAAGCTCACTGGCAAGCCCGCTTCAACCCAAGGAAAATATGGCAGAGATCGGAACCAAGCGTCGATCCGGTCCATCTTCGCCGTAATGTCCCGTGCTTCATCAGCAGTCAGGGCGGGCTGCCAGAGCATAAATTGATCAGTAAACACACCTCGCTCGGTCTCGATCGAGTGGTAGTCATTCGCCCATTCGACGAACATTCCGTCGGCCAGTCGGCCGCCACCGCCATGAAGCAAGGTATTGCGGTACTCCTTGGCAAGGTAGTGCAGGTCGCTGAGCGCAGTCTGGTCTCGCGGTTCCCGCCTCCCAGATGTCGCCAGCTCGAACTGCTTCCACCATTCTTTCCTGACAAGTTCCTCGACTGAAAAGTCGCTCGCAATAGCTTCTGGCGAGAACCCAGTGAGCAGCACCAGTCGATGGTGCACTAACGAAAAGTAGCCCGCGAGCAACGCGGTAGCGAGATAGGCAACTTCGTGCCGCCGATCAGGCTCAGACCCAACGAGGCCCGCTACCCCCATCAAGTCATCTTTAAGATTGGATTCAACCCCTTGAGCACTCGTTGTCGGCGAAACTTCAGCTAGATGATCGATCGCGCATAGCGCCTGGTCGAGCTTTACTCTGAAGTAGGAGACGTAGCCAGTATAGCGATCGTGCTGATTCACTATCCGAACATTATTGTCTGCCTTTTTCCTGGCGATTCCCGGTTCGACAACTTTGATTTGGAGGTACTTCACCGCGCTACCAAGCTTGGTCTCGATTTCCTTGGCGAGAGCGTACGGTAGGGGGCCAGCGAGCATATCTCGCTCCAGAAATATCGACAGCTTGACCCCGGTTCGGGCATGACGCAGCTGGCACGGGAATGTCTTGTAGCAAAATTCTAGTTCCCAAAATTCCTTCTCGAGCACCGGCATATCGATCGCGCCTCGACTAACTAACGCCAGGTAAAGCAGATCGCCCATAACTGCGTAAGTAGTTGCTAGCCGATGGGTCAACTCGCCAAGCAAAGCTTCCGACTCAGCGGCGGGTGGCCCGAAGTCACGCAACTGCCGGGAGTGAAGCGATTGGATTGCCTGAGCGAGTTCGTCGGGATGCGACATATTCCTCCTCCGTCTAGTACGACTCGCGACCTACTCTGCGTGAAAACAGCGGGTGGTTCTTGCTATGAATGTCGGTGCCGCCCTGATCGCGAGACGAAGCCGGTGGAATCAAAGTTTGGCGTCGCCGGGGAGGAGATCGAGCCGTTCAACGTCGGCGATGATCGCTCCGACATCACGGTACCGCCGACTGAGATCATTGGACATGCACCTCAGCACGATCTTGCTCACGGCGTCGCCAGGTTTCGGGAGCGACTCCCTGCCGCTGAAGATGTATGCCAATACCCAGCCGATCGAGTACACTTCATTTTCAAGTTTATATTCCTTGAAACTCGTTAGCCAGGGATCGCGTATCGTTCCACGCATCTCCGTATGCGTTCGCGTAAATTCCGATGCGCTATCTTTAACCAGCCCGAAATCCGAGAGTTTAACTTGGACGGCATTGCTCTCGTAAACCTTCAGAAGAACGTTCTGAAGACTGACATCGCGGTGTAGCAAGTTCTGGCTGTGAATGTAGCTCATCCCGTAGAGAAATTGCAGCGCAATCCGCTTCCGGGTAGCGAGTTTCAGCTTCTTATTTCGCCTGCCGATGTAGTTCCGCAATGTCTCTTCGCAGAATTCCATCCGGTACTCATCGCGATCTTCACCATACCGGAAAACCTGAACCACGTACGGGTAGCTAAGGCGTTTCAAGACGTTGAATTCTTCTCTGAATCGGTGTAGCTCCCGCTCATCGAGCCCCTTCTTCGCTCGCTTGACCGCTATTTTAATGCCGTATTCGGGATCGACGTACGAGAAGACATGGGCGTAGGACCCTTCGCCGATCAACTGAAGCTTCGCTACCGCACTCTGCTTCGGAAGTCTCACCGTTGTATCGGATCGCAAGAATACCGGCTCATACTTGACGATCTCAATCGGCTCGAAGTCCTCGGGCACTTGGCTGCCCCCGCCCGACGAGAGCCATGGCTGGCATCGTCCTACCGCTGTGGTGTAGTCGTCGAGCAAGAGCACGTCGAGCCCGGCTCGGCGCAGTGTGCCCATCGTCTCACCGAGTTCGTTGAGGAGCGCGATCAGCGCACGACTGTTGTCGGCCCAGTAATGGCGAGTGGACCTCGCTCTGTCATTGATCGCCGTGAAGTGCTCATTCAGCTGCTCGTGCAAGCTCGCGAACACGTGCCCGAAACGCTCGTCATCTGCATACAGACGCATAAAGGCAGTCGACGCAGGTTCTTTCGCGTATGCGTCCGCAAGGTCGGCCAGCATCAACTCCACAGGATCAACCACGTCCCGATGGTCCTTCCCTCATCCAGATTGGTGGAATTGGCTCAGTCGAGCTCACTTCGCCGGTACGCCGGCAAGCCAGCGGCCGAACTCGACATCCGGATCAGCCAGTCGTAGCTCCTGATCTGGACTCTGAGCTCATCCATGATTTGGCGCAGGCGTTGGCTGGCTTCGTCGGTGCGATCAGTGTCGCGCCCGATGAAGACGAAAGCAGGCACGTTGCCGTTGATGTCGGTCAGTCCTTCGCCGTGCTCAGCTCGCGGCCGTCGTGCTTTGTCTTGGTTGTTACTGATCCACCGGCGCCAATCCCGAACCTGGTCAATACCTTTCCGCAGCTGCTGACTTTGGCCGTACGACTTGGTGAAGATCGGTGCGGCCGGACTCTCCAGCTCGATCATGTGCCACTCGAATCCGATGCTCGATCGCTCGCCGATGACAAAGTCGGGGATGTACTCCCCCGACAGTCGCTTCTGAGGTATGACCCATCGGCCATGCCCGCCAGTGAGCAACCTCGCCAGAATCTGCGGGTGGTCTTCCAGGAACGACTGAACCGGTCGTTCGTCGTTCGCCCCGTCGACAGCCTCCCTGAGCCCCACCGCGACGTCAGGATCAATGTGGGTTCCAGCAACATAGAACGCCGCATTCGGGTCTTCCGCCATCCTCGCCGCCTGATACCTCCCGGCTCCAGCAGCCAACTGCGTCAGCGAGAGCAACCCGTTGTCACCGCCGCCCAGGAACCTGCTTCGAAACTCATTGGCGCGATCAGAGGCTGCGGCACGGCCAGGTCGGCACTCGGCAGCGCCGAACAAGCCCGCACACCCGATACTCGGGATCTCAGGAGCACAGACACGATCGGAGTACAGGCACTTCGGGAGGGGCTCGATCACCCCCTGAGTTTCTCACGCCATCGCTGTCGACTCACGCTCGGCACATTGTGCTCATCACCGCGGGATCAGAGCCAATCCGCACGGACACAGCACGTTTCGATACGTCGATCGGCACCGCGTCTCTGCGACCGGGCATGCCAGGCCCGCGACTCAGCACCGAGCGAGTCATAGCTCAGCCAAGTCTCCGGACTCACCGGGTCGGTTCAGGCCGCCCTCGAATTTGCCGAGTTCGCGAATCGTGTAGGCGCAGAGCGTGCTGAAGTCACAGGTCGATCATGCCGCAGCCGCCCATCAACTGAACAACACGTTCAGGACCGCGTCATTCTCCTGAAAGACAACAGCCCCGGCCTCGGACAACGCCGTTGCCAGATCGGCGGACGTTGTCTCCGGCAACACACCCAGCGGTACCGCCGACGGCCGGATTCCGCTTCGGCGGACGACCTCACTGTTCATACCGACGATACGGACTCCGTAGAGATCTCGAACCTGGTGCGCGATGATCAGTCCGTCCCGGTCCAGGTCGCCCGCGTACGACAGCTGGACCCCACAGTCAACTGCGCGCTGCAAGAATGCGTGATCCACCGCCCGCAAGTGCCCACTGGTACATGCTAGCGAACCACTGAATCCAGCCGCCATTGCCGCCTCAAGCACCGAAGGATTTTCCACCACGAGTAGCGAAGAAGCTCGAAGGGTCGGCGGATGCACCGTGAGGTCATAGAGCGTCAACGGCATCGGCCCGCCGCCCAGCCGCAGCCGTTGGTCGACAGCTCCGCTCCCAGACGCCTCGACATTGAGCACCACCACAGCGGAGGAGAGCCTATCCGCGAGAACACCCGCTCTGGCTAGCAGTGCACGCACCAGATCGGGTCGGGCCGGAAGTGGCTCACCGAGAAGCTCCGCGATCCCCTCCGCCAAGCGGCGTCCGGTGAGAGTATCCAGGTCGAAGGCGTGCGGATCGCGCGCGCAGTCGTGCGCGAGCTTCGCCAACGTCACTGGCGGACCGCCCTCCTCGCACCACCTCTTGATCGTTGTCAACGCAGAGCCGAGTTGGTGGGCTTGCAGCGCGATCGCCCCGATGTCGGACTCGCTGACGCCGTTCGCGCTGATCCGGCGTGCCAGAAGCGGAACGGCAGTCAGCTCGGATGCCACCTCAGCCCAGAGCTTCTCTCGCGCAGCGGTACCCACTTCCCTGGCTCGGGCCCGATTTTCGAGCGGCTTTCCCACGGCCAGCTCAGCGATCTCGGTAAGCCGCTCCGGCGCCAGGCCGTGATGGATCAGCAATTCCCGCAACGGCACTCGCGTCCGTACACCGGCGACCGATACCGCCGACCCGCCGCGCCGCCGGCGCGTACTCGTATCCAGCCAAGACCTCAAGACCGCAATGCCCCCAGCTGGCAGATCGGCCACGGTCACTGTCGCGAGGCGAGCAGGTTCTATTCCGGCGCACAGGCGTTCGTGAACAGCTTGCCACACTGCCAGCAAGTCCGTGTCCGTCGCGAGCGCCCGAATGGTCTCGGCGGCAGCGGATTCCGTCACGCTGCACCCGCCCCTCGTCCAGCGCCGTCCATGAGAAGCACAGGTTGCCCGGATCCGGTCCACAACCATGACACCGCGACCCCCACGTCACCGGATTGGGTGACCTGAACGATCATCACCCGCTCCGCTTCGGCCTTGAGCATCGCGCTCATCTCCGGGGCTGTGGACAGTACATCGAAGCGCCACGTACGCAGCAGCGCAAGCAATTTGCGAACGTTCTGCGGATCGAAGGCGGCATTCACCTCGTCCACGAACAACAGCCGCGGACCGTGATACCCAGGCGTTTCGTACATCGACCAGGCGGCAGCGAGCAGGGGAAGCATTGTCGCCAGACGCATTTCGCCCGTGCTGAAAGAAGCAAGTGGGTTCGATCGCGTTGTCAGAGGCCGGAATACCTCGGTGGTGCCGTCACCGAAGGAAGCGTGGGTAACTTTGATATCCCATTCGTGCCAGGCGCGGTAGTCGAAGGTGTGCGCGACCCTGGCCTCCCAGGTGTCGCCGGTCGCTTCTTCGAGCCGTTGGTGGAGCACGTCGTACATCTGTTGGAAGGTCTCGTCGGACGGCAACGCGCTGACCAGCTCGATCATCTTCTGCGCGTCGGGATCACGCTTGACCTTCCAGTCGACTTCCACACCGACCCTCGCCACACCTGTTCGCACGCCTCCCAGAGTCGCGCGAATCTGTCGGACCAGCTCCCGCGCGGCCTCTCGACGAGTGGCGATCTCCCGACGGAGCGCGGTGAACATGCTGGTCTTCAGCGTTTCCTTCACATCATCGCGAAGATCTCGTTCAAGCTGTTCAGCGGTCTGCCGCAGTTCGGTCACTGTTTCGTGCAGATCCTCACCGAGTAGGGCTTCGGGAGCAGCGACGACGGCTCGACGCCAATCGGTTCCGTGGATGGTCTGCAGTGTGATCTGCCGATCGAATCGGACGAGCTCGGAGCTGGTCTTCTTCGCCTCGGCTTCGAGGCGACTGCGCCGCGTCTCAAGTAGCTTGGCCAACTCCTCACGCTGGTAGCTGCGTCCTTCGGTCGCGAGTATGCGGGCACTCCAGGTCAGCGCCGCAGTGAGATTGGCCGGCCGCCCGGCCTCGTCCACCACGATGCCGTTGTCGACAACTGCGATCGACTCGTCAACGAGACGGCTCATCTGCCGAACACACCGCTCACGTCCCGACTCGGCTTGTTCGCGTTGCGGCGCGATGTTCGCCAGGGTGCTACGAGCGCCTGCCGCTACGATCTCCGCTTGCTGGATCCGACTGCGGATGTCCTCGGCGTTCCCTTTCACAGCCGCGAGATCGTTCGCTGCCTGTGTCTTTCTCTCCATGAGGTTCGCGTATTCGACGCCGTAGAGTTCACGCTGCTCCCTGACGTGTTCGGCTGCCGTGATTGCGTCTGCTCGGGCCGCGTCCGCTTGCTGCACCAAGCGTTCCGCGCGCTTGTGCCGTTCGATCGAGATGGCGGTAGTAGAACGAGCGCCGGCGCACAGATCGACGGCGCGGTCCATGCTTCGCTTCCACGAGTGCACCTGGTCGAGAAGCTGATCGAGTGAACCGGAGAAGCTCCGCAGAGCAGTAGGCTCCGTCGGCAGAGTCCGTCCGTTGCCTAGATTCACCGCTCGGTTCAGAGCATCGAGCGCTCGCTCGGATGTGCCCTGTGCCTTGCGCACGTCTTCGGCGGTCTTCACGACCTCCGCACCGGCGGCCGTGGAGAGCTGGGTTGCGTCGTCTTCTTCCGCAATGGCGGCGAACAGGGCTTCCAGCGAGGGGAATTTCTGCCGCTCGTGGTCGGCGCGGGATTGTGCCGCGATCGCCGTCTCCAAGCGGGCCGCAACGAGAACCGCTGTGTTGGCGGCCTCCTCGGCCTTGTCCGTTGCCGCGGCCGCGGCGGCCTCAGCCTGTCGAGCCAACGCCCTGGTCTTGTTCAGCTCGCTGTCGATCTCCGCCAGTGCGGTTGCTCGAGCCTGCCGAGCTGCCGCGAGGCGATCGCGGACCGACCGCAGCTCGGCAGCCGCGTTCGCCTGACGTTGCGTTGCCATACGATCGGCGTCCTGCGCAGCACGCTGCGCAGCGTGTGCTTCCGCGCGCGCCGCTTGCCAGAGTCCGGGTGAGGGCACCGCGTCCACCTCGGCGGTCGCCTCGGCCAGCGCCGTCGTCCGCTGATTTAGGTCGAGTTCGGCAGCGTTCAGCTCGGCATTGTCCTGTTCGAGCTGGGCTGCCAGTAGCGCTACTCGCTCGGCGCGGTCTCGCTCCCGCGCCGTCGTACCGATGTAGCGGCAGACGTAGTCCGCCGGCGCGGTGGCGGTCAGTACGCCGGTCCGAACGGTGGTGCCGCTCGGGGAGTCCTCAACGGAGATGCTGCGCAGCAGTGCCAGTGTTCGCGCAGCGCCTATCGGGCTGTCCGGCTCGACGGTCAGGAGATCGGCCGCACTCGGGCCGTTAGCCGCTACCGTTCCGGTCAGTACAGTGTCACCGACACGCGCGCGCCCGTCCGCTGTGACAACCGCATCCAGAATCCCGGCGACCAAAAGGGCACCCTCACAGCGATTCCGAGTGTCTGCGGGCACATCCTCACGGAAATCGACCAGCGACCACAGAGGACTACCGTCCGTGCGGGTCCGCCAATCCGGTTGTTGCGGCGGCAGCGGCGCTCGCCTGGCTTCGGCGAGTTCGGCGACTGTCTTCTCGACGCGCTTGCGACTCTCGGCAGCAGTCCTTTCGGCCTCGACAATGTTGCGGTCCAGCCGGGCGAGAGTACGCTGAGATTCCGTGGCCAGAGCACTTCGTAGGGGCTCGGGGTCATAGCCGGCAAGAGTTGCGAGCAACTGATCCGCGACGGTGACCGCGGGGGTGGTGCGATCCAACCGGCCGCCTCCGGCCGCCGCGCGGGCGGCGGACAAGGTGGAAATCAGCTGTTGCGCTCCACCGTTGGACAGCTGTGGTGCGACGATTCCGGTGCCATCGAGATGGTGCAGGCCGGACCGCCAGTGCCGGATGCCATCCGTCCAGCGGTCGATGGCTCGCAGTGCTGCCTCGGTGCGGTCGAGCTGATCGGACAGGGCTAGGTTTCGTTGCTCGTGTGCGGTATCGACCAGCCGATCGTGTTCGTTTTCGGCTGCGCGTTCGATGTCCGCGTCCTCGGCGTCCTTGATCGCGTCGCGCTGGCACTGCTCGTCGTATCGACCTTGTACCCGCTCCGCCTCTGTCGCCGCATCGACAGCAGCCTCCCGCTGCTCTGCGGCGAATGCGGTGGCCTGGTTCGCTGCGGAATCGGCCGACTCCCTTCGTATCCGGAGCCCAGGTACATCGAGACGATCCCGAATCGCGGCGACCTCCTGGTCGAGCCATCGGCTGATTCGTTGTGGGTCGACTCTGCCGTCGATCTGATCAGCCTCAAGAACAGCTTCCGGAACCGGTGCGAAGAACTCCGACAGCTTCTGCCACTCGATGATCGCGGCCTCCAGCTGCTGCTCGACAGAGCTGCGCGCGGACGCGCTGTCAGTCAATGCTGCCGCGCGACGCTCGGCCTCCTCGACTGCGGCGCGGTGTTCGGCTGCCGCGCCGATCGCCGCTTGATTCGCGGCATCCATGCCGGCTAGAGCGATCTGCGCGTCACTGACGTTGTGCCGGCGCATTTCCACCCACGCGTGCGGAGTGGCGGCGAGCTCATCGATGTCGAGATCGAGCGGGCTGGCGTCGGGATGCAGCTGATCCTGACGGGTCACTGCCACGGCTGTGGAGGCCAGCTTCGTCAGAACGCCGTCGGCATCGACGCTCGCGCCGGTCCGAGAGAGCTCCCGCACGGCGTTCGCCAGGCTCTGTTGTGCCTCGATCGCCGCCGATTCCGCGGTCTCGGCGGCGGTTCGTGCAGCCGCCGCGTCCCTCAGTCCTTCCGCGGCGTGCTCCTCCTCCGATTCGGCTGTCGCCTTGAGGTCCTCGGCGCGCTTTTCATGCAGTGGTAGTTCGGCACCGGCATGGTCGCGTAGCGCTGCCTCGGCGCCGAGTACTTTGCCCTCGAGCTGGGAGACTTCGATTCTGGCCTGCGCCAATGCCTCCCGCTGTGTCGTGGTGATCGACCGCGATTCGTCGAGTTCGCTCTCCGCTGACTTCTGCAGGCGGCTGAGGCGCTCCAACTCGGCATTCGCAGCCCGCAGCTCTGCGGCCGTTGTCAAGGTGACCGCACGCCGGTACAACTCGTACACCCGGTCGGTCGCCTCAAGCTTCTTCGACTGTTCCCTGGTATCGGCGAGTTCGCGTTCCAGCGTCGCGATCCGCTGCATGGCCGAGGCGATATCGCTCAGTTTCGCCTGGTCGAGGGCAGGCATCGCGCCCGTGAGCACCTCAAGCATGTCACGGGCGGAGATCTTCTCCGCAGTCCGAACACTACGCAACGTCCGCAGGACGCTGAGTAATGCGTCGTACTGCAGTTCGTCAAGCGGGGCGAACAACCTGGTGCGAACGGCGGCACGATAGCCAGATTCAGGGCCGATCGCGTTCAGATGGGCAGCGGCCTTCGGCTTGAGACGTGGTGAGTCGGTGAACAGTTCACCCTCGCAACAGGAGAGCTGTTCGGCCAGACCGCCGATGTCGACCGGATTGCGGTCGGTCTGCAGAACAAGCTCCTCACCCACTCTGGCGGTGGCCAGGAAGAACGCACGCAACAAGGACTGACCCGAAGATCGGAGCCATAGACCGACACTCACGAACTCGGTCCGGCCGGTAACTGGGTCCGTCCGACCGAATTCCAGCCACCACACTCCAGTTTTGTCCTCCTTGTCACGATTGTCGGTGTGCCGACCCAGCAGGGTTCCCGACGCACGTCCTGAGACGCCCAGAGCCGTCTGCGATGTATCGCCATCGAGCAAGACAGTGATCAACTGAGAGGCCGTCAAGGATTTTCCCGACCCGTTGCGGCCGACGAATGCGAGCCAGCCGTCCGCGAACCGGAACTCCTCATCGGTCCATTTCCAACTATTGACGACCCCGGCGCGGGTTGGCTGCCAGCGACCGGTGCCGCCGGGAACACCGTGAGACACCGGCGTGTCGATCGGCGACTCCCTACCCTCAGCCACGGCCCGGACTTCGAGCTGAACGGAGTCGTGAAAAGTATTCTTGGACAACTAAATTGCTCCTTCGGCATCATCGAACAGAGACATCGGGGGTGCGTCGGCCGTGTTGCCGAGTGGGTCATCGCCTACCTCGGGGACCCGGTCCGCGATCTTGATTCGCCACATCCGCACCGCCGGGGTTGGCAGCCACCACCGCACCGCTCGATCATCGAAAGCCTCATCGCCAGCAGGGATTTCGGTCAGGAGTCCGGCGTCGACCAGTTCGTCGGCTGCCGCGCTCGCCAATGCCGGCAGTCGCTGGTCATAGGCTGCGGCCCAGCGCGGCAGCCGCGTACGGACCTGAGCGAAGAGCTGCCCGATCTCCTCGGCCGACACGGGACGTTCCCGCCCGTCGTCGTCGAGGTCACGTCCACAGAGGTGACCCAGCAGCGCCAGGGCCGCCTGCCGTTCACTGCGCCGACCGTTCGGGAAGTCCAGTGCGCTGCCGAAACCGGACGGGTCGGTGACCTGCCACCAGTCGCGCCGAACGGTCGCAACCAGCCCCAGCGCGTGCAAGACATTGAGTGCACGATTACGTCCGGTCGAAGTCTGCAGATATTCATCCGAACGCGGATCCGTTCCCGGATCGTCCACCAGTCTGCGGATCGCCCGCTGACGTCGGCGTGTGGTGTCCGCCCTGACACCCCGCGCACTGGACGTCAGCCGATCATCCGTACCGGACTGCCGAGCGGGGTCCGTGGTACCGTCAGCGCTCTCGCTCGTCGACTCATCCGGGCCGGACTCCTCGACGAGCTGATCCGCGGTCAAGGCTTCGGCGTGCTTGTCGGGTGGCAGCTGTGACAGCTTGAGCAGCGAGGGCGAGAGCGAGGAGAACTTGGCCGCGAGCCGGTCCCGGGAGGCGGTGACGATTCCGTCGCCAGCACCGGTCGCGGCTTGATCCAGGTCCCCGTCCACGGTGATCGTTCCCTCAGCCTCCAACAGCCGCAGCGCGTCGACCAGGCTGTGCCGGTTCGCCTGTGCTTCACGCTTCGTCACACCCTCACCTGCCACCACGACGAACCGCGGCAACACACCACGTTCGCTGTCGGTCGCGCACACGTGTGCGACGGCCTGCATCAGATCGTTCAGTGTCATTCGTGGTCGGCGCCACAGTTGTTCGCAGACCAATGCCGCCATCACCAGGACGAGACGGGGTGCGGGGGTCTGTTCGCGGCCGGACCGCCGCACCCGCGGCGCCCGTTCGCAGGGCACGTCGTGCCGACGCTTGTGCAACCGAACCATGTCACCCGGTTCGACCACGACCAGCAGCCATCCGAGTTCGGCAGCGAAGAACCGTGCCAGCTCCGCCCGGCCACGGACCGCGGCTCGATAGAGTTCGGGTTCCCGTTCGGCCAGCAGCCGAGCTTGAGCTATCAGGCGCCGGGCAGCGTCGGCGAGGTCGGGGTCGAGCATCGAATCCTGTCTCATGCCACACCCGAGCCCACGGTGTCCGACTCGGGCAGAACCACGCTCGGCGACGGCGTCCCTCCCGCGAATTCGACCGTGACCCGGATCTCGGGTCCTTCTAGGTCACCTTCGTCGAGCCGCACGCGGATTCGTTGGTTGCGCTCGACCATTCGCACGCTGACCAGAACGCCGGCGTCGAACGCTTCGACATGGCCTACGCCGGTTGCCGGGTCGATCATGTCCAACGCCAACTGAATCGCATCGAACAGAACCGCGGCGGTCTCCCCGTCCAGTCCTTCGAAGTGGTCGAGGCCCACCTCCCCCAGAGTCACCAGCGCATCGGCACAGCGTCGGCGGTGCCGCGCCGCAGCCCGCGCCTGCGAGACTGCCTGCTGCCGTTGCGCGCTGGCGTCGGCGACCTTCCTCGGCCGACCACCGACCGGACCGTGCCGCTCGTGCTCGCGCAGTGTCAGCTCCACTACGAACGGCATCGCGCCCGCCGCCGCGGTGGTGGCGTGATCGGCATCCTCCTGTCGAGGTCCGGCGACAATATGCCAGGCCGGCCAGTCGCCGAACGCGGCGGCGTACACGCGCTGGGCGCTCTGGTCGTCAGCCTGCAGATGAAGCGACTGGGCGATGATGCGGAAGTCCAGCGACAGATCCGACCCACGCAGTCGCGCGTTGTAGCGTCGATCCACGGCGTTGAGGAGGGTGTTCACCGCACCGTAGGCCGATTCGATGAGCCTGGGCACGCTGCCCGCCGAACTGAACCAGGCGGCCAGCGCGGACAGCAGGGACACCCGATCGGTTACCCACCGCTGCTGTGCCTGCGGCTCCAGCAGCCCGGCGTGCGCCACAGCGCACTCCACGGCGTGCTGGTGACCGGTGGCCGCCAACTCCTTCAATGCCGCGTCGACCCGCACCAGTCCACGGTCGTACTCCCGCGCGAACTGCCTGAGCGCCTCGATGACCCGGTCCCTACTGCTGTCGAAGACCTCGTCCTTGGTGACGTCGGCCTGCACCAGTTGGCCGAGCGCTTCGTAGAAGTCGGCGGTGACCCGCTGCAGTTCGGCAATGCGAGTTCCGATATCCGCCAAGTCAGCGATGAGCAGACCGTGGTATGCAGGATCACGGACATGCTCCACCAGGGTCCGCACGGTTTGCTCGACACTGTCGAGGAGCCGAGCCGGCAACTGCAACGCCCGGTCCGCTGAAGTCACCGCCGATCGCACCGCGGCGACCACCGCGCGACCTCGGCGGGTCAGAGCCCATGCTTCCTGCCTGCTGAGCACACCCTGATAGCTGCGAATAGGTGCCGCGAAGTCACGGAAGGGTTCGGCCAGCCCCCAGTGGGAGAGCCGGTCGAGCAACGCCCTTAGCTCGGCGTCGGTGATCGAATCGTGAAAACCGATCGCCCGGAGCCGTTCGGTGATTTCAGCGAAGGTCGACCGCGGACCGCGAGTGCTCAATTCCTCGAGCGCTGCCAACAGCGCCGAGTATCGCTCGCGATGGAGGTCTTCCGTGGTGGCGAACACCGCCCAATCTCCGGGCACCACGTTGCGCCACCAGCTCAGCTTGTCCATGTGTTTCTCCCGCCTGGCTTTCGATTGTCACGTCAGCGATTGCAGGCCGCTGGCGAGATCAGCGTTGATGAGTGCTTCGCGCTCGTCGACGGAGAGCCACCTCGCCGTCGAGCTTCCACCCGTCGGCCGCTCGATCCACAACACGTCGTCGACGGCTTCCGCGACCGCGTGCAGATGGCTGATCACCATCACGATGCGGTCCCCGCCGGTCTGGGTTCGCAGCACTTCGAGAGCCGAATGCAGCGCTTTGGTGTCCAAGGTCGCGAACCCTTCGTCGAGGAACAGCGATCCGAGTCGAGGTCCGGTGAGCGAGTGGAGCTCGGCCAGCGCTAACGCCAACGCCAAGGAAGCCAGGAATTTCTCCCCTCCGGACAGGCGGTTGGCGCCGTGCACGACTTCGCTTCCACGGCTGACGATGTCGCAGTTGGGAGCGAATTCGAACTGGTCGTCGGTCAACTCTCGGAGCAACGAACTGGCGATATCGAGCAGTGACTTGGTGTTCAACATCGTGAGGTGGCCCAGAAACCTGGCGTCGACCAATTCCTTCTTGAGGACCTCAAGGGCCGCTTGGCGCGCGAGGCCTGCGGCGATCGCGAAATCGAGATCGGCCGCCTGCTGAATCTGTGCGGCCGCACCGCTCTGTTCATCGCGCCACTTTTCCGCGTCCTTTCGCGCGTACGCCGCCGCATCAGTGAGCGGGCGCACCGCTAGCGGCGATGTCCAGTCGAGCTCCTCTGTGACATCGAGCAGACCGGCCACTTTCTCCATCTCGGCCGTGATGCCCGCGACAGCCTTCTCACTGGCGAGAGTGTGGTTGGCCTGCGCGGCGGTCAACTCCGACTCGACCAGCGCCGTTGTGGCACCGAGTTCCGACACGAACTTCCGCAGCTCGTCGATCCCGGTCTCCTGGGGAGCCCGCGGAAGGCGAGGGTCCCGACTGTCGAGATTGTCGACGGCGCGACCCAGGGCGTTTGTCCAGTTGTTGAGCGCATTGCGTAGTCCCGACAGCGGTTCGTGCACCGTCTGGCTGACTTCCCGGTCCAGTCGGTGTCGTTCTTCGAGCAGATCGGCGGCCTCGGCGCGCGCATGTTCGAGGGCCTCGGCCAAGCCCTTCATCTCGGCCTTCGATGCTTCTACCCCCGCAGCCGCGGCACGGACGCACTCGGAATCGATCTCGAGCATGGCCTCCGGCAGCATGGCGCGAAACCGACCTGGCAGACTGTCGATGTCAGCGGTCGTTCGACTAACTGCCGCTTGCTCACGAGCCTTCGCGGCGACGACTTCGACAACCCGTGCAGCATGGGTCGTCTGCCGATCGACGAGCACCTTGCGGTCCGCATCGAGGCCCGCTCGGGCATGTGCGGCGTTGTCCCGCAGGCGATTTACCTCGCTCGCGACTGCCGACTCGCACGTGCTGATCGCGTCGGTAACCGCCTCTGTCAGAGCCCCATCCGCCGAGGACGCGTTAGGAAGACCGGCGAGAGTCAACTTGGGGCTGAAAGCCGCCCAGATCCCGGCAGCGT
Source organism: Nocardia sp. NPDC056952 (assembly GCF_042674185.1). NCBI lineage: Bacteria > Bacillati > Actinomycetota > Actinomycetes > Mycobacteriales > Nocardiaceae > Nocardia > Nocardia sp. NPDC056952. The sequence continues at coordinate 523,351 of NZ_JBHURA010000001.1, read as the reverse complement.
CGAACTGTCCGCCGTATGCGCTGGCCGCGACAGCGAACTCGTCGAACAATAGGCGCGCTGTGTCAGCGGACCGCTGGGCGTCGAGTTGCGCCTCGTGCTGCTTCCTCTCGATCTTCGAGAGCTCTCGTTCGGCGACCGCGACCGAGGACTTGGACTCGGCCAGGTCGTCGATGAGCTTCTTCTGCCGGGACCCAGCAGTGCGCCGTTCGGTCTTGACCGTTCGAATCTCAGCCTCGGTCACGCCGCCCCCCGCGTCGAACGAGTCCGGCACCTGCTGACCACAGACCGGACAATCTTCTCCGGAATGGACGTCCGCCGCGATCAGCGCGGCCCGATCCCGCGCCTCCAGGGCGCTCTGGCGCGCCTCGGCGACCTCGACCGCGCGATCGGCGAGTACGAGCCGCCCCGTGACGTCGGCACACCGTCGGTTGGCATCCGCAAGATCGTTGTCCGATTCCCGCTTGGCGGTCGCCGTCTCGGCGACCCGAAGGGCTGCCTTCGTCGCTGAGTCGATGCTCATCCGAAGGGTGTTCGCCAGGCTGCGGATGTCGTCTCCGCCCGCGGTCGCCGCGGCGGCGGAATCGATGAGCGGCTGCACGCGATCGCTCCGCTCTCGCAATTCGACTTCATCGGCCGAAATGCGGGCGGATTCCGCTGCCAGCGCTGTCGAGCGGTCACCGAGACTCCGCCGCTCCCGGCGGTGCCCCTCGGCACGCTCCGCGAGACGGGTCAAGATCCCCTCGGCCCTGCCCAGCGAATCGAGGCCCTGTTCTTCCTGCTCGCGCTGGTCGATCTCGCCGGCCAGTTCGTGCTGACGAGATTCGAGCTCGGCGAGGCGACTCGCGTGCGATGCTCGTTGTCCCGCAACGCGATGAGCGACCAACTCCAGCTTGTCCAGTACCGGGATCGCTTCGGGCACTACACCATCGGCGAGCGTCTCGGCGGCCACACGCGCCGCCGTTGCCGCGCCACGAGCCGTCGAGACCTTCTCCTGCAGATCGGAGATCGTGGCAATAGCAACGTCCAGCCGGGTCGCAACCGCTTCCGCGGACGAGGCCTTCGACCCGAATTCCGCTACGGCCCCTGATGGATCCGGCCACATGTCCTTCCGCTTCTGAATCGCTGTCGCGAGAAGGTTCGCTAGCTCAGCTGCCCGGTCTCGGGCAACATCGTGGATCTTGTCCAGCGATTCCGCGCCGAAGAGCTGGCGAAGGTGTTTCTTGCGGTCGCTGGCCTTCGACGTGAGGAGCTGATCGAACTTGCCTTGTGGCAACAGGCCAACCCGAAGGAACGTCTCGCAGTTCAGTTGCAAGACGTTTTCGATCCGTCTCGTCACTGCGGTAGCGCCGTCGACCTCGTCACCGGTGTCGAGGTTCTTCAGATGGTGTCGCCCGGCATTGGGGTTGGTGGCATGAGTCGTGCGGTGCACATGCCAGCGGACGCCGCCGTGCACGAAGGTCAGATCCACGCTGCCGACGACAGCCTGGTCGGCGATGAGGGGTTTCTTCTCGCTGCCGTCCCACGAGCTCCTGTTGAACAGCGCGAAGGTCACTCCCTCGAGCAGGCTGCTCTTTCCCGCTCCGGTGTCACCGAGCGTGCCGATCAAACCCTTCTCGGGAAAGTCGACGGTCACCCGCTCCGGGTAGCTGCGGAATCCTTCGATGGACAGCGTGATCGGCTTCATCGCGGTTCCTCCGAAGAGGTGGTGTGCCCGGCGGTCAGCACACCGGCGCGGTCGATGGCCTGTGGGGTGTCGCCATCGATCGCGGCGATCAGCAGGTTCGCCTCGCAGCAGCTCGTGCCATCGGCAGGATCTGGGTCGCCTTGAATGGCGGCGAGAGTGGACATGATGTGATCCAGCGTGCTGCCCGCCATGCGGTTGCCGGTGTCGAGATACTCGCGCAGGATCTCCTCGACACTCGGAAGTTCGTCCGCGCTCACGATCTTGTCCAGAGACTGATTTTCGTTCCCCGGCCGCCGGTGGTCGATGTCCACGATTGTCGCCTCGGGCATCATCGCGGCCAGGGTCTCCGATAGCCCGTACACCGGACTGTCCAGATGCACAGCGACTTTCACCCACGCATTGCCGACGCGGCTCGCATCCGCCCTGATCTGGTCCAGAGTACCGACGAGCTTCACCAGGCGGCGCCCGGATTCCAGTGGCTCGACCTGGATTCGAGGTTCCCGGCCGGGCTCGATCTCGGCGAGAACAACGCTCTTGGTGTCCCGGGTCTCCCCGAAGTCCATCTGCAGCGGGCTGCCGGCGTAGCGAGCAGTGAAGCCGACACCGCCGATCGCCTGTGGCTTGTGGATGTGCCCTAGCGCCCCGTAGTCGACCTCCGGCAAACTGATTGCGCTGGAAGCGAATTCCGATTCGATGGAGATCTGCCGCTCGGAATGCGACGGCGTGGCGCCTTCGACGAACAGGTGCGCGGCGTAGACCAGGACGTCGCGCGGCCCTCGGTCACGGGCGAGGCTTCGATAGACGTCGGCCTGCACGGCCCGCATCCGTTCGGCATAGGTGGCCGTGGCCATCGCCGGGTCGGTGAAGTCATAGGCGAACCGGTTCGCGTGCAGGTACGGCAGCGCGCCCACACGAACCGTCAATCCTCCCCGTGCCGGGAATTCGGTGATCGACAACCCCCCAGGGCGGGCGTCGGTCGCGAATCGCACTCGGGATTCCGCGATTGGGCGAGTACCCACGTCCCTGATCATGAAATCCAAGAACGACAACACATTCCGGTTGTCATGGTTGCCAGCGACGACCACGACCGGCGCGATCTCGCCGAGACGCCGAAGCGCGACGGCGGCACGGGTGAAGTCGTCCAGACCGGGTCGATGGTCGAACAGGTCTCCACTGTGCACGATCACGTCGGGAGCGAAATCAGCTGAGATGTCAACGATCTCATTCACTACGGCATCGAACTCTGCGTCACGCCGATGGCGTCCGATCTGACGCCCCAGATGCCAATCGGAGGTATGGAACACGCGTGCAGTCACGGGGTTCTCCGGTGAAGGTAGCGGGCGGGCCCTGAGGCTCCGCCGCGGTCGAGTGGAATCGAACGAGATCGACACTACACCACACACGGGATGTTTTCAGGAATAACTCTGGAACTCTGGTAGTCTGACGGCATGAGCAATCCCCTGGACGAGTTGGACAAGAGCATCGCCGAGCTCCGGCGTGCGATCCGCGACGCCTCGGCCGCCGGGGACTCGGAGCGGGTCAGCGAACTCCGGGCGCAGCTTCGTCGGACGGAACGTGCTTGGGACGCACTGCTCGAGACAGACGAACCAGACCCGGAGGCCGTGCCGCCGGGCCTGCCGACCGCCACCGAGCCCACATCGATGACGCTGCCTGCGCGCGAGCACGTTCAGCGGGCGCTAGTCCTGCTCCAGACGCCCGCCGCGCCGAAGTTGATCATCGATGTGCACGACGCATTCTTCCCGGGTGACTTGACGGCCGCCAAGCTGTCGAGCCTCCGCCGCGACGAGGAGCGGTCTTATCGCTCGGCGCCGGGCGCCCGTCCGTACTACATATGCCCCGCGCTCAACCACGACCACCTGGCGCCGGCCAGGGCATTGCTCACGATCAGCACATGGTCACTCGAACAACGCATCGTCGGTCCGCTCTCGCCACGTGTGAACTTCCTGACCGGTGCGATTCGGATCGCCGAAGCCATTCGCGGGATGCGAGACGCCGGTTCCGAACCAGCCTCGGCCGCAATGCGGCTACTGTGGCGATTCGCCACCAACGTCCCCGACGCGATGCCGGTGGAAGCAAGCTTGGTCGTCAACGACGTGGACCGAGTCATCGACGCGGCGCTGGCCGAACTGGAGGTTCACTCCGATACCGACCACACAACCAGAAGAACATCGGCGCGACGTGCGCGCCGGCAACTGAACGACGAGCAGCAATTGTTCGGATCCCAGCTGCAACAGATCCGGCTCAAGCAAGCCGAATCCTGACACTGAATTCGCCAGACCCTCCTGCCCCTTCTCACTGAGGAATCACACTGCCGTGAAGGTAGCTCCCGACAATCGTTTGGATGCGTTGCGTGGGTCAGCAACCCGTCTGAACTTCAACGCCCGGTCGCTGGCCGCGCTCGAGAACAATCCGCGCTGTACATTGCGATCTGTCCTGGACGCATCGGGCTCCAACAAGCAGGACATCGCGGAACACGCCGGTTATCGAACTCAGTTCGGACAGTCCATCTTCGCCATCACCCGTGGCAACACCTTCGAGAAGATGGTGAAAGCCGACGGATGCGCCGAGTTACTCCGTGTCCTCCGCGAGGTGCTCGACCTCCCGATTTCGCAGGTCGGATATCACGACCTGGACGAGGTCAGCGGAGTGAGCAGTCCCTCGGTCCGTCATCGCGAAACCGCGCGAAAGCTGGTCGCGGCAGTGAACGGCGAAGGCGACGGTCTGCTCTACGACCATCCCCTGCTGCGGTTGGAGGTCGGTGGTCAGCCCGTCTTCCTGGAGCCCGACCTGGTCGCCTTCAAGTTCGGCGACAAACTCCACGTCGTGGAGATCAAGAGCTTCCCGGTAGTCGACGGCCAGGCCGATCCCGCACTGGTGAAGTCCGCCACGACGCAGGCCTGCGCCTACATCCTCGCGCTGCGCTCGATGCTGGCCGCCCACGGCGTCCACCCCGAGATCGTGTCCGACCGGATCATTCTCGTTGGGCCGAAGAACTTCACCAACCGTCCGACCGGAGCATTCGTCGACGCCCAGAATCAGGTAAAGAACCTCGCCCGGCAGCTGGAGCGCATCGAACGAGTCAGCAGCCAGCTCGACCTGCTGCCCGACGGGATCACCTTCGATCTCGACAAGGACGAACGCGGAAGGCCACGGCGCCCACAGTCGGAGCTGCTGAAGGCGCTTGAGCTCGTGCCGGCAGCGTACCGGCCGGACTGCCTCAACCATTGCGAAATGGCCTTCTTCTGTCGATCGCGAGCACGGGCATGTAGAAGTCTCGATGTCCTGGGTCCGGTAGTCACGGAGCCGCTGGGTGGAATCGACACCACGAGCATGGCACTGGGGCTCGCTCACAAACGGCTCGAGCCGAGCCAGGAGCAGGTGGAAATCGCAGCGGCTCTTCGGCATGCGGCTTGGCTGCGGGCCGAATTGACCAGCCCCCGTAGTACATCGGCAGGGGGCGCACAATGAGTCGGGTCTCGGCGCTGGCGCGCATCGAAGCGATGGAATCGACGCAGGCGGTGCCGGTCACGCAGTACCGGCACCGGCGACTGTCACCGAAGCCGCTGGTAGTCATCCCGCTGGTCATGGCGGGCGAGGCCGGATCACCGCTTGCGATGATGGTCGGATCCGCGAAGCGTTCGGGGCGGCTGATCATCGTCGGGCAGCCGCGCAATCCCGACCAGCGTTTCCGCTTCGCAGCCGAATTCGGCGACATCATGATGAAGTACATCAACGAATTTCGAACGAACCGCCGCGAAATTCGCACCAAGAACAAAGAGTCGAGGTCACAGTTCGTCTCCGCGCCACAGATTCTGGTGCCCAACCGCGGCGGGATCCAGACATTGAAGGATCTGGGCCGCACCTGCCGATTCCGCAAGACGACCGGCGACTATCCAGTGCCCGCGGTTGTACCGGAGCTGGGAAGGTGGTTGACGGAGCTGGCCGACAGCGCGGAGCAGGCCGGGACTTCGATGCTGCTGGCCGTCACCGATCTCCTCACCGAACACTGGGCCACCGGTCAGAGCACCCTCGAGGACCAGAACCTGGCGTCGGTCATGGCGTGGATCGACCCGCCCCGGAACGTCAGCGTCGAGCAGGCACTGCTCGACGCTGAGAATCCGATCATCTGTCCGCCCGCTGGACCGTCGACATCCCCGGAATTCGACAACCGGCAACTGCAGCCAGCGATCCGAGACTTCGACACCGCCCGCCGTTCCGGGGTCGCCGAAGCCATCGACCTCGCGCGGCAGGAGCTGCACGACTTGATCGGCGAGCAGATCAAACCGACGTGGCGAATGATGTGGGACGCGATAGCGCTATTGAGCGCTGTCCCGGAGGCCCCCCGAGCGACGAAACGCTTCGAAGCCGACTGCGCGCAATTCACCGCCTTTTCCGACTACCAGGACACCGGCACCGCACTGCCTCAACGCGCGCGGGACAACGCGGTCGGCGCCGCGAGGCGACTGAGCCGCCTTGAGCGGGCCATCGAACAATTCAACGCCGACAAGGCCTTCGACGATCCCTTCGTACTCGCCGACCGGCGAAGCGACGGCGAAGCGTTCGCCGGCAAGGTCGAAGCCGTGGAAGCCGACCGTGTGGTCATCAGCGACAAGAACCAGCTGATTCTGCGGCCTCGCTTCGTCCTGCGGACCCTCGATCCCACTCGTCTGGCTGAAGGGACCACCCTGATCAGCCCCTCCATGCCGACCAGCCACAAATCGAGGATCATTGCAACAGAGCACGATCTGGACTCCAGCCTCGTCACAATCGAGGTCACCGGCGGGATGGGTACACCTACGAAACCGACCCCGGGAGCGATCCCCGAGGTCGGGCAGACTCTCGCCTACCTGCCGGATCCGGGCTGGCGGACCAAACCGCGATTCCCTGGCGCCGACGAACCGCTGTGGACCCACATCAGCACCACACCCGATCCGGACATCTCGAATTCGACCACCGCGAGCACGGAGGAGTGGGGCAATGCCGACTGACAACCCGATCGACGGTCCAGCCCCCCGGGCCGAAGCGGTGATCAAACAGGTCATGACCGACATGGCGGGCTCCGACCACCGGGCTGTCGTGGTCGATTCTCCGCCCGGAGCCGGCAAAAGCACACTCGTCGTCCGCGCCGCGGGTGAGCTCGTAGCTGGCGGCGAGCGCGTGATGATCGTCGCCCAGACCAACAATCAGGTCGACGACCTCATCCGGCGTCTGACTCAAGCACACCCGGGAATTCCGCTCGGTCGGCTCAGTGGCAGCGAATATCAGCCCACATCCGAAGTCTCTGACATCTGCACCAGCAAACTGACCCTGAAGGACCTTTCCGCATTTCGCATCGTCGTCGGCACCTCCGCGAAATGGGCGGTGGTCGACGGCGATTCGTTCGGTTGGGCAATTCTGGACGAGGCGTACCAGATGCGCTCGGACAAACTTCTCCAGATCGTCGGACGGTTCGACCGCGGGCTCTTTGTCGGGGACCCTGGCCAGCTCGACCCCTTCACCATCACCGAATCAGAACGGTGGACCGGCCTGCCGCACGACCCGACCAAGAACGGCGTAGGGGTCATGCTGCAACACAATCCGCACACTCCGGTACACTCGCTGCCCGTGTCTTGGCGCCTCCCGGCGTCGGCTTCGCCCGTTGTTCAGGAGGCGTTCTATCCGCTGACCGAATTCACCTCCGGCACAGAAGAAGGCGCACGGTCTCTGCGGTTCCGGGCCCGGAGTCTCGGTGCCACCGCACTCGACGAAACTCTTGAGATGGCTGCGGCGACTGGGTGGGCGTTCCACGAACTCCCCCGTCGTCATGTCCCGCGAACCGACGGTGAGACCATCCGATCGGCGGCAGATCTCGCCACGAGATTGCTCGATCGCGGCACCACCGGTCATTGCGAGCACGCGCCTGAAGGCCGTGAACTCCGGGCCGGCGACATCGCGATCGGTGTCGCACACCGCGATCAGGCCGACCTCGTCCGCGCCGCGCTCCGCCGATCACGCAACCCGGAAGCCCGAAGCATCACCGTCGACAACGCTAACCGCCTTCAGGGACGCGAGTACGAAGTCATGGTCGTCGTGCATCCGCTGTCCGGTCGGCGTGACGCGACCTCCTTCCACCTCGAGTCCGGCCGGCTCTGTGTTCTCACCTCCCGGCATCGTCAGGCCTGCATCGTGGTCGGCCGAGCGGGCATCGTCGATCTGTTGGACAGCCACCCGTCGACCGAGCCGATCCATCTCTCGGTGCCAGCGAAGTTCCCGGATGGCTGGCAGGCGAACCAGGTGGTCATGGGTCACCTCACGCGGCACCGAGTTGGGGCCTGACGGTCCAACTTGACATTCCCAACCGTTCGGCTGCTCGTCCGGCGTCTTGTTCACGTGATGGCCGGAGCGATCGAGGTCTACTCCGCACATCGGACAGCGACTTCACCGGCCTCAGGCGGGCTATCACAGATCTGCTCGGAACAGGTGGCGAATGATTCGGCTCATTGCGCAGGTCGCCGGGCATCAGCATCGATATTCAGCCGGTGTCTGACGGTGTCGTCGACATCGTTGGCCGCGGGCACGCCGCCTACTCGATCGCCCGCAATGGCCAACTCCAGAGCCCTGCCGCGCTCCGTCGGCACGTCCGTCTACTTCTCATCCGAGCGGATTCGACAGATCGGCGACTGGCATGGTCACCCCCAGCGGCAATCAGTCCGTTTGGCATGTATCGCTCACGTCGCGCACAGGCGAGGGCATTTCCCTCGATAATCCCCGTTTGGTCGTGCACCGGGCGTGCCCCTAGCCCGGAGATTTCATCCGGCTGGTGATGGCCGGGTGGCTTGAGATAGCGAAAGGTGCTCTGAGCGGCGATAATTCGGATTGCTGAAGTCTGAATCATCGAGTCGCGGAGGGCACCTTTCTGGTGTTGAAGTCTACGTCGCCGTACCCGAGGTCGCTCACCGGCGGGTCCGGTTCAAGAATCGTTTCCCATGCCGGGGCGGCCGTGCTGTTGAGGACAGCTGAGGCATCGGGGCTGGTCACGGCGTTATCGACAGCGTTGCGGCCTTGGCGCAAGCCGTTGGCGGTTCATGATCCGGGCAAGATCGTGATGGACTTGGCGGTGGCCGCGGCGATCGGCGGGGACTGTCTGGCCGATCTCGCGTTGCTTCGTGTCGAGCCCGCAGTGTTCGGGCCCGTCGCCTCGGACCCGACTGCCTCCCGGTTGACCGCCACGTTGGCCGCCGATCCACGAAAAGCATTGAAGGCCATCAGGACCGCACGCGCGGCAGCGCGATCGGCGGTATGGAAACGGGCGGGCACGGACGGACCGGATCGCGGCCTAACCGTCGAAGATCCGCTGGTGATCGATATCGACGCGACCCTGGTCAGCGCGCATTCGGACGAGGGGAAGGCCGCCCGACGTTCAAGAAGGGGTTCGGGCATCATCCGTTGCTGGCTTGACCCAGATGATCGCGCTGGCCGGACACCCGCCCGACGCTGGGAACCCAAACGACTGCGACTGCGACTGTTCACCATCGCCGCCCGCCTGGCCCGCGACCCCAAACGCACCCACCTCCGTTTGCCCAGCCACCACCCCTGGACCGAGTTGCTCACCACCGCACTAGCCCGCCTCAACACCACCTGAGCAGCACAAACCCACCCCAACGACATGGAAGGAACCTCAACCGGGGCCGTGGACCCGGCAGCCATCCCCGCTGATCTGGGTGGCTGACGCCGCCCCGATCAGGGAAACAACCAATCCGAAACCGATCAGGCCGGGCCATCAACCCCACGAAAGATCCGGGTTAACGCGGATTCACGTCACTGATTGCTGTTTTGCTTCGCAGTCCGCTATCCATGGTTTCCGTTCTTCGCCAAGCCTCGTACGCTCGGTCGATAAGCCGATGGTGGCGCTCCACTTCTGAGATCGGATCGATTCCCTCAAGTGCACACAGCAAGTAGTGCCAGGTAGCTACCCCGTGCAGAACAGTTTCATACAGGGTGACCTCAACCCATTCGTCGCGATGATCCAGGACGTTCATCGCGGGTTCCGGAACGGGATGGCCGCCAATTTCACAGTGATCGTGATAGTCCTTGTTCGGAAATCGCCCATCCGAACGCTCGCGGATCTTGCCCGGCTGCCAGCGCTGTAGGCGGGTTCGTCTGTCCGACTTGAACCACTCCCACGCATCGTCTGGATCGTTTGTTACCGCCCAAGCGAGGTACTCGATCTCGACCAGCTGGCGAACAAGCGCAGCGCTGGCGTAAGCCCATCGCCCCTGCGCGAGATGCATGACACTCGCAACGAGTTCGCCACCAATCGCTCCAACTAGTCCAGCTGGTAGGAGCCGACGAACTTGGTCGCCCGTGAGACGCCCGTCGACGGTGAGGCCCCGAGCCTGCGCACCGAAAACGACGAGACCCAGCCCCAGTGACATGACGAGGTCGCGGCGCGACTGAGCTGGAGACGGCGTGAGACTGTCCTGCATTCCGCGCAGGCTACCCGACCCTCCGCGACGGCGCCTCTAGCGACTTCTGCGTACTCCCTGGTGAGCAGTCCCCGATGACGAGACCACCCAGGAGTAGAGCCAGGTGATGTCATTTCGTGTTCAGTTGGTCCCGCGGGCCACCGGGTGGTGGGTGCAGGTGCAGGCCGCAGCGCACTCGGCCGGCGTCAGGTAGCCCAGTGCCGAATTTCTATGCCGCCGGTGGTGGTCAGCCTCGAAATCGCCGATCACCACTCGGGCCTCCAGCAAGCTGGTCCAGTGGTTGCGGTTCAAACACTCCGTCCGCAACCTACGGTTGAACGGTTCGACGAACCCGTTGTTCCAGGGAGTGCCGGGCGGGATGTAGACGAGACCGACCTTGTCGGTGCAGAACCTTTGCAGTGCGATACAAATGAACTCGGCCCGTTGTCCATCCGCAGCACCTTCGGTGGCCCGCCCGCCGTGGCGAACGCCTTCTCCAGCTCGGCGCCGATCGGCGATGATCGAGCGTTCCACCACGTGCAGCAACGATTCGCGGGTGTGTTCGTCGATCATCGACGCGATCTTCACCGCCCGCCCGTCGACGGTGAAATCAAACTGGAAGTGCAACGCCCACACCACTTTCGGAGCGTCCGGTGCCATCTCTGGCACCGACACGGCGGTCCGCTTGGCTTGCTTGCCTGCACGGACCAGTGCGATCGCGCAGGCACGGAACTCCGTAGGATAGTCACGGTGTTCAGCCTTTCGTGCAGGCTGTCAGTTAGCCACCCGAAGTGGAAACCCGAAGAGTGGGACAGGCCCCGCTGTCACCTGATCGTGCAGTAGTCTGGTTCAGTGCCAACAATGATGGACTCACACCATCGGCCGCAGGCAGATACCGTTGTTTAGCGCCTTTGTCACACTTCGACGATGATTGCTTGGTCGCTTCACGACGTCGAATCTTGATGCGGCATAGCAAATACCACACTCCGATCTCCCGCCAGCGAGGCTGCTACAACACGCTGCAGCTCGTCCGAGGTCGCCCCGCTGGATCCGATCAAAGATGTGCGCACGAGAGAAATAAACGCGGCGTTGTCTAAGCCGCGATCTCGGAGGATTCCGCCATCGACTACTTGTCCACCGCGAGGCCCTTGAGTGGATGCCAACAGAACGTCGACGAATTCTGTCGATACATAAGAACCCTTCATGAGTTGAGTTTTCGCGTCCAGCCCGGTGTCGTGCCGACAGAACTTAAAATAGGTCAATGACTGTCCGAGGCGATAGCTATCATGCGCCGATTCACAGTCATCACCCTGACGCTGACTGCTTTCAACGTTCCGCATCCTGACCAACTGGTCTCGGAATTGCTTATCCGGACGAAATCTCCAGTTAGAAGGATCGATTCGACTCCCTTGCCCAGCAGACATCATCTTGTACTGCACAAGGACATACGCTCGATAAGAAGGGCTATAGTACACGAGGTCGGCACCGACAGCCTGTTCGATCCCCAGCCGGTTCGCGTTGATCACGGTGAGTTGACGCCCATCGCGATTACTGAAAACCATCGCCGCCGCGTGCTCGGTTTCACGCCCAACCCAATCGAGCACGTTCCGCGCATCCAGTCCAATGATCGAGTCCTCATGTTGCCGGATCAGCGGCACCCCACGTTCACGGCCACCCGAGCCCGCCGATTCAACCCGCCCCAGAAACGGTGTGGGATCTCCGCTGTCGACTGGAACGTTCTGCAGATTCGCCAAGCTGTCGACCACTCCCGATATCTTCATTGCCGATATCGTTGCATCGCGCTCTTGCGCCAGAATATTGGAGACGTGACTAGAATCCGACTCCTGCACAGCCGCCTGGACGACAGCCTTGGCGCTGACCCGATCCGTCTCATCGCAAGCAGCCAGCAAGGCGGACACAAAGCCAGCACTATCCCAACTCCTGAGGCGAACAATTCGCTCTCCCGATACCAACTCCTGCCGAAGACTCACATACTTTGAGTCGGCGAGAAGTTCGTCCAGCCATATCGGATTACGCAGTACGGCAACAGGACTAACCGTGTGCCGCCAGTCGACCTGACTCACCCTTCTGCCCGACTTCGTCTGACCGACAGCGATCACTACTAGCCCGGACGGCTCGACAGTCCGGAGCGACCAGCTCGCGAACGAGGTCTGATACAGACTCGCCAGCTCGGCGACGAAGACGGTCAGCGCTGCCGGTAGTTCGACAAGCGCCCGGTCGGCACCCAACAGCTCAATTGCTATCTTTCGACGGCCTTCATCGATGAGACTCCATGCCCACTTTCGTGTTTCAGCATCATCGAGTCGAATGATCGAAACCATGACATGAGAATAGCCTCAATTGGCCGCCGAGCCTGCGGCCCGGCCTGAAGCGTTTCGGACTGCGGTCCGGTCGCTGATCAGCGACCGGCAGGCACACGACATGGCCCGGTCAGCGGGTGAGCTGCTGGGTGAGGTTCCCCCGCTTTCACGGAGAGCTGCAACCCGTGGTCCGATAGGACCGGAAGGAGTCGATCAGTGGCAGCACCGAAGAAATATCCGGACGAGTTGAGGGCTCGAGCCTTGCGGTTGTATCGAGAGTCCGATCCCAAGCCGACGATCCGGAAGCTCGCCGAGCAACTCGGGGTGCATCACGAGGCATTGCGGAACTGGATCCGCCAAGCCGAAGCCGATGCCGGCCACCGCCACGACCGCCCGACGACCGACATGGCCGAGGAGAACAAGCAACTCCGTAAACGAGTCGCCGAGCTGGAGCGGGTCAACGATGTATTACGCGATGCGAGTGCATATTTCGCCTCGGAGCTCAGCCAGACCCGGCGGTGATCGTGCGGTTCGTCAATGAATATCCGCAGCACCCGGTCGAGCTCGTATTACGGGTTCTGGGGATCGCGTCTTCGACGTATTACGGCTGGTTGCGGCAGGCGAAGGCGCCGTCACGGCGGAAGCTGGCCGACCAAGAGCTGCTGGCTGAGATCGACGATATCCATACCAGCTCCGGCGGGTCTTACGGGTCGCCGCGGGTTCACGCGATGCTGGCCCGGCGCGGGTTCTCTGTCGGCCGCAAACGCGTCGAGCGGTTGATGCGGGGTGCGGGTTTGCAGGGCACGTTCCTGCGGAAGAAGTGGCGGCTGGGTTCGACCCGACAGGATCGGCGTGCCACCCCAGCCCCAGACCTGGTCAATCGTGACTTCACTGCCGGCGAGCCGGACCGGTTGTGGGTCGCCGATGCCACCCGCATCGTCTGCGGTGAGGGTGTGTTCTGGCTGGCCGCGGTCCGGGACGCGTTCTCGAACCGAACCGTGGGCTGGAAGTGCTCGGACCGTTGTGACACCGAGCTGGTCCTCGGCGCGTTGGAGTACGCGGTCTGGACGCGAGACGTGCGCGATGGGCAGCTGGTTCACCACTCCGATCGCGGGTCGACCTACACAGCGATCCGGTTCGCTAACCGGTTGGCCGACAACGGGATCGCTCAATCAATGGGTTCAGTCGGCGACAGCTACGACAACGCTCTCATGGAGAATTTCTTCTCCACCCCGAAGACCGAGTTGGTGTATCGAAACAGTTGGCGGACACGGGAAGACGCCGAGAACGCCTTGTTCGCCTACATCGATGGCTGGTACAACACCCAGCGGATCCAGAAGAAGCTCGGCTGGCGGTCACCCGACGAGTACGAAGCCAGCTACCATGGCCGGGTTCCAGCCGGAACCAGGTAATTTGCTCTCCGGCTCAGCGGGGGAACCTCACGTTCGGCGGGATCCGCAAGCTTCCCTCCGGGCGATGGCAAGCCAACTACACCGGCACCGACAAAGCCATCCACAAAGCCCCGACAAAATTCGCCACCCGAATACGTGCGGAAGGCTAGGTCGCCTCCGAACACGAACTCATAGAACGCGGCATCTGGACTCCCCCCCCCCAGACAGCCGCACCTCGACCGAGCCTTCACCGCCTCCGATCTTGTTCGGGCAATACGCTGCACGAGTCCTCGCAACCCGAGTGTCCCGACGTGGGCGACCCCTCGCGAGGCGAACCATCGACTACTACAACTACCTGCTCCGCGATCACATCAACCCGACATTCCAAACGACACCTGTCACCGACATCACCCTCAAGATGGTCCGCGACTGGTATAGCACCGTCACACGCGTTCGCCCACGAGGAGCCAAATCCACGACGATCGACGCCGACGACGCAGTGCCCACTACACGAGCCCGCGCCTACGAGGTCCTTCGCATGGTCCTCAACGTCGCGGTCGAGGACGGCCACATCACCAACAACCCCTGCCAACTCAAAGGAGCCACCGCCGTCCAACCCGCCCACGACGCGATCGTGCGATCCGGTACCACTCGAACCCGACGCGACTCCAGGCCGGTAGAACTCCGCATCAAGATCAGAGGTGCCCTGACAGCATCAGAAAAGGAAGCAACGACGCGAATTCGATTTCACGGCCGGAGCACCGCACGCGACGGCTCACTCGTTCCAGAATTGATCGACTCGAACCGAGATCCCGTACGATCTTCTCACGTTCCTCGAATGAGAACCAGCGAACCTCGGAACCGCGATCGCTGCGAGCACCGAGGGCATCGCCGGGAAATCTGCAGCGAAAGTGCGCAACGACCACTACGTCCCCAACGGAGCGGAACCGCTGGATCAGTGCCCGGCTCGACGGCGGACGGCGCTGCCCTTACACTGGGCCAGGAAGAGCTGTTGACCAGGGGACGTGACCCCAGGTGAGTTCATGCCTTCATACTCAGATCCATTCACCCGTACCGGCCGACACGTTCGTCCTGATGAGGCAACAACTCTCAGTGCGGTGGCCCGTTGGATCGCTCGTCAGCTCGCGCTTCGCCGCCAGACGCTGGTCCAGGTGTTCCTGTCGTGTGAATCGTGGCCGATGCGGATCGCGTCGTCGACGACCCCGACGACAGTCATCGCACCGAGTTCTTTGGCTGGACAACATAAGTCAACGCTGACACCCCGACGATCGGCTCGGTATCCCCAGCGTGTAGAGACCATCCGCTGTAGCCGAGAAGCGCCAGGTCCGCACGATGGAGCCGACCTATGCCTGACGCGGGCCACCCACAGCGAGCCGCGAGTCTTGCCCGACCACACCCACATCCCGTCGCCGCGCTCCAAGCCGACCTCCTAGTCAGGGGGTCGGCTTTCTACTGCGCTCACCGACCGATGCGACAGACAGGGCGGTAGACGTCGGCCTTGAGAACGACACCGTCGCCCGACCCTTCGCGCACGATCGCCAGCCACGGCCAGATCGACGCACAACGGTGCCACATCATCCGCACGAGCTTCCGACGCGGTCGCTGATCTTTGCCAGCGTCGAGAAGCGTCGCCGCTCCCACGTTTTCGACGACCCAGCTCTCACTCGCGAGCACGAACTCCAAGCCCATCTATCCCGCGCATCTTCGACCACGAGGAGGTCCAGTGCCACCGAAGAAGTCCCGCTCGCGTGCGACAACCCGTCGCGGTTTCGGCAGAATCCGCGAACTGCCTTCCGGCCGTTGGCTCGCGAGCTATATCGGCCCGGACACCGGCCTGCACAAAGCGGCCCAAACCTTCGACACCAAAACACGCGCGGAAGGCTGGCTTTCAGCCGAACGCACTCTGATAGATCTCGAAACATGGGAGCCTCCCGCACTCCGAAACCTGCCGATCGCCGTCTCAGAGCCAGCGCCTCCGGTCCTCTTCGGCGCCTACGCCGCACGCATCATTGCCACGCGAGTCTCCCGGAGAGGCCAACCCCTCTCCCGACGCACCATGGAGTCCTACAAGTCGCTGCTTCGCCTGCACATCAACCCCACCTTCGAATCGACACCGGTGCAAGACATCACCTTGGCGATGGTCCGGGACTGGTACAGCAACGTCTCCCGTGTCCGCAAACGGGGACGAAAGTCCAATCCCGACCAAGTTCACACCGAAGTCCCGACGCAGAGGGCACGGGCCTACGAGGTCCTACGGATGGTGCTCAACGTCGCCGTCGAAGACGAACTCATCGTCAAGAACCCGTGTCGCATCAAGGGCGCGACAGCGGTCCAGCCGGCACACGATCCCACCGTTCTGAGCCCTGCCGAGATCGGCAACCTCGCGTCCGCCATGCCCGAAACACTGTCCGTTTCAGTGCTGCTCGCCGGTTGGTGTGGGCTTCGCCCATCCGAAACCTTCGAGTTGCGTCGACGCGACTTCAACTCCGACTGCTCGGTCATGACCGTCTCGTTCGCCGCTACCTACCGCGAGGGAAAGATCGAGATCGGCCGCCCTAAATCTGGCTCGACGGGCCCGGTGGTCATCCCCAGCCATATCCGAGCGGCGGTCCGCACCCATCTCGACCGGTACGTCGATTCCCCGACGAACTCACTGCTATTCCCCGACCCGGAGACCGGCGACACCATGCGCGAATGGGTCTACCGCCGAATCTTCAACGCGGCGTGCGTCAAGATCGGACGCCCCGACTTCCGACCCGGCGAGCAACGACACACCGGAGGAACCGTCGCCGCGCAAGCGGGCGGTACGCTCGCCGAAATCATGGAACGCCTGCGGCACAAGACCCCCGCCGCCGCGATGCGCTACCAGAAAGTCGGCGCTGGACGCGCACAAGCCTTGGCTGACAACATCGCGAAGCTGGCCAGCAGCGACAGCGGGGATTCCGCGGACCAACCCTAACCAGCAGATCCTTCGCGCTGGCACGCAAGTATTCCTGGCCACCGCTCTCATCAATACCCGCTACATCGACCCGACCCGGCACGGCGCCCACAATCGCGAGGTCGCCAGGTCCCTGCCACGCACTCCTGGCCCTCTTCAAAACACTCGGACGCGTGAAAAGTCCCGTGCTACCGTGGAATCACCCACTACGGGACCGGCGGACGAACCGCGGTAACCAGTGCGGATCCACCTTCAAGGCATGCAGCGCCGACAACTGGCCTAAACAATTGGGCCCGAGTCGTTCGGCTGCCGCGCCGAATCGACAGGATTATCCGCTATGCCCGATCTACGCACCCCCTACAAACTGTTCCTGACACAGTCGACACCGTCGAAGCACCGCATTTTCGCAATCCACCAAAGTCAAGGCAGCTGGGATCGCCTACTTGCCATTGCTACATGCGAAACACGTTGGGAGGCAGTCCGGTTGGCTGATGCGCTCAACGCACTCTTGACCGGTACGGTGCTTGCCCCGCAGTTCGTGGACGAGGCTCTCGTGACAGCCCCCGCGCCGGTGCGCTCTCAAGTGGACAAAATCGTCGAAGCGATCACCACCGGCGACTATGCCGGCCACGGCCGGTACCTCGACGCGCTGTTCCGGCCGTCCATCTGCGGCGTGATGCGGTTTCCCGTCGGCCCAACCGGTGGAGTTGACCAGTCAGCCGACTACGACAGCGACCATCCGGACTACGACTGGGCGTTCCACGCGTGTCCGATTACGCCCCGGACGGCCGAAGCACTGCGCACCGAAGGCTGCATCCTCTCGGACGAGATCGACGAACTCGGCGACGAATGCTTGCCACCCAGGCTTCGAGGACACGGTAAGCCGTTTCGGGACAAGTTCATCGAGCGCGTCGACGCATTGGTCGACGACCTTCAGCACGGCGAGGCACCAGAACCGCGCTGCAACGCCGAGCAAATCGCCTTGTGGATGATCCTCCGATACGCCGAGGACACCACGACTGAAAATGGGGTGATGTCGCCGAGCATCAACGATCTGCCGCCGAGCGACTACGACTACCAATTCGAGCAGCTCAGGGACTCTCTGTACGAGGATCACGACTTCCGAGAGTTCTTCACCGACATCGGCAAAAAGACAATCTTCGCCGAGAGCATCCATCGCCTGTTCGAGCCGTTCAGCCACCCCGGTCCACGCCAGCGATGACGCTATGACAGCCGCGACTTCTTGCCAGCCGAGACATGGTGGCGCAGCCCGATGAATTGCGGTTTCCTGGAAGGGTCAACGCGATCAATCGTCCAAGCACAAATCTGCGGTCGTCCGCGAGGGCATCGCCAGCCAGCAACATCAGCGCGCCGAGCCGTCCGTCGGAACCAGTACCTGCGGTGATACCCATACCCATCTCCGATCCCGCTGAGCGTCATCGCCCCCAAGGCTGAGGGCAGGGTCTCGGCGCAATAACCAAAGAGGTGATTCCGTTGAGACAGATACGCGCTCGGCACCACGGTTGCCTCCCTCGACTGCTACCGTCCGGCGCGCCCCGATGAGGCGCGGGCGACCACCGCGGCCCATCGGGGTTCCCGGCAAGCCCATGCTCACCGAGCTGACACCGGGCCATTGGAAAGCACGCGTGTGCGTCCGAGATCCCTCGGGCAGACGGCGCGAGGTCACACGAACCTCCACACTCAAACTCGATTCCCGCGGCCACCCCGTCCCCGACCGCACCGGTCAGCGTGCCCTCGACGCCGTGCTGGCAGCTGCCATCACCATCACCGCCGATCTTGGTGACGGCGAGTTGTCCGCCACGACGACGGTCGCGCGACTGTGGGCACGCTATCGTGAATACCTCGTTACCCAGGACCGCGCACCAAGCACCATCACCCGCTACGACCACGTGGCCAAACTGTTCGAGACCGCGTTCGGCGGCCGGCAACTGATGGAAGTCACCACCTCAGCCATCGAGGGATTCCTGACCGAAGTCGGCCACACCAGAGGCCCCTCGAACATGCGAACTGCGCGCACTGTGCTCTCCGGAATGTTCCGCTACGCCGTCCGCACGGGCCCACTCCAGGTCAACCCGGTCCGCGAAGCACAAACACCGAAGAACATCGAACCCAAAGGCCATACCGGCGGCGCAGCCAACCTGACCATCGACGAACTGCGCTTCATCCTCTCGGCCGTGCGGACCTCGCAGGCCCCGTGCCCGCGCACACCATCGAAGGCCGAACGCGAACGCGGCACCCCGGTCACCTCGGACCCGCCGACGGTGGCCGTGTACTGCGAACGAACCGACCTCGCCGACATGATGGCCCTGTACGCCGCTACCGGGCTGCGTCGATCCCAGATGCTCGGGTTGGTATGGACCGATATCGACGTTAACGCGCAGACGCTGCGCCCGACCGGGAAGCTGGTCCGAATCCCAGGCAAAGGGCTCATCCGTGTCGCCAAGACGGACGACCCGAAGAACCACACCGGCACGATCGCGCTGCCCGAGTTCGCCATGGAAATCCTCGAACGCCGCAAAGCGGCCTTGGCGGCCCGACGACTGACATCGCCTCCCGATCCCGAAATCGAGGAACCAGGCCTGGTGTTCCCGTCTACCTCGTGGACCCTGCGCGATCCGCAGAACGTCGGCCACAGTTGGCAGCGCGTCCGGGTAGCGCTCGGCCTCGCCGACACCGTCACCCCACACAGCTTCCGCCACGCCGTCGCCACAATCCTCGACGACGCCGGGCTGTCAGCCCGCGTCACCGCCGACGTCCTCGGCCATGCCGACCCGGCGATGACCCAACGCTTCTATATGGCGCGCGGGCACCCGCACAGGGTGGCCGCCGATGTTCTCAACCGAGCGGTGACCGGCCGAAGCCAGACTGCGTCAGCGAGTGGCATGGTTCGGCTCGGAATTTCTGCGACGGCAAGGCGGAAACTGCGGTCCTCCGCCTTCTCAACCGGAAAGCCTCGACTGCAACGTGGTTGTGACGCCCGCCGTCCTTCGTCAGCATTGCCTGATCGCGACGACGTTTTCGAACCCCGCCAGGTCAAGCGAGGTCGCCAAAGAGCAGCGGGAACTCGCACTGACCTGGACAACTGTGGAGCTAAGGGGACTCGAACCCCTGACCCCCACAGACTGAGGTTCGAGTCGGACTGAACAGGATCTGCGAATCTGCTGCTCGCCATCGAACCCGCCGACGCGCTGCCGGAGCGGCTGCCAACACCCACCATCTGATCGGTTGAGCCGGGGATGCGCCGGTATCCCGTAGGTCAGGCGCGACGCCGCTGAGTAACGGTCGTGCCGCCGTTGTGTCAGGTGCTCACCGGTCAGCAAGAATCACCCGAGAAGTGCCGCGTTGCTCATCAGGGCGGCCGTCGCGTCTATTGGGTGGCAGTCTCCTGTCTACCTGTAGTTCCCTACGAAGTACTGGCCATACCCCTACCAGTTCGGAGTATCCGGCGTCGCTGAGTTGCACCTGCCAGGTGTGTGTGGAAGCGACGTCTCTGTGCGATGTGTGGGTGAGATCGCCCTGTGCGAACAGAAGTGATCGGGCGCGCCATCGTCCATCGTGTCCGGTCCAGGTGAACAACTTCCGGGTGTCATGTCGCCATCCCAGTCGTTCTCCTACCGCAGGATGCAGGGCCAACCATGTCATCTCGACCGCGTCGCTGGAGTGCTCGTGTCCGTGCACGACCAGTTCTTCCCAGCTCCACTCGAGGTCTGGGGACTCGGGGTACCGCTGGGCGCCATCGAAGTTCAGTTCCCATGGGCGTGCCCGGGGCCGAAGCAATGGCCAGCTCGATGAGTCGTGCAAGGTGTAGAGGGAGCGGTCCTCCTCAGGCAGGCCCAGGTCCAGAATCCGCCAGCTACCACGCTCGGCGAGAATGTAATGGCCGCTGTTGAGGTAGTCGTCGATGTATTGCTCCGTGGCCTGGCCAGTCTCTGCGCACCATCGTCGGAAGTCACGGACGGGTGATGTTTCGGCTATCCAGGGTAGTGGCATCGTGTCGGGCCAAGAGTCCGGCTCAATGCCGACCAGACGTTCGTCGATGAGGCCGAGGTGATGTGACCTGGGGAACGGGATGTTGTCCAGGAGTCCGGCGTCGGCGAGTTCGGCGAGCACGGTTGCCAGACCGCGGCGGCCGGCCATGTAGGCCCAGGGCCGGTAGCCGAGCCGCTGTTGACGGGCGTTGAGCAGCTCAGCTTGTCCCTGATGACCAGCAGCGATCCACCGGTCGCTGCTGGAAGCGGCAACACGGGCTGCCCGGTAGAGCAAAGCTGATACAGGCAGCGACGACCAATGGGCTAGCAGTTCCAGGGCTTGGTCGAAGGGCGCGACCAACTGCCGCGGATCATGTAGGTCCAGGTAGGGCACGCCGCGATGATCCAACTCGGGCAATGTTCGAGCCGCAGGCGTCGGCAGTACCAAGTTGTAGGCGGTCGGCAATGCTTGGGCGCTCGGACGAGGCAGCCGGATGCCATAGATGTGGCCGATATTGGCTGCAAGGTCACGGCAGATACCGTCAGAACCAACCGCTGCTCTACCCACTGCCTCGGTCAACGCAACCGAAAGTTCGCTGACATGCTCATCGGGTCGGGTCGTTATCAGGCTCAACAGAGCCGATTCCCCTCTCCATCCTCCGGTGTCGATCGCTTCGGCGAGGGCCGGCTGGACTGATTCGCGGTGCCGGTGGTGCAGAGTCTGCAGCGCACGGCGCGCGCCAAAGTCGACCGGACGGATTGGATGGCCGAGGAATCGCGTCACCCACCGCGCGAGCACCACCACGGGGTGAGTTGTTGTGACCGTGGTGAAGTCGATCGGGTTTTCTATCCTGTCGATCGGCAGCGTGATGATTCTGTCGAGATGGGACTCAACCTGTAGCCATGCTGCGGCTATGAGATCTGCCCCTGCGACAACTGTGATGATGCGTCGAATGTCCTCAGGCGATAGATTCCCTGACAGCGAGCCGGATGCCAGAGAGTTGGCGACATCGTGCCGTGCGAGACGCACAAGTTCTGGACAGCGGTCGACGAGAGCCGCGCCGAACAAAGCCAGTCGCGATCCTCCATCGGCGTGGCGCAACCATCCCCATCCGCCCGTGCTGCTCAACTCATCGGTGAGGGTGCGTTCGGCAACCCCTACATCACCTGATCGGGCTGCAAGTGCGATCAGGGTTCCCAATGCGGGCCCATGCAGACCAACACGGGTGGCGTGCTCGATCAGAGCTCGCACGGTTGCCAGAGGCACTGTCCCTGTCGACGCCAGACGCTGGACGGTCTCATCCCAGCCTCCCATCGGTGCCGTGTCGGTGATCGAATCGGCCGTGCGCATCAGCGTCAGAAGTGACCCGATCGAGTTGATCTGTGGTTGGTCCGATTCCACACGCGGTGTTCTCAAGGGGATCACCTCCGACGAGGCCGGGTCTGGGTCGTGAACTGGCAGCGGGATTGGGCACAGAGCCGCAGCATCCCGCAGTGTCTGCATGGCCGATCCATCAAGATCCTCGCGCGACTCCACGGCCTCCTCGATGCGGGCAGGTCGTTCGGTCGCGATCGGATATAGCAGTCGAGCCGCTACGGCGGCGGCATCGGCAACCGGGATCTCGGGATGTCGACATGCGGTCGCTGTGATGACCTCGATCATCTTCGCTTCACTGAGAACTCCAGCGTTGCACAGCCATTCAGCCAACTCGCTACCCAATGCCGGGTGTTGAGCGAAGGTGAGCTCAAGGAGTCGCTCGGCAGCGTCGGACGCCTGAAGCCCTGCAACGGTGGCCGCTGCCGCCAAGCGTTCGGCATACCGACAGGCAGCCGAGTCAAACTCGATCGGTTCCAGCAGTCCTGACGTGGTGGCCTCGGCGAGCCAGTCGACCCATTCGATGAGCTGCTGGTCGTGATCGCTTGCTCCGAGACTAATCGACGCTCGCACAGCCTGTTGGACGCACCGAAGCGCGGCATCGTGCTCTTGCGCAGCTGCCCATGCCCGCGCCTGGCCAAGGTATCGAGTCGCCCGGCTGTACGGCTCATCGTGAAGTGCGTCGATCTCGATGTCGAGTCCACTCAGCCATTCCACAGCCCATGGTCGAGACTCGGGGTCGGTGTTCAACGCAGCCGTGATGACCGCCTGTCGTTGTTCGGGTGACCAAAAAGAACGGCGGACACGATCAGTCCAGGCAGCGTCATATTCGGCGAGAAGCCGCATCAACCCGTCATATCCCCCGGACTCAGCCGCGACCTTGATAACGCGAGCCTGCAAGTCGCGAAAGACACTCGACAATTCACTCAGCGCCATGAAGTTCTGGTCGTGGCCGGGAGACAACTCACAGAGTCGGATGATGGGACGCGCCATCGCCGCGACGGAGGGGGGTACATCGAGTCCGAGTTCTGCCAGGCGCTGCTGGCCTTCCAGATCGGCGAGCACCTTCAGTGCCTGCCGCAAGCGCTCCCGATACGGGTCATCGGTCTCATCAATCGGTGACACCGACTGCTCCGGGGCGGGATCTCGTTTCATCCGGCGCAGTCGGTACAGAGCTATCCACGTATCGTAAGCGGACAACCCCTCCTCCCGCGTGTAACTTCGAGCTGGTCCCGCCGGCACCGTCCCCGGCGGGACCAGCGCGTCGAGCTCGGACCGGTCGGAGTATCCATGCCGGACGAGGAGTTCAGCACACGCAATACGGATTCCCAGCCCTACTGCATGGCGGGAGACTTCCTCGGTGACAATTTCGTCGTCATCGTCTCCCTCTGATGCGTCCTCTACATCGATGGCAGCGATCTCACCGACGAGCTGCAGCACCCGCTCCGATATCTGGTCATCCGAGGCCGCCTGTGCTTTGCGCAGCCGAGCGCTCGCTCGCCAGGACGGTCCTGCTTCGCTGTCGATCATGGCTATGAGACGGTCGATTTCCAGCTCGTCACGGCTTTCCACCGCTCGGTGCAAGCACACCATATGCACGACATTGCGGCCGTATGCGCGGTCTTCCTCTTCGCCGTCATCGGAGAATCGATCATCTGAGACATCAGCGGTGGTGTCCGCTTTATCTGTTGCGGGCTTTGCTGGCAGGTGATGGTCGAGTTCGGCGAGAACGGCGTCGGTTCCCGACAGCAGCCAAGTCACCTTGGCCCAGTCGGCGATCGCCGTGTCTGATCGTCTCGCGGTGTCGAGCAGGCCTGCGATTCCGCCACAGGCGCGAACGATTTGCTGTGCAGCATCGATGCCACCCACAGTGGCGAATTCGACAGCGAGCCGCACCGCCTCGGCGGGTTCGACACGCAGAGTGTTAGCCCGCACGATGTGGTCAAGCGCGATCCGACGGTCACTCAGGAGAATGGTTTTCGCCAGCTCAGCAGTCTCGAGGACGTAGTCGCGTACCCAGATTTCGTTGAGGAAGATCAGCAGCGACACCAGCGTCGGCGCGTCGTCGATGCTGATGGCCGAGCGCATACCTAACATCGCGTGATCGCGGACCGTTTCGAGCGGACGTAGGTTATTCACCAGGGATTGCAGGAGTTCGTCCGGAGTCGCGAGCGTCAGAACACGGTCGTGTTGTTGCGCCAGATATCGATGTGCGATCTCCTCCTCACCGTAGAGGCGCCACTCATCGCGTGCATCGGCACAGACCTCGGCCAGGCGCTGGTGGAAGTAGCGATCAGTATCTGGGCTGACTAGAGGGCCGACACGGGCGGTTTCCTCGGCCAGGAACAGCCGGAAGCTGTTGTGGATGAATTGCAGATCGTCGCCGGACTGGCGAAAATATGCGGCGGTAGTCTCGGTGAATGTCGCGACGACAGCGGGGTCCGTCCAGGTCGCCAACCACGCCGGATTGATAGGAACGCGCAGTCGCGCCACCATTCCGAGCAGATCACGAACTTCCGGATTCGACCCGACACTAAGGAAGTATCCACGGTAGCGCGCTTGGATGTCGCCGCCGTAATCGGAAGCCCCGCGCAGCAGAACCCATGCAGACTCACGGCGCGACTGCAGGTTTGGGTCGTGCTCTTGCAGTGCGGCCAGGTCCTGGAGCAGGTAGGTCAAGGCCAGTGGATGGCCTTCGCCTGCTTCGACTGCTTTCTCGATCTGGTTGTCATACAACCAGGAGCCGACGCCGCTGAGTTCGATGAGTTGACGTGACTCCTGAACAGATAGTGGCGGCACGACGACCGTGCGATCCGGTTGCTCCAGGACCGCGCGAATCTCAGGCCGCAGCATCGCCACGCTTTGGGTGCCCAGGACAACGAAAACGCCGTCGGGTAGCGCGGCAGGTGTTGGCAACTCCTCGATGAAGGATCGCGTCGGGCTCTGCTCTCGTGGTACGTGATCGAGTCCATCGATGATGAGGATCGTCGGTTCACGTTGTTGCGTCCACCGCCGCCCTGCCTGGTCCAACTGATCGAGCAGCACCGCTCTACGGCTGTGGAGGTCATTGGCGATCCCACGGCGCCCCAGTCCGCTCGTCTCCAGAGCCAGCGAAACGTCGTGCAGATAACTTTCGGCTTCGCCGCGACTGCTGAGTGGATTCGGGGAGTCGGGTACGAAGGCGTAGTAGTAGACCACTGTGCCGGGCAGCTTCATGCTGGCCAGCAGAGTCGACTTGCCCGATCCTGCGGGGCCGATCAACGCCAGGTACCCGCTGCCGAACTCGGTGATTCGCTGTTCCAAGGCGCTTCGCGCGGCGTTGTTGGCGGTATAGACCGCCGGGATCGGAAACCTGTGTGGATGCCGGTAGGCGAGCCTGTGGGTCCACCCCAGTCGTTTCAGCAGCTCATCACGGCTGAGCTGCTCGGGTCGTTCAGGCTCGCGGACGATGTCCCACAGTGTCACCCTGAGGTGTTCGACGTCGTCGTCGTCCACACCGTCCTGGTCGGGCAGAAGTAGCGGATCAACCGCCTGTACGCCGAAACGCAGCTCCAATGCCCCGATGAATCCGACAAACTCCTCATCGGTGAGCGGGGCCATCTCCCGCAACGCCTCCCAGACCGGATTCCAGTCCACGACCGCAGGCAGAGCGACCAGTTCACTCCACAGCGTGCAGCCGTTGGATATTGCCTCCCGAACGGGGGCGATGCCGTGAATGACAAACCGTGCCAGGGTATGAGGCACCGACGCACTGGCCATGCCCAGGGGAGTACTGCGGCTCGCAGGAGAATTCGAAGCAATATCGTTGCTGCACAGGTAGATCGTGAGGGGCCCCGCAGTTGTCGTGCGTAGCCTCTGCCACGCCGTCGCCAACTGCGTGAACAGTCCCGGCTTCGCAGGTCGCCCCTGCTGGGATTTCTCCCCCGCGGTGAGATCGCTCCAAGTGAAGGCCCCTGGCACCTGCGACCATTTGACCTGAAGCGCGTGACGGCGACCCCCAGACTGGAACTGGAAGTCGTCTGCGATCCCGGCGTTCGGGTCGGCGACTCGAATCCACTCCAGAGTGGCCAATTTTGCGAGAACGATGCGTGCTGCCAGCTCGAACTGACCTCCGAAGCCGACCAGCGCAGCCACTTCGCCCTTGCTCGGTTCCACTTCGCTCTCCCCATCGCCGTGTCTCGACCTCCTCGCGGTCAACGACCGTTCAGCGTAGCCCTACAGTTGCCGATAAGTCGTCAGCGTTTCGAAACCGTCGCCGTACAACGACGACGCAGTACAGAGACCCTGCCCCTGAAGCCCGCCGAGCGAAAACCATTGCCGCGCACCGCCAGCGACGAGCACCCAAAGCTTCAGAATCCGTGTCGAGCGGAACGGAACGCCCTTCATTCCATCGGTGCCGATGCTCTATGGCCCCTCGGCCGTGACCTACGCACGCGCCCGGATTACTACCCCTGGCTGGCGAAATCTCCTGATGTCAGGTTTCCTGGAAGAGAAGAGCCTCGATCGGGCCTCAAGTCCACTAGGTGCCCGATGTACAAACTCGATATTTCATGCCCCCCGACGAGCCACCGATCCCAGTCGTCGAAACCACCAAGCACACCTCGCTCAACGTGGTCCTCGACTGTCACCTTCAGCAGCGACCACGACTGCGGATACCGCGTGCTACACAACGCGGGCCGCTGGCTTGTTGGGTCGGTGCGCCGTGGCTCGGCGTAGCACCAAGCGAACCACCAATCCGAGCCGCTATGTCTCCATCAAGTTCGCGGCCGAACGAGCCGACGTCAGTACTGACACCATTCGAAGGATGATCGCAGACGGCACGCTTGCTGCCTACAGGTTCCGCGGTCAGATCCGGATCGCGATCGAAGACATCGATGCGGCGATGTGGCCGATCAACTGACGCGTCAGGCAGTGACGCATCAGACAGCGGCAACAGCCCATTGTGACTGGAATCACTCATTCACAAGGCGTTCTGACGCCCTTGGCGACCCGATTCGGCCCCGCCTCAGAAGCCTAGCGACGAACGCTATTGCACGTATGTTGCACGAAAAGTGCAGGCCATCGCCGAAAAGTCTCTGACCTGCACTTTTGAGGTGGTCCCAGCTGGTTTCGAACCAGCGACCTTCCGCGTGTGAGGCGGACGCTCTCCCGCTGAGCTATGGGACCGAACACTGTGTCGGGCGGGTTTGGAGCCGCTCGAACGAGATGGAACATTAGCACGGGGGGCCGGGATGACACCAAATCGCCTTGTGAAGCGGGGTTTCGGCGAAGGAACTTCGCCGGGCCGGCGCTCGCGTTCGCGCGCGTGTGCGCGCGGGCGGGCGATCGATGGTCCCCACATTCACCCCTCGGGCGATATCATGGCTAGATGCGCATATCTATGTTTCACGATGTGGAGACGAGGGGTCACTGGGCGGCGCGGAGACCCGGGTCGACGTGGGCGACATGCGTGTAATTCATATTTAGGGCGGTTTACCAGGCGATTTGTAGTCTGCGTCGAACGTCGGCTAATGTTCTCATCGCACCGCAGAGAGCAGCAAAGCCGCCAGGCCGAGCCGCTCCCCTAAGTGTGAAGTAAATGCGGATGTGGCGCAGTGGTAGCGCATCACCTTGCCAAGGTGAGGGTCGCGAGTTCGAATCTCGTCATCCGCTCGAGAGGTAGGTAAGGCACTAGCCCCATCCTCCTTTGTACGGTGGAGTGGCCGAGTGGTGAGGCAACGGCCTGCAAAGCCGTGCACACGGGTTCGATTCCCGTCTCCACCTCGCGCGATTAGCTCAGCGGGAGAGCGCTTCCCTGACACGGAAGAGGTCACTGGTTCAATCCCAGTATCGCGCACCACCGTACCGAGTCAGGCCCCCTTTCGAGGGGGCCTGACTTGTTTGCGTTACCGGTCGAGCGAGACGAGCCTGTAACCCAGATCACTCTCGGCGCGGTTTTCCGATGAGCTCCCCTAGTATCGGCACACGGCATCGCCGGGCGGGTCCGGTGTGGGACCGGCGGCATGGAGGGGCAATCGAGTGAGGCAGATCCTGTTATCGGCGGGGATCGCTCTTGTCGTCACCATCACGCTCACGCCGGGGCTGATCCGGGTCTTCGCACGACGAGGGTTCGGGCAGGAGATCCGGATCGACGGGCCTGCCAGCCATAAGGCCAAACGCGGAACGCCCACGATGGGCGGGCTGGCGATCGGGGCAGGGGTGTGGGCCGGGTATCTCGGGTCGCATCTGATCGGGTTGCTGTGGGACGCGCCGGGGCCGAGCGCGTCGGGGGTGCTGGTACTACTGCTGGCGTCGGCACTGGGTGTGGTGGGTTTCCTCGACGACTCCATCAAGCTGCGCAAGCACCGCAATCTCGGATTGACCGCGGCGGGCAAATACATCGGGCAGATCGGTGCCGCGGTGGTGTTCGCTGTGCTCGTGCTGCGGTTTCCCGGCGCTACGGGGCTCACGCCCGCCGGTCGCAACCTGTCCTATGTCCGCGACATCAACACCATCACCTTCGCGTCGCTGTTCTTCGTGGCATTCATCGTGTTGCTGGTGGTCGCGTGGTCGAACGCGGTGAACATCACCGACGGTCTCGACGGACTCGCGGCCGGGTCGATGAGCCTCACGCTCGGCGCGTACGTGGTGATCACGCTGTGGCAGTACGACAACTCGTGCGAGATCAGTCCCGGACGCGCCTGCTACACGGTGCGCGATCCGCTCGACCTGGCGATGGTCAGTGCGGCGGGCGCGGCGGCGTGCATCGGTTTCCTGTGGTGGAACGCGGCGCCGGCCAAGATCTTCATGGGCGATACCGGGTCGCTCGGCCTCGGCGGGCTGCTGGCCGGGCTGTCGATCACCAGCCGCACCGAACTGCTGGCCGTGGTGATCGGGGCGCTGTTCGTCGCCGAGATCATGTCGGTGGTGTTGCAGATCGTGGTGTTCCGCACGACGCATACCCGGCTGTTCCGGATGGCGCCGTTCCATCATCACTTCGAGCTCAACAACTGGCCCGAGACCGCGGTGATCATCCGGTTCTGGGTGCTGGCCGGGATCGCGTCGGCGACGGGGCTGTGCCTGTTCTACAGCGAGTACCTGACCTCGCTCTAGTTGTCGGGGCCTGCGGCTACGCTGACTCGATCGAGCGAGGGAGGTCGCCGCTGTGAGTGCCGAGATCGTCAGGCCACCGGGTCACGATATCGCCGCCGACGTCTCGTTCGAGCTCGAGGAGCTCGACGATCTGGTCGGCGAACTGCTCACCGACCATGCCGAGCGCGCCGCCCGCGACGCGCGGATCGTCGCGTTGCGCCTCGGGATCGGGGGGCAGCGCCCGGAGACCCTCACCCGGATCGGCGCCCGCTACGACCTGGCCCGCGACAGGGTCCGCCAGCTGTACGCCAAAGCGGTCGGGCGGATCGTGCGCGACGCCGCCCGCGCCGGACACCGGTCGGCGCAGGTGTTCGCGCACCGCTATCCGGTCGAGGCGGGCGATCTGCGTCTGGTGCGCATGCTGCTGGCCGAGACCTACGCGACCGATACCGACCTGGTCGCCATGGAATGGTCCTACCTCAAGCTCCGGCTGGCCGGACACGAACCGGGCGACGCCAAGCGGGTGGCCGGCTATGTGATGCAGCGAATCCTGGGCTGGCAGAAGAAGACTGCCAGCATCTTGGCCAAGCTCCAGGTGCCGGCGGACGGCGCCGACGATCTGCGGGCGCTGCTGGCCGAGGTCGAGTGGGCGACCGGGTCGCCCGCCCCACTGCCCACGGAGTCGGCGCGCGTGGCCGACGGTGACGACGACGGCCGCGGCCGGTTCTACCTGGCGAAGGCGGGCCGCGACGTCGCCTACGACTCGGCCATGGCGGCCCGGCTACTGCGAACCCTCGACGCCGACCCGGCGGTGGCGGCGTTCCAGGAAGAACCGACCGCACTGACCTACCGCTTCGCCGACGAAGACCAGGTGCACTATCCGGCCGTGGCCGCACAGCTCACCGACGGCCGCACGGTGCTCATCGACGTGGTACCGCTGGGCCGCACAGCTTTCCACCGCAACCGGATCCAGAGCGAACTCGGCCGCGCCTACGCACGCGAGCACGGCTGGGGCTGGCTCGTCTGGACCGGGAGCGCGATCGGTACATCCCAGCTCGAAGCCCGCCCGGTCGACGCCTCGATCGAGCAACGCCTGGCCACAGACCTGGAGCAAGGTCCCTACGATCGGCAGGCGCTGGCCACGGTCAGCACGGAAACCGGCCTCGACCTCCTCGACCTCGCTGGTCTCGTACTCCGCTACGACTGGCAGTGGGACCGGTTGCCGATGCGGCTCAGCGCATCACCATCGCGCCGACCATCACGGTGAGGACGAGCAGCATCGCGCAGCAGGTGAGCCACTGCCACTGATTCAGGGTGCGATCCATCCGCCCGATGCTCGCGCGCAGGCCCGCCGCGACCCGCTGCTGGGCGAGGAGCTCGCTGCGCAGTCCGGCCATGGTGATGGCTTCGGCGTCGGCGTTCACCCCGGCCCGATCGATCCGGTTGTGCAGACGGCCCACCAGTCGCTGCTTGTCGCGCACGGCCTGGCGCGAGACCGCCAGCTCCACCCGCTGATCGCGCAACTCGGTGCGCTGGTGCTCGATCATCGCGGCCTGCGCCGCGGTGTGCCGTTCCCAGGTGCCCACGTCGGACCACCCTCCTGTCGTGAGATCCGCGTGCCCCCAGTGCATTTCGCCGGACACCCAGTCTTGGAGAAAATCACGCAACTCGGTACTGTCGCCGGCCGGGGCGGCGAAACCGGTCTTGCCCGCGGCGAGCATGCCCTGGTCGATGCGGTAATCGGCGGCCGCGGGCGCGAAATCGGCGATGCCGACCGCGGGGACCAGCGGCACCCAGAAACCCTGCGGGCACACCCACAGCACATCGTCGATTCCGGCCGCCTGCAGGCGTTTCCGGTGCGCGCGGGCCGCTGTGATGTCGAGGGGGCCACTGCGCACCTCGACCACGCAGCGCCGGTCGCCGCGGCGCCAGTAGATATCGACGGGGATGTCGCCGATCTGTGCGTCGACCTCGGCCTCGTCGGCGCCCGCCGCCGTGAGCCTGCCGCAGATCCAGTGCTCGAGACGCTGCGTATTCCATTGGGTCGCCGCACATTCGGGGCAACCACAGCCATATCCGGTGCGTTCGGTCACGGCGCGGCGGCTGCCCTCGGAAATCCCCAGTTCGTCGAGCAGCGCTCGACGTCCACACGCCACCTGGGTCTCGCTCAGCCGCTTCGTCCTCACACCATCACTCCCTCACCAAGGGACCCGTCGTAGGCTCACGCGCACGTCCTGGACATCAGGTTCCCGCAGCCATCGAAAAGGCGCCAGCCCCCTTGACCCGCGTTCGGGTGCGTCATCGCCCGGTGATTGAGATCACAAACGCGACTCTGCTTGTATATCAAGCCATTTCATTGTGCCAACGTCGCACGAAGACGCCCAATTCTTGATCATTTCGATACACAGACCCGGCCTGTTGCATGTCCGTTTCATCCTGATTGCGAATCAGTTCGGCGCGTCGCGTAAGCGGTCACGACAACGCGTGCTGTTGCTCCGGTGGATATGATCGCTGCGGCCGAGGCGGGCACGCTCGGGCGACCACGGGAAGTAGGGTGTGCATGAACCACGCTGAGCACGACGAGTCCATCGGGTCGATGCTGGCGAGTATCGCCACGGCGCTGCGCGAAGTCAGCGACAAGCTCGATATCGTCGCCGCGCGGGTCCAGCTCGATGTGCCCACCTTCCCGGTCGACGAGGATCTGCCCGACCACACCCGGATCAGGCGGCTGGAATCCTGGGCATTTCGTGCGTCACAGGACATTTCACGCCTGAGTTCCCGGCTCGACGCCCTCGACAACGACGGTGAGCCCGATTCCGGCCGTCCGGCGCGGAGCACGCCCAGCCGCCGCGAAATTCGCGAAGCCGCGGAGGCCGCCGAACGCGCGGCCGACGGGCTCGACGACCACCAAGCGGCCCCCGAGTCCTTACCGCCGCACCGGGACCGCGATATCGACAGGTCCCGGCCCCCGCTCGAACGCCGCAACTCCCCTGTCCGGCCGACCACCGATCACCTCGGCGATCCCACCGCGCTGGCCGCGACACCGATCCCGCGCACGGCGGAGGCGGCGGCCGCGCCCCTGGGGCAACCGGCGTCGTTCGACACCGATTCGGCAGTCGCGGTCGGCGGCAATGCCGCCGGTAGCGAACCGCCGAGCCGTCGACCCGCGCCCGTGCGGCTCAGCAGTACCGGCGAGCGGGTCTCGGCCGGCAATCCGACGTCGACGAACGGGACCAACGGCACCGCGAAGGGTGTCGCCGGTGACATCGCGTCCACACGAAACGGCACACCGGTGCCCGCGGTGATCGGCACCGTGCTGACGGCACCTGTTGTCGACCCCGCGCCGGGAACGAGTGCGTCGACAGCCACGAAGCCCACCGCGACGGTGCTCTCCGAGGATCGCCCGGCCACGTCAGGTGTCAACGACAACAGCACGGCCTCATCCGCTACCGACGGACCACTGCCGGGGAGCGCGGAGGTGAGCGCTGTCGTGCGCGAGAGCGGTCCCAACGGCTTCGGGCTCGGTTCCGGTGCGAGGAAGCATGATCCGAGCTCACCGGCCGAAGCCCAGTCGGCGCGCCCGGCGCCCGGAGATCCGCTGACGGCGGAAATCAGCCCCGATGCTGTGATCGAGCGCGCTCGCCCGGTGAAGAAGCCGACGGAGAGCTCGGCGACAGGAGACGGCCGACTGCGCGTTCCGTCGCCGGAGGAGCTGTCCCCCAACGGGAACGGTGTCGCACGGCCCGCGCCGACGGAACCCGTCGATGCCGCCGACGACCACTCGCCGTCGGGATTCACCGGTGAGCGATCCGCGACGCCCCCGAATAGCAAGCCGGTCAACGGATTCGAGTCCCATTCCCCGCTGGCAGGTGAAATCCGCCCGGACACGTCGGTGGATGCGCAGCCCGTAGGCAATACCGCTAACGGCATCCACTGGTCTTTCACCGATGATCCGGCACCCACGTCGCCAGCCCC
Organism: Nocardia sp. NPDC056952; assembly: GCF_042674185.1. Classification (NCBI taxonomy): domain Bacteria; kingdom Bacillati; phylum Actinomycetota; class Actinomycetes; order Mycobacteriales; family Nocardiaceae; genus Nocardia; species Nocardia sp. NPDC056952. Next base: position 490,121 of record NZ_JBHURA010000001.1, on the reverse strand, counting down.
GGACCGAAACGGGCACGCACGCAACGGCTTCACCACCGACTCCGCGCGCCGCGCCGAATCCCTCTTCGACGATTTCACCCCGCGTGACCGCATGACCACCGGTGAATCACCCGAGCCGCCGGCCGCCTCCGGGCCGCCCCCACGCCTCACTCCCCCGGCAGAACTCACCACGCAGCCGAACCAGACGCCGGCGGAACCGGCGCGCACCCCCGGTTCATCGCACGTCAACGGTGTCGGCGACAGCACCGCGTTCCCGAGCACCGATCGACCGGCGAACACCGGCGCCCTGCCCGACCAGGCACCCCGCAACAACCACGCGACGCTCACCGACCACGACCACCCGTCCGCGGACTTCGATCCACCGACTCTCGGCCTGCCGACCGGACGCGATGGATCGGCGAGCAATCCCGATCCCCTCGCACGCGCTGCCTCCGACCCGGTTCCGCCCACCGCCACCGACTCGGCCGGCATCACCGTCACCGGCACCTACCGTGCCTTCGACATCGAACGCGCCCATGTCGACAAGCTGCAGGCCATGCTCGACGAGCTGAAACGATCGGCCGGTCTCCCGCCGGGCCGCCGCGACGTGTTCGGCCCACCGACCCCGGACGTGGGTTAGGCGCAGCGAGAAACGTCGCGACCGCGAACGCTGTGCACATCAGTCCGTGCGTCCACCTCGCACCGGTCATGCGCGAGAGGCTGACAGCTCGCCCCGTCAGGCAGGCTTCGCCAGCGGGACCAGACCCGGATCGGCCTCCGGCTTCGGAGGTTCGTGCAGGACGGTGCCGATGAGGTCACGTAGAGCGCGGTGACCGGCGTCGGCGGTGTTGCGTGGATGCCACGCCATCGCGACCACGGGGGCGGGCAGCGGCAGCGGGATCTCGAACATCGCCAAGCCGAGCGCGGTGCGTGCGGCGCGGGACAGGAGTTCCGGTGCCGGGCAGATCAATTCGGTCGACGCGAGGGTGAGCAGCGCGGTGGGCAGGTCGGCCACGGTGGCGACCACGCGGCGGGTGCGGCCGTGCAGGGCGAGGCGGTCGTCGATCGGGCCGCGCGTGCGACCGGTGGGCGAAACCTCCAGATGGCGGGCCGAGGCGTAGGCGGCGACGGTGGGGCGGTCGACAGCGAACGGGTGGTCGGGCGCGGCGACGCCGATCCAGCGGTCGGTGAACAGACGCTTGACCACCGTCTCCGGGTCGGTCTGCCCGATCATGCCGACTTCGACGTCGACCCGGCCGTCGCGCAGCGCCACCGCACCGTCGGCGGCGTCGGCGGCGAGCAGCCGCACGGTCACCCCTGGCAGCTCTGCGTGGACCGCCGCCAGTAGCGGACCGGACAGGCTCGCGCCGACCGAATCACCCACGCGGACAACGAAATCACGATGTCTGCCCGGCCCGTTCCCGTCGCGGGCGGTGAGCAGCGACCGACCCTGATCGACCAGGCTCGCCACATCGTGGCGCAATTCGAGGGCCCGCGGCGTGGGCACCATCTGTCTGCCCGAGCGCACGAGCAGCGGATCGCCGAGAACCTCGCGCAGCCGGGTGAGGGTGCGACTCATCGCCGAGGTCGAGGTGTGCAGTCGCCTGGCCGCCTCGGTCACGCTGTTGGTGTCGAGCAGCGCGTCGAGAGCGAGCAGCAGGTTCAGATCCAGCGCGTCCACGCGAGGATTATCACCAACGCACCGATCGCCATCGGCGTTGCCGACGGCGATCCGGCGTGTCGGCTACCGCTCCGCTACGGGCGCCGGTGCGGGCGCCACCGGGGCCGCCACCGCGCGATTGCGCAGCACCCCGCGGTAGGACGACGGCCGCACGGGTCGCACCCACTGCGCCAGCCGCGACATCAACGGCAGCGGTGTGCCGAGATCGTCGAGCATCTCGTCGATATTGGCCAGCGAGAACGGGACCACCGAGGCACCGTGCGCGTGGTTGCCCTCGCTGCGTTCACGCGACCACTCCAGGCGCGCATCGATCTCGTTGTTCATCAGCTCGGCCATCGGCGGCACGAACCGGCCCGTGAGCAGCCCGGCGATCCAGTGCGCGCCCACCTCGGCGCTGAGGGCGCTCACATTCGAGCTGTTGTAACCGGCGAAGCTCAGATTGGGGATCTCCACCGGCAGGATGTGGCGGTAGAGCCGGAAATCGCTCACATCGTCGGTGAGGGCGCGCCGCACGAACGGGGTGAGGAACGGCACCTCCTGCCGGTATCCGGTGGCGCAGAGGACGATCTCGGCCAGTTTCAGGCTGCCGTCGGCCAGACGCACCGCGGGTCCGTGCGGTCCGCCGATCAGTTCGGTGATCTCGGTGTCGCGGTGCACGCTGATCCGGCCTGCCTCGACCTGCTCGGCGAAGCCTTCGGTGGCCAGGCTCGCGCTGCTGGTGCCGATCTCGGAGATCGGGCTCGTCGGTACCAGATCGAGCTCACGCAGCCGCAGCTTGCGCGTCACCCGCTCCTGCAGCAGGTCCATGTTCGACTGGCGCAGCGCGAGACGGTCGAGCAGCCGTTCGACGCGGTGCGGGAAGCGGGACGGGAAGTGCGCCTCCCCCGCGCGGGTCAGCAGCAGACGCTCGTAGTCGGCGCCGAAACCGAGCTTGCGCGGCATCTTCCAGGTGAGTCTGCGCGCCACCACGGTGGTCTCGTCGGCGATGTGGCTGACCGCCTCGGCCACATCGCACGCGGATTTGCCGTAGCCCAGCACGACCACCGAACGATCACGCGCCTGTTCGACATCGTGGAATTCCGAGACATGGCACAGTCGCCCACCCGCGGCACGGAACGCCGCGGCACCGGCCAGGGCCGGCATCACCGGGTCGCTGTAGACGCCGTTGGCGACGATCAGGTGATCGCAGGTGGTGCGGTGCACACCCATGTGGTCGCGGATCTCGAGCAGCCAGCCGCTGTCGACCGGGTCGGCCGCCACCACCTCGGTGCCGAGACGCAGGTGCGGGCCGAGGCCGAACTCCTGCACGTATCCGGCCAGGTAGGCCTGCATCTGCTGGCCGTCCGGCCAGCGGGGGAAATCCTCGGGCATCGGGTGATCGCTGAACGCGTACGTGGATTTGCTGTTCTGCGCGCGAAGTCCTGGATACCGGCGGGTGGCACTCCACACACCGCCGACGTCGGGGGCCCGGTCGAAGACTTCGACCGGGAACCCCGCCTGACTCAATACCTTCGCGCAGGCCAAACCCGCCACTCCCGCACCGACGATCCCGATGCGGCTACCGCTCGTCATGCGCAGGAGACTACTCGGACCAGTAGGTGAGGTGCCACCGCGCTGGACAGCCCACAGTCTGTGCGACAGTGCCCGACCCAGCCGTTGTGCCGCCGCGCTGTCGCGATCCACAGTCGCGCCGCGGCCGGGGTGACCCGTGCTGTACTGGAAGGATGACCAACAGTTCCGTCATCGTCGACCGAGCCGGACTCTGGGACGCCGAGGCGCTCAGCGATGTGGCCGCCGCGACATTTCCGCTCGCCTGCCCGCCCGAGGCCACCGCGAGCGATATCGAGATCTTCCTCGACCAGATGCTGTCGGGCGAACGCTTCGGCGAATACCTGTCCGACCCGGCCAGGACCGTGCTCAAGGCCGTCGAAGGCGACGAGATCGTCGGCTACGCCATGCTCATCGCGGGCAGGCCGAGCGACCCCGACGTCGCCGCGCAGGTGAGCGCGGGCGAGGTGGTGGAACTGAGCAAGATGTATGTCCTGCCCGGACACCACGGCAGCGGCGTCGCCGCGGCATTGATGGACGCCGTGGTCGACACCGCGCGCGACTCGGGCGGCGAGACGGTGTGGCTAGGAGTCAACCAGGCCAACGAGCGCGCGCAGAAGTTCTACGCCAAGCACGGCTTTCGGCAGGTGGGCACCAAGACTTTCACGGTCGGCAACCAGCTGCACTCCGATTTCGTCTTCGAACGCGCGCTCTGACCCGCCGCGGGGGTCAGGCGGCCGCGGCCTCGAAGCGCGAGAGCGCGAGCAGACGCGAGATCGCGCGCAGGTACTTCTTGCGGTAGCCGCCGTCGAGCATCTCCTTCGAGAAGATCTCGTCGAGCTTGACGCCCGAAACCGTCACCGGGATGCTCGCGTCGTAGAGGCGGTCGGCCAGCACGACCACGCGCAGCGCGACGGCCTGATCGGTCACGGTGTGCACGTCGGAGATGAACACCGAGGCCACGCCCTGGATCAGCGCGCCGAACTTGGACGGGTGCAGCGTGCTCAGATGCTTCAGCAGCACGTCGAATTCGTCGAGGGTGGAGCCCGGAGTGGTCGCCGCACGCTCGACGAGCAGGTCGTTCGAGGTGGGTTCCGGGGCGGGCGGCAGGTCGCGGTGCCGGTAGTCGGGCCCGTCGACGCGGACCGGGTCGAAGATCGAGCCGAGCTTCTTGATCTCGCGCAGGAAGTCCGAAGCCGCGAAACGCCCTTCGCCCAGCTGGCCGGGCAGCGTGTTCGACGTCGCCACGATGGAGACACCGCGGGCCGACAGCTCGGTGAGCAGCCGCGAGACCAGCATCGTGTCGCCCGGATCGTCGAGTTCGAACTCGTCGATGCACAGCACGCTGTTGGCCGAGAGCCGCTCGACGGCGTTGTTGAAGCCCAGTGCGCCGACCAGGTTGGTGACCTCACCGAAGGTGCCGAACGACTTGGGCGCCGGGGAGCTGTGGAAGATCGAGGCGAGCAGGTGGGTCTTGCCGACACCGAAGCCGCCGTCGAGATACAGGCCCGCGCCCGAGACGGCCTTCTTCTTGCCGAAGAGGCTCTTCTTCGAGGCGGCCTTGTGGATCTTCGCCACCTGACCTGCGAATTGCTCGGCCTTGGCGACCGCGGCCGCTTGGCTCGGTTCGTTGGGGTCGGGGATGTAGGAGGCGAAGCTGACCTCGTCGAACATGGGCGGAGGCACCATCTGCGCGACGAGTTGGTCGGCCGGGACCTCCGGATGGCGATCGACAAGGCGTTCTTGCATGGACAAATCGTACGGACGTGGTTGCATCGATCCCTATGCAGCGTATCCACAATGTGACCCAGCTCGCAGACCTCGACGCCGACGCACTGGCCAGGTGCTATGCCTACCCACGGCATCTGGACGGTCCGTGGGTGCGGGCGAACTTCGTCAGCAGCATCGACGGCGCGTTCACCATCGACGGTGTTTCCGGAGGCTTGGGCACCGTGGCGGACAATACAGTGTTCACGGTCCTGCGTGAACTGGCCGACGTGATCGTGATCGGCGCGGGCACCCTGCGCGCGGAGAACTACGGCGGCGCGCATCCCGACCCGCAACGGCGCATCGCGCACCATCGGCACGGAATCGGTGGTCACCCCGACGGCACCCCGCCACCGATCGCGGTGGTCACCGCGACCGCCAAGCTCGATCCGGAGTCGAAGTTCTTCACCGACGCCGAGGTGCCGCCGCTGATCATCACCACCAGCCACGCGGACCCGAAGCAGATCAGTGCGCTCGAGGACGCGGGCGCGCAGATAGTGGTCGCCGGTGAGGCCGCGATCATGCCCGCCGCGCTGGTCCGGGTGTTCGCCGAGCGCGGCCTGCACCGGGTGCTGTGTGAAGGCGGACCGCATCTTTTCGGGCAGCTGGCCGAGGCGGGCCTGATCGACGAGCTCTGCCTGACCACCGCCCCGATGCTGGTCGGGGGCGCGGGCGGGCGAATCTCGCTGTCGGCGAGCACTTTCGACCTGCCGATGACGCGCAAGCAACTGGTGCTCGCCGAGGACGGCACCGTCGCGGCCCGTTGGGCCCGTCGATGAAACCTGGCGCCGAACCTGGCAGTGTGTAGCGCATGCGTTGGACTCGGGCCGCGGCAACGGCCGCGACACTGTCGATCATGCTCGCGGGCTGTGGGGCCGGACCGTCGGATCGACCCGTCGTCGCTGTCGAGCGTCCCGGGGCAGGCGGCGCGCAGACCGAAGCGCCCGCACCGCAGGACCTGGCCAAGGCCGAGGTGCCCAAAACCGATCTGGCCTGGCGTGATTGCACCGCGGCCACGTTGAGCTCGCTCGACTTCGGCGCCGCTCCGGCGGGCCTGGTCCTCGACTGCGCCGAATTCTCGACCCCGATCGATACCGCGGGCACCGTACTCGGCACGTTCCGGGCCGGCGCCCTGCGCGCTCGCCTGCCGCAGACGCCCACCGACGCGGCCCCGTTGGTGCTCACCTCCGGTTCGGACCGTTCGTCGGCCTCGACGCTGGCCGGTCTGGCGATCGGACCCAACAGCGCCTTGCTGGCCGCGCAGCCGATCGTCGCGGTGGATCGACGCGGCATCGGCGCCTCCCAGCCCATCGACTGCATTCCGGCGCAGCTGCGCGCGGTGATGACCGACCTCGGCCAGACCGGGGTGGGCAACGCCGATCAGGTCGGCGCCGTCGCGGGCTTCAGCCAGGACGCCACCATCGCCTGCCGCGATTTCCTGCAGCCCTACGAGGGCACGTTCGACGCGCCGCACGCCGCCGACGACATCGAACAGCTGCGCAAGCAATGGCAGGTCGAGAAGATCAACGTGCTCGGCGCAGGCAACGGCGCCAAGGTGGCTCTGAGCTACGCCCGCCGCTACGGCGATCACCTGGCCCGCCTCGTGCTCGACGCCCCCGAACCCGTCGGCGCGGATGCCACCACCATGGCCGAGGCACGCGTCACCGGCGCCGAAGCTGCCCTCACCGCGTTCGCGCAGCGCTGCAAGGCCGCCAACTGCGCACTCGGCGCCGATCCGCGGGCGGCGGTCGTGGCGCTGATGAACAAGGCGAACAGCGGCGGGCTCGGTGATATCTCGGCCGCTGACCTGTCGACCGCGCTCACCGGTTTCCTGTCCAGCCCCCGCGGCGACCAGGCGAATCGGGTCACCGCCATGGCCGACATCCTCGCCGCCGCCGACCGTGGCGATCGCGGACCGCTGTCGGCGATGGTCGTGCGTGAAGCCGCCGCGATCACCTCCGACGGCGAATTCGTCAACCGGTGCACCGATAGCCAGCAGCCCCCGACCGCGGACAAGGCCCGTGAACTCAGCGAGACGTGGGCGAGCAAATATCCGGTATTCGGGCGCAATGCCGCCATCGGGCTGATGGTCTGCTCGGCCTGGCCGGTCTCCACGGCGGCGCCGCTGCCCACGAAACTCGACTTGCCGGTACTGGTGTTCGCCGGTGCCGCCGATCCGATCGTCGGCGGGGCCGCCGCCTCGGTGACCGGTGCGCTCGGCTCGGCCGGCGCTCGGCATGCCACGATGACCTGGCAGGGCTGGGGCCATCCGGTCGTCACCCACTCCGGGTGCGCGCAGAAGGCCGTCAACGACTACCTCGCCGAGGGGAAACTGCCCGCCGACGGCGGTGCCTGCCCGGCCTGATCCAGTCGGGGCAACCACCCGGTTCCGGCGCGTCATACGGGTCCGGCGACACCATCGCAACCCGATTCGGTGTACCGTGCCCCAGTGTTGTTCCGACAGCTCGAGCCCCGTACCGCTCGCACCTCCGCCGAGGTGATCAAGTTCGCACTCTGGCCCTTCGCGGTCATGATGGTGCTGAACCGCGTCTTCATCAAGGCGATCAACGGTTTCGTCACCGACGACTACCGGCCTGTGTACAACGCCTCGTTCGAGTTCCTGAACGGCAGGCCGCTGTACACCGCCGACTTCTCGTCGGTCGACCCGCACTATCTCTACTATCCGAGTGGAACGCTGCTGATAGCACCGGTCGCGATCATCGACTACGAGCTGTCACGCTGGCTGTTCATCGGGCTCAACGCCGTGGCGATTCTGCTGGCCTGGTATCTGCTGCTGCGCCTGTTCAAGTTCGGTCTGGGCTCCATCGCCGCGCCCGCGCTGCTGCTGGCGATGTTCGCTTCCGAGACGGTGACCAATACGTTGGTCTTCACCAACGTCAACGGCTGCCTGCTGCTGGCCGAGTTGGTGTTCATCACGCTCCTGCTGGCGCGCCGGGACCTCTGGGCAGGCGTGGCGCTGGGATTGAGCATCGCGGTGAAACCGACGCTGGCGCCGTTACTGCTGGTCGCAGCCGTTCGCGGCCAGTGGAAGGTGTTCATCACGGCGCTCGGTGTGCCGGTGGCGCTCACTGCGATCGCCTGGCCGCTGTCGGCGGACCCCGAGAAGTTCTTCACGCACGTGATGCCCTATCTGGCTGAGACCCGCGACTACTTCAACAGTTCGGTGGGCGGCAACGGGCTCTACTACGGATTGCCCGAATGGCTGATCCTGCTGGTCAAGGTCTTGATGGCCGGTGTGGTCGCGGTATCGCTGTGGCTGCTGTGGCGCTACTACCGTCACGACGAGCTGTTCTTCGTCACCACGTTCTCCGGGGTGTTGCTCACCGCGTGGTTCCTGCTGCCCTCGCTGGGCCAGATGTACTACTCCATGATGGTGTTCCCGTTCCTGATGACCGTGGTGCTGCGCAATTCCGTGTTGCGTAACTGGCCCGCGTGGCTGGCGATCTTCGGGTTCATGACCTACGACAAGTGGCTCTCCGATCGCTGGCAGGGCGTCGGCCGCAATCTCGAATACCTGCGGGTGACCTTCGGCTGGGGCCTGCTGCTCATCGTCGTGTTCTGTGTACTCGGCGACCGGTATCTGGCGGCACGTCGTGAGGGCAGGCTGCAGTTCGGGATCGACCCGACGTGGATCGCGAACGCGCCCGATTCGCGGGACGGCACCGATGAGCCCGCGCCCGTCGCGCCGGTCGAGGACACTGCGCCTCCTCGCGAGGATCCGGTGGCTCCGGTCGAGGATCGCGAGCCCGCGCTCAAGTAGTTATCGGCCGGTGACGCACCGCTCACGGCGCGCACCGGCCGAAACCATTAGCGTGGAGCCATGAGTTCCGATACTTCGTTGCCCACGCCGCGCATCCAGCTGACGCCGCAGCAATGGCGGGCGAAACTGGATCCCGAGGAATACGCGGTCCTGCGCGAGGCCGCCACCGAGCGCCCGTTCATCGGCGAATACACCGACACCAAGACCGAGGGCGTCTACACCTGTCGCGCCTGCGACGCCGAATTGTTCCGCAGCACAGAGAAATTCGACTCGCACTGCGGGTGGCCGTCGTTCTTCGATCCCGCCGATTCCGACGCGGTGATCCTCAAGCCCGACGACACCCTGGGGATGCGCCGGGTCGAGGTGGTCTGCGCGAACTGCCACAGCCACCTCGGGCACGTCTTCGAAGGCGAGGGCTACCCGACGCCCACCGACCAGCGGTACTGCATCAACTCGATCTCGTTGCGCCTGAAGCCCGCCGCCGAATAACGGTCACACGAGACCGCACACGTCCCAGGCCGAGAAGAAAGGCCCTCTCCACGAGAGGGCCTTCGGTGTTTGCGCCGCTTACGGCAGTGCGGTGAGCAACTGTTCGATTTCGACGCGCGGACCGGTGAAGAACGGCACCTCTTCGCGCACGTGCAACCGCGCCTCGGTGGCCCGCAGATCACGCATCAGGTCCACGATCCGGTGCAGTTCGGGGGCCTCGAAGGCGAGGATCCACTCGTAATCGCCCAGCGCCATCGAGCTCACGGTGTTGGCCCGGACGTCCGGGTACCCGCGCGCGGCCTTGCCGTGATCGGCGAGCATCTTGCGCCGCTCCTCGTCGGGGAGCAGGTACCACTCGTAGGACCGCACGAACGGGTAGACGCAGATGTAGTTCCCCGCGTCCTCGCCTGCCAGGAACGCCGGAATGTGGCTCTTGTTGAACTCCGCGGGCCGGTGCACCGCCACATTGCTCCAGACCGGAGCGCTCGCGCGGCCGAGTTCGGTCGTGCGGCGGAAATCCGCGTAGGCGGCTTGCAGGTCCTCGACCCGCTCGGCATGGGTCCACAGCATGAAATCGGCGTCGGCCCGCAGCCCCGCCACGTCGTAGATCCCGCGCAGCACCACGCCCTTGTCGGCGAGTCCGTCGAAGAACTCCTGCGCCTCCTTGATCGCCCCGGCCCGGTCCTCACCGAGCACGCCCGGCTGAACCTGGAACACCGAGAACATCAGGTAGCGAATGGTGGAGTTGAGAGCCTGGTAGTCGAGTCGCGCCATGGATCTATGGTGCCACTGCGGCGTTTTCGCCCGCTGTCGGGGCTCAGTCTCCTACCGGTCTGCTCGCCCGCCACGGCGACGACTCGTCACTGCCGAACACCGAGGTCACTGTCGTCGCCTCACCGTCGTGAAGTTCGACCGGCCCGAGATCGGGATCGAGGATCAGGCTTCGCTCGTTGCGCTGCTCACCGGCAATGGTCACAGCGGGCGATCATGCAGTACCGCTATCGCCGATGCCCGCTGACACGCCGCTGGTCAGCCGGAGAAGCTGTCAAGTCCGGTGAGCTCACTGGACAGAGTCCAGAGACGGGCGGCGGCAGCGGGGTCGACGGCCCACGGCTTCACGCCACCGGCGAGCATGTCGTCGTCGGTGGCGACTTCGGCGACATCGCAATCCTGGCAATACGCACCGCCGTGCCCCGCGAGCGGTGCGGCGGTCGCCGCCCAGACTGCGGTCGCCGCCCCCTGCGCCGGGGTTTTGAAGCCCTCGGCCTGATTGCCGTCACTGCCGATCCAGCCCTGCGAGATCTGTTCCGCACGGGCGATATGGCGTTGCAGTGGCGTGAGGATGCTGCCCGGGTGCACGGAGTACGCGTTGATCCCCGCTGCCGCGCCGATCGCGTCGAGGTGGGTGGCGAACAGCGCGTTGGCGGTTTTGGACTGACCGTAGGCTCGCCAGGTGTCGTAGTCGCGGCTGAAATGTAGGTCGTTCCAGCGGATATCGGACAGGAAGTGGCCCGACGATGCCACCGCCACCACACGAGCCCCGTTCCGGGTCAACGCCGGACGCAAACGGTTGACCAGTGCGAAGTGCCCGAGATGATTGATCGCGAAGTGCGCTTCCCAGCCCGGCCCGACCTGCCGGCGCGGGTAGGCCATGACCCCGGCGTTCGCGATGACGACGTCGATGGTCCGGCCGGTATCGAGAAAGCGTTCACTGAACACCCGCACGCTGTCGAGATCGGCCAGGTCGAGTTCCGCGACCTCCGCGTTATCGATGTCGCACAGCGCTTTCCGCGCCGCTCCGACCCGGCGGGCAGGCACGAGCACCTGCGCCCCGGCACGCGCCAACGCCGCGGTGGCCTCCTTGCCCAGACCTGAATAACCACCGGTGACCAGGACCGTCTTTCCTGTCAGATCGACGCCGTCGACGACCTCGTCGACCGTGCTGCGCGGTCCGAACCCGCTACCGATTCTGTGCTGCTCTGCGATCGCCATGAGCTGACGGTAGAAGCTAGAGTGCGATCTAGGTCAAGCTGTGAGGACGCACGAGATGAACGGGCTGTCTATCGGTGACGTCGGGCGAGCCACCGGCCTCGGGGTGCACGCCTTGCGATACTTCGAACGGGAAGAACTTCTGTTGCGCCCGATCCCCCGGTCTCCCGGTGGACAGCGCGTCTACGCGCAGGCCGATGTCGAATGGCTCCTGCTCTGCAACCGCCTACGCGAGTCCGGCATGCCCATCGCCACCTTGCGGACCTTCGCGGGGCTCGTTCGCTCAGGTCCAGGAAACGAGCGAGAAAGGCTGGCCCTGCTCGAGGCTCACGAACAGTCCGTTCGCGACCGGCTGGCCGAACTGACGGCCGATCTCGACGTCATCCACAACAAGGTCGTTACGTATCGCAAGCATGTCGACGAGGGAACCGCGGTCGGAGTCTGGTCCCCCGAGCCGACCTGAGGGCGAGTTTCAGGCCTTCGCGCCGAGTACCGCCAGATCGTCGATCCCGCGGTAGTGGATGCCGACCATGCCGAGCGATTGTGCCGCAGCCACGTTCTCCGGCCGGTCGTCGATGAACACACAGCGGTCCGGCGCGACACCGGCCGCTTCGGCGGCGATCTCGTAGATGCGCAGGTCCGGTTTCGCGACACCGACGGCGGCGCTGCTGATCACGGTGTCGGCGAAATCGGTGAGGCGCATCCGGCTCAGGTGGACGTCGAGGTTGTCCATCGCGTTGGTGACCAAGACCAGCGGCACCCGCGTGCGGACCTCTGTCAGCAGATCCCTGACCTTTTCGTCGACCCAGAAGTCGACGGCGGCGAAGGCGTCGACCGCCCGGGCCGCGTCCGGGTGACCGCCGAGCGCCGCGGTGATCGAGGCCAGCCACTGTTCGGCGGTGGCCTGTCCGAGGATGGCCGGGCGGATCTGTTCCGGGGCGAAGGCGGTGGCCAGCACGGGCAGCCCGTAGCGCTCCTCGATCTCGCGCTGACGGTCGTGGTCGAATTGACGGAGCACGCCGTCGAGATCACACAGCACCGCTTCGAATCTCTGCATCGTCCCAGTCTGCCTGTGCCGCTGGGTGACTCACAGCGATCACGCGGCACAGGTAGCGCCGAGGACCCGGCGCGAAGCCAGGCCGGATCGAGGTACCGGAACGGATCGGCGCACACGCCCGGTTGTCGCCGGAATCGGGATCAGCGCTGCGTGCTCGCGATGTACGCGGTAGCCACTCGTGCTGCGGCGGCGGTTCCCGAGGCGACGCAGGCGGGAACACCGACGCCGTGCAGGTAGGCGCCCGCTACCGCGATGCCGTCGAGGGGGGCGACAGCCGACTCGAGAGCCGCGATCCGCTCTGTATGGCCGGGGGCGTACTGCGGAAGGCCACCGGGCCAGCGTTGGACGACAGCTTCGATCGGGGTGATCGGGATGCCGGTGACGGTGGACAGGTCGGCGACGGCCGCCGCGATGAGGTCGTCGTCGGTCCAGGAGAGCGGCTTGTCGTCGCCGAGGCGGCCGAAGGAGGCGCGGACCAGCGCGACGTCACGCTCGGCCAGATGCGGCCATTTGCGGCTGGACAGGGTGAACGCCTTGGCGCGCAAAGGTTCTCCGGTGGCGACGAGGATGCCGGAGTTGTCCGGTAGTGCGGTGTCGCGTGGCAGGGCCATCGCGACCAGCGCCGACGAGGACAGCTCGATGCCCGCGGCGAGGCGGGCGGCCTCGGGCGCCACGTAGTGCAGCAGGCGGGCGGTCACCGGGGCGGGCGTCGCGATGACGACACCCTCGACGGCGCCGACCGGGTCGACCACCCAGCCATGGGGTCCGCGCGCGATTCGGGTCGCGGCCGTGGTCGTGACGAAACGTGCGCCCGAAGCCTGGGCCAGTGCGGCCAGCAGGGCGCCGTAGCCGTCGCGCAGCCCACCGAACACCGGGGCCGAGCTGGGCGCGGGCATCGCCGCACCCACAGCCTCCGTGAGACTCGCCGCGCCGTCGTCGAGTGCTGCGGCAAGAGTGGGTAACGCGGCGCGGACACCGATGGAGGCACTGATCCCCGCATACACCCCGCCCAGCAGCGGATCGACACTGCGCTCGACGACCTGCCTGCCGAAACGGTCACCCACCAGGGTCTGCACGTCGACGTCAGAGCCCGGCTCCCAGTGCAGCGGACGCTGCGCCTCGGTGGCGACCCGATCCAGCGTCGCATCGTCGACCAGCCCGCGCAGCGACTCGGCATCAGACGGAATCCCCATCAGGGTGCGCCCCGGCAGCGGATGCGCCGACCCCTGCGCCCAGATCAGCGGCCGCTTCCCGGCCGGTCGCACCAACTGGTCCGCCAAGCCGAGTTCGCCCATCAACTCGATCACCTCGGGCCTGCGCCCCACGAACGCCTCGGCGCCGAGATCGACCGGCTCCCCGGCCAATTCACGGGTGTGCAGCACCCCGCCGACTCGTCCGCTCTGCTCGAGCACGACGATATCGACGCTGTCCCCCAGCCGCTGCCGCAACCGATAGGCCGCGACGAGCCCGCTGATTCCGCCACCGACGACCGCGATCCTCATGCCACGACCGTAGCGGGGCGGTTTTACAGCGAGTGCACCAACTCGACCAGCTCCGTCAGCACGCCGGGATCGGTGTCGGGCAGCACGCCGTGGCCCAGGTTGAAGATGTGCCCGGTCGCGCCGAGCGTGATCGCCTCGTCGGCTTCGCGCACGATCCGCCGCGTCTCGGCCTCGACGGCGTCGAACCCGGCGAACAGGATCGCGGGATCCAGATTGCCCTGCAAGCCTTTTCCGGCACCGACCCGGCGCACCGCATCGGTGAGCGGCACCCGCCAGTCGACACCGACCACATCGGCACCGGCCTCACCCATGGCACCCAGCAGTTCGCCCGTGCCGACGCCGAAGTGAATGCGCGGCACCCCGGCCGAGGCCACCTCGGCGAACACCCGCTCCGAATGCGGCAGCACGTACTCGCGGTAGTCGGCCAGCGAGAGGGCGCCCGCCCAGGAATCGAACAGCTGCACCGCGTCGACCCCGGCCGACAACTGGGCCTGCAGGAACGCGATGGTGATGTCGGTGAGGGCGCCGAGCAGAGCGTGCCAGGTCTTCGGGTCGGCGTGCATCATCGCCTTGGTGCGCTCGTGCTGCTTGCTCGGCCCGCCTTCCACCAGGTAGGAGGCGAGGGTGAACGGGGCGCCCGCGAAACCGATGAGCGGGGTGTCGCCGAGCGCGCCGGTGAGCAGTCGGACGCCTTCGGTGACCGCGCCGACCTCTTCGGGCCGCAGCCGCGGCAGCGCGCGCACGTCGGCTTCGGTGCGTACCGGGGAGGCGATGACCGGGCCGACACCGGGCACGATGTCGAGGTCGATGCCCGCGGCCTTGAGCGGAACGACGATGTCGGAGAACAGGATTGCCGCGTCGACGCCGTGGCGGCGGATCGGCTGCATGGTGATCTCACACACCAGCTCCGGGTCGAAGCACGACTCGAGCATGCCGATGCCCTTGCGCAGTTCGCGGTACTCCGGCAGTGACCGGCCGGCCTGACGCATGAACCACACCGGGCGCCTGCTGGGCGTCGCGCCGGTGGCGGCGGCCAGGAAAGGGGCATCGGTCAACCGGCGGCGGGTGTAAGTGCTCATCGCCGTTCATCCTAAGCGTCGGGTCCGCGGCAACCTCACGCCCAGGCGGGTGTGGGACCGACCACACGTTCAACCGGTCGAGTCACCGATACCCGCCGACCCCGTTCACGTCGCACATCGTGCATCGCGCCGACGCCGAGAATGCACCCTCCGCAACGCGACCCGTACGCAACGCGCACGGCGGCGCGCCTCCGACGGCGCCGGGCACCCACGGTCTACCGTTCCTCCTCGTGACACCGCTCGACATCCGCGACGGCGCCGCACCGACCGGGGGAACGCCCCGCGAGCCTGCTTCTTTTCGGGCGGCGGTCGATGCGATGGGCACCGCAACAGTGCACCCCCGAATCGAGCTGGCGCCGATCCGTCCCCCGCAACGGTTGGCGCCGTTCTCCTATGCGCTCGGGGCGGAGGTCATCCACCCCGACAGTCCGATGGTGCCCACCGACTCCGAGGGCGACGCGTTCGGCAGGCTGATCCTGCTCCACGACCCCGACGGTGACGAGGCCTGGAACGGTGTGTTCCGGCTCGTCGCCTACATCCAGGCCGACATCGACGCCGCATTGGCCGCCGATCCCCTCTTACCCGAGGTGGCGTGGAGCTGGCTGGTCGACTCCCTCGAATCGCGCGGCGAACCGTTCACCGCCCTCGGCGGCACGGTTACCGCGACCAGTTCGGTCCGCTACGGCGATATCGCGGGCCCACCCCGCGCGCACCAGCTCGAACTGCGCGCATCGTGGACGGCCACGACCACCGAGATGCGCCGACACGTCGAAGCGTTCTGCGAAGTGCTCGCCTTCGCCGCCGGGTTACCCCCCGCCGGGGTCACTCATTTACGACCGGAGTCCTATACCCGCACCGATCGCCCTTGATCGCCACGTAGAGTTCACGTTTATGTCGGTCGCCGAGGAACCCACCGCAGCAGAGCCCCTGCTCGCCCCCGCCGAGGGGGTTCCACCTGTGCTGGCGACCGCCGACGAGGTCGCCGCGGCCGCCAAAACCCTCGCCGCGGGCACCGGCCCCCTGGCTGTCGACGCCGAACGCGCGTCCGGTTTCCGCTATTCGGCACGGGCGTACCTGATCCAGCTCCGCCGTGAGGGTGCGGGCTCGTTCCTCATCGACCCGATCCCGGTCACCGACGCGCTGACCCCGCTGGCCGAAGCGATCAACGACCTCGAATGGGTCCTGCACTCCGCCGACCAGGACCTGCCCGGCCTCGCCGAACTGGGTTTGCGCCCCGCCCGGCTGTTCGACACCGAACTCGGCGGCCGCATCGCCGGCTACGAACGCGTCGGCCTGGCCGCGATGGTCGAAAACCTCCTCGGCCGCTCCCTGCGCAAGGGCCACGGCGCCGCCGACTGGTCGAGCCGCCCACTGCCCGACGAATGGCTCAACTACGCCGCCCTCGACGTCGAACTACTCCTCGAACTCCGCGACACCGTCGCCGCCGACCTCAACGCCCAGGGCAAACTCGACTGGGCCGCAGAGGAATTCGAGCACGTCCGCACCATGGACCCGCCCACCCCGAAAGCCGACCGCTGGCGCCGCACCTCCGGCATCCACACCCTGCGCCGCACCCGCCAACTGGCGATCGTGCGCGAACTGTGGACCACCCGCGACGAACTCGCCCGCGCCCGCGACGTCGCCCCCGCCCGCATCCTGCCCGACTCGGCCATCGTCACCGCCGCCACCAGCGAACCCCGCTCGATCGCCCAACTGCGCACCCTCCCCGTCTTCGGTGGCCCCCGCCAACGCCGCTACTCCCGCGACTGGCTGGCCGCCGTCGAACGAGGCCGCACCCTCCCCGACAAGCAACTCCCCCCACTCACCCTCCCCTTCGACGGCCCACCCCCGGTCAACCGCTGGGAACGCCGCGACCCCATCGCCGCCGCCCGCCTCACCACCGCCCGCGGCGCCATGGGCGAACTCTCCACCGAACACTCCATCCCGGTAGAGAACCTCCTGTCCCCCGAGTTGGTCCGTCGACTGTGCTGGGACGGTCTCCCCGACTACAAGAACGTCGGTACGCACGGGGAACTGTCCGCGAAGATCGAGACCTTCCTCCTCGCCGGCGGCGCCCGCATGTGGCAGCGCACCCTCGCGGTCCCTGCCCTGGCCAAGGCCCTCACGCCCGCGGCCGACCAGGCCTGACCGCGGCGCGGGTTCAGAGGTCGGCGGGCATTCCGGGCGTCCGTGGTTCGATTGCGCGAAAGTCTCGCTGGTCCACCCTCCCCAGCCTCAAATTCCTCTGACGCGAGCCTTCTGCGGAAGAATGCCGCGCACCCACTTGTCATTCAGTTTCCAAAAGTAGGCTCGCGAAGATTTGCTTTCGATCATGACCCCTTCCGCAAATGCATCCATCGGCAATCCAGCTTTTCCTTAGCCGGTGCATGCGCTATTCGCTCACCCTCCAGCACTCCTTCGAAGATATTTTCGAGACATCATCCGGAATGCCTCGGCCGCAGTTTTCGGTACCGTCGAATGTCGGCTCCTATCTCGGACTACCGACCGGACGGAGACCAACCGGGAGCACTGCCGCCGTCACATCCGCGCCGCGCCCATGCCTCGCACCTACAGTTTATCGAGGTGAACCAGAGCATCGCGGACTGCGGCGCGAAGTTGATCCTCGGTGATATCCCCGTCTTCCCGATCTGCTGGATCGATCGGGTAATCTTCGAGCGCAAAGAAGACTCGATCCAGCAGGAATTCGAAAGGCGGTCGCACCCGCTCCCTCGCTTCCAGAGATCTACTCCGTGCGGCGTACCAGCTGCGCGCGAACTCTGCACCATCAATTTCGCAGCAGGCAAACCTTCGCATCAGTGCCAATTGCTCGCCAATGCCAGAATTCGGTGCCACATCTCGGGGTCGCTGCCAAGTGCGCTTGGAAAAGTTGAATTCGTCAGTTCCAGCTACCATAGAAAACCCTTCTGAACGATACCCTCGAATTGCTGGTCTCCCAGCTTCCAAGCCGACCAGAACTTGCCGTCAGATCGCAACATTACCATCTTGTTCGTATTGGGGTCGATGAATCCGACGGCTGTTCCTTGGTTTCTGTAATTGAATCGGTAAATCTTCGTATCCGGGGCCGTCATGTGCTGCTTCATCGCTTCGACAAACGCCGCCTTATTGGCATTGTTCTTATTGCCGGTGAGGCCGAAAACTGAAGCATGCGCGTCATACTTCTTATCCAGAACTTTTTGACTACTAAAGTCCGCACGGTCCGCCCACGCACGCTTTGCGCAACCAACCGGTGCCAGCCCGAGCGGGTCACACCAAGAAATTGGATTCCTGGGGTAAGAATTTGGGTTTTCAGCGGGCGGCAATCCCAGCGGATCCTGAGTCAGGAATCTGCCGACTTCTGGATCATAGAACCGGTGCAGATTGTAGTGGAGGCCGGATTCGGGATCGTATTGTTGGCCTTGGAATCGGTGGGGTGTCTCGGGACCTGCCCAGGTGGTCTTGCCCCACAGCACAGTGTTGGCTGTTGAGGTAATTTTGCCGGTGGCGGGGTCGGCAAGGTGGGTCGGACTGCCTTCGAGGTTGGTGACTATTACCCAGAATTGGTCGTCGACGGATTCAGTGAGTGGGATGTGGGTTGTTGGGTGGTTGGTCCATGTGTGGGTTCGGGTACCGGCATGGTCGGTGGTTGACTGTTCGGTGAGATGGACTCCATCCCAAGTGAATTCAGTGACCGTGTTGCTGGTGTCGTTTCGTTTGACGGTTCGGCGACCGAACGGGTCGTAGGTGTAGGACCAGGTGTTCTTGTCCGGGGTCGTGACTTCGATCAGTTGGTCGAAGGCGTTGTACCGGTAATGCCAGACGGCGGGTTTACGGGAGATCCGGGTCTTCTCTTTGCGGGTAAGGCGACCGGCGGTGTCATAGTGGTAGTGGGTGCGTCCGGCGCGGACGAGGAGGTTGTTGCGGTACTCGAAGCGCTGTTCGGGAGGGGGTTCAGGTGTGTTCTGGTTGGTTGCGATGGGATCGGATGGTGCCGGTGATGCGGGGATCTCGGCGGTAGCGAGGTTCGACAGGGCGTCGTAGGCGTACTGCTCGGTGGCACCGGGGCTCGGGGTTGCGATGTGGGTAATGCGACCGATCGCATCGAGGGTGTAGTCGCGGCGCCGGTTTGCGGTGGGTGTCGTGGTGGTGTGGCTCGTGACGTACCCATCCGGACGCCAGGTGTAATCGTCGCGCTCGAGCAGTTGGATGGGCGCACTGGTGTGCGGATCGAGCTGTACGAGTTCACGGCTGAGGGTGTATCCACCAGCGCTATAGGTGTTGTGCTGTCCGATACCAGCACTGTGCCAACTGTTTTCGCGTCCGATGCGGTCGTGGGTGAAGTCGAATCGGTGGCCGTTGGTGGTGAGGGTGGCGACCTGTCCAGTCGAGGTGTGTTCATAGGTGGTCGACGCCTCACTCGGCGTTGTGTACCCGGTGCGGCGACCGTGACGGTCGTAGTCGTAAGTGGTGGCGCGCCCGTCGACGCGCTGGGCCAGTATCCGCCCGGCTGGCGAGTGGACAAAGGTGACCGAATGAATCGGGTCGTCGTGCACGCCATTTCTAGCGTTGATGAGCAGCCCGGTTGGGGTGTAGGTGTTGACAACCCATTCGCCCGTGTCTGTGCTGACGCCGATGAATCGGCCGAGAATATCGTAGGTGAGGCGACGTTGGACGCCGGTCGGTGTCGTGATGGTAGTGGGGCGGTTGAGCAGGTCGTGCTCGGTGTGGGTGACCGATCCGTTGTAGTCGGTTTCGGTGCAGACATTGCCGGTCGGGTCGTATTCGTAAGTCCAGGTGTCCCCGAGGGGGTTGGTAACCGAGGTGAGACGGCGCTCTGTGTCGTGGGTGTAGGCGGTCACGGTGCCATCGGCGGATTCGCGCGTGCTGACCAAGTCGAAAGTGCCGTAGGTGTAGCGGGTGATGGCACCGATCTGGTTGGTGTGGGTGAGCAGGTTCGCTTCGCCGTCATAGGTCCACGACTGGGTGCTGCCGTCGGTATCGGTGCGCGAGAGCAGCTGCCCCTCGGACGAGTAGTGGTTGGTGCTGGTGTTGCGGAGAGGGTCGGTGATGGTCACGGGTCGGCCGAACGTGTCACGTTCGACGATGGTGACCGCGTTGTTGGGCTCGATGATCCGGATAGGTAGGCCGGCGGCATCGACGTCGATGCTGGTGGTGGCGCCTGTTGAGAGACTGATCGAGGCCGGCGCACCACCTCGATGATGGGTGTAGGCCGTGGCGACACCGTCGGCATCCGAGACGCTGGTGAGGTTGCCATGGTCGTCGTAGGTGCGGGTGGTGGTCGTGCCATCGACATCGGTGATTGTGGCGGGGCAGTGGGGCGCGGCGTAGCTGATGGTGATGGTTGCCTGGTCGGGGCGTCGGAGTAGGACCAGGTCGCCGTCGGCGTTGTAGAGGTAGACGGTGGTGTTGGCGTAGGCGTCGACGTGGCGGACCGGTTGGCGGTACTCGTTGTAGTCGGTCATCGACGTCGCACCGCGTGGGTCGATCATGTTGCGCAGGCAGAGGTCTTCGTCGAACTCGAAGGTGGTGGTGGCGCCGAGGGAGTTCGTGTGATGAGTGCGCGAGCGGCGGAAGTCCGGGAGCGCCTCATACGTGAATGTGGCTGAGAGGATGTTGTCGGTGCCGACCTGTTCGATGACCCGACCGGATCGGTCATAGGTGTTGCGCATTTCGGTGCCGCGGGAGTCGCGCCACGACAACATCCGGTGTTCGTTGTCGTAGCGGAAGGTCGTGGTCGCGCCCACACCGTTGGTGACCGTGGTGAGATCACCTGCTGTGTAGCCGAACTCGCGAACTGTCGTTTCCAGCGGTTCGCCGGTGGGGGTGGTTCCGAGCACGGTCAGGGCGGTGACGCGGTCGTCGGTGGTGTCGATGCGGACGCGGTATCCGCCGGAGTGGGTGACTTCGGTGGGTTGGCCGGTGCTGTTGTAGTGGAAGGTGATTCGGTTGTGGTGGCGGTCGGTGATCTCGGTGATCGGATAGTTGCCGAGTGCGGTTTCGGGCCCGTCCGCCACGGTGGGCCGGAAGCTCCAGGTGAGTTCGCGGTCTGGGTCGTGGACTGAGTATCCGCCTGTTTCGGTGCGGGTCATGGTTGCGCGGATGCCCTGGTGGACCGGCCGGACTGGGACGTCGGGGGCGGTGTGGGGAAACTGCCACAGCTCACCGTCGGGTCCGACGAAGCGGACTCCGACCTGGTCGACTTCGACGCGCATGTCCAGTGTCGCGGCCCAGGAAGGCCCGAACCATCGGCCGAAGCGATACGACGAGCGGTGCCGGCGGGTCAGGACCAGTGCCAGTACGCCGGGAAGTTCGATATCGGTTGCGGGGAGCAGGAATTCGCCGGTCGCGACGTCGACCGGGTCACCACAGTCGGTGGTTTGCTTCGCGGTCTTGTTCAGGTCCGGCTTCTCGGAGCCGGACTGGTCGGGAAGCTTGCTGGTATCGCTCGGAGTGTTCGCGGGTTTCGTGCTACCCGGGGTGTCGGGGTTGTCGGTCGTTTTGGACGGTGTGTCGGGTGTGCTGGCCGGATTCGTGGGCGTGTCAGGCTGTTTCGTGGTCGACGGTGTTGTCGAGGTATCGGTGTTCTTCGCAGCCGCAGGGCTCGTGGTGGTGGTGTCGGCGTTCTTCGAGGTCTTCGACGGGGTCTTCTTGAACGCTTTCGCGATATCACCGAACGCCGACTTCAACTGCTTGAGCAACGGCTTCAGCTTCGACATCGTCTTGGCCAACTTCGAGAACAACTTCGAGATCGTCGCGACAGTTTTGGCGATGTAGGCGGTGGCCTGGACCGCGACCAGCGGAGTCGCCAGACCAACCGAGAACACCAGCTCCGCCGCCCACACCGCAAGGCGACCGACGGTTTGGGCGACCAGGTCACGGACGGTTTCGCGGACCGCGGCGACGATCCCGCCTGCCATGCGGATCGCTGAAGCTGCCGCGGTCGCGGCGGTGTTGGCCGCGGTGAGCAGGTTGGTGGTGTTCGACGCCGCGGATTTGTAGGCGGTGGCGGTTTGGCCGGTCCAGTCCGTGACGTCTGCTGTAACTGCGGCGTTTTGGGCGGTCGCTACTTCGGTGATCCGGGCGGCGACGTTGTCCCAGGTTTTGGCGTAGGCCTCGATCTGCGCGGGGTCGCCGGCGATCCAGTCCAGGGCGTCTTGCAATGGTTGGCAGTGTTCGATGAGCCACCCCACGCCGTAACCGGCCAGCGTCCCGAGGGGGTCGACGACAAGGGAGACTGCCTCGGCGCCGAGACCGACGACGCCGAGGCCGACTTCGATCCAGGAACCACCCGAGATCGCGTCGGACAGATCGGTAACCGAGCTGACCAGGCTGATGCCGGTGGACCAGTCGGTGGTGTCTTCCTTCGCAGCGATGAGCGGGTTGGCGGCCATTACAGACCGGACTCTTGGGTCTTGAGTGCTGCGGCGTTGGTGGTGTCGCGGGTCGTGAACGCGTCCGCGACCGCGGTCAGGTTCGAGCTGGTGTTCCCGAAAGCATCGATCGCGGCCTGGATCGCGTCGATGCCATCGGTCTCGACCGAATCAACGAACAACGGCCCCAGGAAGGCACACAATTTCCCGAACGCGTCCGAGGGCGCCGAGACCGCCTGGGCTGCTTCGAGGGCTTCGGTCAACCCTGAACCGGCTGAGGTGACGTTGGTGGCGTGGGTTTTGATCTTATCCGGGGAGATGCTGAGTTCCCCGCCCGCGCTTGTCATATTCGATGCCCCGCCCCTCGTGTGATACCACCCCAGGACCGCGGGCATAGCTGCCCGCGACCTGCGATGTCGAACCTGATCGAACAGGTCCCATCCACCGGAAATACCAGTACGTCAGACCTGCGGCACGCAGTGCCAATCGCCGAGCGTAGCGGATACGACAGGGTTGGTATGTGCGGTGAAATCGATGGAACCGGAAGGGGCTTCAGTGCGTCTAAGGGTGTAGAGCAGTGCCATCTCAGTGATGATTGAGTGTGATGCGGCGGGGTGGTGAGGACGAATGTCCGACCGCGTGACTCGTGACCGTCGGGCGTCGCCGTGGGTGGTTGTCGAGGGTTGTAGCACCCGCGCACGGCGGAACTCGTTGGAGTTGCGGAGGTTTCATGGGGCGGGGGCGGTGAGGTGAATCGGGTGGAATGGTGTCGTAGGCTGTGCGGAACGACGGGGTGGCCGGGTGCGGGGAGCATGCGGGCGGCCGTGGGTTGGTGCGGGCTCGGCCGGACGGTGTGGCTCGGTGATCGGGGAAGACGGAGGATGCTCGTGCGGCGACGGTCTGTGTTGGTGAGCGCGGTGTTGTGTGGGGTGCTTGCGGCGGCGGGGTGTTCCACTACCGAGAGCGGGAAGGCGCAGCCAAGTGCGACCACCGATCAGGCGGCGGCTACTGCGGCCTTGTGGGACCCGTGCAGCCAGATCCCGGATTCCACTTTGACCAGCCTGGGGCTGGATGTGGCGTCGAAGCGGTCGGGCATCCTCGGTGCCGAGGAGCCTGGTTGGAAAATCTGCGCATGGAGCGCCTCGGCCTACCCACCTGGCTACGGCCTCACTGTTTATACGACGATTCACACAGTCGATGAAGTGCGCCAGAAGTCGACGAACATCGAGTTCAAGGATGTAACGGTCGCCGGACGTCAGGGCATTCAATTCCGTCAGAGCCATCACGATGCCGATGAGGATTGCTCGCTGGTGTTCCAGACAACTAGCGGGTTTGCTCAGCTAGACATGCTCAACACCGGCGTCAAAGAGCGGAAAACTCCACCGTGCGAACGGCTGCAGCCGATGGCCGCGGCGATTGTTCCGCTTTTCCCGAAGTAGATAGCGAAATACATATACAGAAGGGTGGGGTGAATGGCAGACGAGAAGTCTCGTTGGGAGACTCTGAAATCCAATGCAGAGTCCGGGAATCTCTACTTGGATCCGTCTGTATCGACGAGTTGTCGTGACGCGTGCAATAGGCAGATAACACTGTTCAGTGAGCTGAAACAGAGCCTGAGCTCTCTCTCGTCGGTGTCCGGCTTGGGTCGCTTCAACGCAGCGGACGAGCTGTCCAAGATGCTCGGAATGAAAGCCATTGGCGGGGAACGTGATTTCAATACAGCCTTTGAAGAACACATACAGGTTCTCACACTGATCCGCGACACCATCGAGATCTCGGTGAAGAAGTACCAAGACCAGCAGGTAGCCCAAGCGCAAGCGCTGACTTCACAGGGCGCCAACCTTCCCAATGGTGGTCAATAATGTCATTCTTGGACAATGTGGTCGGCAGGGCGGTCGTCAACTCCATTCCGGGAGGTAGCACATACCTCTCGTTGAAGGACTACGCCGACGGCAGCAAGCCGACCCGTTCGACGGACGAGAGCCCCGATGCGCATATCGCACGGAATCGGTTGGCGGAGTTGAAAAACGAATTCGACGGCGCCTACCAGAAACCGCAGGTCGTCTCGTATGACGAACCGAGTCAGATGTCGGATCTGTACGAGCGGGTCTCCGCGATGTCGATGACCGATGTCAACACGCTGCACACCCGCTGGGAGACCCTGCGTAACAAGCTCGAACAGGGTTTCAAGACCTACGACGCCGAAATCGGGAAAGCGATCGGGGAGAAGTGGACCGGTAACGCGGGAGCCAGCGCCGGTGCGGGCATCAAGGACTACGTCGAGAAGTCGGGAAACCTGCTGGCGTCGGCGCAGATGATGGCCGAGAAGGTGAAGGTGGTCGAGTCGGCGATGCAGATCGCCAAGGATCGGGTTCAGCCGCACGAAGGCTCCACGCTCAGCGGGATCGCGAGCTACATCCCCGGACCCACCTGGAAGATGGACAGCCATAACGCCGATACCGCGAAATCCGAAGGGGCGGAGGTGGTCAAGGGAATCTATTACGAGGCGATCAAGATCGCGGACACCGACGTTCCACTCGTCCCCCAGCCGTACAACCCCTTGGACACCGGCTCGAAGCCTGGCGACGACGACGGCAGCAAGGGCGACACCGAGGGCACGAAGCCGACCACGCAACAGCCCACCACACAACAACCCACCACCGAACAGCCCACGACCGAACAGCCGACCACCGAGACGCCGACGACGGAGGACCCGTCCGACGACGACACCGGGGACGACACCACACCGTCGAGCACGGAGCCTGCGGCGACGACACCGCAGTCCACCGTGCCGACCACGCCGACAGGCACCACCCCCGGGTCGACGACACCGATGGGGACCGGTGGCTCTCCGGGTGGCGGTTCGCCCGGTGCTGGGACACCGGGTTCCGGCGTTCCAGGAGCGGCCGTTCCGGGCACACCGGGTGGCGCCGCTGCGGGAAAGGGCGGTGCCGGTGCGGGAGGCGCGGGTTCCGCCGCTTCGGGCCGCGGGATGTCGGGCATGGGCGGTATGGGTGCCGGTGGCGGGAAGGGCGGGAAGGGCGATGACGAGAAGGAATCCGGGACGAAGGACTATCTGATCAATCAGGAGAACGGTGAAGAACTCACGGGGCTCAGTGAGGATCAGCGGGCCAAGACGGTGCCGCCGGTGATCGGCGCATGAGCCGGGGACAGTGGCAGTTCAGTGCGCTCGGATTCACGGTGCTGTGGCGTGCGGCGGATCGCGATGTGCTCCCCTATCCGCTGCAGACGCAGGCGGACGCGGTGACCGTGGACGACTACGACCGGCTGTGGCAGGACGAGGCCCAGCGGATTCTGCCGATGTTCGACCACTCGCTGGACGCGGCGCTGCAAATTCTGCTCGAGCCGGAAGCGCGATTCGAGCTCGCAGGGTACGGCGACGGGGAGAAGTTGCGGTCGTTCGCGGCGGTGCGAGGGCAGCAGGCGGTGCTGGTGGAACAGCAGCGGGTGCCGCTCGACCACGAGGGCGGTGACATCCGGATGAGCATGCTCGAGCTCGAACAGTTGCCCGACAAGCTCCTTGCCCGGCTGCCGAAGACGGGGGCGGCAGGCGGGGACGTGTTCTCGATGAACAGCAACGACTTCGACGAGGAAGCGGCCTACGATCCGTGGGCGGCCGACCGGCGCACGCCGCAGCAGAAGGCGGATGATTTCTTCGGGCGGCCCCGGTCGACGCTGGTATACGTGGCGGGCTATCCGGGCGCCGCGACGGACAACCGGCCACAACCCGGACAGGGCTTCCATGTGATGGATTTCCCGGATGGGCGCTACCTGGTCACCGAACGAGGCTCTGTGATCGAGGCGCGACCGGGTGATACCGGCGATGCCCGAGGGTCGTTGGTGCGGTTGATGAAATCGGCCATCGCGATCTATCGCGAAGACAACGAGCCCGCCTACCGATAGACACGCATCGACCCCTGCCATGAGTCGCGGCAGGGGTCGATGGTGCTACTGGGCCGGAGTTCGGTGCGCTTGTTCGACGAATTGGTTGGTGTAGGTGGCTTCGAGGTCGATGCGGTCCCGGACGGGGGCCACGTTGCGGGAGTATCGGCCCAGGATACGAAGGACGTTCTGGGCGCCTTCGGGTTTCATCAGGCCGTCGCCGTTGAACATGCCGATCGAGTCGCGAATGGATTTCGCGTAGAGGGCCGGGTCGCTGCCCGCGTATTGGGACGGCATCTTCGCGGCGATCTCATCGGGGTTGTGGATGTCGATCCATCGCAGGGTCTGAACGAAGGCGTTGGCCAGTTTCTGGACGATCTCCGGGTGGGCGGAGACGGTGTCGCACTTCATGTACAGCGAGGAGGCGGGATACAGGCCGCCGAGTGCGGCGCGGGTGCCTTCCTCGTTGCGCATGTCGGTGAGGATCTTCGCATCACCGGACTGGACCATTTTCGCCACGGTGGGGTCGGTGGTCATGCCCGCGTCGATGCCGTCGTGGTTCATGCCCGCGATGAAGGTCTGTCCCGCACCGACTTTCACCCTGGTGTAGTCGGAGGTGCTCAGGCCCTCCTGGCCGGCCAGCGCCTGGGTGAGGAAGTCGGTCGACGAGCCGAGCGAGGTGACGCCGAGGTTGCGGCCGCGGAAGTCGGCGGGCGAGCGGATGGTGTCGGCGTCGGCGGTGGAGACCAGTTCCACTTCGCCTGGCACGTCGGCGAATTGGACCACTGTCTGTAGGCACTGGTCCTTGGCCTGGAGGTCGATGGTGTGGTCGTAGAAGCCGACCACGGCCTGGACGTCACCGGTGAGCAACGCGGTTTCTGCGCTGGCGCCGGACTGTTCGCCGAGCAGCTTCACGTCGATGTCGTTGGCCTCGAACGCGCCGAGCTGCTGGGCGAGCATCGCGGGCAGGTAGATCACCTTCTCCAGACCGCCGACCATGATGGTGATCTGGGGTCTGCCGTCGGCCATCGGGATGGACCGCGAATCGCGGCATCCGGTGGCCAGCAGCAGCGAACTGATCGCGAGCAGAGCCAGGGCGAAGGGCTTGCGGTATCTCATCGTCTACACCCCGTGACCCGACTGCGCCTGCGAGGGACGCCATTTCAGCAGGCGCCCTTCCGCGAAGCCGATGAGCGATTCCGCGATCAGGGCGACCACGGTGATGATGATCATGCCCGCGTAGATACCTGCCGCGTCGAAGGTGCCCTGGGCGTTGGAGATCAGCAGGCCCAAACCTTTACTGGCACCGGCATATTCACCGACGACCGCACCGATCAGCGCGAACCCGAAGGCGGTGTGCAGGCTGGACAGGATCCAGGTCGTGGCGCTGGGCAGCACGATGGAGCCGAGGATCTGCCGCTTACTCGCACCCAGGATGCGGGCGTTGTTGATGACATTGCCGTCGACTTCCCTCGCGCCGGTGAAGGCGTTGAAGAACACGGCGAAGAACACCAGCACCACCACGGTCGCGACCTTGGAACTCAGACCCAAGCCGAACCAGATGATGAACAGCGAGGCCAGCACGATGCGGGGCACGGCGTTGAGCGCCTTGATGAACGGGGCGAGCACGTCGGCCCAGTAGCGGCTGCGACCGAGCAGGGTGCCCAGCACGACGCCGGCGACGGTGCCGATCACGAAACCGAGCACGGCTTCCTGCACAGTCGTGAAGATCTGCAGCCAGATCGACCCGAACTGCGTTCCCTCGGTGAACCATTCGACCAGCCGATCCCAGATCAAGGAGGGCTTGGAGTAGAAGAACGGGTCGATCCAGACGCTGGCGACCAGCTCCCACGAACCCAGCCACAGCACGATCAGCGCGGCCCGCAGGCCCCATACCCGCAGCTTGGACTTGCGATTCTTCGTCTTGACCCTGGCGAGGATCTGTTCCTCGGATTCGGCTTCGACCTCCGGCGCGGTGGCCGCTGTCTTGGTCATCGTCTCAAGCGACACGGGTCGCTCCCTTCGTGCGAGCCGCCTCGACCTGATCGCGCAGCGTTTCCCAGATTTCCCTGTAGAGGTCGCGGAACTCCTCGGTGAGGCGCACCTCTTCGACATTGCGCGGACGTTCGAGGGTGACGCGGAAGTCACCGCAGACGGTCGCGGGGCTCGCGGTCATCACCACGACCCGGTCGGCCAGGGCGATGGCCTCCTCGAGGTCGTGGGTCACGAAGATCACCGCGGCGTCGGTGCCTGCCCACACGCGCAGCAGTTCGTCCTGCATGAGCTGGCGGGTCTGCACATCGAGCGCGCTGAACGGCTCGTCCATGAGCATGATCTCGGGTTCGTTCACCAGGGTCTGGGCCAGCGCGACGCGCTTGCGCATGCCGCCGGAGAGCTGGTGCGGGTAGTAGTCCTCGAACCCGGCCAGCCCGACGATGCGCACCCATTCGGCGGCCTTGGCCTTCGCCTGCGTCTTCGACACGCCACGGAAGCGCGGGCCGAGCGCGACATTGTCGAGCACGCTGCGCCACGGCAGCACGGCATCCTGCTGGAACATGTAGCCGATGCCCTCGGGGATGCCGTCGACATCCTTGCCGCGTACCAGCGTGCGCCCCGCCGAGGTGGGCTCGAGGCCCGACACCAGCGAGAGGGTGGTGGACTTGCCACAGCCGGTCGGACCGACCACCGCGACGAATTCGCCGGGGGCAACGGTGAAGTCGATGTTCTTCACCGCGGTGTGGATGCCACCGTCGGTTCCGGGAAAGCGCTTCGTCGCGCCCCGGAGTTCGATGAGTGGATTGCTCATTGCTGCTCCTGTGTCCGGCGCCGCCTTGGTGTGATGTGCGGCCGCTATCGCACGGTAAGTGTTGTGGGTCACAGGGCGCGCGCTTGTGCGCACAACCTGCGCAAGCGGCGATACGGACGTTGTGCGCATTGTGCTCATGGCCACCGGGGGTGCCTACACTGAGCCGGTGAGGCTGTTCCCCCGTGGTGTCCGGCTACGGACGCAGATCGTGTTGCTGCAGGTCGCGCTGGTGGCGTTGATCCTGGGGCTGGCGTTCGGGGTGTTCGCCTACCTGAGCGATCAGCGGTTGTCGGCCGAGTACGGGCAGCGGGCTCTGGCCATCGCGCGCACCGTCGCCAGTGATCCGGTGGTGCGCCAGGAGGTCGCCCGGTACGCGGCGCTGGAGCCGGGGCCGCTGCTCCGCGCGGAGCTCGCGAGTGGGGAACTGGAGCAGACGGCCGAGGCGGCGCGGCTGCGGACCGGGGCACTGTTCGTGGTGATCACCGATGACGCGGGATTGCGGTTGGCGCATCCGGACCCGGTGCGGCTGGGTGCGCGGGTGAGCACGGATCCCTCGGAGGCATTGGCAGGGCGTGAGGTGGTGATTCGCGAGCACGGCACACTCGGCGACTCGGTGCGGGCGAAAGTGCCGGTGCGCGAACCCGGTTCGGATCGGGTGGTGGGCGAGGTGAGCGTCGGGATCTCTACCGAGGCGGTGAGCGATCAGCTGGTGAGCGACCTGCGCCGGGCCGCCGTCCTGGTGATGGGCGCGCTGTTCGCGGGGATCGCGGGGTCGGTGTTGCTGGCGCGGCGGTGGCACGGGTTGACCCTGGGCCTGCAGCCCGCCGAGCTGGCCGAATTGGTGCGCGAACAGGATGTGGTGCTGCACGGGATCGGCGTGGGGGTGGTCGCGGTCGATGCCAGGTGGCGCACGACGGTGATCAATGACGAGGCGCGCGCCCTACTCGGAATCGACGGGGAGAGTGGACGTTCGGTGGATTCGATCGGTCTCACGCCGCGCGTGCTCGAGGCATTTCGCAGCGCCGACGGGCAGCCGGTGCAGGCGGCGGTCGGTGATCGGATCGTCGTGGTCACCGCCAGGACGGTCACCCGTGAGGGGCGTGCGCTGGGGGCGGTGCTCGATGTGCGCGATCGGACCGATGTGGAGTCGCTGACCCGGCAGCTGGACGCGGTGCGATCGATGAGCACGGTGTTGCGGGCGCAGCGGCACGAGTTCGCCAACAGGTTGCATCTGCTCAGTGGGTTGCTGCACGGCGATCGGCCCAGCGAGGCCGCGAAGTACATCGACGAGCTGCTCGGGTCGGGGCCGCTCGGTGCCGCCATGCCGGGGATCGATGCGGTGCGCGATCCGTATCTGCAAGCGTTTCTCGCCGCCAAGGCCGCTCATGCCAGGGAGAACGGGGTGTCGTTGCGGCTGGGGCCGAGCACCTGGGTGGACGCGAATCTTGTTGCGCCGGTGGATGTGACGACAGTGCTGGGCAATCTGCTCGACAATGCCATCGATGCCGTGCGCGTCGTCGACCCTGCCGCCACGGGGTCGGGCGGGCCCGCCGAGTTCGACGCACGCATCCGCGATGATTCCGTGGCGAACGAGACCGGCGCGCAGGCCCGCGCGCTGGTCGAGGCCGAGTTGGTGCAGGAGGGATCAACGCTGCACATCACCGTCGCCGACAGCGGTCCGGGAATCGGACCGGAACTGGTGGATTCGCTGTTCGCCGACGGGGTTTCGACGAAACACGGTGGCGGGGTGCCCGGAGGTCGCGGGGTGGGGCTGGCGTTGTCGCGGCAGGTCGCGCGGGCGCTCGGTGGCGATGTGTGGTTGGCCTCGGCAGCCTGCGCCGGTGGACAACTGAGCGGGGCGGAGTTCATCGCGCGCCTACCCGGCGTGCTCAACGAGGGAGAAGTGTCGTGAACCGGCCCGACTACACCGTGCTCGTGGTCGATGACGACTTCCGGGTGGCGAACATGCATGCCGGAATCGTCGGCGCGCTACCCGGATTCGCCGTCGGCGCGGTCGTCAACACCGTTGCCGCCGCCCGTCAGGCACTGGCCACGAGCGCCATCGATCTCGCCTTGGTCGACGTCTATCTGCCGGATGGGTCGGGCATCGACCTGGTGCGCGAATTGCACTGCGACGCCATGATGCTCACCGCTGCCACCGAATCGGCCACGGTCCGCGCCGCCTCGGCGGCGGGAGCGCTGGCGTATCTGGTGAAACCGTTCGATCACACCGTCCTCGCCGCCCGCCTGGCCGGCTATGCCCGTTACCGCAGAATCCTCGCCGTCCCCGAGGTGAGCGCACGCGAGGTCGACGCGGCGCTCGACGCGCTGCGGCCCACCCCGGCCACCCCGGACCGGGGCTCTGCCACCGCCTCCCCCACCAAGGAACTCGTACTCCAGGCGGTGCACGGCGCCACTGCCCCGATGTCGGCGGGTGAGGTCGCCACCGCGATCGGAATCTCGCGGGCCACCGCCCAGCGCTACCTCGCCGCCCTCGTCACCACCGGCGATCTACGCATGCAACTCCGCTACGGCACCACCGGCCGCCCCGAACAGGAATACTCCCCGGTCCGCCGCACGCCCTGAGCGACGCGACCCGCGCCGACGACCCGCTGCGTGCCGAGAGACCCGGCGACACAAAATCAGTCGACCCGGCGGTTACCCGGCAACTAGCGTTGATCCTCGCCGTCACACCGTCGTCGAAAGGTCACGCCGTGCTCGAAGCCGAAGCGATCGCCGCCAACCGCGCGAATTGGGACGACCGGGCCGACGTGCACGCGCGCTCGCGGATGTACGACGTCGACGCCTTTCTGGCCGACCCGGACGACATTTCCTCGGTGGTGCGCAACGATCTCGCGGTCCTGGCCCCGCACCTACCGGAATCCGGGATCCGGGGGCGATCCCTGCTGCATCTGCAGTGTCACATCGGGACCGACACCGTGTCCTGGGCGCGGTTGGGCGCGATCGAGGTACACGGACTGGATCTGTCACCGAACTCGCTGCGGCACGCCGCGCGGATCGCCGCGGCCGACGGTCGCGAGATCACCTGGGTCGAAGGCGACGCGCGGTTCGCCTCCTCGCTGCTCGACCGGCGCTTCGACACCATCGTGACCAGCGCGGGAACCATCGTCTGGCTGCCGGAGCTCACCGCGTGGGCGCGGTCGATCCATGACCTGCTCGAGCCGGGCGGGGTGTTCGTGATCCGCGACGACCATCCGATTCTGGGTGCGATGCAGTTCGAACCGTGGGAGATCGACGACGACTATCTCGGCGGTGGCGGTGCTCGCAGCTACTCGGACTCGGGGACCTACACCGAGGAATCCGAGGGGCAGATCGCGCACACCACCAATCACGAGTGGCGCCACGACCTGGGCGAGATCGTCGGAGCGCTGCTCGGAGCCGGGCTCGTCATCGAGGCGCTGACCGAGCTGCCCACGATGGACTGGCCCGCGTTCACCGATCTCGTGCCCTGCGAGCAGGGGTGGACATTACCCGACGGCGCACCGCGCATCCCGTTGAATTTCGCCGTCGTCGCCCGGCGGCCCGGCCACTAGACACCGTCGAGCCGCGCAGTTTCGGGCATCCTCGCCGAGGGCATGCAGGATCGCCCGGGTCTTCTCGTCGCGGGCTGTCACGCCCTGCTCGTACTTCTGCGCGCCGTTGCCGTAGGCGGCGTCGACTTGCTGGACCACCATGCCCATGGCCGACTTGTCCGGTGAGTCGATTGCGGTCCGCCGCGGCGCTGCCCTGGGAGAAGTCGGTGGGCAGCAGCGAGGACGAGGAGGAGGCGAGCACGACATCGTCAGCGGTGGGCGGCGGCCAGCTACTCTCCTGCCGATCGGAATCCCGAGCAGTCCGTTCGGCAGCGAGGGTACGCAACGCCCGAGGTGGACAACGCCCGACACGCGGCGGGCGCTATCCGGCTCTGGTCAGCGTGATTGCAGCCAGCCGCCGATCCGCTGGGCGATGGCGTCGGGGGTGAGGCCGAGTTCTTCGAGGATCTCGTTGCGGGAGGCGTGGTCCAGGAACTGCTGGGGCACACCGAGATCGCGGGTGGGGACGTCCAGGCCCGCGTCGCGCAGGCGGGCGGAGACGGTGGAGCCGATGCCGCCGTGCAAGCCGCCGTCTTCGACGGTGACCACGAGGCGGTAGTTCTCCGCGAGCTTGACCAAGGTGTCCGACACCGGGATGACCCAGCGCGGGTCGACGACGGTGACCGAAATGCCTCGAGGTTCGAGGAGTTCGGCGACCTTCATCGCGGTGTCGGCGAAGGGGCCGACGGCGACGATCAGGACGTCACCGTGCTGGGACTGGGCGGAGCTCGCACCAGGCACGGCCAGTCGCAGCACATCCAGCCCGTCGAGACGTTCGACGGCCGTGATGTCCTCGGCGACACTGCCCTTCGGGAACCGCAGCACGGTCGGTCCGTCGGAGACGGCGAGCGCTTCGGCCAGTTCCTCCCGCAGCGTGGCACCGTCGCGCGGGGCCGCGACCCGGATACCGGGGATGATGCCCAGCAGCGAGAAGTCCCACATGCCGTTGTGGCTGGCGCCGTCGGGGCCGGTGACACCCGCGCGATCCAGCACGACCGTGACGGGCTGCTTCAGCAATGCCACGTCCATCAGGAGCTGGTCGAACGCGCGGTTGAGGAAGGTGGCGTAGATGGCGACCACGGGGTGCATGCCACCCAGCGCCAGACCGGCGGCCGAGGCCATGCCGTGCTGTTCGGCGATGCCGACGTCGAACATGCGCTCGGGGAAGCGTTCACCGAACGCGGCCAGGCCGGTGGGGCCCGGCATGGCGGCGGTGATGGCGACGATGTCGTCGCGGCGCGCACCGTGTTCGATGAGCTCCTCGGAGAACACCGCGGTCCAGCCCTTGGCCTTCTTGCCCGCCAGCGGGCGGCCGGTGAGCGGGTCGATCGGGTCGCAGGCGTGCATCTGGTCGGCGACGTGGTTCTCGGCGTGCTCGTAACCGTTGCCCTTGCGGGTGACCACGTGCACGACGACCGGGCCACCGAAGTCCTTGGCACGCCGCATCGCCGCCTCGAGCGCGACGAGATCGTGGCCGTCGACCGGGCCGACGTACTTCATGCCCAGATCGGAGAACAGTTCCTGCGGGCTCACCGCGTCCTTGATCCCGGCCTTGAGGGCGTGGACCATCGAGTACGCCGAATCACCCACGGCGGGAATGCTTTTCAGGATGCGTTTCCCGGCGTCGAGCGCGTGCTCGTAGGCGGGCTGGGTGCGCAGGGCGGTCAGGCGGTCGGCGAGTCCGCCGATCGTGGGGGCATAGGAACGGCCGTTGTCGTTGACCACCACCACCACCGGGCGATCGGGCGCACCCGCGATGTTGTTGAGCGCCTCCCAGCACATGCCGCCGGTGAGCGCGCCGTCGCCGACGATCGCGACCGGGGTGCGGTCCTGGTCGGTGAGCGCGAACGCCTTCGCGAGGCCGTCGACGTAGGACAGCGCGGCTGACGCGTGTGAGGACTCGACCCAGTCGTGTTCGCTCTCGGCGCGGCTCGGGTAGCCCGACAGACCGTCGCGGCTGCGTAGCGAGTCGAAGCGATCCTTGCGACCGGTGAGGATCTTGTGCACATACGCCTGGTGGCCGGTGTCGAAGATCAACGGATCGGCGGGCGAATCGAAAATCCGGTGTAAGGCGATGGTCAGCTCGACCACCCCGAGATTGGGGCCGAGATGGCCTCCGGTGGCGGCGACCTTCTGCACCAGGAACTCGCGGATCTCGTCCGCCAGTTCCCGCAGCTGCGGCACGCTCAGCCGGCGCAGATCTTCGGGTGAATCCACCCGCGACAGCACTCCCACCTGAACTCGCTCCCTCCGGACTACATTGTGATCAGCCCAGTGTATTTGCCCGCGTGACGGGCACAGGCTCGCGGGCCCTTCCCAGCACGGGCACGGCGAGCTCTACGGTCGCGACGACGATACCGCCGCAGGCCCGGTGAACAGGACGCGCGGGCGGAAATCGGGTTCGACCAAGGCTTACCTCACCGAGTTCTGGGCTGTGAGGACAATCTCCCCCGCGCGTCCAGGACCGGGCCATCGACGCCGCGACCTACAGTGACGCTGT
Organism: Nocardia sp. NPDC056952; assembly: GCF_042674185.1. Classification (NCBI taxonomy): domain Bacteria; kingdom Bacillati; phylum Actinomycetota; class Actinomycetes; order Mycobacteriales; family Nocardiaceae; genus Nocardia; species Nocardia sp. NPDC056952. Next base: position 455,059 of record NZ_JBHURA010000001.1, on the reverse strand, counting down.
GACTCGACCGCACGGCGCGACGCGCACGATCGACCCTGGTGTGGTGGCGGGCATGCTCGACGAGGTGTACGCGGTCTGTCGCGACGACACCTCCGGCGCACCCGCCGACTACATCCCCGAGCTCGCCGCCGTGGCACCGGATTCGTTCGGACTGTGCCTGGCGACCGCCGACGGACTCGTCTATCAGGTCGGCGACACCGACATCGGGTTCACCATCCAGTCCATCTCCAAGCCGTTCACCTACGCGCTGGCGCTGGCCGATCGCGGACTCGACGAGGTGGCCGAGCACATCGATGTGGAGCCGTCGGGTGAACCGTTCAACGAGATCAGCCTCGAACCCGACACCCAGCGCCCGAGCAATCCGATGATCAACTCCGGGGCCATCACCGCGGCCTCGCTGATCGACGGCCGCGACGCCGCCGACAAGTTCGAGCGGGTCCGTCGCTGCTACTCCCGCTTCGCCGGGCGCGAGTTGACGATGAACGAGGCGGTCTACGAATCCGAAGCCCGCACGGGGTACCGCAATCGGGCGATCGGGTACATGTTGCGCTCGGTCGGCATCATCGACGTCGATCCGGACGACGTGGTCGACCGGTACTTCCGGCAGTGCTCGATCGAGATCACCTGCGCCGATCTGGCGGTGATGGCGGCGACCCTGGCCGACAACGGGGTCAATCCGAAGACACACGAACGGGCGCTGTCGACCTCGCTCACCGAACGGGTGCTCAGCGTGATGACCACCTGCGGCATGTACAACGCCGCCGGTGACTGGGTGACCACGGTCGGGCTGCCCGCCAAGAGCGGGGTCGGCGGCGGGATCATCGCGGTGCTGCCCGGTCAGCTCGGGATCTCGGTGTATTCACCGAGGCTGGACGGGCAGGGCAACAGCGTGCGCGGGGTGGCGGCGTGCCGGGAGCTGTCGCGGCGGCTCGAACTGCACTTCTGTCACGTGACCCGATCGGCGCGCACCGCGATCCGCGCCGACTACTCGGTCGCGCAGCTGCCGTCGCGACTGCGCCGCACCCCCGAGGAGGCCGAGGTGCTGGCCGCCCATGGTGACCGTGCGCGGGTCTACGAGCTGCACGGCGACCTGTTGTTCGCCGGTGCCGAGCGGGCGGTGCGCGCGATCGAGGGCAACGCCGACGAGCTCGACGCGCTGGTGATCGACCTGCGCCGGGTCGGCGAGGTGAGCCAGGTGGCCCGCGGGATGGTCGAGCAGTTGCAGACCGAGCTGGTGCGCCGGGGCAGCCGTGTGGCGCTGGTCGATCCCGATGCCAAGCTCGGTCACGAGGTGTCGAGTCTGGATCCCGACGATCCGCGCGGGCGGGTGTTCGTCGACCGCGACACCGCGACCGAATGGTGTGAGGACATCGTGCTCGACCGGCATCGACCGCCGGGAACGCGCGCCGCCACGTCGATCGACCTCCACGAGCATCCGCTGCTGGTGGGGCTCGCCGCCGCCGACCGGGACCGGCTGTGCGCGGATTTCGTCGCCCGCACCTTCGCCCGCGGCGAGGTGATCGCCGAGCGCGGCGAGCCACGGTCCGGGCTGTATCTGATTCTCGCCGGGCGGGTGCGAGCCACGTTCGCGGGCACCGACGGGCGGGTGCACCGGTTGGTGACGTTGTCGTCGGGGATGTCGTTCGGCGAGATCCCGATGCTGACCGGCGAGAAGTTCGTCAACGACATCGTCGCCGAGACCGGGCTGCGGGTGGCGGTGATGAGCGCGGCCGTGTTCGACGAGCTCGCCGAGCAGCACCCGCAGCTGAAACTCGCCCTGCTGCAACGGCTCGCGGCCGGGGCATACGCGCAGATGGAAGCCACCGTCCGAACCATCTCGGGCAACGCCGAGAACTACTGACCGCCGGGCGGAACTCGGTCCTTACGCGAGACGTTGAGCAGCACAGCAGCCTTCGACCGACAGGAGTACCGCGGTGAGCAAGAAGTCCTGGCAGGCGAGCACGACCACCTTCGGGCGCGGCGTGGTGCGCGCGGTCCCCGACCTGATCCGGTTGACGTTGTCGGTGGAATCGCGCGCCGACACCGTCGCCGGGGCCTACGGGCGGGCCGGCGACCGGGTGAGCGCGGTCGTCGCAGCGCTGCGAACCGCCGGAGTGAGTGACGCGGACATGGCCACCAGTGGCCTGAGCGTGCGCACCGAAACCGTCTACACCGACAACGGGCGCAACGAGATCGCCGGATACCTGGCCTCCACCGGCCTCAGTGTGTCGCTGCGCGAAGGCACCGGCATCGACCCCGCCGAAACGGTCGCCGCCGCGGTGAACGCGGGCGGCGACGATGTCCGCCTCGGCGGCCTCACCCGAGGCATCGCCGACCCGGACCCCCTGCTCGAGCAAGCCCGCGACGCGGCCTACGACGACGCGAAGGCGAAAGCCGAGCAGTACGCGACCCGCGCCGGAGTGAGCCTGGGCGCTGTCCTCCAGATCACCGAGGACACCTCACCTCCGAGCTCCCGCGCCTACGACATCAGCGCGGAAATGGACTCCGCCCCCATGCTGATGGCCCGAGCCAGCTCCCCGGTTCCCGTGGTCCCCGGCGAAACCGAAGTCGGAGCAAGCGTCCGCGTCACCTGGGCCCTCGACTGACGCGGCCGGTCTGCTCCGGCTGGGCGAGCAGCGCTTCGACGGCGCGTTCGGCACTCTGGACGGCGCTTTCCATCGTGGCGCACCAGTCCGTGCGGGTCCAGTCGCCGGCCAGCATCAGGTTCGGGACCGAGGTGCGCTGGTCGGGGCGCAGGTTGTCGGTACCGAGAACCTGGGAAAAGGTCGCCTTCGGCATCTTCACCACATGGCCGGTGACGACCTGAGCCTCGGCGGCTTCCGGGTAGTAGCGGCGGATCAGATCCATTTGCTCGGCGACGATCTCGCTGTTGCTCTTGTGGATCTGCTCGTAGGCGCCGCTGGTGGTCAGGCAGTACAGCCAGGTGCCGTCGGGCGCGCGCCGGTGCATGCGCTGCCGGTCGAAGACCTGATCGATCACTCCGGTGCCGCCGATCAGCGCCTCCATGGCCGACTTGGTTTTCAGCGGCCGGTCCAGATACAGGTTCGTGCTCACGATCGGGGTGAAACCCAGTTTGTCTGCGGCAGCGTATATTTCGGCGTGTTCGGGCAGGTCGTCGAGGAGCCCGCTGATACTCGAGTTCGGGACCGCGCAGATCACCGCATCGGCCTCGACCACCGAGCCGTCCGCCAGCTGCACCCCGGTCGCTTCACCGTCGACGATGACGATCTTGCGGGCCACCGCCCGGTAGCGCACGTCGACCCCGTGACGTTCGAAGACCTTCTCGGCACCGGTGATGTAGAGAGTGTCCAGATCCACGGTGGGGTAGCCGATGGTCACACCCTTCCGGGTCCGCATCCCGATCCGGACCCCGGTGGCCAGCACATCGGCGAACACCTTCGCCGACTCCCTGTCCACCGGTTCCGCGGCGATGCCGAGCGCGAGCCAATCCCACAGGGCTTCCCGCGCTTTCGGCGGCATGGCCAGGCGCCGGAACCACTCGTCGGTGGTGATGTCGGCGAGGTAGGCCGGCTGCCACAGCGCCTGCCGCACCAACGTCAGCGCGGAACGCAGCGCGCGCAGCCGCTCCAGCGGTCCCGCGTCGGGATGCGCACCCATCAGCGTGCGCACGGCTCCGAAACCTTTGGTGTGCAACATGACTGCGCGACCGCCCGGCCAGCGCAGGCTCCCGGCCCCGGGGAACTCCACGTGTTGCAGCGTGCCCACGCTCTCCAGATACCGCCACAGGCTCCGGTACCCACTGGCCACCACGTGCTGGCCGTTGTCGGCGAGGTCGTCCACCTCGGCAACCCCCATCGCCTGCGTGCGGCCGCCGAGCCGACCTCGCCGCTCCAGCAGGGTCACCTGTTCACCGGCTTCCGCCAGCCACACGGCGGCGGCCAGCCCGGCCAGCCCACCCCCGATGACAACGAACCGGCGTGAGTCGTTCACGTCCACCATTGAGACAATGTAGCGCGAACTCTCTCTTTCTATCGGTGGATTCGTCCGGGATCACCGAACACTCAGCGGTCGAGCAGCGCCACGCATTCGACGTGGTGCGTCGCCGGGAAGGCGTCGAAGGCCCGCAGCTCCGACAGGTGGTACCCGGCGTCCAGGTACAACCCCAGATCACGAGCGAAAGCCGCCGGGTCGCAACCGATGTGAACAATCCGGCGCGGATCGGCATCGGCCACAGCGGCGACGACATCCTTGCCTGCCCCCGCCCGCGGCGGATCGAGCACCACGACATCCGGCCTACCGGAAGCACTGCGAACCCACGGCTCGACCCGCTCACTACGCAGTTCCAGCCAGGGCAGATCCCCCAGCGCCGCCACCCCGTCGGCAACCGCCGAACGAGCGGATTCGACCCCGGTCACCGCCCCGGTCTGCCCCACCTGCTCGGCCAGGCGGGCAGCGAACACGCCCACACCGGCGTAGAGGTCCCACCCCGAACCGCCGGGAGCGAGCCCCGACCACTCGGCGATCAGGTCCGAATAGCATTGCGCCGCACCGCGATGCGCCTGCCAGAATCCCGTCGCCGACAATTCCCAGCGACGCCCCGCCACATACTCGACGACGCGACCCGAACCCTCGACCACACACTCCTCACGAGGCGCGTTCATCGCCGACTTCCGCGAAGCCGCCCGGTCCCGGATCGCGCCACGCTCGTCACCCACCGGCGGCGCCGACTCACGACGACGCCCCGGGCGCTGACCGCGACCACGGCTCGCGCCACGCGGTGTCTGCGGGCGGCCGGCGGGACCGGAAGCAGGAGTCTCGGCCAGTTCGACGATATGACGCACACCGTCACCGTCGACCGCGACGACCAGATCGGCGCCCGGGGTCCACAACCGATCCGCGACGCCGTCGAGCGCACCGGCGACAGGCTGCGGGCAGCGCAGATCCGCGATCACCTCGGTGCTGCGGTAACGGTGCACACCGGCGCGCCCCGCTCCGTCCACGACCAACCGGACCCGCGTGCGCCAGCCACCGGTGACCTCACCGGAATCACCGGCGATCGGCTCGACCGTCACCTCGCGCTCGATCTTGGCCAACCGACGCAACTGCTCTTCCACCACTGTGGCCTTGAGCGCGCGCTGCGCCGCGGGCGTCGCGAAGGAGAAGTCACAGCACCCCGCACCGCCCGGCCCGGACACGGGACAGGTCGCGGGCACCCGGTCCGGGGACGCCTCGATGATCTCGACCGCGTCGGCCCGGCAGAACGAACCGCCGCGATCCTCGGTCACCCGCGCCCGCACCAGCTCACCGGGCAGCCCATGTCGCACGAACACGACCCGGCCCTCGTGGCGCCCGACGATGAACCCACCGTGCCCGGGCGCCCCGAGACGCACCTCGAATTCTTGTCCGCTCCAATCACTCACGGCCACACCCACTCTCACCCTCGACCGGCGCGCCGCTCATTCGCGACGTCCTGGTCGTTCGAAACCTCGACGCACCGAACCCGGTGCGTTCACATCGGCTGTCTGCTTGGCCCTGGTGGAGGAACTGAGCTGCCACGGCACACTCGTCACCATCACACCGGGCTCGAACAGCAACCTGCCCTTCAACCGCAGCGCGGACTGGTTGTGCAGCACCTGCTCCCACCAGTGGCCGACCACGTATTCGGGAATGAAGACGGTGACCACGTCGCGCGGGGCGTCCTTGCGCACCCGCTTGACGTACTCGAGCACCGGCTTGGTGATCTCGCGATAGGGCGATTCGATCACCTTCAACGGCACGTTGATCTCGCTGTTCTCCCATTCGCGCACCAGCTTGCGGGTGTCGGCGTCGTCGACGTTGACCGTCACCGCTTCCAGGGTGTCCGGGCGGGTGGCGCGCGCGAAGGCCAGCGCGCGGCGGGTGGGCAGATGCAGCTTGGACACCAGGACCAGCGAGTGGGTGCGGCTGGGCAGCACGCCGTCCCAGTCGGATTCGTCGAGTTCGCGCGAGACCGAATCGTAGTGCTTGTGGATCAGCTTCATCACGACGAAGATCGCCACCATCGTCAGGATCGCGATCCAGGCGCCGGCGAAGAACTTGGTCACCAGCACGATCATCAGCACGGCGCCCGTCGCGGTCAGACCGATCGCGTTGATCACCCGGGAACGCATCATCTGCCTGCGCTGCGCCGGGTCGGTCTCGGTACGCAGCAGGCGCGTCCAGTGCCGCAGCATGCCGGTCTGGCTCAGCACGAACGAGACGAACACACCCACGATGTAGAGCTGGATCAGCTTGGTCACTTCGGCGCCGAAGAACACCACGAACGCGATCGCGGCACCCGAGAGGAACAGGATGCCGTTGGAGAACGCGAGCCGGTCGCCGCGGGTGTGCAGCTGACGGGGCAGGTAGCGGTCCTGGGCCAGGATCGAACCGAGCACGGGGAAACCGTTGAACGCGGTGTTGGCGGCCAGCACCAGGATCAGGGCGGTGACGATGGTGATGAAGAAGAAGCCGATCGGGAAACCGTGGAACACCGCTTCGGCGATCTGCGCGATCAGGGTCTTCTGGTGATAATCGGCGGGCGCGCCGACCAGGTGCGCGGGGTCGTGCGCGTACACGACGCGGATCTTCTGGGCCAGGATGATGATGCCCATCAGCAGCACGATCGCGATGGAACCCAGCAGCAGCAGGGTGGTCGCGGCATTGCGCGACTTGGGTTTACGGAACGCGGGCACGCCGTTGCTGATGGCTTCGACACCGGTCAGCGCCGCACAGCCGGAGGAGAAGGCGCGCGCGATCAGGAAGGCGAAGGCCAAGCCGTAGAGGTGCTCGTCTTCGGCGTTGAGCCCGAAACCGGCGGACTCGGCCTGGATATCGTCGCCGAGCACGTAGGTACGGAACAGGCCCCAGGCCAGCATCACAACCATGCCGACGATGAACGCGTAGGTCGGAATCGCGAACGCCGTACCGGATTCGCGCACGCCGCGCAGGTTGATCGCGGTCAGGATCGCGATCGCCACCACCGCGAACAACACCTTGTGTGTGGCCACGAACGGAATGGCGGACCCGATGTTCGACGCCGCCGAGGAGATCGACACCGCGACGGTGAGCACGTAGTCGACCAGCAGCGCGCTGCCGACCGTCAGACCGGCGTTGGGTCCGATGTTCTTGGTCGCGACCTCGTAGTCACCACCGCCCGACGGGTAGGCGTGCACGTTCTGCCGGTAGCTGGCAACGACCACCGCCATCACCAGGGCTACGGCAAGCCCGACCCACGGCGCGTACACGTAGGCCGAGATGCCCGCCGCCGACAGCACCAGGAAGATTTCCTCCGGGGCATACGCGACCGACGACATCGCGTCGGAGGCGAAGACCGGAAGAGCGATACGCTTGGGCAACAACGTGTGGCCGAGCGAATCGCTACGGAACGGCCTGCCCAGCAGCACACGCTTGGCTGCCGTCGTCAACTTGGACACCGGGCTGAGCATAGAGGAGTTCACCAGCACCTTCGCGCGCACGTTGATCGGCGTCACGGCGATGTCCGGATTGTTTGCCCCGCGTCGGCGCGGGGAAAATGGGCGATGGGAGCATCCGGCGGGTACGGTCCTTGCCGGACGCCACGGGTAGGCAAGGAACGAGGGTGCACGGTGTACGTAGTGATCATGGGGTGCGGGCGTGTCGGCTCGTCACTGGCGCGTGCGCTGACCCGGGTGGGTCACGAGGTCACGGTCATCGACCGGGATCCCACCGCCTTCCGCCGCCTCGGTGAGGGCTTCACCGGGCAGGAAGTGATCGGCGTCGGCTTCGACCGTGAGGTGCTGACCCGCGCCGGGATCGAGCGCGCCGACGCCTTCGCTGCGGTGAGCTCCGGTGACAACTCCAACATCATCTCGGCACGAGTGGCCAGAGAGATGTTCGGCGTCGAACGTGTCGTCGCTCGCATCTACGACGCCAAGCGCGCCGAGGTGTACGAACGACTCGGCATCCCGACCATCGCCACCGTGCCGTGGACCACCGACCGGTTCCTGCGCACCCTCATCGGTGACAACTCGACCACCACCTGGCGCGATCCCACCGGCGCGGTCGCGGTGACCCAGCTGACCCTGCACGAGGACTGGTCCGGTCGCACGGTGCGCGATCTGGAACGCGACTTGCAGGTGCGGGTGGCGTTCATCCTGCGCTTCGGCCAGGGCCTGCTGCCCGAATCCAAGACGATCGTCCAGGCCGACGACGTCGTCTATGTCGCGGCCACGTCCGGCACGGTCGGCGAGGCGATCGCCCTGGCCGCCAAGGCCCCACTGAGCGAGGACTGAACACATGAAGGTCGCCATCGCCGGAGCGGGCGCGGTCGGGCGCTCGATCGCCAGGGAACTCCTACGCGGCGGACATCGGGTGATGCTGCTCGAACGCCAGCTCGACCACATCGATCCCGCCGCGATCCCCGACGCCGTCTGGGTGCACGCCGACGCCTGCGAGCTGTCGCTGCTGGAGAACGCCGATCTCGAGACCTACGAGGTGGTGATCGCGGCCACCGGCGACGACAAGGCGAATCTGGTGCACGCCCTGCTCGCCAAGACCGAGTTCGGGGTGCGCCGGGTGGTGGCGCGGGTCAACGATCCGCGCAACGAATGGCTGTTCAACGAGTCGTGGGGCGTCGACGTGGCAGTGTCGACGCCGCGGCTGCTCGCCTCGCTGGTCGAGGAGGCCGTGTCGGTGGGTGATCTGGTGCGGCTGATGACGCTGCGGCAAGGGCAGGCCAATCTGGTCGAGATCACCCTGCCCGCCGACACCCAGCTGGCCGGAAAGCCGGTGCGGACCTTGAAGATGCCGCGCGATACCGCGCTGGTGACGATCCTGCGTGGTGGCCGGGTCATCGTGCCGCAACCCGACGATCCGTTCGAGGGTGACGACGAACTGCTGTTCGTCACCTCGGTGGAGGCCGAAGAGGATCTGCGGCTCACCCTGGCGACGCACGGCGTGCGGCCGTAAGTCCTTACGCCACTTTCAGTTCCGCGCGCAGCTTGTTGAGCGCGCGGTGCTGCATCACCCGGACCACGCCCGGGCTGGTGCCGATGGCCTCGGCGGTCTGGGCCGCGCTCCAGCCGAGCACGATGCGCATGTGCAGCACTTCACGGTGATTCGGCGCGAGCACCTTCATCAGTTCGAGGGTGGCGGCGCGGCGCTCGTAGGCCAGCACCCATTCCTCCGGACCCGCCGAGGTGCTGGCACTGTCGGGCAGCTCGGCCGTGGGGTAAGCGGTGTGCTTGCCGCGACGGAACGCGTCGGAGACCTTGTTGGCGGCGATGCCGTAGACGAAGGCCAGGAACGACTTGCCCTGATCGCGGTAGCGCGGGATGGCGGTGACGGTGGCGATCAGGACTTCCTGGGTGACATCGTCGGCGGTGACGGTGAGGTGCCCGGTGGTGCCCATGCGGGCCGAGCAGTACCGGCGGACCACCGGGTGCACCAGGCGCAGGATCTCGGCGACGGCGGCGCGATCACCGGCGGCCGCCGGGCCGATCAGCGCGTCGAGTTCGGCGCCGAGGCGCTTGCTCTCCGACAGCACGGGCGCCGGGGTCTTGGCGGCGTCGCGGCGTGCTGTGGTGGCCGGTCGCTCATTTCGGTGCTCGGTTGCCATCATGGTCGCCGGTCCTCTCACGATCATCGCGTTTTCCTACGCATTGATCGTGCGACGAACAGCCGGTCGCGACCAGATACCCCAGGGTGGGTACTTCCCCACCTCCGGCGGCGCGCTGCCCACCCTTACGCGGGCACGGATTCCGTTCCGGCGCCGGGCTTGTCGGCTTTCTCGGCGGGCAGGTGCCCGGCGCGGCGCACCGCCCACACGGTGACCACCAGGGCGACCGCGGTGAGCGGCCAGCCCATGCCGATCCGCGCCACGGCCAGCCAGGTGGTGTGGTCGGTGTCGTAGAGCTGCGACTGCACCAGATAGCGGGCGCCGAACACGACCACCCAGACCGCGGTGGCCAGGTCGTAGAGCTTGCGAATGCGCTTGTCGGTCCGCCAGCGGTGACCGTGCCCGTTGAGCGCGCCCCAGATCACCCCGACCAGCGGTCTGCGCAGCAGGATCGACACCGCGAACACGCCCGCGTACACCAGGCTGGTGTAGATGCCGAACAGGAAGAAGCCCTTGGCCTCCCCCACTCGCTGGGCGATGAGCGCGCACAGGCCGACGCCGAGGAAGCCCGAGACGGCAGGCTGGATGGGGCTGCGCTGCACCAGCCGCCAGATCAGGATGGCGGCGGCGACGCCGAGAGCGGCCCAGATGGCCACGGTGAGGCCCGCGAAGGTGTTCACCGGGACGAAAACCAGAACCGGGAGGGTGGAATAGATCAGGCCGCTGAAACCGCCGAGCTGCTCGAGCAAGGTTTGTTCGGCCTTGTCGACCTCGGTGTCGATCTCCGGGTCCACCGTTTCATCGGTGACCACGGGCAACGCCACGGTGGCTTCGGGGTCCGCGGCAGTGCGGTACTCGTCGCTGGAGGGCATACGTCAGCTGTTCCCGCGCAATTCGTAGTAGGGGTTGAAGATCACCTTGCGGCCGTCGCGGTCGCCGACGCGACCACGGACCAGAATGCGCCTGCCCGGTTCGATACCGGGAATGCGCCTGCGCCCGATCCACACCAGGGTGATGGCATCGGTGCCGTCGAAGAACTCGGCCTGCACGGTGGCACCGGCCGCCTTGGGACACGCCTCGACACTGCGGAGTCTGCCCAGAATCGTCGCCTCTTCGCCACGACAGCAATCCTTGGCCCGCCGGGCACCGGAGGCATCGACCGTCTCGGCCAATTCCTCGGCGTCGAGCTGGTCGATATCGGCGGTGAGACGACGACCGAGTCGGCGAAAATATCCCGAGTCCGGACCCGATCCCGACTTGTGTCCGCCCGTGGATGACGACATGTCACGCTTCTCCCGCTAGTTGGCCGTACACCGCCACTGTAGATGGGCAAACGCCCGGCCGCTACGCTCGGTCGGTGTTGCGCACCCCACCCCAGGTCACCGTGGTCGCCCTGCCGGGGACCGGCTCCGACGCCGATTTCGCGGCCCGCGCGTTCGGGCCTGCCGCCCTCGCGTACGGACTCGCCTTCCACGCCGTCGAACCGGACCCGCAGGCCGTGATCGGGAGCTGTACCGCGGCTTTGGACGCTGCCGCGGCGCGCGGTCCGGTCCTGGCCGCGGGCATCTCCCTCGGCGCCGCGATCGCACTCGACTGGGCAGCCGAGCACCGGACCGCGGTAGTCGGTGTCATCACAGCATTACCCGCCTGGACGGGTGCCGAAACCGCCGCGTGCCCAGCCGCATTGAGCGCCGCGGTTACCGCCGAGCAACTGCGAGCCGACGGCCTGGAGGCGGTGATCGAGCGGATGCGCGCCTCGAGTCCGGTCTGGTTGGCCGACGCACTGACCCAGTCCTGGCGCGGGCAGTGGCCGCATCTGCCCGCAGCGCTGGACGAGGCCGCAGCGTACGCGTGGCCGTCGCTGGACGACTTGGCGGGCAACGACGTGCCGGTCGCGGTGGTCGGCGCCGAGGACGACCCGGTCCACCCGATCGCTGTCGCCGAGGAATGGGCGGCAACATTGCCGTCAGCCCGACTACACCGGGTGACACTCGCCGAGCTGGGCGCCGACCCGGCGGTACTCGGGCATGCCGGGTTCGCAGAGTTGGGCAAGTTACTACCAGCGACCCCCAGGCAACGAAACATCCTGCAGGACAACTGATTTCGCGAGTACAGGGCTAACTCGCCAGGTATCCCCGACATCAGACCCACCCCGAGCCACCGGCCCGTTCACCAGCCGAACCACCTCCCCACGACCGGCGAAAGCCGCGGAGAGGCGGAGGAGCCCAACTCAGTTCAGGCCGAGTTGCTGCATGGCCGAACCATCCGCGCCTCGACGCGGCTCGTCCGGCAGTTTCGGCGGGAGGGCCGAGGGCGGCGGAGCGGCCGCGGCGGCCGCCTGGGCCTCGAGCGCGTCCTGCTGGGCCTGGACCTGCTGCTGATGGGCGGCGGCCAGCTGTTCGGCCAGTTCCTGGGGCAGGACCACCGGGAGCGGGTCGCGCACGGGCAGGGGTTCGGTGCCGCGGCGGACCACGGCGTCGGCCAGGACCGCGCGGGCAGCGGTGATCAGCGGGCTGCGATCGTCGACGGCGCCCTTGGGGCCGGCGGCGACCAGCCGGATCATCCAGCGAGGACCGTCGACACCGATGAAACGCAGATCGGCGCCCTCGGTGATCGCCTTGACCTCGCGGCCCCACGGGCCCTTCTCGACAGCCACGCTCGCACCGTCACCGCGCAGCGACTCCGCCAGATCCGCGGCGACCGTGCGCCACTGACCCGCCGACTTCGGCGCGGCGTAGGCGGCGACCGTGAGCCTGCCGTGCTCGGTGGCCAGGTGCACCGCCTGTGGGGTGCCGTCGGGACTCATCTCCACCTGCAACTGCCCGCCCTGGGGCACCGGGATGAGCACCGAGCCGAGATCGAGGCGACGCGAGATGGCCTCGTCGGAGACCTCACTGATGTCGTAGGGGCCCGCGGCGGCATCGGGGGCATGGTCGAAATTGCCGTAGATGCGCTCATCGGTGGGAGCGTCGTCGAAGTCGAGGCGCGCGAAGTCGGGGCGCTGGAACTCGTCGGTGTCGTACTCGTCGGAGTCCGCGTCCAGGTCGTAGTCCGCCTCGTCGTACTCGACGTCGTCGTATTCGACGTAGTCGTCGGCAGCGTCGTCACGCGCGCGCTTCTTCTTTCCGAACAGACCCATCACGCCTCCTTGCCGGCCAGGCTGGCATGCCCGCCGCTCGACCCGTACCCGCCGGTGCCACGGGCGGTGTCGTCGAGATCGTCGACCTCGGCGAAGTCGACCAACTCGACCCGCTGCACCAGCAACTGCGCGATGCGGTCGCCGCGACGCAGCTCGATGGCGGTGCGTGGGTCGTGGTTGATCAGGCACACCTTGATCTCACCGCGGTAGCCCGCGTCGACCGTGCCGGGCGTGTTGACCACCGACAGACCGGCCTTCGCCGCCAAGCCGGACCGGGGGTGGATCAAGCCGACCGTGCCCATCGGCAACGCGATCGCGATCCCGGTGCCGACCAGCACCCGTTCGCCCGGTTCGATGATCACATCCTCGGTGGTACAGAGGTCGACGCCCGCGTCACCCGGGTGGGCACGCGTCGGCACAGGGATGCCGGGATCGAGCCGCCGCAGCGGAATCGGTGCAAGTGCGTTCACATCGGTCGAGACTACGCGGTCGAGGCCGGACCTTCTCGTCGCAGCCCTGGTGCGGTGACCTAGTGTTGAGGGGTGCCCGACCAGCCCCATTCCCCGACGACCGCGACCACAGACACCGACCACCGTGCGCCGAGCGCGCAGGGTCCGTCGCCCTACTCCGAGCGCCTGTGGGTGCCGCTGTGGTGGTGGCCGGTCGGCTTCGCGATCGCTGGCCTGCTCGCGGCCGAGATCCACATGGGCGCGCCGGGTCTGCGGGCGTGGCTGCCGTACGTGTTGCTGGCGCCGGTCCCGGTCTGGATTCTGTTGTGGATGAGCAGGCATCGCCTGGATGTCACCGTGGCCGACGATGGTACGGCGGAACTGCGCGTCGACCGCGCCCACCTACCGGTGAGCTTCGTCGCGCGCGCCGCGGCCGTCGCGCCGACGGCCAAGAGTGCGGCGCTGGGCCGACAACTCGACCCCGCCGCCTATGTGCAGCACCGGGCCTGGATCGGCCCGATGGCTTTGCTGGTGCTGGACGACCCGGACGACCCCACGCCGTACTGGTTGGTCAGTACGAGAAGGCCGGACCAGGTCTTGGCCGCGCTCGGACTCCCGAGCGCGGGCTGACCCTTCCTCGCTGATCCCTACGGATCAGTCCGCGTAGCCCATGCGGGTCGATCGACCGCACGGGGCCACGCACTGCCTGCCGCTAGAGCGCGCAATCCATGCAGATGAGCTGTCCACCCTTCTCGGTGGCCAGTCGGCTGCGGTGATGCACGAGGAAACAGCTCGAGCAGGTGAACTCGTCCGCCTGCTTCGGGACCACCCGAACGCTGAGTACCTCGTCGGACAAGTCCGCGCCGGGAAGCTCGAACGATTCCGCTGTATCGGATTCGTCGATGTCCACGACGGCGGACTGCGCCTCGTTGCGGCGGGCCTTCAGCTCCTCGAGCGAATCCTCCGACACCTCGTCGGATTCGGTGCGCCGCGGTGCGTCATAGTCGGTTGCCATGTCGTCTTCCCCTCAGTCCTTACTCCGTATATCCCGGATCAGTCGATTGCCGTAACCCCGCAGGGTTCCGGCGTTCGTACCGCCCCGCCGGTGGTGCACCTCACACGTGCACCGGTCGTCTATCAGGTTCGATCGGCTAGCGATCTACTCCGACAGCGTTCGGTAAACGCAGGACATGCCCTTGTTGTTCCCGCGACCGACCACCGTTTCACCGGTAAATATTCGATCTGGGCGGCCAGACAATAGCGGACCAATGGACGAAAGTCGCAATCAAACCCGCGCCGAGCCGAAACCGACGACGAATCGTCACCTGCCGGGAAACTCGCCGAGACCTCCCCGACTCGCGCACCGCCGCGGGACTCGTAGAGTGAGCGCGTGGTTTCACTGATCACCGAAGGCAGCGCGACAGATCGCGACGGCAAACCCTTTCCGCGGCGGCGGCCCGAGCTCTGGCTCGCGCTCGTCCTCGTGCTGGCTCTGGTGAGCCTGTTCGTCTGGATCACGGCGTTCCGAACCCGTGACGACAGCAACGAACCGATGGCGTGCAACGCGCCGAGCACGCCGACGGCCACCAACGCGCCACAGCCCGCGGCGCTGGGTACCCGGGTGGGTCCGACGCGACTCGCGGAGGTCGACCCGGCGGCCCTGTCGGAGTCTCGGGTGCGGGTGTTCAACGCCAACGGCAAGAGCGGCCAGGCGGGCAACATCGGCGCGGCACTGGCCGACCTCGGCTTCGCCGGCGCGCCGGGGACACAGGTCGGTAACGATCCGGTCTATGTCAGCGGCGACCTCACCTGCACCGGTCAGATCCGGTTCGGTGTGAACGGTCGGCCCGCGGCCGCCTCGGTGCAGTTGATCGCGCCCTGCGCCGAGCTGATCGAGGATCCGCGCACCGACGACACCGTCGATCTGGTCCTCGGCCAGGCGTTCGGTGAATCGCTGCGGCCCGGCGCCGACGCCGAGGCGGTGCTCCGGTCGCTCAAGAACCTGGCCCCCGGAGCGAGCTCGTCCTCGATCGACCCGGACCTCCTCGACGCCGCACGCGAAGTCAAGTGCTGAGCGACCTAGTCCGGTAGCGCCGTCGGCGCGCCGACCCGGTCGAGCAGGTCGGTGAGGTCCCCGGCGATACCGGGGGCCGCGACGACCGTCAGTTCGCCCGCGGCGCCGCCGACGGTGACCGGGGGAACGTGCACGACCGCACCCGCTTCGGCGGCGATGAGGGCACCCGCGGCCCAGTCCCAGGCGTTGAGGCCGTGCTCGTAGTACGCCTCGAGCCTGCCCGAGGCGACATGGCACAGGTCCATGGCGGCGGCGCCGAGGCGGCGGATGTCGCGGATCCGCGGCAGGATCTCGGTGAGCAGCTGCGCCTGGCGGGCCCGGCGCGCGCTGCCATAGGCGAAGCCGGTGGCTACCAGCGCCACCGAGAGGGAATCCTCGCTACTGCAGCGCAATGCCACCCGGGTGCCGTCCGGTCGCACAGCGTGCGATCCAGCGCCCAGTGCGGCACTGTAGGTGGTGGCGGCGGCGACGTCGACCACGGCGCCCGCCACGGGCTTGCCGTCGACCACCGCGCCCACCGACACGGCGTAGCCGGGGAGCCCGTAGAGGAAGTTCACGGTGCCGTCGATCGGGTCGACGACCCAGGTGACGGCACCCGCCGCGGTGGCGCCGACATCGCCGCCGCCCTCCTCCCCCAGAATCGCGTCACCGGGCCTGCGCTCGGCGAGCAGCGCACGGATCAGCTGTTCGGATTCGGTGTCGACGATGGTGACCGGATCGGTGACGTGCCCCTTGGTGGCCACGGCGCCCGCCACGGGTCCGTCGTCGGCGAACACCTCGGGCCTGCGGGCGCGCACGTGCGCGGCGGCCGTCTCGGCGAGCTCGACGGCCAGGCGCCGCAACTGCTCGTAATCGGCGGATGTGGTGGGGGCGGTTACGGTCTCGGGCTCGGTGTATTCGGGCACCCACCCATCGCATCACATGTCGTGGCTCGTCGCGCGAGGGGTGACTACCGCTACTCTTCTCCCTGGTGTCTGCCAGGCACCTCGACCACGTCAGCAAGGGGTTGAACCATGTCCACTCGGGGGCACGCATTCGGTATCGATATCGGCGGCAGCGGGGTGAAGGGCGCCGAGGTCGATCTGGCCACCGGCCTGCTCACCCATGAGCGCATCAAGATCCCGACACCGCAGCCGTCGACGCCCGACGCCGTCGCCGGGGCGGTCGCCGAACTCGTCGCGCAGGCGGGGTGGGAGGGCCCGGTCGGTATCACCATGCCGTGCGTGGTCCTCGACGGCCACGCCAGAACCGCGGCCAACATCGACCAGGCATGGATCGGCGCCGACGCCCGCGCGTTGTTCGCGAAGGCGCTGGGCGGGCGCGAGGTCACCGTGCTCAACGACGCCGACGCGGCGGGACTGGCCGAGGACCGCTACGGCACCGCACGCGACCTCCACGGGCTGACGCTGCTGCTCACCTTCGGCACCGGCATCGGCTCCGCGCTGCTCTACAACGGCGTGCTGGTGCCCAACTCCGAGCTCGGCCATCTCAAGATCGAGGGCGTCGACGCCGAGGATCTGGCCGCGGCCTCGGTCAAGGACAACGAGGACCTCACCTACCCGGAGTGGGCGCAGCGGGTGAGTCGCGTGTTGGAACACATCGAGGATCTGTTCTGGCCGAAGGTGATCGTGGCCGGCGGCGGCATCAGCCGCGATCACGAACAGTGGATTCCGTTGCTCACCAACAGAACTCCCGTGATTCCGGCCGTATTGAAGAACACCGCGGGTATCGTCGGCGCGGCGATGGCCATCGATGCGGGCCTCGCGCCGTAGCCCGGCGCGGCCTGCCACGCAACGCCTGGGTGGCATCGTGCCATGAGTACCCTGGTTGGATCGTTACAATGGAACACGTCCGGCGGTGAGCCGGTGAAACCTTCCGGCCGCGGCCGGTCGCGAGAAGGTCGGTGAACGAGCGCCGACTTCCCCGGCCGACGCATCGCCGGTGCAACCCGACCGACCGCTCCGCCGGAAAACCACTCTGGCGTGACGCCGCACGAGACCGTCACGAAAGGGCGTACGTGGTAGCCACGAATACCCGTCAGACCGCCGACTCGGCCTCCGACGCCGATGCCGACGACGCCGTAACCCCGGCCAAGAAGGCGCCGGCTAAAAAGGCCGCTGCCAAAAAGGCGCCGGCGAAGAAGGCCGTAGCCAAGAAGGCGCCGGCGAAGAAGGCTGCCGCCAAGAAGGCTCCGGCCAAGAAAACCGCCGCGAAGAAGGCGACCTCGGGCGAGGGCGGTGAGGAGCAGCTCGACGACGAGTCGGTCGAAGTCGACGATCTCGGTGATCTCGAAGTCGCCGAAGACGAACTCGTCGGCGAGGAAGTCGTCGTCGAGGACGTCACCGAGGAGGCCGCCGAGGTCGCCGATACCGCGGAGCCGTCCGAGAAGGACAAGGCTTCCGGCGATTTCGTCTGGGACGAGGAGGAGTCCGAAGCGCTGCGTCAAGCACGCAAGGACGCCGAACTCACCGCCTCCGCCGACTCGGTGCGCGCCTACCTCAAGCAGATCGGCAAGGTCGCGCTGCTCAACGCGGAGGAGGAGGTCGAACTCGCCAAGCGAATCGAGGCCGGCCTGTTCGCCGCGGAGAAGATGCGCGAGTTCGCCGAGGCGGGCGAGAAGCTCTCGGTCACCACGCGCCGCGATTTCAACTGGATCGTGCGCGACGGCAACCGGGCCAAGAACCACCTGCTCGAGGCCAACCTGCGACTGGTCGTCTCGCTGGCCAAGCGCTACACCGGTCGCGGCATGGCGTTCCTCGATCTCATCCAGGAAGGCAACCTGGGTCTGATCCGCGCGGTCGAGAAGTTCGACTACACCAAGGGTTACAAGTTCTCGACCTACGCGACGTGGTGGATCCGTCAGGCCATCACCCGCGCCATGGCCGACCAGGCCCGCACCATCCGCATCCCGGTGCACATGGTCGAGGTCATCAACAAGCTCGGCCGCATCCAGCGCGAGCTGCTCCAGGACCTGGGCCGTGAGCCCACGCC
Organism: Nocardia sp. NPDC056952; assembly: GCF_042674185.1. Classification (NCBI taxonomy): domain Bacteria; kingdom Bacillati; phylum Actinomycetota; class Actinomycetes; order Mycobacteriales; family Nocardiaceae; genus Nocardia; species Nocardia sp. NPDC056952. The sequence continues at coordinate 436,808 of NZ_JBHURA010000001.1, read as the reverse complement.
GGAGGAACTCGCCAAGGAAATGGACATCACGCCGGAGAAGGTCCTCGAGATCCAGCAGTACGCGCGTGAACCGATCTCGCTCGACCAGACCATCGGCGACGAGGGCGACAGCCAGCTCGGTGACTTCATCGAGGATTCCGAGGCGGTCGTCGCGGTCGACGCGGTGAGCTTCACCCTGCTGCAGGATCAGCTGCAGTCGGTGCTGGAGACGTTGTCCGAGCGTGAGGCGGGCGTGGTGCGGTTGCGCTTCGGCCTCACCGACGGTCAGCCGCGCACCCTCGACGAGATCGGTCAGGTCTACGGCGTCACGCGTGAGCGCATCCGCCAGATCGAATCGAAGACGATGAGCAAGCTGCGCCACCCGAGCCGTTCGCAGGTTCTGCGCGACTACCTCGACTAGGTTCCACCCAAGAGGCCCGCACCACCGATTCGGTGGTGCGGGCCTCTTGTCGTTTCCCCCGCTACATTCCTAGCGGTCTGTTTTATCCAGTAAACCGATGGGTTAATCGTTTCGTGATCAAACCCACACTGCTGGATTGCACTGTGGAGGACACGGATTGGCGATCTTCGCCGTATCGTCACACCCAGCTTTTCGTTCTACCGCCTCAAGTCTGCGGTATCGGCATTGAGGGTTTTTCGCGCGTGCTCGACATTTATCACTTCAGCTACGGCTGGATCACCCCCGTTCTCGCCTACTTCATGTCCGTCACGGGCTGCCTGCTCGGACTGCAATGCGCGGCCCGCGGTCGCAACGCCACCGAGGGACGGGTCGGCTGGCTGATCGGCGCCGCGATCGCGATCGGCGGGACCGGGATCTGGGTCATGCATTTCATCGCGATGCTCGGCTTCACCATCCGCGGCGCCGAGATCCGCTACGACATCCCGTTGACGCTGTTCAGCGCGATCACCGCGATGGTGGTGGTCGGAATCGGGCTGTTCATGGTCAACAAGCCGCAGCCGACGCTGCGCTCACTGCTCTCCGGTGGCGTCATCACCGGCCTCGGTGTCGGGACCATGCACTACACCGGCATGTACGCGATGCGGTCCAGCGCGACCGTGCGCTACGACCCGGCGATCGTGGCCCTGTCGATGGTGATCGCGGTGGTGGCTTCGGTCGTGGCGCTGTGGTTCACGTTGCGCGTCAAGGGTTTTCTCGCCACCGTGGGTGCGGCACTGATCATGGGTGTGGCCGTGTGCGGCATGCACTACACCGGGATGGCCTCGATGCACGCGCACACCGGACATCAAACCGCGCCCGCGAGCGGCGCCGAGGCGATGCAATTGCTGGCGCCGCTGATCGGGGTGAGCAGCATCGTCACCATGCTCGTGCTGATCAGTGTGAGCCTCACCGAGATCGAGAACGAGGAAGCGCTGCCGCGCATGTGGCTCACCTCGCGGCACCGTCCCCAGCCGCGACCGGCCAAGCCCGCGCGACCGGTCGCGCAGTACACGCCGCCCACACAGCACGAGTACCGCACCGAGGAATTGAGTTACGACGGTGCGGGCGCCTGGCCACGCCGGGTCGTCGACTGATCAGGTCGTCGCGACACCCGAACGGCGCCTGACGAATTCGACCACCGGCTCGACGACCCGGGCCGCGATCGGGCCGAGGATCGCCATCAGCAGCACATAGGCCGAGGCCAGAGCGGCCAACCGCGCGTCCGCCTGGCCGTAGGCGACCGCCAATCCGGCGATGACGATGGAGAATTCGCCGCGCGCCACCAGCGCCGCGCCCGCCCGCGCCCGGCCCATCCGCCGAATTCCCTGTCTGCTCGCCGCCCACCACCCGACCGCGATCTTGGTGCCGGTGGTCACCACCGCCAGCGCGACCGCCCAGGCGAACACCGGCGGGATCGCGGTCGGGTCGATCGACAGCCCGAACGCGACGAAGAAGATCGCCGCGAACAGATCACGCAGTGGCTCCAGCAGTTTCGCGGCTTCGTGCGCGGTGGACCCCGAGATGGCGATGCCGAGCAGGAACGCGCCGACCGCGGCCGAGACATTGAGTGCCGAGGCCGCCCCGGCCACGAGCAGCGCGGCGCCGAGCAGCTGGAGCAGGAACACTTCGCGATCGGCGCTGTCGAGCACGGCCGAGACCACCCGCCCGAACCGCAGCGCCACCACGAGCACCACCGTGATGGTCGCCAGCGCGACCGCGAGGGAGATCAATCCGCTCAGCAGGCTCAATCCGGCCAGCATCATGGTCAGGATCGGCAGGTACACCGCCATCGCGAGGTCTTCGAGCACCAGGATCGACAGCACCACCGGGGTCTCGCGGTTACCGAGACGGCCCAGATCGTCGAGCACCTTGGCCACGATCCCCGACGACGAGATGTAGGTGACCCCGCCGAGCACGACGGCGCCGAGCACACCCCAGCCCATGATGAGCGCGACCGCGACCCCGGGCAGCGCGTTGGCCACCAGGTCGAGGACTCCGGCTGCCCAGGAGCGCCGCAGGCCGGTCATCAGCTCGGGGGCGGTGTACTCGAGCCCGAGCAGCAGAAGCAGCAGCACGACGCCGATCTCGCTCGCCATGTGCCCGAACTCGGCGGCGACGTCGAGCTCGATGAATCCGCCGCGACCGAACGCCAGTCCGCCGAGCAGGTACAGCGGAATCGGGGACATCCCGAAGCGGCCCGCCACTCGCCCGCAGATCCCCAGCGCGAACAAGATCACGCCGAGCTCGAGCAGAGCCAAGGCCTGCGAGGTCACGGCGGTCAGCCGTGCGCGAGAATCTTCGCGGCCGCTTCCAGGCCGTCCGGGGTACCGACGACCACGAGCAGATCACCCTCGGTGAAGGTGAAGTCCGGGCCGGGTGACGGGTGGAGCTGACCGGCGCGCATCACCGCGACGATCGAGGTCTTGGTGCGGGTGCGCATGCCGGTCTCGCCGAGCGTTCGTCCCGCGTAGGGGGATTCGTCGACGATGGCGAGCTGGCGGGTGGTGATGCCCGGCAGATCCCGATGGTCGTCGTTGAGTTTGGCGACCAGCTGCGGCGCGCCGAGCAGGTTCGCCAGCACCGACGCCTCGTCGGTGGACAGCGGCACCTGGGCGGCGATGGCGTCCGGGTCGTCGGGTTTGGACACGATCAGATCGATGTCACCGTCGCGGTGGGCGACCACCCCGACGCGGCGCCCCGACCTGACTTCGAAATCCTTACGCACTCCGATGCCCGGTAGCGCTGTGACGTCGACGTTCACACCCTCAACAGTAGCCGCGCCCGGCCCCGATTGTGGTCTACGCCACTCCCTCCCGGCGCGGTGTGGTGAACACGCCGTCGGAGCCGGGCAGATATGGCTGCGCGGCCAGCACCGCGGCGACCGGCAGCGGTGCGTAGAGGTGCGGGAACAGCATCGACGACGGGTCGCTCGGCACGCCCGGTTCCCATTTCACCGCACCGGTGAACGCTGTCGGATCCAGCCACAGCACGACCATGTCGGCGCGCCCGGCAAAGAGTCGATTGGCGGGCAGGTGGACCTGCTCCGGAGTGGACAGGTGCACGAAGCCCGCATCGGCCAGCGAAGGCGGTCTGCGTTCACCCGCGCGGCGAGCTTCCTCCCATTCTTGGGAAGAACACAGGTGAACAAGGGTGTGAGTGTCGGATGTCACGGGTAATCTCCGGGTAGACAACAGGTTCGGACGGTCAAGACCCTGTCACAACTCGATCGTGTTCGGCCCGGTTCGGTGCTCGGCTCGTCCGTAACGAGCAACACCGCAGCGAGCGACACATCGGTGAGTGTCAGGTTCGAGTGGGAGGTGGCATCAGCGCTTCGCGGGTGATCGGTGGGTGCTCGAGACCGACGACCGGCGGGTGTTCGCTTTCAGCGAAACCGCAGGTCTGTTATCGAAAACACAAAGATTCACTTCCGGGAACAAAGCCTGAACCCCGAACGTCTGACAGAGTAGTCGTACCACTGCTGGGAAGTAGCGGATGCGAGCCGCGTGGAGTGACCACGAGGCCCACACCTAGGCGAACGGCCACGCAGCGCCGGGAGCCGGGACGGAGGAGTCATGCCAGGAACACTGACCAGCACCCCACTGACCGCACTCGATCGTTGCGATCGTTGCGGGGCGGCTGCCCGAGTGCGTGCCGTGCTTCCCGCGGGTGGCGAGTTGCTCTTCTGCCAGCACCACGCGAATGAACACATGGACCGCTTGCGCGAACTCGAAGCCGTGATCAACACGGACGAAGCTCCCGCGATCTGACCACTCCTCGCGTCCGAAACAACCACATCTGACAACAGAAAACTCCCGACAGCGGGCGACCCGGACAGGGCGCCCGCTGTCGCTGTATCCGGCTATCGGGCGTCGGCGAGAATGCCGTCGACGAGGGTGGCCACGCCGTAGTCGAACGCGCCGTCCGGGTCGGCGGGCGCCTGGTAGTGCTCGCCCACGGCCGTCCCGACCCGCCCAGCGAGCGGGAATTCGCCAGCGGGCATCACCTGGGCCAGCAAGGGTCCGTTGACCTCCCACCATTGGGCGTCGCTCAGCTGCGCGGCGGCGCCCGCGGCCGCGATGGCGAGGCGGGCATTGCCGGTCGCGAAGTCGGTGAGGACCGCGATCGCGCGGTCCATGGCCAGATCGCTCAGGCCGATGCCCTCGATCGCCGCCAGCTGATGTTCGTAGCGGCGCATGCGGGCGGGGCCGAGCACCTGGCGCCACGGGGACACCTCGAGGAGCCAGGGGTGCTCGATCAGCTCGACCCTGATCCGGGTGGCGACGGTGATCATGCGTTCGCGGACCGGCAGGTCGGCCGGGATCGGGGAGTCCGCGGCGGCCACGGCGTCGACCATGAGCACGATCAGGGCGTCCTTGCTGGGGACATAGGTGTAGAGACTCATCGCGCGCAGACCGAGTTGCGTGGCGACCGCGCGGATCGTCAGCTTGTCGATGCCGTCGCGGTCGGCCAGGGTGATGCCCGCCGCCACCACATCGTCGACGGTGAGCCCGGGTTTCGGGCCACGCGCGCCCGGCTTCGACGGCAAGGAGTGCCGCCACAGCAATTCGAGGATCCGGGTGGCCTGAGCGGTCGATTCCCCGTCCTGGTCAGCGGGCACGAGCATCCTCTCCGGAGATTGTTTCGAGCGTTCGGGAACAAACTCAGTACAGTGTACGTTGTTCGGTTGTTCGTGCTGCCCGATCAGAGGAGAACGTTCTGCCCGCCATTCAGGCCACCTACCTTCCCGACCGTCACCTGTTCGCCCTGTGGACCTGGACCGGGCACGACACCGGGCCCGCGCCGACGGGGGTCGGCGATCCGGAACAGCTCACCCTCGCACTGCCGGTCGGTGAACGCGGCGCGATCGAACCCGTCGAGGTGGCGACCGCGGTGGTGACACCCGCCGAACTGGTCGACGTCACCCTCGGCGACCTCGCCCCGTCCGCGCTGGCCTGGCGCGCGTCGATGACCGACGAGCGGTCCGTCGCCTTGCCCACCGCCGCACACGCCGTCCCCGACGCGGTCGGCACCGCGATCGTGTCCGCCGAGCGGGCGGCGCGGGTGTTGCGCGAGACGCGGGCCCTCGACGGAGAGCTGGCGGGAGTTCTCGATGCCACGCTGCGGCCGTATCAGGTCCGCGGGGTGGGGTGGTTGCGCGAGACCGTGTCGGCGTTCGGCGGGGCCGTGCTGGCCGATGAGATGGGACTCGGGAAGACGGTGCAGACCATCGGGTTCCTGCAGGGCCGTTCCGACGGTCCGCAGTTGGTGGTGTGTCCGACCTCGCTGGTAGGCAACTGGGTGCACGAGATCGCACGGTTCGCGCCGGGGTTGAAGCCGGTGTCGTGGCGTGGTGGCGCGGCGCCCGCCGGGGCGGGGACGGTTCTCGTGACCGGGTATCCGACCCTGCGGCTGCACGGGGCGGCACTGACCGGTGAGCAGTGGGCCACCGTGGTGTTCGACGAGGCGCAGGCACTGAAGAATCCGCGCACCCAGGTGTCGCGGGCGGCGCGCGCGTTGACCGCCGACGCGAAGGTCGCGCTGACCGGAACGCCGGTGGAGAACCACCTCGACGAACTGTTCGCGCTGCTCAATCTCACCGTGCCGCGGCTGTTCGCGCATCGCACGCAGTTCCGGCGCCGGTTCGTGCGGCCGATCGAGGAGGGTTCGGCCTCGGCCGCGGCACGACTCAGGGACGCCGTCGAGCCGGTTGTCCTCGGACGCAAGAAGCTTCAGGTGGCGGCGTCACTGCCCGCGAAGATCCACAGCGATCTGCTGTGCGATCTCACCGCCGAGCAGGAACGGGTGTACGACGCGGTGCTCGCCGACGCCCTCGATGAAGGCTTCGGCTCCGGCCTGCAACGACAGGGACGGGTACTGGCCGCGCTCACCCACCTCAAGCAGGTGTGCAACCACCCCGGACTGGTTTCCGGCGACCTGGGCGAACTCGCGGGCCGCTCCGGCAAACTCGACCTGTGCACCGACATCGTCGCCACCAACCTCGACACCGGTGACCCCACGCTGATCTTCACCCAGTACCGCAAGACCGGCGACCTCCTGGTGCGGCACCTGGCCGAACAGTTCGGCGTCGAGACGCCGTTCTTCCACGGCGGGCTCGACGCGACCCAGCGCGGCGACCTCGTCACCCGCTTCCAGGCGCCGGACGGGCCGCCGGTGCTGATCCTGAGCCTGCGCGCGGCGGGCACCGGCCTCACCCTCACCCGCGCGGCCGATGTGATCCATTTCGATCGCTGGTGGAATCCGGCGGTGGAGGCGCAGGCCTCGGACCGGGCGCACCGGATCGGGCAGACCCGCACCGTCACCGTCACCACCCTCACCAGCGCCACCACGGTGGAGGAACACATCGCCGCGATGCACACCCGCAAGTCCGCGCTGACGGACCTGTCCGATGCGGCGGGCATCGCCGAACTGGCCCGCCTCGACGACGACGCCCTCGTCGACATCCTGCGCCGGAAGCGAGAGAACTGATGGCCGACAACGAATTCGGTTACACCCAGTGGGGTCGGGATTGGGTGCGCCTGGCCGAACCGCTGCGCCAGACGCGGCCGGAACCACTGCTGCCCCGCGCCCGCAGCATCGCGCGCAACGACGGTGTGCGCGTCGAGATCGAGGGGCGAACGGTGCGCGCGCACCTGCATCGCGGCGGTCAGGCCTCGATCGCGCACGTCGAGGTGGCACCGCTGTCGCGGGCGGCGGTGACCGCGATCGGTCAGACGATCACCGACCCGACCGTCCTCACCGACGAGATGCACCGCGCCTTGGCCGACGCGGGCCACTCCCCCGCGCCGACCCTGGTGAGCACCGATTGCTCCTGCTCGGCACGGACCTCGCGCTGCCTGCACGTGTTCGCGACGCTGTACACGATCGCGCGCAAGGTCGACGAGAATCCGCGCCTCGCACTGGAATTGCAGGGATACTTCGACGCGACCGCCGAATCCGACACGCCCACTCAGGAACAACGCTGGACTCCCCTGCACACCCTCGACCCGGTCGAATTCTTCGACATCGCCCGTTAGGCGATCGGCCGAAGAGACCTCTTGGAACGCAACGGGTTGTCCCTGAGTCCTGCTGTTCCCGGCCGACTGAGCCGGCATCCGGACGATGCACAGAGCCCGTTCGGGCTGCGCCCGCCGCTCAGGCGTTGGTGCCGCCGTCGACGGTGAGGATCGCGCCGGTGATCGATCGGCCCGAGGGACCCGCGAGGAAGGCGACCAGGTCGGCCACGTCGGCGGCAGCACCGAAACGGCCCAGCGCGTTGAACTCCCGTTGCGTAGGAGCGTGCCCGCTGTCCGCGGGGTTCATGTCGGTGTCGGTCGGTCCCGGCTGGACGAGGTTGACCGTGATGCCGCGCGGACCGAGCTCGCGCGCAAGGGCTTTGGTGAAGCCGTTGAGGGCCGACTTGCTGAGGTTGTAGAGCGACAGCCCACCGAAGAGCGCGCGTTCGGACAGGTTGGAGCCGATGGAGATGATCCGGCCGCCGTCACCGAGGTACGGGAGGGCGGCCTGGCCCGCGACGAAGGCGGCGCGGGCGTGGATGTTCAGCGCGCGGTCGATCTCGTCGAGGGTGAACTCCTCGTAGGGCTTGGCCGGGAAGATGCCCGCGTTGTTCACGAGGACGTCGAGCCCGCCCAGTTCGCGCGCGGTCTGTTCCACGGCGGCGACGACCGCCGCGGCATCGGCGCTGTCGGCCTTGATCGGCAGCGCCCGCCTGCCCAGCGCCTCGATCTCGGCGGCCACTGCCTTCGCGGCGACCTCGTCACGCTGATAGGTGAACGCCACATCGGCGCCGGCGGCGGCCAGCGCGCGGGCGATGGCCGCGCCGATCCCGCGGCTCGCGCCGGTTACCAGGGCCACGGTGTTGCTGCTCGTCATCAGGCTCGCTCCAATTGTGTAGTGGTCGATACACAAATAGAGAAGCGCATCCACAGCGCTGCCGTCAAGAGTTTCTTACCGATCGGCACAGAAATAGGCGGCGACGAACGCGGACGTCCGCGGGCGCGGTATATTTACCGATCGGCACAGAAAGGTTTCGCATGGCAGAGCGCGGGCGCCCCCGAGGCTTCGACCGTGACGTCGCGCTGCGCCGCGCGATGGAGGTGTTCTGGGAGCTCGGCTACGACGGCGCCTCGATGAGCGACCTCACCGCCGCCATGGGCATCAACTCGCCCAGCCTCTACGCCGCCTTCGGTGACAAGGAAGCCCTGTTCCGCGCCGCCGTCGAGCTCTACCGCCACACCGAGGGCTCCTACACGGCCAGGGCGCTGCGCGAGCAACCCACCGCCTACGCCGCGATCGAGGCGATGCTGCGCGACAACATCACCCACTACACCGATCCCGGTCTGCCCAACGGCTGCATGGTGGTCCTCGCCGGCGCGACCTACACCACCCGCAACGCCGCGGTGCGCGAATTCCTGGTCGAAGCCCGTCGCCACACCACGGCCGACATCCGCGCCCGCCTCGATCGCGGCGTCACCGACGGCGACCTCTCCCCCGACACCGACACGGCCTCGCTGGCCATGCTGTACAGCACTGTCCTGTACGGGTTGTCGATCCAGGCCAGAGACGGCGTCAGCCCCGGCGAACTCAGCGCCGCCGTCGACAGCGCGCTGTGCACACTCGAAGCCGTGACACGCTAGGCGCAGCCTTCGACGCCGGGCCGACGCGCCGCCGAGGTTCGGTCTCTCAGAGTCGGCGCAGGGCGGCGATGCGTTCACCCAATTGATCGACACTCGCCAATGCCGTAGGCGGACCACCACATTCGCGACGGAGTTCGCCGTGGATCACGCCGTGGGGTTTGCCGGTGCGGTGGTGGTGCATCGCGACGAGGCTGTTGAGTTCACGGCGCAGCTCGCCCAGTTTGTCCGAGGTGGCGACCCGTTCGGCGACGGCCGCGGGCTGGGGGGCGGACTCCTGCGCGGCGCTACGGTCGGCCAGCTGACGGGTCTGACGGTCGCGGAGCAGAGCACGCATCTGGTCGGCGTCGAGCAGACCGGGAATGCCGAGGTAGTCGGCTTCCTCGTCGCTGCCCGCGATGGTGGCGGTGCCGAAGGAGGATCCGTCGTAGATCACCTGGTCGAGCTCGGCGTCCGCGGCGAGGGCCACGAAGGACTTCTCGTCCTCACCGGGCTCGTCCTTGGCCTTGTTCGCGTCCATCAGGAGCTCGTCGTCGAGGCCGTCCTTCTCGCGGTGCGGCTTGCCGATGACGTGATCGCGCTGCAACTCCAGCTGCGCGGCCAGGTCGAGCAGCACCGGCACCGACGGCAGGAACACGCTCGCGGTCTCTCCCGGCTTGCGGGCACGCACGAAACGGCCGATGGCCTGCGCGAAGTACAGCGGCGTCGAGGCGCTGGTGGCGTAGACGCCGACGGCGAGGCGTGGCACGTCGACACCCTCGGACACCATGCGCACCGCGACCATCCACGGCTGGGTGCCTTTACCGAACTCACCGATGCGCTGGGAGGACTGCGGGTCGTCCGAGAGCACCACCGACGGCCGCTCGCCACAGATGTGCTCGAGCAGTTCGGCGTAGTCGCGGGCCCGTTCCTGATCGGTGGCGATCACCAGACCGCCCGCGTCGGGCATGCCCGACGCGCGCAGCTGACGCAGGCGCACGTCGGCTGCGCGCAGCACCGCCGAGATCCAGTCACCCGCCGGGTCGAGGGCCGTGCGCCAGGCCCGCGCGGTGTGTTCGGCGCTGAGCGGTTCGCCGAGGCGGGCGGTGTGTTCCTCGCCCGCGCTGTCGCGCCAGTGCGCGTCACCGGAGTAGGCCAGGAACACCACCGGTCGCACGACGCCGTCGGCGAGCGCGTCGGCATAGCCGTAGGAGTGATCGGCGCGCGAACGCGGGAAACCGCCCTCGTCGGGCTCGTAGGTGACGAACGGGATCTTCGAATCGTCACTGCGGAACGGGGTTCCGGTCAGCGCCAGTCGGCGTGTCGCGTCGCCGAACGCCTCCTCGGTCGCCTCGCCCCAGGTCTTGGCGTCGCCCGCGTGATGGATCTCGTCGAGGATCACCAGCGTGCGACGATTCTCGGTGCGCACCCGGTGCCGTGTCGGGTGGGCGGCGACCTGGGCATAGGTCACCACGACGCCGTGATAGTCGCCGGAGGTCGCGCCGGTGGAGTTGGAGAACCGCGAGTCCAGCTGGATCCCGGTGCGCGCGGCCGCGGCGGACCACTGGTGCTTGAGGTGTTCGGTCGGGGCGACGACGGTGATCTGATCCACCGTACGATCGGCCAGCAACTCCGCGGCAACACGCAGCGCGAAGGTGGTCTTACCGGCGCCGGGCGTCGCGACCGCGAGGAAGTCGCGCGGCTTGGTGGCCAGGTACTTCGTCAACGCGCGCCGCTGCCAGGCGCGCAACGAACCCGACGGGGCACCTCCCGCGGCAATCTCGCCCGGTGTCCCCGCTTGCTTCGCCGTAGCGGCGCCACCCGACCCAGTCACGCAGTCGACCCTAGCCGCCCGATGCGGCGTGTCGCCAAACCGACGCGGGGTGGGCGACAGGCATCACAACCGCGCGCGTGGTCACCGGCCATTTACCTGTTACCCGCCGACACGATGCCCGGCCCGCACCACACAGACCCCCAACGTGCGGGATGCTTGACACCGAGATGAACAACGACCAGGTCCCGGCTGCCGACGCGGCGCACCCGGCGCAGGCGCTGCCGCCCCGCGACTCGCCCGCGCGCCCTGTGGTCGGCGCGCAGGCCGCTCCGCAACGTCGCAGCGATCACGCGCCGTGGGTGCGATGGCTGGCTACGGCATGGCGACTGGTGGTCCGGGTCGCGGTCAAGTGCTGGGACAACTCGATTTTCGCCAAGTCCGCGGCGGCGGCATTCTGGCAGACCCTGTCGCTGGCACCACTGCTGCTCGGCCTCCTCGGCAGCCTCGGCTATGTGGGCGGGCTGTTCGGGCCCGACACCGTGCAGATCGTGGAGAGCAAGATCATCGCGTTCAGCCGCGAGTTCTTCAGCCCGTCGGTGGTCTCGGATCTGATCGAACCGACCGTCGACGACGTGCTCGGCCGAGGGCGCGGCGCGCTGGTGTCGGTGGGTTTCGTGCTGTCGCTGTGGGCGGGGTCCTCGGCGATGGCCACCTTCGTCGACGCCATCGTGGAGGCGCACGGACAGCAGGACGCTCGTCATCCGATCTGGCAGCGGATCTTCGCGCTGCTGCTCTACGTGCAGTTCCTGGTGGCCGCGGTGCTCATCCTGCCGGTGATCGCACTGGGTCCCACCAGGATCGGGCGGGTGCTGCCCGAGGCGTGGCGGGAGCCGGGATTGCGGCTGATCGACACGTTCTACTACCCGATCGTCGGGTTGCTGCTGATCGTCGGGCTGACCACGCTCTACAAGCTGGCCCTGCACAAATCGCTGCCGTGGCATCGGCTGTTCGGCGGCGCGCTGGTGGCCGGGGTCTTCTTCATGGCGGCCAGCGACCTGCTGCGCCGGTACCTGTCGTGGATCACCGCCACCGGGGTGAGCTACGGCGCGCTGGCCACCCCGATCGCGTTCCTGCTCTTCACGTACTTCCTCGGCTTCGCGGTGATCCTGGGCGCGGAGTTCAACGCCGCCGTTCAGGAGTTCTGGCCTGCCCGGGCCACCCGGATCGAGCAGGTCAAGGAATGGATCACCAGCCAGGTGCGCGGTGACGACGACGATGACGATGAGCACGACGAAACCGCCGGGGCCCGCTCCGAGGCACCGGCGTCACCGACCGAGCCCTCGGCTCAGTCGCCGTCCTTGCGCAAGCCCTCGTAGACCTTCTTGCAGTCCGGGCACACGGGCGAGCCGGGCTTGGCCGAACGCGTCACCGGGAAAACCTCGCCACACAGGGCGACGACCATCGTGCCCATCACGGCACTTTCGGCGATCCGGTCCTTCTTCACGTAATGGAAGAATTTGGGGGTGTCGTCGCTGGTCGTCTCGTCGGTCGTGGTTTCCGGGCGTACCAGAGTGTCTGTACTCACGCCTTCCATGATGCCGCATCCCGACCCCGGGCCGCTGACCAGCCGCGTGTGCGCTCGATGACGCCGAGTGGAAGACTCGGGGTATGCAGTCCTACGGCGATGTCCCAGGCGCCGACGAACCGAAGCCGGACCCGGAAGTGACGATGCCCCCCGAGCCCAAGTCCTCGCGTGGGTTCTTCCGGCCCGCCCCCGCCGAACACGCCGTGCTGATCACCGAGGCCGCACCCTCGCTCGACGACCAGCATCGCGCCAGGGTGCGCCGCTACACGTTCATCATGGCCTTCCGGATCCCCTGCCTGATCCTGGCCGCGATCGCCTACAGCGCGTTCGAGAACCCGCTGCTCTCGATCCTGATCATCGCCGCCTCGGTGCCGCTGCCGTGGATCGCGGTGCTGATCGCCAACGACCGCCCGCCGCGGACCAAGGACGAACCCAGCCGCTGGGACGGCCGCACGAACCAGATCGCACTGGAATCCGGACGGCACAAGACCCTGGAATAGCGGCTACGCGGCCGTTGCCGGTCTGCGGACCAGCATCGACATGACCGCGGCGATCCCGCAGAGCGCACCGGCCACGTACCAGGCGAGGTCGTAGGAGCCCTGGACGTCGCGGATGAAGCCCGCGCCGGTGGCGGCCACGGCGGCGCCGACCTGGTGGGCGGCGAAGACCCAGCCGAACGCGATCGGGCCGTCGGCGCCGAAGAGTTCGCGGCACAGCAGCACGGTCGGCGGGACGGTCGCGATCCAGTCCAGGCCGTAGAACACGATGAACACCCACATACTCGGCTCGGTGTGCGGGCCGAGCAGCGACGGCAGGATCAGTAGCGAGAGCCCGCGCAGCGAGTAGTAGCCGAGGAGCAGGTAGCGCGGATCCACGCGGTCCGAGAGCCAGCCCGAGGCGATGGTGCCCGCCACATCGAAGATCCCGACCAGTGCGAGCAGCCCGGCCGCGATGGTCGGCGGCATGCCGTGGTCGTGGGCCGCGGTGACGAAATGAGTGCCGACCAGGCCGTTCGTCGAAGCCCCACAGATCGCGAAACCGCCCGCCAGCAGCCAGAATCCGGGCCGGCGCGCGGCCGAGGCGAGCACCTTCAACGCCCGGTTGGCACCGCCCACGATCGGGACTCGCGCGCCCGCGTCCGAATCGGCCGGCGCCCCGTACGCGCGGACACCGACGTCGCTGGGATAGTCGCGCACGAACAGCCAGACCAGCGGCACCACCGACAGCGCCACTGCCGCCACGATCAACGACGGCAGCCGCCAGCCGTGCTCGGTGGCCAGCATCGACACCAGCGGCAGGAACACCAGCTGACCGGTGGCGCCCGCCGCGGTGAGCACTCCGGTGACCAGGCCACGACTCCGGACGAACCAACGACCGGTGATGGTCGCGACGAACGGCATCGACATCGACCCGACGCCGACACCCACCAGCAATCCCCACGTCGCCACCAGCTGCCACGCCTGGGTCATGAACACCGTCAGCCCGCTGCCCGCGGCGATCAGCACCAGCGCCGAACACACCACCTTGCGGATGCCGAATCGGTCCATCAGCGCGGCGGCGAACGGCGAGATCAGGCCGTAGAGCAGCATATTCAGCGAGATGGCGGTGGAGATCGTGGCGTGTGACCACCCGAATTCGGTGTGCAGCGGCTCGATGAGGACGCTGGGGACCGAGCGGAAGGCGGCCGCGCCGAGCAGGGCGACGAAGCCGACGCCCGCCACGATCCACGCGGGATGGAGTCGACGACGTTCGTCGGTGACCGATGCCGGTGCGGAAGTGAGATTGCCGGCCGGGTCGTCGCCGGTGGGCGGCGCGGGCACACGTAGATCGGTCACTCGGCCAGCGTGCCGGATCGACGCCGAGCGAGCGAGTGGCCGGTGTGACATGTTTCGTCAATATCCCGCCAACGGCGGGGTTGGCCGGGCGCGGGCGACCGGCGGCGAGCGAACTGCGCACGAAGGGCCGTGACAGCGGTGCCCGCACACCGAACCGATAAGGCTGTCGACAGCGGAGCGCGGGCCGCCTACCGTTCGGACAGGACCACCCGAGCTGCCTGACAGGACAACCGAATCCGGCCGACGGCTCCAGAGGCGTCCTCATAGTGGAAGGGAGACAGCATGATTCGCTGGACCTGGGCCTTTCTCGACCGACCCGTCGACACTTTCGCCGACTGCGCACGATTCTGGGCACGGGTCACCGACTCCACGGTCTCGGAACCGCGCGGCGAACACGATGAGTTCATCACCCTGCTGCCCGCCACCGGGCCCGCGTGGATCAAGATGCAGGCCGTCCACGACGACGGCGGCATCCACCTGGATCTCGACGTCGACGATCTCCCCGCGGCGGTAGCGACCGCGACCGGGCTCGGCGCCCAGGTGGTCGCCGAGGTGGACGGCTACACCGTGCTGGAATCGCCTGCCGGACAGACGTTCTGCCTCATTCCCTCTACCGAGCCCCCCGGTCTCGGTCCGGCGCCGATCACGGTCTCGACCGCGCCCGATGGCACAGTGACCCGCCTCGATCAGATCTGCCTCGACCTGTCCCCCACCGACATCGACGCCGATACCGCCTTCTGGCAGGCACTCACCGACTGGACGCACAAGCCCGGCCGCCGCCCGGAATTCTCGCGCCTGCGTGGCCCCGACCAGCCACTGCACTTTCTGCTCCAGCGCCTCGATGAACCCGGCCCCACCGGCGCGCACGCCGACCTGGCCTCGTCGAACATCACCGCCACCGCAGCCTGGCACGAGTCCCTCGGCGCTACCCGGGTCACCGACGCGGAACACTGGATCGTCCTGCGTGACCCCGGAAATGCGCTGTACTGCGTGACATCCAGGGACCCCTACACCGGCTGAACCGCCACACACAGCGACCTGCCGCGAACACCGTCGATGTGCCGGTCCACTCAACGGCTTTCCATCCGGCCGCGCGAGGAACAAGCCGCCACAGCTACCGCGGTATTCAGCCGAGCCCGGGGTCTGCGCACGCGGCGACGCGCAGTGGCAGCTGGTCGTTCTCAGTGCTCGTGGCCCTGGCAGAGTAGGCGGGTGCCTACGAACCCGACGATGACCGACTGCCTGCTCACCGCGCTGTGCCCGGACCTGCGCACCGCGCTGATCCGGGTCGGCTACGACGCCGACACCCTCGTCGAGGCGTTGGGGCCCGATGTGCATGCGGCACTGAGCCGTTCGGAGCCGGTGCCGGTGCGGCGGGCGGCGCGCGCGGCGGGCGACCTCGGCACGCTGGTGCGGTTGCTGCTGCTCGGCGACGTCCTGCCGGAGCGCGACGTCGCGACCGCGTTGGCGCCGGTGCGCATCGACGCGGCGGTGGCGGCGGGTCTGCTCGCGCGCGACGGGGACCAGGTGCGGGCCGCGCTGGATCTGCGGCCGCTCGATGTCGGCGCGGGTACCCGGTGGATCCTGTCCGATCTCGACGATTCGATGCGGCGGCGCACGCTCACCGAGGATCACGTCCTCGGCGTCGGGCACGCGTCGCTGTCGTTGCTGCGCGCCACACCCACCGAACCCGTCGGCACCGTGCTGGATCTGGGCACCGGCTGCGGTGTGCAGGCCGTGCACGCGGCGGGTTACGCGGGCCGGGTCACCGCCACCGATGTCAACGCGCGGGCCCTGTGGCTGGCGCAGGCCACGGCCGCGCTCAACGAACTCGATATCGAACTGCTCGAGGGGTCCTGGTTCGAGCCGGTGGCCGGGCGACGCTTCGACCAGGTCGTGGCCAATCCGCCGTTCGTGGTCGGTCCGGCACGCATCGAGCACACCTATCGCGACTCCGGGCTCGCCCTGGACGGGGCCAGCGAGCTGGTCATCGGGCAGGCGCCCGAGCTACTGGCCCCCGGCGGCACGGCGGCCATGCTCGCCGCCTGGGTGCACGTGGACGGCGAGGACTGGCGTCAACGCGTGTCGAGCTGGTTGCCCGCCCACGGCGTCGACGCGTGGGTCGTGCAGCGCGACGTCGCCGATCCGGGCCTCTACGTCGGCACCTGGCTGCGCGACGCGGGCCTGGACCCGCGTGATCCGGCCGCCCAGGAACAGGCGGCGCGGTGGCTCGACGCCTTCGAGGCCGCCGACGTCGAAGGCGTCGGGTTCGGTTTCGTCTATCTGCGCGCGATCGACGGCCCCACCGAACTCCTCGCCGAGGACCTCACCCACGGTTTCGACGACCCGCTAGGCACCGAGGTGGCCGGGTATTTCGCGCGGTCGGCATGGTTGCGCGCGGTGGCCGCCGACGAAAATCTCGCGTGGGCATCCCGTTTCGCGCCGAGCCCGGCGACCGCGCTGGAGCGGGTGTATCTGCCCGGCGAGTTCGGCTGGACCGAGCAGGTGGCCCGGCTTCATCGCGGCGACGGACCACGCTGGCAGCACGAGGTCGACGAGTCGACGGTCGCGCTGGTCGCGGGAATGCGGCCCGACGGGCTGCCGTTGTACGAACTGATCGAACTACTCGCCCTCGCCGACGGAGCGGAGCAGGTCACGCCGGAATTCGCCGCCCAGGCCCTCGGTGTGGTCGCCGGACTCGTCCGGCACGGACTGGTGCGGCCCGTCTGAACCGCCCCGCGGTGGCAGCGAGTTCCGACCAGGACCCTCTTCTCAGGAACTTCTCAGCCGTTGGGGTGGGAACCAGCAGCTCAGAGCGGTTTATCGACCGCGGGATCGGGAACTTTCTCTAAGTCGGGTCCGTTGATCGGAGTGAGACACCACCGACAGGAGGCAAGTCATGACAAGCCCCGCCACCACTCGTTTGCGCCCCAGCGAGGCCGATATCGACGCCCAGAGCCCCGCAGCCGATCTGGTACGCGTGTACCTCAACGGAATCGGACGCACGGCACTGCTCACGGCGGCCGACGAGGTCGAATTGGCCAAGCGCATCGAGGCGGGCCTGTATGCCCAGAACCTGCTGTCAACCAGTAAGCGGTTGACGGCGGCTCGCAAGCGCGACCTGGCGATTCTGGTTCGCGAGGGCTCTGCCGCCCGCTCGCACCTGCTCGAGGCCAACCTGCGTCTGGTCGTATCCCTGGCCAAGCGCTACACGGGCCGCGGCATGCCGCTGCTGGACCTGATCCAGGAGGGCAACCTCGGGCTGATCCGCGCGATGGAGAAGTTCGATTACGCCAAGGGCTTCAAGTTCTCCACCTACGCCACCTGGTGGATCCGTCAGGCCATCACCCGCGGCATGGCCGATCAGAGCCGCACCATCCGGCTGCCCGTGCACCTGGTCGAACAGGTGAACAAGCTCGCCAGGATCAAGCGTGAACTGCATCAGCAGCTGGGCCGCGAGGCCACCGACGCCGAGCTGGCCAACGAGTCGGGCATCCCGGTGGAGAAGATCGCCGATCTGCTCGACCACAGCCGCGACCCGGTGAGCCTGGACATGCCCGTCGGCAACGACGAGGAGGCTCCCCTGGGCGACTTCATCGAGGACTCCGAGGCCACCTCCGCCGAGAGCGCCGTCATCGCCGGCCTGCTGCACCACGACGTGCGCAGCGTCCTGGCCACCCTCGACGAGCGCGAACAGCAGGTCATCCGCCTGCGCTTCGGTCTCGACGACGGCCAGCCGCGCACCCTGGACCAGATCGGCAAGCTCTTCGGCCTGTCTCGCGAGCGGGTCCGCCAGATCGAGCGCGAGGTCATGTCCAAGCTGCGCAAGGGCGACCGCGCCGACCGCTTGCGCGCCTACGCCAGCTGATCCGAGAACTCGACAGCCCTGCGGGGTCGTCTGCCGAAACGCCGACCGGCGACCGCGCACCCCTCCCCTCCGGGTCGCGAGCCGGTCGGCGTTGTTCGTTGCACCGGACCCACCGGCCACCATTCAGGCCAGCCGACGGGGGCCGGTGTCGAAGCGGCTCGGTTCGGGACCGATGCGCGCTCGGGCGTAGATGATCTCCGCCGAGGCCGAGGCGGCCAGTACGGGGTCGCAGGAGAGTTCGCGCATCTGGGGGATGTCGTCGAACAGGGCCGAGATGCGTTGAGCCAGTTCGGCCAGCGCGGCTTTGTCCACCCCCACTCTGCCCGGCCCGTCCGACAGCAGCGGCGCCGCGCGTGGTGCGTCGATGAGCGCGGTCGCTTCCTCCTCGGTCAGCGGTAGCGCGCGGTAGGCGCGGTCGCCGAGCAGGTCGATGATCATGCCGGACAGGCCGAACTGGATGACCGACCCGAACGAGGGGTCGTCGGTGACGCGCAGTACGCAGCCGACACCCTTGGTCGCCATCTTCTGCACGTGCAGCAGCGGATCGCCGCAGATCTCCACCAGGTCGGTGTAGGCCTGCCGGACCGCCTCCGGTCCCCACAGATCCAGACGCACGCCGATCAGATCGGGTCGGCGCCGCCACAGCTCCCCCGTGGCCTTCGCCGCGACCGGATAACCGAGTTCCTCGGCCGCGGCGACCGCCTGGTCGGCATCGCGGACAGCCCGGAACTCGACCACGTCGATGCCGTAGCACCCGAGTAGCCGCACCGCCTCCTCGTCGGTGAGCCACCGCCCGCCCGACTCGGCGAGCCAGCCCTCCACCAGTGCCGCCGCGGCCGCGGTGTCGATTCCGGGCGGGCGCACCACCGGCGAGATCGGCCGATCCCGCCAGCGCGCGTACCGATCCACCCTGGCCAGCGCTCGCGCGGCTCGCTCGGGATCCGGATAGGACGGGATGGACCCGCGCGCCGGCGCGCCCGCGGTGGTACGCACCGCCAACTGTCGCGGAATGCCCGATTCCGCGACGAACGTGGTGAGCACCGGCTTGCCCGGCGCCGCCGCGGCTGCCGCCCGCAATGCGTCTCCGAAGCCTTCCATCGGCACCGGAACAGGCGGGGCGACCACGACGATCACCGCGTCGACCTCCTCGCTGCGCAGCGCAGCCAGGACCGCTTCCCGGAAGTCGGCCGGTGTCGCCTCCGGCCCGAGATCCACCGGACCGTCCACGATCGCACTGTCCGCGCTCCGCGCGGTCGGGCCGAGGTCGCCCTCGGTGTGGCTGGTCGGCCCGGCACTGTCGGCGGCCCGGTGAGCCGGCCCGGCACTGTCGATGGTCCGATCGGACGACCCGGCGCTACCTCTGGCCCGGTCGGGCGGCCCGGCGCTACCTGTGGTCCGGTCGGGCCGCCCGGCGCTACCTGTGGTCCGGTCGGCTGCGCCGGCAATGTCCCCTGCCCGGTCAGCCCCGGAATCGGCCGGGCCCCGGCTCCCCCGTCGGGCACCGCGCAATCCCCACGCCGACCGCCCGGCACGCTCCGCGGCTCGCTCGGTGCGCTCGTCCGGCCGAGCGTTCCGCGGGTCCGGCTCCAGCGGTCGCGCGGCCTGCACACCGCGTTCGGTGGGCCTGGCTCCGGGACCTCGGTCGACCGCGGTGACGGGCCGGTGCACCCGCAGCCCTTCGCTGCGGGCGGCGTCGATGGCCAGCCAGTTCAGCGCGGCGCTGTTACCGACCACCGCGACCCGGGGGCCCTTCGGTAGCGGCTGACAGGCCAGCAGGGCGGCACAGTCGAACAGTTCGGAGATGGAGTCGACCTGGATGATCCCGGCTTGACCGAAGAGGTCGCGGACCACGATGCGGTCCATGTCGGCGCCGGCCGCGAGGCGACCGCTGCTCACCGCGACGATCGGTTTGCCGCGGGCCACCCGGCGTGCCAGCCGGGAGAACTTGCGTGGGTTACCGAAGCTCTCCAGGTACAGCAGGATCACCTCGGTATCGGCGGCGGTGTCCCAGTACTGGAGCAGGTCGTTGCCCGAGACGTCGGCCCGGTTTCCCGCCGAGACGAACGTCGACAGGCCGAGGTTACGGGCCGCGGCCTCGCCGAGGATCGCCGCACCGAGGGGGCCGGATTGGCAGAAGAAGCCGATCCGCCCGCGCTGGGGTAGCACCGGGGCCAGAGTCGCGTTGAGGCCGACCGCGGGATCGGTGTTGGCGATGCCGAGCGCGCTGGGTCCGACCACGCGCATTCCATGCCCGCGCGCCGCGGCGACCAGGTCGTGTTCGGCGGCCAGCCCGGCTGCCCCGGTCTCGCCGAAGCCCGCGGTCAACACGACAAGGCCCTTGACCCCCTTGGCCATGCAGTCGTCCAGGACCGCCCCGATCGCCGCGGGTGGCACCGCCACCACCGCCAGGTCCACCTCGTCGGGGATCTCGCTCACCGCGGCGTAGGCGCGCACGCCACGGACCGAGCGCCGGTGCAGGTTCACCGGAAACACGGGTCCGCTGAAACCGCCTGCCAGCAGATTCGCGAATACCGCGCCGCCGACCCGGGTCTGTTCCGGTGAGGCACCGATCACCGCGACCGAACCGGGTGCGAGCAGATTGCCGACACTGCGTGCTTCCGAGGCCGCCTCCCGCGAATCCCGCACGGTGCGCAGCGCTTCGGTGGGGTCGATGGCGAATTCGAGGTGTACCTCGGAACCGTCACGACTGCGCTGCAGTTGGTAGCCGGCCTCACGGAAGACCGTGATCATCGCCTCGTTCTCGGCCAGCACCTCGGCGACGAAGGCGATCACCTCGTTCTCGGCGGCGGCACCGGCGAGGTGTTCGAGCAACACCGAGCCGAGCCCACGCCCCTGGTGCTCGTCGGCGACCACGAACGCCACCTCGGCCGCGCGTGGGCCCGGCCGAGCGAGCAGTTCGTAGCGGGCCACGCCGATGATCGACGTGCCGAGCACCGCGACGAGACCGACCCGATCGCGGTAATCGACGTGGGTGGTGCGGTACATGTCCTTCGGCGAGATCTGCGGGTACGGACCGAAATAGCGCAGATACCGGGTGCGATCGGACAGGCGGGTGTGAAAGGCCGCGAGCGCGTCGGCGTCGGCGGGCACGATCGGGCGCACCCGGACCACGCCACCGTCGGCGGCGAGCACATCGCCGTACCAATGTTGGGGCGGCGCAGGCGGATTCGCGGGCGTGTCGGAGGTATCGGGGAGCAGTGGCTCAGTCACGAGGATCCTCCGGATCGAGCCCGAGCAGGCCGAAACTCGCCCGCCGGGTGGCCGTGATGGCGGTGTCGACCGCGCGCTGCGCGCGGATCTGGCCCGCGTCGCCGATCTCGGGTGTGCCGCCGGGGCCGTCCCAGGCCCGATACGCGGTGTCGCCTCCGTCACCCATGGTCGTCGGTGGTTGCACGCGCGGCGCGGTCGCGCGCACCTGGTCGATCCAGTCGGCGGGCACCGGTGTTTCGGGGGCGAGCGGCCGGTCGAGTGCCGCGGCGAGCAGGTGGGTCCAGGCGCGCGGCACCACGCGCACTACGCCGTATCCGCCACCGCCGATGGCCAGCCACCGCCCTTCGGCGTATTCGTCGGCGAGATCGCGCATCGCGAGGAAGGCCGCGCGCTGACCGTCGACGGTGAGTTCCAGATCGGCCAGCGGGTCTTCGCGATGGGTGTCGACACCGCACTGGCTGATGATGATCTGCGGGCGGAACGCGGCGACCGCACCGGGTACCACCGCGTGAAATCCCCTCAGCCACTGTGCGTCCCGGGTGCCCGGCATCAGCGGCAGATTGATCGAGGTACCTTCGGCCGCCCCGACCCCGGTCTCTTCTGGCCAGCCGGTATTGGGCCACAACGTCGCCGGATGCTGGTGTATCGACACCGTGAGCACCCGCGGATCGGCGTAGAAGGCGCGTTGCACACCGTCGCCGTGATGGACGTCGACATCGAGGTAGGCGATGCGGTCGAAGCCGTGGTCGAGCAGCCACGAGATGGCGATCGCGGCATCGTTGTAGACACAGAACCCCGCTGCCGAATCCGGCATGGCGTGGTGCATTCCACCGCCGATGCTCACAGCCCGCCGGGTACGGCCCGCCGCGATCTCCCTGGCGGCGGCGAGAGTGCCGCCGACGATCACCGACGCCGCCTCGTGCATCTGCGGGAACACCGGATTGTCGGCGGTTCCGAGCCCGTAGAGGACATCCTCGGGCGTCGGCGGCCCCTGTCCGGCCCGGCGCACCGCCTCGATGTAGGCGCTGCTGTGGACCCGCATCAGGTCGGCCTGGGTGGCCGCGTCGGGTGCCAACGGTTCGACACCATCGAGAAGACCTAGGCTTTCGGCCAGCGACATGGTGTATTGCAGGCGCGCCGGCTTCATCGGATGCTCCGGACTCCAGGTGTAGCCGAGGAATCGCTCGGTCCACACGACGGTCCCACTGGTTTCGCTGCGCGGCGACGTGACCATGGTCGCCACGCTAGCCGGAAGCAGCGGCCCCCGTGCGGCGTTGACATGCAGTAGAAATAGGGCCGCTGGTCCGACGGGCGGACCGGCGTTCGCGCGTGGGTAGAATTCGTGCTGACGAAGGGGTATCAGGTGAAGGATCTGGTCGACACCACGGAGATGTATCTCCGTACCATCTACGACCTCGAGGAAGAGGGCGTGGTGCCGTTGCGGGCACGCATCGCCGAACGCCTCGAGCAGAGTGGTCCGACGGTGAGCCAGACGGTCGCGCGGATGGAGCGCGACGGCCTGTTGCTCGTCGCGGGCGATCGCCATCTCGAGCTCACCGACAAGGGCCGTTCCATGGCCGTCTCGGTGATGCGCAAGCACCGGCTCGCCGAGCGGTTGCTGGTCGACATCATCGGTCTGGACTGGGAGAACGTCCACGCCGAGGCGTGTCGCTGGGAGCACGTGATGAGCGAGGAGGTGGAGCGGCGCCTGATCGAGGTGCTCAACCACCCGACCACCTCGCCCTACGGCAACCCGATTCCCGGCCTGGACGAACTCGGTCTCGCCGACGCTCCCGCCGCCGAGGAGAAGCTGATCCGGCTCTCCGATCTGCCCAACGGCGCGCTGCACGCGGTGGTCGTGCGCAGGCTGGCCGAACACATCCAGACCGACCCGGAGGTCATCGGGCGGCTGCGTGAGGCGGGCGTGGTGCCCGACGCACGCGTTACCGTGGAGACCAAGCCGGGTGCGGTACTGATCACGGTGCCGGGCCACAACGGTTTCGAACTGTCCGAAGAGATGGCGCATGCCGTCCAGGTGAGGCTGGTCTGATTCGTGAAACTTCTTGTCACCGGCGGCGCCGGCTACGTGGGTGGCGGTTGCGCCGCCGTGCTGCTCGAAGAGGGCCACGAGGTGGTCGTGGTCGATGACCTCTCGACCGGTAACGCCGACGGTGTGCCGGCCGGTGCCCGGTTCGTCGACGGTGATATCGCTGTCGCCGCCCCCGATCTGCTGCGTGCCGAATCCTTCGACGGTGTTCTGCATTTCGCGGCGCAGTCGCTGGTCGGCGAGTCGGTGGAGCAGCCCGAGAAGTACTGGCACGGCAACGTCGTGAAGACGCTGACGCTGCTCGAGGCGATCCGTGAGACCGGAACCCCCCGCCTGGTGTTCTCCTCCACCGCCGCGGTGTACGGCGAGCCCGAGCAGGTCCCGATCACCGAGGCCTCGCCCACTCGCCCCACCAATCCCTACGGCGCCAGCAAGCTGGCCATCGATCACGCCATCACCTCCTACGCGGTGGCCCACGATCTGGCCGCGACCAGCCTGCGCTATTTCAACGTGGCGGGCGCCTATGCCGGGCTCGGCGAGAACCGGGTGGTGGAAACACATCTGATCCCCCTCGTGTTGCAGGTGGCGCTGGGTCACCGCAAGGCCATTTCGGTGTACGGCACCGACTGGCCGACGCCGGACGGTACGTGCGTGCGTGACTACATCCACATCCGCGACCTGGCGCAGGCGCATCTGCTCGCGCTGTCGTCGTCGCAGCCGGGCACGCACCGGATCTGCAACCTGGGTTCGGGCACGGGTTTCTCGGTGCGCGAAGTGATCTCGGCGTGC
This sequence comes from Nocardia sp. NPDC056952, assembly GCF_042674185.1. Taxonomy (NCBI): domain Bacteria; kingdom Bacillati; phylum Actinomycetota; class Actinomycetes; order Mycobacteriales; family Nocardiaceae; genus Nocardia; species Nocardia sp. NPDC056952. Next base: position 412,610 of record NZ_JBHURA010000001.1, on the reverse strand, counting down.
GAGCGGGTCACCGGTCTGCCGATCGAGACGATCGACGCGCCGCGCCGCGCGGGTGATCCGGCCGTATTGATCGCCTCCAGTGATCGCGCGGTCGCCGAACTGGGCTGGCGACCCGAGCACAACGACCTCGACGAGATCGTCTCCGACGCCTGGGATTTCCTGCGTTCCCTCGGCACGAAGGCCCACAGCGCTCGCTGACCTTCCTGACTCACCGGGTGATCGGGCCGATGTCGACCCCGAGATCGGCGGCGATCTGGTGACCACACAGCGCGAGTCTGCGCAGCCGTTCGGGCCGCAGTCCGGTCTGTAGCGAGGTCTCCAGCAGCACCGCCATCGCGTGCTCGGCGTCGGCCTCGACGGCGGCGGCGATCGCGACGCCGGCGAACGGTCCGTCGCCGCGCAGGTAGGCACTGAAGCCGAGCAGAGCCGCTGCTTCGGCGCGGTCGGTACCGGGTGTCGCCCTGACCAACTGCGCCCACAGCCGCTCGGCGGCCTCGGCGTGATCGCCGACCGCGAGGCCGTACACGGCGTCGCGGATCGGCCGATCACGCAGGGTCGCGGCCAGTCGCGCGAGTTCGCGCGCGGCACGCGGTGCGCCGGACGCGGTGTCGGCGATCTGCCACAGCACCCATTCCAGTGCCCGCCGCTGGTAGGCCAGGGCGTCACCGGCGCGCGTCGCCGCCGCCAGCCCACCCCGGTAGCGCGCGTCCGCGGGCCCGAGCTGAGCGCGCACGCGCGCGCTCAGCAGCTCGTCGGGAACCATCAGCGCCGTCATCTCCTGACGCGAGCCGCGAATCTGCTTGCCTTCCAGCACATGTGACACGGCGACGATCGAGGACGACGGATCGGCGACCAGGCCGGTCCCGACCAGGCCGAACACACTGCGGTAGCGTTCGCCCGCCGCGATCGCGGGAACTGACCAGGCACCGCGGACCGCGATCCCGTCCTCGGCCAGTACGTCGATCAATTCGGCCGCGCGCAGAACTTCCTCGCTCTCGAACTCGGCACGGTCCTCGACGAAGACGGCGAGCACCCCGGTCGCCTCTTCGCGCAGGCAGATCGATGCCAGGCAGGCGGTGAACTGGTCGAGCAGCCGGATGTCGGTGGCCACGTCGAGGTCGAAGCGCACCACCGCCTCGATCGCCTCGGCCGCACCGCCCGCCACCTCGTGCAGCACGGCAACGACGAGGGACCGTTCGGGGACGAAGCCGAGCATCGCGGGCAGGGCGGCGATCAGCTCACCGGGTTCGTCGACCCGCAGCGGTGGGCGCGGCGGCCCGCCGGGATAGCGGGGAGTGGATTCGGCGCAGCCGAGTGCGCGGGGAAACGGGCCGGAGCGCTTGACCCGGCGGGTGGGGTTCGTCGAAGGCGTCATGGCTCCACGGTGCCCGCCTGCTCCCCCGCACCGGGTGCACCGACCTGGGCTTTCATCCGCCCTGTGCGTAGCGCCGAAGCTGTGGAGCAACCCCGGTCCCGGCCGTGCACTGCGGGCGAACTTGTCACCGCCTGGTGGTAGGCGCTTCAGCTACCGCGTACGGCGGCGGCGGTGGTGGCGAACATCTCGTCCACTGCGGCCGTATCCGGTTGTCCCGCACCGAAGGTCATCGACGTCACCGTGATGCGCACGTCGCCGATCTGCCCGATCGAGGTCTGCATCGTCTGCGTCAGCCCCGCACCGCCGACTTCGGGAACCACGGTGCGCCGCAACGCTATCGCGTCGTCGGTACCGGTCGGCGCGGTCCGGTCGAGCGCTGTCGTGACAGTGGACCCCGCACCCGCCCGCCGAACCTGGATCAGCCCGCACTCACCGAGTCGGTCGCGCAGCGACGACACCGGTTCGGCGCTACGCGACAACTCGACGGTCAGGGTGGCCCGGCTCGCGTCATCGGTCCCGACCGCCACCGCCGCGGGCTCCCCGCCGGGCTCGGCCTCGGCCGGCGTGCATTTCGCCGGGCTGACGGTCGCGCCCGCCCCCACGCCGTCGAGATCGGCCGCGGCCGCCGTCGCCGCCTGGGCAGGCAGCACGACCGCCGGATACCGGGCCGGAAACCGCGACGGCGCGGGCAGCAGCTCGGCCAGCGAACCATCGATCTGCCGCACCGCTACCGCGCTCTCGGCGACCGGTGTCCCGCTGACGCTCTGCCCACACCCGGTGAGTGCGAACGACACGGCCACCAACCCCAGCCACCAGCGGCGCAGGCCCGGATCACCCGCGCGGATCGGTGTCGCCTGCGCCACGTTCACACCGTCCACTGTGCCCCACCGCCTCGATCGGCCCGGTCGCGCCACGCCGGACGGGATGCGCGGCACAGCCCGGTCCCCCGCGGCGGGCGGGAATGCGCGAGGTGTCCATGCTGTTGCCTAACAGGACGAGCCGTCCCCGGCCGTGTGTGATGGCACTGCTCGCGTGGGGGACAATGGAGATCCGCTTCCCCACCCCGCGAGCGATGGTGGACCGCGCAGGAAGGAGAAACGCGATGGATGACCAGTCGCACATGTACGAACTGGAGTTTCCGGCGCCGCAGTTGTCCTCGGACGACGGTGCGGGCCCCGTGCTGGTGCACGGTCTGGAAGGTTTCACCGACGCCGGACACGCCGTGCGTCTGGCGACGACCCATCTGCGCGAGAGCCTCGAATCGGAACTGGTCGCGTCCTTCGACGTCGACGAGTTGCTCGATTACCGGTCGCGCCGCCCGCTGATGACGTTCAAGACCGATCATTTCGCCGACTACGCGGAACCGGAACTGAACCTGTGGGCGTTGCGCGACACCGCGGGGACCCCGTTCCTGCTGCTCTCGGGCCTGGAACCGGACCTGCGCTGGGAGAAGTTCACCACCGCGGTGCGGCTGCTGGCCGAACAGCTGGGCGTGCGCCGCACGATCGGCCTGTCGGCGATTCCGATGGCGATCCCGCACACCCGTCCGCTCGGTGTCACCGCGCATTCCTCGGATCGTTCGCTGATCGGCGAGCACCAGCGCTGGCCGGGCGAGTTGCAGGTGCCGGGCAGCGCGTCGTCGCTGCTCGAGTACCGGATGGCGCAGCACGGCCACGAATCGCTCGGATTCTCGGTGCACGTGCCGCACTACCTGGCCCAGACCGATTACCCCGAGGCCGCGCAGACGCTGCTGGAGAACTTCGCCGACAACGCCGGCCTGGATCTGCCGCTCTCGGCGCTGGGTGAGGCGGCCGCGCGGGTGCGTGAGCAGGTCGCCGAGCACATCGCGGGCAACGAGGAGGTGGAGACGGTCGTCACGGCACTGGAGCGCCAGTACGACAGTTTCGTCACCGCGCAGGAGCGCCAGTCAAGCTTGCTCGCCGCCGACGGCGAACTACCCAGCGGTGAGGAGCTCGGGGCGGAGTTCGAGCGCTTCCTGGCCGAGCAGGGCGGGTACGACGACACCTCCGGCGACGGCAAGGACTGACCCGCACACCCACTGGACGTAGCTGCGCTTTCGCTGCGGCCGACGAGGGCTTCGACCGCTGCGCAGACTAGGGTGGTCGGAGTGGATCTGACCGACCTACTGGAAATTCCCGGGACCGACGCCGACGCGCTCTACGAGTCGTTCGCGGCGTGGGCTGCCGAGCAGGGCACAACCCTGTATCCAGCGCAGGACGAGGCGCTGATGGAGTTGGCGTCGGGGTCCAATGTCATTCTGGCGACGCCGACCGGCTCCGGAAAGTCTCTGGTGGCGGTCGGCGCGCACCTGTTCGCCATGGCCAACGGGCAGCGCAGCTACTACACCGCGCCGATCAAGGCGCTGGTCAGCGAGAAGTTCTTCGCGCTGTGTGAGGTGTTCGGCGCGGAGAACGTCGGCATGGTGACCGGTGACGCGGCGGTCAACGCCGATGCCCCGATCATCTGCGCCACGGCGGAGATCCTGGCGAACCTGGCGTTGCGCGAGGGCGCGGCGGCCGAGGTCGGCCAGATCGTGATGGACGAGTTCCATTTCTACGCCGACCCCGACCGCGGCTGGGCGTGGCAGGTGCCGATCATCGAACTCCCCCGCGCCCAATTCCTGCTGATGTCGGCGACATTGGGCGAAGTGGACTTCTTCGCCGCCGATCTCGAGGCGCGCACCGGCCGCTCGACCACGGTGGTCGCGGGCACCGAACGTCCTGTCCCACTGACGTTCTCGTACGTGCGCACCCCGATCACCGAGACTCTCGAAGAACTGGTGACCACCCACCAGGCGCCGGTCTACGTCGTGCACTTCACCCAGGCCGCCGCGCTCGAACGCGCGCAGGCGCTGACGAGCGTGAATTTCGCCTCCCGGGCCGAGAAGGACGCGATCGCCGCCGCCATCGGCGATTTCCGGTTCGCATCGGGCTTCGGCAAGACGCTGTCGCGGCTGATCCGTCACGGCATCGGTGTGCACCACGCGGGCATGCTGCCCAAATATCGCCGCCTCGTGGAGAAGCTCGCTCAGGACGGGCTGCTGAAAGTGGTGTGCGGCACCGACACCCTCGGCGTCGGCATCAACGTCCCGATCCGCACCGTGCTGCTCACCGGTCTCACCAAGTACGACGGGGTGCGCACCCGCAGGCTCAAAGCGCGTGAGTTCCATCAGATCGCCGGGCGCGCGGGTCGCGCGGGCTACGACACCATGGGCACTGTGGTGGTGCAGGCTCCCGAGCACGAGGTCGAGAACACCCGCCTCATCGCCAAGGCGGGCGATGATCCGAAGAAGCAGCGAAAAGTGGTGCGCCGCAAGCCCCCGGAGGGTTTCGTCTCGTGGAGCGAGGAGACCTTCGACCGGCTGATCGCCGCCCCGCCCGAGCCGATGGTGTCGCGCTTCGCGGTGACGAACTCGATGTTGCTCAATGTGATCGCCCGCCCGGGCAACTGCTTCTACGCGATGCGTCACCTGCTCGAGGACAACCACGAGCCGCGTCCCGCGCAACGCAAGCACATCCTGCGAGCCCTGCGCCTGTACCGGTCGCTGCGCGATGCCGGTGTGGTGCAACAACTTTCCGAGCCCGACGCGAAGGGCAGGATGGCGCGGCTGACCGTCGACCTGCAACGCGATTTCGCGCTGGACCAACCACTGTCACCGTTCGCGCTGGCCGCGTTCGACCTTCTCGATCGCGAAAGTCCCACCTACACACTCGACGTCGTCTCCCTGATCGAGGCCACCCTCGAGGACCCGCGCCAGCTGCTGATGGCCCAGCAGCACAAGGCCCGTGGTGTCGCCGTCAACGAAATGAAGGCCGACGGTATCGAATACGAGGAGCGGATGGAGCTCCTGGAGGAAGTCACCTGGCCCAAACCCCTGGCCGAGCTGATCGATCCGATGTTCGAGACCTACCGAGCCGGCCACCCCTGGGTGTCGGAATTCGCGCCGTCACCGAAGTCGGTGGTGCGCGACATGATCGAACGCGCGATGACCTTCGCCGAACTGATCTCGCACTACGAGCTGACCCGCTCCGAAGGCGTCGTGCTGCGCTACCTCGCCGACGCCTACCGTGCCCTGCGCCGCACCGTGCCCGACGCCGCCCGCACCGAAGATCTCGACGACCTCACCGAATGGCTCGGCGAACTCATCCGCCAGGTCGACTCGAGCCTGCTCGACGAGTGGGAACAGCTCACCAACCCCGGCGCCGAGAACGACGCCCAGCAGATAGCCTTCGGCGCCGAAACGGTACGCCCGATCACCGCCAACGAACGCGCCTTCCGGATCATGGTGCGCAACGCCATGTTCCGCCGGGTGGAGCTGGCGTCGCGACAGCGCTGGTACGAACTCGATCAACTCGGCACCGGCCCCGATTGGGCCGAGGACTTCGCCCCCTATTTCGACGAGTACGCCACGATCGGCACCGGCCCCGACGCGCGCGGCCCACAGCTGTTCGGGATCGAGCAGCGGCCCGGTTTCTGGCATGTCCGCCAGGTGATCGACGACCCCGCGGGTGATCACGGCTGGGCGCTCACGGCGATCGTGGATCTCGAGGAATCCGACGCCGCGGGCGAGGTCGTGTTCGACGAGGTCACAGTCACGGCAGGATGAGTAATACCAGTTGCCTATGACGAATATGACGAATGTTTGACGGATTCGTTGTTGGGTAGGCGCCGCTGATAGTCTCTCCCGGCTGCCGACCGAAAGTTCACCTGTGCCCGAATCCCCGTACCTTGTCATCGACCCCGAGCGGGTACGTGCCAACTACCGAACCCTCGACGCCGCCGTCGCTGTCGGCACCCGGATCAGGTACGCGGTCAAGGCGGCGCCGGTGGCGGAACTGATCACCCTGCTCGACGACGAGGGCGCCGAATTCGACGTCGCCAGTATCGGCGAGATCGACCAGTGCCTCGACCTCGGCGTCGCGCCCGAGCGGCTCTGCTACGGCAACCCGATCAAGAAGAGCGCCCACATCGCGCGCGCCTTCGCCCTAGGGGTTCGCCGCTACGCCTTCGACACCGAGGACGACCTCGACCGTATCGCCGAGCACGCGCCCGGCTCCGAGGTCGAGTGCCGGTTCCTGTCCTCGGCCCCCGAATCACGGACCCCGTTCGGCACCAAGTTCGGATGCGCGCCCGCCGAAGCCCTGCGGCTGCTGGTGCGCGCCCGGGATCTGGGCCTGCGGGTCGGCGGCCCCTATTTCCACGTCGGCTCCCAGCAGCTCGACCCCGCCGCATGGCGGATCGGCATCGAGCAGGCGGGTGCGATCGTCACGGCGCTGGCGGACAAAGACATTCACGTCACGGCGGTCAATGTGGGCGGCGGTCTGCCGATCTCCTACGTCGACGCCGCCCCCGAACTCGACGCGATCGCGGCCGCCATCTCCGGCGCCGCCGCCGAGTTCCTGCCCGCGGCCATCGGCCTGATCGTGGAACCCGGCCGTGCGCTGGTGGGTAACGCGGGCACTGTGCACGCCGAGGTCGTCGGCGTGCGATTCGCGCCGGATGGCCGGCGCTGGGTGTATCTCGACATCGGCCGATACAACGGTATGGCCGAGACCGAGAACGAGTACATCGCCTACCGTTTCGTCACCGATCGCGACGGCGATCCGGTGTCGGAGGCGGTGGTCGCGGGTCCGACCTGCGACGGCGACGATGTACTGTATCAACGCACGAAGGTCCTTCTGCCGACCACGTTGCGAGCCGGTGACCGGATTCAGATCCTGCACACCGGCGCCTATACCGCGAGTTATTCGTCGGTGTCCTTCAATGGTTTTCCGCCCTTGACCGTTCATGTCTCGGGCGCTGAGCGAGAGTGAGTTTGCCCATGACGGCGGAATTCACCGGTTGGCACGTGCTGGCCGAGTTCGGTGGCGTCGACACAGCCCTGTGTGACGATCTCGAACGACTCGAATCGGCGTTGCGTGAGTCTCTGATCGCGGCGGGCGTCACCATCTGCGAAGTCGTTCACAAAAAGTTCGATCCGCAGGGGGTGACCGTCCTCGCGCTGTTGTCGGAGTCTCACGCCTCGATTCACACTTATCCGGAGTCCGGCGACATCTTCGTCGACGTCTTCACCTGCGGCAGCATCGGTGCGGGCGCGACGAAAGCTGTCGAGCTGCTCCGAGACAAGTTGTCCCCCACCACAGTTCGGATGCAGACGGTCCAGCGTGGCCACGGCGCCGAGAAGATCTACGAACCGGTGGGCGACGGCCTGACCCGGATCTGGGATCTGCACGAGGTGATCGTGGATACGAACACCCCGTTCCAGCACATGGTGATCGCGCGGACCGATCAGGGGATCTCCCTGTTCTCCGACGACGATCGTCAGTCCACCGAGTTCTCCCAGGTCACCTACCACGAGGCCATGATGGTCCCGGCGTTCGTGCTGGCGGAGAAGCTCGACCGGGTGCTGATCATCGGGTCCGGTGAGGGTGTGGCCTCGCAGATGTCGGTGGCGGCCGGGGCGACCCTGGTCGACCATGTCGACATCGATCAGCGCGAAGTGGAGCTGTGTGCCGAGCACCTGCCCTACGGCTACACCACCGAAGAGCTGACCGCCGCAGTCGAGCACGAGGGCCCGGTGCACGTGCACTACGCCGACGGCTGGGACTTCCTGGCGAACGCGCAGGAGGCGGGCACCCGCTACGACGTGATCGTGATCGATCTGCCCGACGAGCGCGTCGAGGACGCCCAGCACAACCGACTCTACGAGTCGGAGTTCCTGTCCCGATGTAAGGCGCTGCTCGCCCCCGGCGGCGTGCTGTCGGCGCAGGCCGGCTGCGCGACCATGTGGCGCAACGAGACGCTGAAGCGTTCGTGGGGTCGTTTCCACGAGCAGTTCGCCACCGTGGTCCCCTACGGCAGCGACGAGCACGAATGGACCTTCCTGTTCGGCCTGAACGAGAAGATCGACGACCCGGTTCGCGGCATGCGCGACCGTCTCGCCCTGCTCCCCTACCGCGCCGAGACGATCGACGCGCGGGCCCTGGAGCGCGGCGCGGTCGAGCCGTACGCTCTGCGCGACCGGTAGGAAAACCACCGACAGCGGGCCGCGACGCAGTACGCGTCGCGGCCCCCGGGCGGGGCCGGCCGCGGAAAAGG
>NZ_JBHURA010000001.1:0-404106 GCF_042674185.1 Nocardia sp. NPDC056952 | reverse complement strand
GCGAGCTCCTCCCCGGGGGGGGGCCCGGGCGGGGGGGGGGGGGGCCCCGCACCCTGGGCGGCACCTTTATCAAACCCCCCCCCCGGGGGCCCGCCACGCTCCCGGGGGCCGCCCCGGTTGACGTCGCCTCCGGCGAAAACGGCACCGGTGGGCGCCGCCACTTGGCACGATGCGAGGACCGAGTTCCGACAGAATCGAGTCCGCCCATGAAGCCGACACCGTTGTCCGCGAACGGTCAGATGCCGGTCCACCGACCATCTGACCGACGTCCGCGCCTCGATGCCCTGTCCGCGGCGGGTATCGCCGCGTTCACGCAGCTGTTCACCGCGGCGCCGGAAACGACAGCGTCAGATTTCGGCCGGCTGACCGGCGATCTGGTGATGCGGTCCTTTCCCGCGACCGGCTCCCGGTTGCTCGGACCGCTGATGGACCGTCCCGCCTACTTCTGGGTGGGCAAGTCCTTTCGTCACGTGGACGGCGGGATGGCATTCGGGCACAACATCTTCCGCCTGCTCGGCGGTATGCGGGCACTGAACTTCGTGGCAACGGTCGGCGCGTCCTCGGTCGACGGACGGGCGGCGGTGCGATTGGACTACGACGATCTCCGGGCCGGAAGGCCCGGTCCCGCCCACCGGATCTACGACGAGTTGCGCGAGATAGAACCGGGTCTGTGGCTGGGACCCAGCTACTTCAAGCGCGGTGCGAAACTGACGTCCATGGGCTGGTTCGCCCTGGACGCCTCGATCGAGTTCGACGGCCCACTGTGAGTCGGCCCCGCGCTCTCGCCCGGTGACGGTGCCCGAGCCGGGGCACTGAGCCGACGGCCCGGTACCGATAACTCACTCCGTGGCGGCGCGACGGGCGCGATACTCGGCGACGTTCACTCCACCGACACCCCAATCCGTCAGCGGCACTTCGTCGATCACGACATAAGTACTGTCGGGCGCCTTGCCGAGCACGTCGAAGAGCAGGTCGGTGACCCCTTTGATGAGCTGCGATTTCTGTTCCGGGGTGACGTTCTCGTCGGTGACCTTGATGTTCACGTACGGCATGAGCGTGTCCTTTCGATGGGTGCAGCTCTCACAGGATGACCGGAGGTCGGGGCGCTGCGAACCCGAATCCGTTGTGTAGTAGCTCTTTTCGCCGATTCAGGCGGCTCGGCCGGAAACGAAGCCGCCGTCGACGGGCAGGATGTGGCCGGTGACGAACTCGGCGTCGGTGAGATACAGCACGGCCGCGGTGGTGTCGGCGACCTCGCCGATCCGGTTCAGCAGTGCCAGCGCGCCCGACGCGCGCTCGTCGCCGTCGCCGAACAGCGGCGTGCGGATGATGCCGGGGGCTACCACGTTCACCCGGATTCCGGCGGAGGCGAGTTCGGCCGCCAGGCTGGTGGTGAGCGCGTGCACACCGCCTTTGCTGATGAGCGCGGCCGAGGCGGGCAGGCCGGCGAGGGCGTGGTCGATCAGAACCGTGCCGATGTTGACGATGCTGCCACCTTCGCCCTGGGCGAGCAGCTGTCGAACGACGGCCTGGGTGGTGAAGTAGGTGCCCTTGAGATTGCCGCCGAGGTAGCGATCGAGTTCGGCCTCGGTGACGTCGACGAACGGCGTGGCCCCGAAGACGCCCGCGCTGTTGATCAGCGCGTCGACTCGGCCGAACCGATCGAGCGCGGTGCGCACATACGCTGAACCCGTTGCGGGCGAGGCGATGTCACCGACCACGGCAGCCACCTGTCCGGGCGCGGCCAGCTCGGCGGCGACCTCTGCGAGCTTGTCCGCGTCGCGCCCGCCGAGAACGACGTTGTCGCCGCGGGCGACGAGAGCACGCGCGACATCACGCCCGATGCCGCTGGAACCACCGGTCACTATGACCGTCTTCGATGTGGACATGAACTGATCCTTTCAATAGATATACGACCGGTCGTCTTTTAATGGCGACCACAGGGGGCCGCCCCGAAGGCCGACGATGCTGATCAGATCGGCGCCGGATCGGCGCCGACGGGAGTTACGGCCGGAAGTAGTCGTCGAGCAGCCGGCGCAGACACTTGTCGAGCGGCTCGACGGTGCGGTCGATCTTCATCCGGATCACCGCACCCTCCCAGGATTCGAGCAGGAGATCGGCCAGATCCACGGCATCGATGTCGGCGCGCACGGTGCCCTGCGCCTGCGCCTCACCCAAGGCGCCGGCGATGCCGTCGCGCCAGACCGCCCAGGCATCCGACAGCGACTTCCGCAGCAGCTCACTGCCTTCCAGTTCCCCACCGAGGTTGGCGATCAGGCAGCCGCCGGTGTACTCGGAGGCGACGAAATCGTCGGTCAGGGTGGCGAAGAAGGCGCGGACACCGCTGAGCGGGTCCGGCGCCACAGCGAACGCGGCGGCGAGATTGCGCTGCACGCACTGCGAGTGATGCTCGATGACCGCCTGGGCGAAGCTCTCCTTGCTGTCGAAGTAGTTGTAGAACGAACCCTTCGGCACCCCGACCTTGTCGAGCACCTGCTTGATGCCGGTGCCGTGGTAGCCGTTGGACAGCAGGCCGACCGCGCCCTCCTCGATGAGTTGCGCTCTCGTGTCGTCGCTGCGCCTTGGTCGTGCCATGCGAGAACTATACGACCGGTCGTCTAGGAATGGCAAGGCCGACCTCAGTCGTCGTCGACACCGCGTACGGCCAGGGCTTCCCCCATCGCGTCGGCGGTCCGCAATGCCCGCACCAGCACGGGTGTGACCAGTGCGGTCGCCGACCACGACACCCCGCGCGCACGCCGTGCCTCGCCGACATCGTGGACGATCTGCGCCAGCAGCGGAACACACCGAATGGCCAGCGCCAGAAGCAGACCCACCCGCTCCGGGTTCACTCCGGCGCGACGCAGCGGGCCGAGCGCGCGAGTCAGCGCATCGAGCATGGCGCTCACCCGCGTGGTCACCGTGACCAGGGCCGCGAGAGCCACCGATACGAGCAACACCCCGCACACCACCACCGCCCGCGTCGGCGAGGTGGTGAGCAGCTGGAACACCCCGATGATCGCGGTCATCCACAGCACCGGGCGTACCTGGGCGAAGGCCACCCGCCAGGAGACGCGGGCGAGCGCGAACAAACCGGCCACCAGCGCCACGGCGACCAGCACACCGAGCGGCCCGCGAACGAACACCGTCATCGCCAGGATCGAACCGAGCAACAGCGCCAGCTTCACCCCCGCGGGCATCCGGTGCAGCGGCGAGTCGCCGGGGCAGTACAGGCCGATCATTCGATCAGGTGCCGATACGCGTCGATCGCCGCCACCGGCGCGCCGTCGAAAACGACGCAACCGTTGTCCAGCACCACGACTCGATCGAACCCGTCGAGCAGTCCGAGCTGGTGGGTCACCACGATCACCTGCTGATCGAGGGAGTTCAGCGCCTGCGAGACCCGCCGCGCGTTGCGCAGATCGAGCAGCGTGGTCGGTTCGTCGGCGACGATCACCTCGGGCTCACGGATCAGCGCCGAACCGATGGCCAGCAGCTGTTTCTGTCCGCCGGAGAGCAGGTGCGCCGGATGGTCGGTGTGCGCGGCGAGGCCGAAGCGGTCGAGCATCCGCTGGACCCGTGCGGCGATATCGGACTTGCTCAGACCGCTGCGGCGCAGCGAGAACGCGAGGTCCTCGGCGACCGTCGGCATCACGATCTGGGTATCGGGGTCGGTGAACACGAAGCCGACCTTGCGCCGCACCTGCGCGCCCTTACGGGCGACGTCGAGCCCGTCGACGGTGACGGTGCCGGTGGTCGGCTTCAGCAGTCCGTTGAGCATGCGGGCCAGCGTCGATTTGCCCGACCCGTTGGCGCCGATGAAGCCGACGCGGCGTTCGGTGATCCGCAGATCGATGTCGCGCAGCACGGTCCGGTCACCGAAACGGTGACCCACCGCCTCGACGACGATCTCGCTCACGACGCGCTGCGATCAGCCACGGATCAGCCCGGGATACGCGCGATGCACGCCCTTGGCGACGACCGTGGCGATCACGACCTTGGCGAGGTCACCCGGTACGAACGCGAAGTTGGTCGACACCGCCGCCCACGGGTCGAGATCGGTGCGTACCAGCAGTCCCGCGGTGCCGAACAGGTAGATGATCACGATGCCGCCGAGTGCGTTGATCAGCAGACCGAACACGATCGGATACTTCGGCAGGATCATCGCGGTCAACAACCCGATGACCAGCGTCGCCGGAATCCAGCCGATCAGGTACCCGGCGGTCGGCGAGGCCAGCGCGGTGAGTCCGGTGCGGCCGCCGGACAGCAGCGGCAGCCCGATCATCGTCAACGCGATGAACACCGCCACCGCGGCCGTGCCCTTGCGCGCGCCCAGGATCGCACCGGTGAGGATCACCCCGAGCGTCTGCAGCGTGATCGGCACCCCGCTGAATCCGACGGTGATCGCGCCGGGGAGGCCGAGCGCGGCGATCAGGGCCGCGAACACCGCGATCTGCGCCATGTCCCGTGCGGTGAACGCGGTTGCCCACTTCGGGGACTTCTCGACTTCGGGCACGCAGACATCCTTCGCTACAGAATTGAACAACGTTCAAAATAGCAGGCGACCAGGTCGGCGCCGCAACCGGAACGACGCCGCCGCGGGCCGACACCAGCTGACGCCGCGGGGTCGGAGCACCCCCGGTGCGGACGGCTGATCGCGCGGGGCTATCCGGTCATCGATCCAGTCGCGCGTTGAGAATCCGGGCGATCTGGGCGATCGCATCCGGTTGGGTCATTTCGAGGTGGGCCGCGTCGATGTCGAAAATCGATATCTGGCCGCGGACCACCCGCGCCCATCCCTCGTGGCCCGCGGCATCGGATCGTCTGTCGCGTGTCGCGGTGAAATAGAGCATGTCGCTGTCCAAGACCGCGGGACGCCAGGCACCGGCTGCCCGGATCGCCAGGTTGTAGGCATCGGTCAGGCGCTGGATCCGGGCGGCGTCGATCCCGAGGCTGCTCCCCAGGTGCCGTTCGATCAGGTCGGCGGCCTCCTCGGCAGTCGCATCGGGGTCGACGAAATCGACGCCCATGACCGGGCCGAGATTACTGATCAGCTCACCGGCCGTGACGGCGCGCAGCGTCGACTCGTCGACACCGCCCACCTCGGCGTCCAGCAGCGCCAGCAGCGCGACCTGTTCACCGGCGGCGCGCATCTCGACGGCGATGGCATGGGCGATCGCGCCACCCAGTGACCAGCCGAGAAGGTGATAGGGACCGTGTGGCTGGACCGCGCGAATCTCGTCGAAGTAGCGGGCGGCCATTTCCTCGATCGATGTCGGACCGGGGATCTCGCCGGCGATCTGTGGCGCCTGGATGCCGTAGATCGGTCGACCGTCGGAGAGGTAGTGGTCGAGGGTGCGATAACACCACGACAGGCCGACGGCCGGGTGGATGCAGAACAGTGGGGCTCGCTCACCACCGGTGCGGATCGGCAGCAGGATGTCGAAGCCGGCATCGGCCCCGTCGGCGGCGGGACCGGAGCGGATTCTGGATTCGATCCGCTTCGCCAGGTCGGCCGGGCACGGGTCGGACAGCATCCAGCTGATCGGAACCTCGTAGTCGAGTTCCTTGCGCAACTCGCTCACCACCTGCACCGACTTCAGCGAGTTGCCGCCCAATGCGTAGAAGTCGTCGTCGGCGCCCACCCGATCCACGCCGAGTACCGTTCCGAAGGCCCGTGCGACCTCACCTTCCAGCCACGACGAGGGCTCCCGGAACTCCGCTACCGCGAGCACCGGCTCCGGTAGCCGCAGACGGTCCAGCTTGCCCGACGAGTGGAAGGCCACCGTGTCGAGCACCATCATCGTGGCGGGCACCATGTAGTCGGGCAGTTTGGTCGCCGCGTGCGCCGCCACCGCCGCGGTATCGACCGTGGCGCCCGCGGCAGGCACGAGGTAGCCGACGAGGTGCTCCATCGTGCCGATGGGGCGCACCACAGCGATCGCCCGCGCGACGCTGGGGTGCTCGGCGAGTACTGCCTCGATTTCGCCGAGTTCGATACGCAGGCCGCGCAGCTTCACCTGGAAATCGGTGCGGCCCAGGTAATCCAATTCGCCGTTGCGGCGCCAGCGCACCAGGTCGCCGGTGCGGTACAGGCGCCGGCCTTCACCGTACGGGTCGGGCACGAACCGTTCCGCGGTGAGGCCCGGACGTGACTGGTAGCCGCGCGCGAGCTGGGTGCCCGCCAGGTACAGCTCCCCGGCGACGCCGGGCGGTACCGGATGTAGCCGGTCGTCGAGTACGTACGCCCGCGTGTTCCATACCGGTGAGCCGATCGGCATGTTCGCGTTCTCGGCTTCGGTCAGCCGATGCGCGGTCGCGCACACAGTGCATTCGGTCGGCCCGTACAGATTGTGCAACGCGACCCCGGGCATTGTTCGCCGTGCCGCGGCCACCGTCTCGGGGTCGAATGCCTCACCGCCCACCAGGAGCGTGCGCACCGACTCGAGCGACCGCGCGGGCGCCATGTCCGCCAGTACCGCCAGCATCGACGGCACGAGCGCGGCGACCGTGACCCGCTGAGCGGCAATGGTTTCGGCGAGATAGGCCGGGTCGGTATGCCCGTACGCCCGCGCGATCACCAGCCGCGCGCCCACCGCCAGCGGCGCGAACAACTCCCACACCGACATGTCGAACGTAGCCGGGGACTTCAGCATCGCGACGTCGTTCGGCGTCAGCGCGTAGGTCTCGTTGACCCACCGCACCTGGTTGACCACCGAACAGTGCGATACCGCAACACCTTTCGGTCGACCGGTCGACCCCGAAGTGAAGATCACGTACGCGACATTGTGCGAGCGCAGCGGTGCGAGCCGATCGGCGTCGGTGACCGGCCCGTCATCGAATCCCGACAGCTCCAGCCCGTCGAGGGACGACAACTCCAGCACCGGTGCGGCGATGGACAGCATGTAGTCGATGCGGTCCGCCGGCAGGTCCGGATCAACCGGCACGTATCCGCCCCCGGCGGCGTGCACCGCGTAGACGGCGACGACCTGGTCCAGTGAACGCCGCATCCGCAGCGCCACCAAAGACTCCGGCCCCACTCCGCAGGAGATCAACCACCGCGCCAACCGATTGACGCGGGACGCGAATTCCGCATAGGTCAATGTCTGCTCTCCGGCTGTCACCGCGGGCTGGTCCGCTCGCGCCTGCACGGAGTGGGCGAAGACGGAGGGCAGCGTCTCCTCCGGCTGGAGGCGGTGATCGGTCGAATTCCACTGCGTCAGGATGGTTTCCCGCTCATCGGCGCCGAGCAGATCCACCTCGCGCACCGGCTGTGTCGCATCGGTTACCAGTTCGCCGAGCAATCGCAGCAGGCGATCGACGATCGCTGTCGCTGTCGTGGCGTCGAAGAGGTCGCTCGCGTAGATCACCCCGCCGCTGATGCCGGCCGGGTCACCGGCGGAGTCATAGGAATCCGACATCGTGATCAGCAGATCGAACAGTGCGAGGTCGGTGTCGGCCGTCGCGGCGGACGCCGAGAGCCCCGGAAGTTCGAACTGGGCCCCGCCGACGTTCTGGAACGCCAGCATCACCTGGAACAGCGGATGGTGGGCGTGCGACCGCACCGGATTCAGCTCCTGCACCAGGCGCTCGAACGGAACATCGGCATGCCCGAACGCGGCCAGATCGGTCCCCCGCTGGTGTTCGAGTAGCTCGGTGAACGTCATCCCCGGCGTCAACCGGGTCCGCAGCACCAGGGTGTTGACGAACATCCCGACCAGATCGTCGAGTTCGGGCTCGCCGCGTCCCGCGAACGGCGTGCCGATCGCAATATCGTCGGTATCGGCCAGCCGGGCCAGCGTGGCCGCCAGCGCAGCATGGAAGACCATGAACAGCGTCGTGTTGTGTGCTCGCGCGACCTGCTGCAATCCCGCATGCAGATCGGCGCCGACGGTGATCGGTACGCTCGCGCCCGCATGGGACTGCACGGGCGGACGCGGGCGGTCGGTCGGCAGCCCCAGCACCACCGGGAGCTCGGCCAACTCGCGTGTCCAGTAGTCGATCTGGGCACGGAGCAGCGACTCCGGATCGTCTTCGCCCCCCAGTACCGTCCGCTGCCAGATCGCGTAGTCGGCGTACTGCACCGGCAACGGCGGCCAACTCGGCGACTGCCCGAGCAGGCGAGCTGTGTACGCGGTCATCATGTCCCGTGCCAGCGGGCCCAGCGACGACCCGTCGCAGGCAATATGATGCACCACCACGGCCAAGACCCACTCGTCCCGGCCGAGCTCGAACAACCGTGCCCGCACCGGTGCCTCGACCGTCACATCGAAGACCGTCGAGACGAACGCCGACAACGATTCGGCCAGTTCCGGTTCGGCGACCGAGGTCACGGTGATCGGCGCGAAGGCGTCAGCGGCGGAAAGGACCACCTGCGACGGCTCGCCCTCGGCGTACGGGTATACGGTCCGCAGTACTTCGTGCCGATTCAGTACGTCCTCGATCGCCGCACGCAACGCGTCGACATTCAGCTGACCGGACAGCCGTAGCACCATCGGAATGCTGTAGGCGGCAGAGCCGGGCTCGAGCCGGTTCAGGAACCACATCCGCTGCTGTGCGTACGACAGGGGAATTCGCTGCGGCCGCGGCTGCGCGGTCAGGGCTACCCGACCGGTATCGGCGTGCGATTCGGCGCGCGCGGCCAACCTCTCGACTGTCGGCGCTTCGAAGATCATCGACACCGGGATGGTCACATCGAGCGCGGCACCGATCCGCGCGGCCACCCGGGTGGCCACCAGGCTGTTGCCGCCGAGGTCGAAGAAGTCGTCGTCGGCGCCTACGGGACCATCGTTACCGAGGACGTCGGCGAATACGCCTGCCACTATTTCCTCCGCCGGTGACACCGGTGCCCGGAATCGCTTGACCTGGACGACGGGTGCGGGCAGGGCCGCGCGGTCGAGCTTTCCATTCGGCGACAGCGGGATCGCGTCGAGGATCATCACCGCGGCGGGCACCAGGTACGACGGCAGCGCCTCGACCAATGCCGCGCGCAACTGTTCGCCCGAGACGTTCGCGCCGGTTTCGGGCACCGCATAGGACACCAACTGTGCCGGACCGGTGCCCGCACGCCACGGCACCGTGACCGCGTATGCCACCTCCGCTCGCGCGCTCAGCACCGCGTCGATCTCACCCAGCTCCACCCGGTAACCGCGGATCTTCACCTGGAAATCGTTGCGCCCCAAGAACTCAAGGTCGCCGCCGGTATTCCAGCGCACCACATCACCGGTCCGGTACATGCGGCTTCCCGGTTCCCCGAACGGATGCGCCACGAACCGCACCGCGTCGAGAGCCGCCCTGTTCAGGTATCCGCGCGCCAGCGCCGGACCCGCGAGATACAACTCTCCGGCCACCCCCACCGGCACCGGGCGCAGCCGGTCGTCCAGGACCAGCGCCTGTATTCCCGGCAGTGGAGCACCGATCGTCGGCCGATCATCCGGTCGCAGCGCGCGCGTCGCCGTGGCGAGCATCGTGGCCTCGGTCGGCCCGTACAGCACCTGGAACTTCCGGGCGCCCGCCACGTCGGTGCCCGCCCATCGGCTCACCAGATCCGCCGGGACCTCCTCACCACCGGACATCACCATCCGCAAGTCGTCGAGTCCGGCCGGATCCACCGACGCGAGCGCGGCCGGGGTGATGAAGGCGTGGGTGACCCGCTGCACGCGCAAGAACTCGGCCAGTTCGTCGCCGCCGTAGATCCCCGTCGGCGCCACGATCAGCGCGCCGGCTCGACTGGCCGCGATCAGGATCTCCATCACCGCGGCGTCGAACGACGGCGACGCGAAATGCAACACCCTGGACGTGTGCTGTAGCTCGCGGTCGGCGCGCCGCCCCGCGACGAAGCCGGCGATGCCGGAATGTGTGATGGCCACGCCCTTGGGCACTCCGGTGGATCCGGAGGTGAAGACGACGTAGGCGACATCCGAAGCCCGCAGCGGCCGCGTCCGCTCGTCGTCGCCGATCGGGCCGCTCGCCGCCGCGTCGATCCGCGCGGCGACGGCCGGGTCGTCGAGCACGATCCAGTCCACCGAATCGGGCAGCTGGGCGCGCACCGACGACACCGTAACCCCCAGCGTCGCACCAGAATCCGACACCATCTGCTCGATCCGGCTATCGGGATAGCTCGGGTCGACCGGCACGTAAGGCGCACCCGACCGCACCACCGCCCACCACGCGACGACGGACCCCGTCGACCGCGCCGCTGCCACCAGCACCGGATTCTCCGGTCCGGCGCCACGGCGGATCAGCACCCTCGCCAGTCGGCTCGATCGTTCGTCCAGCTGCGCATACGACAGCGTGGCATCCCCCGCGACGACGGCGATACCGTCGCCGTTGTCCCGCACGGCCGAGGTGAACACCTCCGGCAGCAGTCCGGACGGCTCCAGCGCCGCCACGGTGTGCGCCCCGACCCGCGAGGTGAGCGCTGAGCATTCGCCGGCTTCCAGCCAGTCGATATCGCCGACTACCACGGCCGGATCGTCGGCGACGGCTTCCAGTACCCGCACCAGCCGCCGGACGATCGCCGCCGCGGTCGCCTCGTCGAACAGATCCCGGGCAAAGGTCAGCATTCCCGACATACCCTGCGCCACAGCGGCATTACCGGATGAATCGGCCAGCACCAGTTGCAGATCGAACTGGATCGCCTCGGTATCCACCTCCGCCCGGGCAACCCGGACCTCGGGCAGCACCACTTCGATCGTCGACACGTTCTGGAACGCCAAGGCCACCTGGAACAACGGATGTCGTGCCGCCGATCGCTCCGGGTTCAACTCCTCCACGACCCGCTCGAACGGCACGTCCGCGTGCTCGAACGCCAGCAGGTCCGTCTGCCGGGTGCGCATCAGCAACTCGGCGAACGGCTCGCCCGTATCCACCCGGGTCCGCAATGCCAGCGTGTTCACGAACATCCCCACCAGGTCGTCCAGACCAGGCTCGCCCCGTCCCGCGACCGGGGTGCCGATCACCACGTCATCGCTGCTGCTGAGCCGCCCCAGCACCGCTGCCAGCGCCGCGTGCATCACCATGAACAGCGACGACCCTCTCGACCGTGCCAGCGCGACCAGCCGCTCGTGCAGCCTCGCATCGATCTCCACCGGCACCCGGCCTCCCGACAGCGATGCGACGGCCGGGCGTGGGCGGTCGGCCGGAAGTTCCAGCCGGTCCGGTGCGCCCGCGAGCGTCGAGCGCCAGAACTCCAGCTGCTCCGACATCAACGACGCCGGATCGTCCGCGGCCCCCAGCATCTGCCGTTGCCACCACGCGAAATCCGCGTACTGTACTGCGAGCGGCTCCCACAGCGGTGCCTGCCCGGCCAGTCGCGCGGCATACGCCACCATCACGTCACGGGCCAGTGGCCCCATCGACTGACCATCGCCCGCGATGTGATGGACCACGAGCACCAGCAGGAATTCTCCTGTGTCACTGTCGCGCTCGGTGCCGAGTTCGAACAATCCCACTCGTATCGGCACCCGGACGGTCACATCGAATCCACGCCGCACGAACTCGCCCACCACCTCCGGGACGGAATCCGCGGGCACTCGCACCGCCCGCACCGGCACCGCGGTCTCGTCGAGAACGACCTGGCGCGGCTCACCGGCGACTTCTGGATATATCGTCCGCAATACTTCGTGGCGCGCGACCACATCGGCGAGCGCGGCAGCCAGCGCTTCGGTGTCCAGCCGTCCCGACAGCCGCAGCATCACCGGAATGTTGTGCACCGCCGAATCCGGCTCCAACCGGTTCAGGAACCACATCCGCTGCTGTGCCAGCGACAGCGGCACGGAGTCGGGGTGCGCTCCCGGCAGCAGAGGCAACCGGCCCCCACCGCTGAGCGCCGCGACGAGACCGGCCAATCCGCCGACGGTCGGCTCCTCGAAAACCGACCGCACCGGTACCCGCGTATCCAGGGCAGCGCCCAGGCGCGCCACCACCATCGAGGCGCTCAGGGAGTCGCCGCCCAGCGCGAAGAAGTCGTCGTCGACTCCCACCCGGTCCACGTCGAGTACCTGCTCGAATGTCCGCGCGACCAGCTCTTCCACCCCTGGCGATGGCGCCCGGAATTCTCGCGTGAGGGAAACCGGCTCGGGTAACCGATCGCGATCCAGCTTCCCGTTGACGGTCAGCGGCACCTCGTCCAGCACCATCACCGCGGACGGCACCATGTACCGGGGCAACACCTCGGCCAGTGCCGCACGCAACTGCTCGCCCGATACCTCCGCCTCCGGCGCAGCCACGACATAGGACACCAGCAGCACCGCTCGCCCGCCGTCGCGGCGCGGCACCGTGACCGCATACGCCACATCCGCCCGCGCGTCGAGCACCGCGTCGATCTCTCCCAGCTCGATCCTGGTGCCGTGCACCTTCACCTGAAAATCGTTGCGTCCCACGAACTCCAGGTCGCCATCGACGCCACGGCGCACCACGTCGCCGGTGCGGTACATGCGCTGACCCGGCTCCGCGAACGGGCAGGCGACGAACCGCGACGCGGTCAACCCCGTCCTGGCGGCGTACCCATCGGCCAGGCCGGGACCGAACAGATACAGCTCGCCCTCGACACCGTGTGGCACGGGCCGCAACCAGGTATCGAGAACGACGACCGCGACGGGGCCGACCGGCCTGCCGATCGTGATCGCGGCGTCGGGCGCCAGTGTGTCGCTGGCGGTAGCCCAGATCGTGCTTTCGCTGGGCCCATAGAGATTGACCATGGTGCGATGCGGCGCCCACCGGTCGACCAGTTCCGGCCCGACCGCCTCACCGGCTGTTGCCAGCACACGCAGCCCCTCGAGACCGTCGCACGAGAGTGTCGCCAGCGCGGAGGGAGTGATCACCACGTGCGAGATATGTTCGCGCCCGATCAGATCCGCCAGCTCGGGTCCGGCGTAGACATCGGGAGGCGAGACGACCAGTCGGCCGCCTGAGCCGTGGGCCATCAACAACTCGAACACCGAGGCGTCGAAGCTGGGCGAGGCCACCTGCAGCACTACCGAGCTCGGGTCGACGCCCAGAATCCGCCGCTGCGCCGCGACGATGTCGGCCAGGCCGCGATGGCTGACGAGCACGCCCTTGGGCATACCGGTCGACCCGGAGGTGTAGCTCACGTACACGGTCTGATCCCGCCGAATCGGTCCGCCGCGTTCGGCATCGGTGATCGGCACAGCGGGAACCGAATCCGCGTCGCCGAGCATCTGCTCCTGGTCGAGGAACAGCCAGTCGACGCCGTCGGGACGGTGCGTCCGGGCGGATGAGTCGGTCAGCCCGAGCACGGCTGCCGAATCCGACAGCAGAAAGTCGATCCGCTCCGATGGCAGGGTCGGATCTATCGGCAGGACCGCGGCACCGGTCTTCGCCACGGCCCACAGGGTCACCGTTGCCGCGAGGGATCGCGGAAGCACCGAGGCGATGACCTGTCCCCGACGGACGCCATGCCGCAGCAGGATCCGGGCCAGACGGGTGGATCGCTCGTCGAGTTGCCGGTACGTCATGGCGGTCGCACCGCATCGCACGGCGATCGCGGCGGGTTCGGCGGCAGCGCGAGCGGCGAGGATCCGGTCCAGCGTGTCCGGGATCGCCGGTCGCGCACCCGAAACCGGCCACGACGGCCCCGGTTCCTCGTCGAGCGGCAGCTCACCCAGCCGTACGTCGGCGTCGACGGCGACCCGGCCGAGCAACGCGACGAAGCGGTCGAGGATCCGGCGCGCCGCCGCGGCGCCGAACGCGTGGTCGTGGAAACGGAGGGTGATCCGCAGTGCCTGTGCTTGGCCGTGCGCGGACTGTTTCGGTGCCACGACCAGGCTCAACGGGTACGGCGTAGCGTCGACACCGCTGAGTTCGTCCACTCGCAGGCCCGCCGACTCGATGAGTTGCTGCAGTGCCGTCCGGTCGACGGGAAACGATTGGAAGGTGACGGCGGTGTCGAAGAGTTCGGGCAGACCGACGCTGCGGTGAATCTCGGGGAGGCCGATGTGGTGATGATCCAGCATGCGAGCGTGCCGCTCTTGTATGCCGGTCAGCAACTCGCGCACCGTCATGGTGGGGTCGAGCGGGACTCGCACGGGAATCGTGGTCAGGAACATGCCGAGCGTCTGATCGACCCGCGGCAACTCCGGTGGCCGTCCCGACACCGCGGATCCGAAGATCACATCGGTCTCACCGGTCAGTACCCGCAGATTCAGAGCCCAGGCCGCGGCGACCGCCGTATTGATGGTGACGGCCGACTCGGCCACCACTCGACGGAGTTCTCCGAAACGATCTGCCGTCAGCTCGGCCTCGATTTCGGCGGCGGACACCGAACCCGTCGCGAGCACGTCGCGGGACACCCGGGTGGGTGCGTCGACATCCGAAAAGGCCTGTGCCCATGCCGCCTTGGATGCGGCAGTGTCCTGCCGCCCCAGCCAGGACAGATAGTCGCGGTAGGAGGGTGCGGGTCCGGCGAAGTCGATATGGGCGGGAGACCCGTAGTAGTCGAGTAGTTCGCGCATCAGCAGCGGCATCGACCAGCCGTCCAGGATCACATGGTGATTCGTGACGAGCAGCCGGAAGGACCCCGCGTCGAGACGGATCAGCGTCAAGCGCAGCAGCGGCGGAGCCGACAGGTCGAATCCCGCCGCCGCGTCCGCTGCGGCGATCGTCGCGGCATCGGCCGGGAGTTCCGCGCCGCCGTCACCGGCGAGATCGATCTCCCGGAAGCCGATCTCGGCATGGTCGAGCACGATCTGGCGCGGCCCGCCCACGGTCTCCACGAAGGCGGCCCGCAGAATATCGTGCCGGTCGACCACGGCCTGCGCGGCACGGCGCAGGCGTTCACCGTCGACCTCGCCGGAAAATCCGATCATCGTCTGGACGGTGTAGTTGTCCCCGGCATCCGGATCGAACGTCGAGTGGAAATGCACACCGGATTGCATGGGCGACAACGGCCAGACGTCGGACAGGCCGTGGTACTGCTGCTCGAGCCGATCGAGGTCGGATTGGGTGAGGGCGACGAGCGGAGAATCCGAGACGCGGTCCACCTGCGGAGCCACATCGGCGTCGGCCATCGCGGCGAGGGCGGCAACTGTCTTGCCTTCGAAGACATCTCGCGGCGTGAGCGTGAGCCCGGCCGATCGCGCCAGCGCCACCAGTCGCATCGAGACGATACTGTCACCGCCGAGCGCGAAGAAATTGCTGTCGGCGGACACGGTGTCGAGATGGAGCACGTCGGCGAAGAGTCTCGCCATGACTTGTTCGGCATGCGTGGACGGCATTCTGCCGTCCGTGGCGTGGGAATCGAAAGCCCTCTGCCGCAATGCTTTCCGATCGAGTTTTCCCGTAGGTGTGCGCGGCATCTCCTCCAGCTGCACGATCGCTGCGGGATTCATATAGCGAGGTAGTGTGCGTGAGAGATCGTCGCCGAGTGCCGCCACGTCTACCGCGGCGCCCGAGGGGGAGACGAAATAGGACACCAGAACCGGTTCGTCGGCAGGCCCCTTCACCACGACGGTCGCGACGCTCGCCACCTCCGGGTGCAGAGCCAGGTGAGCATCGATTTCCCCTGGCTCGATCCGCAGGCCGTGGATCTTGACCTGCTGATCGCCTCGGCCCAGATACTCCAGCGCCAGTCCGGCGCGACCGCGCACCCAGCGCACGGAATCACCGGTGCGGTAGATCCGTTCGCCGCGAACCGATCGCGGATCCGCGACGAAGCGCGACGCGGTCACGTCCGGTCGATCGACGTATCCGCGGGCAAGTCCGGGCCCACCGATATAGAGTTCGCCCACGACACCGACCGGCACCGGTCGCAGCCACCTGTCGAGAACCATCGCGGACGCGCCCCGGATCGGGCCGCCGATCGTCACCGGTTCGCCGGGCACCAGGGCGTCCGACCCCGTCGCCCAGATCGTGCACTCGGTCGGTCCGTAATGATTCATCAGCCGTCGACCGTGCCCCCACCGGTTCACGGTGTCCGGCTCGGTGGCTTCGCCGACGACCGCGAGCGATGTCAACGACGGCGTCCGCGTCGGATCCATGGTCTTCAGCACCGACGGGGTGATGATCGCGTGCGAAACCTGCTGCGATCGAAGCAATTCCTCGAGATCGGCGCCGGCGTACACCTCCGGCGGCGACACCACGAGACCGGCGCCACTACCGTGCGCCAACAGCAACTCCGACAAGCAGGCGTCGAAACCCGGCGACGCGACCTGCAGCACCACCGAACCCGGACCGACACCGAAGGCGTCGACCTGCGCCGAGACGAGGTCGGCCAGGCCACGATGGCTGAGGTGGACCGCCTTCGGTTTACCGGTCGATCCGGACGTGTAGATCACGTATGCCGCGTTGTCGGCCGACAGCCGATCGCCCCCGGCCGAGATGTCGGACAGACGTGGTAGATCCTCGTCAGCATCCGAAGCCGTAGCGTCCAGTATCAACCAGTCGACAGTATCCGGAAGACTCGGCGCGACATCGCTGGTCGTCACGCCGAGACCGGTCCGGGAGTCGGACAGCAACTCCGCGATCCGCGCGGCGGGATTGCCGGGATCCAAGGGCAGGAAGGCGGCGCCTGCCTTCGCCACCGCCCAGATCGCGACCACCAGTTCAGCCGAACGGGGAACGGCCAACGCGACGATCGACTCGGCGCGAGCACCATGGCGGGCCAGCAGATGAGCGAACCGGTCGGCGCGGCGCTCGAGCTCACGATAGGTCCACGTGGTGTCACCGCTGCGCAGGGCCACAGCATCCGGATACCTGCGCGCGGTCCCCCACAGGATGTCGCGCAGCACGAGTTCCGCGGCGGGCGGCTCCTCGCTGCCGACCGAAAGCAGTTCCGCGCGTTCGGAATCCCAGCAGGAGGAGATCGCGGCGACGTTGCGGGCGGGATACCTGACGATCTGCGTGAGAAGGAGTTCGAAGCGTTCGAGCAGCGTGCGGACCTCGTCCGAATCGAATCGGTCGGTGGCGAACTTCAGCGTCACTGTGTAGGTGCTCGGCTCGTCGGCGGCATCCGATCGCCGGTCGCGACTCGACCGCGGCGGGGACACCTGCAAACTCAGTGGATACGGCGTGGCGTCGTGTGCGTCGATCTCGACGAACCGCAAGCCCGCGTCGGACAGATCGCGCGCCAGCAGGTCCCGGTCGAGCGGATAGGACTCGAGCACCGTCGCGGTGTCGAACATATCGGTGATGCCGGTGGCCCGTTGCAGCTCCGCCAAGCCGACGTACTGGTGATCCAGCATGGCGGCCTGCTCGGATTGCACGCGGACGAGCAGGTCGCCGACGGTTTCGCCGGGTTCGAGGCGGACTCGGACAGGCAGGGTGTTGACGAGAAGCCCGACCATGCGCTCGACATCCGGAATCTGCGGCGGGCGGTGCGCGATCGTATTGCCGAAGACCACGTCCGACCGTCCGGTCTGCGCCGCGACCAGCAGTGCCCACGCCACCTGCAGGGCCGTGTTGGCGGTGACGCCGTGTGAGCGGCCCAGATCGAGAAGCGCGGCGGTGGTCGCCGCGTCCAGGTTCAGGTCGACCTCACCGACGTGCGCGGCGACGGACCGATCCGGCCTGCCCGTGACCCGTGTCGGACTGTCGATTCCGGCGAGCGCCTCCCGCCACGCGGCGGTTGCGGCGTCACGATCCTGTGCCTGCAGCCACCGCAGATACTCTCGGTACGAACGTGGGGGCGCGAGCTCGGCGGTGTCGCCATCGGAGGTGTACAACGAGAGCAGTTCGTGGATCAGCAGCGGCATCGACCAGCCGTCGAGCACGAGGTGGTGGTTGGTGACCAGCAACTGGAAAGTGTCGACGCCGGTGCGCACGAGGTGGAAACGCACCAGCGGTGGACGGGCCGGGTCGAACGGAGCCACGGCCGCCGTCGCGAGTCGCCGAAGTGCTCGCGCCCGCCTGCCCGCATCGCTGATGCCGGCGAGATTCGACTCGCCCCACTCGACTTCGGTGTCGCGCAGGACGATCTGCCGTGGTCCGTCGACACTCTCGACGAACGCGGTCCGCAGGCTGTCGTGCCGGTCGATGAGCACCTGCGCGGCGCGGCGCATCCGCGCACCGTCCACCTGCCCGGCGAATGTCAGCGCCACCTGCACGATGTAGCCATCGTCGCCGTCGCGGTCGTAGATGGTGTGGAACAGCAGCCCGGTCTGCAAGGCGGTGAGCGGCCACACATCGATCATCGACGGGTATTTCCCCAGCCAGTGGTCGACATCGTCCTGCGAGACGGCGGTGAGCGGGAAGTCGGAGGGAGTGAAGCCGTAGCCGGTGTCGGATCGGACGTGATCGGCGAGTGCCCCCAGCGCGCGAGCCCACAGCTCGGTGAGCTCGTCGACCTCCTCGCCACCCACTACCTGCGAGGCGAACTCCCAGGTCACGTCGAGTTCGAGCCCGTCGCGTCCTTCCTCGGCGATCGCATTGACATCGAGCACGGCCGGCAGCGCCATCCCCGGATCGTTCGTCGCGGTCAGTGCGGTGAACTCGGTGGTGGGCGCCCAGGGCATCGATCGTTCACCGACACTCACCCGCCCGAGGTAGTTGAAGCTGATCTGAGGTTCGGGCAGGTCCGCGAGCTCGGCACTGCCCTGGGGATCGAGATGACGCAGCACCTGGTAGCCGATGCCGTTGCCCGGCACCGCCCGCAACTTCTCCTTCACCTGTTTGATCGCCAGCCCAGCACTCACGCCGCCGGCCAGCGCGTCATCGAGATCGACACCGTCCCAGTCGATCCGGACCGGGAAGCGTGTGGTGAACCAACCCACGGTGCCGCTGAGATCGGCGCCCGGCACGGCCCGCTCCTCGCGGCCGTGTCCCTCCAGCGAGATCAACTCGCCCGCGTCCGCCGCAGTACCGCGCCTGCGCCGCCACTCACCGAGTGCCAATGCCAGCGCCGCGAGCAGCGGATCGTTGGCGCTGCAGTGGAAGCGATCCGGAATGGTGGTGAGAACCGCCTCGGTGACCGCTGCCGGGATGCGCTGATGGACCCGGCCCGCCGTGGCGCCGACGTCACGATCGGGAACCAGACGGCGCGATCCGACTAGCTGATCACCCGGCGCGAGGACGTCCTTCCACCTGTCGAGTTCCGCCGACCGTCTGCCCGGTGCCCGCTCGACCAGGCCGTGCGCCCACCGCCGGAACGAGGTGGTGACCGGGCCGAAATCCGGTTCGCCGCCGGCGGAGATCTGCGACCAGGCCCGCGCGAGGTCGGCGAGGATGATGCGCCACGACACCACGTCGACGGCGAGGTGGTGAATCACCAGCCACATCAGGTCCGGTCCCGAGCCGTCGCGATCCTGCATCCAGACGGCTTGAACGAGCACCCCCCGGCCCGGGTCCAATCGATCGGCGGCCTCCTGCAGGTGCCGGTCGACCTCGGCGGCGTCACGTCGATCGAGGCGAACATCGACGAGCGCGGCGTCCGGGTCGACCGCGTTCCGCTCGAGCACCTCGACGTAGCGATCAGCCGAATCGCCGCGCAATACCGCGCGCAGCATGTCGTGGCGGTCCAGCAGGGATCCCACTGCGCGCACGAGGCCCGCACGGTCGACCCCTTCGGGCAGTTGCACGAGCGCGGCCTGTGCGAATCGGTCGTAGTGACCCCGATCCAGCATTGCGCACATGATCGGCGACAACGGCATCGGTCCTTCGCCGCCTCCGGGCAACTCCGCCAACTCGGGCGTATCGCTCGCTGTCGTCGCCGTGGCCGCCAAGCCCGCAACGGTCTTGTGCACGAACACATCCTGGGTGGAGAAACTCAGGCCATCGGCTTTGGCCCGCGCCACCAGCTGGATCGACAGAATGCTGTCGCCGCCCAGGGCGAAGAAGCTGTCGTCCGCCCCGACGAGAGGCACGCCGAGCACCTCGGTGAACAGCCGTGCGACCGCCTTCTCCCGGGCGGTGGCCGGCGACCGGCCGACTGGCGCGGTCCCGAATTCCGGCTTCGGCAGAGCGCTGCGATCGAGCTTGCCGAACGCGTTCACCGGGAGGCTGTCCAACGCGATGATCACCGCCGGAACCATCTGCGGCGGCAGCGAATCACGGGCGAAGCGCTGGAGTTCGAGCGGTTCGATCCGACGGCCGCTGACCGGGACCACATACGACGCCAGCACGGTCGTGCCCGCGTTGTTGGGCACCGGCACCGTCACGGACAGATCCACGTCCTCGTGGGTGGTGAGCGCGGCGTCGATCTCACCCGGTTCGATCCGGTAGCCACGGATCTTGACCTGGAAGTCGCTGCGTCCCATCAATTCCAGCGTCATCTCGGCGTTGTCGCCGGTCCAGCGTGCGAGGTCGCCGGTGCGGTACATCCGCTCGCCGGCGCCGCCGTACGGATCCGCGACGAACCGGGCGGCGGTTTCGACGGACAGATGGCTGTATCCGCGGGCCAATCCCGGCCCGGCGAGATACAGCTCGCCCGCGGTACCGTTCGGCACCGGTTGCAGCGTTCGGTCCAGCACCATCGCCGCGACGCCACGAATGGGGCCACCGACCAGGTGGGCGTGGCCGGGTCTCAGCATGGCGCCGGCGGCGGTCACGGTGGCTTCGGTGGGACCGTATTCGTTGTACATGGACAGCGACGGCGCCCACCGCTCGATGACGTGCGGTGGACATACGTCGCCGCCGACCACGAGCACGCGCACGTCGGTCGCCGGATCCGGGTCCACGGTTGCCAGCATCGTGGGCGTGAGCGTCAGGTGGGTCACGTGCTCGTCGGCCAGCAGTCGCGTGAGCGGCTCGCCGCCGGTCACCTCGGGCGGCACGATCACCAGCGTGGATCCGCTCGCGAAGCAGGTCAGAAACTGTTCCATGGAGGCGTCGAAACTGGGCGAGAGCGCATACGACACCCGAGCGGTCGTGTCGATTCCGTAGGTGGCGGCCCGGTCGGCAATCAGATTCGCGAGGCCGGTGTGCGTGACCTGGACGCCTTTCGGCGTTCCGGTGGATCCCGAGGTATAGGTGATGTAGGCGATATTGGACGGGCGCAGTGGCCGGGTCCGGTCGTAGTCGGAGATCGGCCCGCTGCCGGCGCCGTCTTCCCCCAGGGTCGCGGGATCATCGAGAACCACACAACGCGTCGCCGGTGGGAGTTGGTCGCGCAGCTCGTCGATCGTGATCGCCACGGCCGCGCCGCTGTCGGCGACCATGTGTTCTACCCGCTTGCGCGGGTACTCGGGGGCCAGCTGGACGACCGCGGCCCCACATTTCGCGACCGCCCAGGTCGCCACAACGGATTCGACCGAGCGTCGCAGCATGATCGCCACCGCTGTGTCCGGGCCACAACCCAGCGCTGTCAGATGCCGGGCCAGCTGGGAGGATCTGTCGTCCAGCTCGCCGTAGGTCATCGTCTGCCCGGCCGAGGTGATCGCGCACGCACTGCGATTGCGGCGCGCGCTCTCGGTCAGAATCTCGGGAAGCAGCCGTGTTTCGACTCCGCTCGGCCCCCGCACTCGCGGCAGCGTGGACCGTTCGTGCACGTCGAGCAGTGACAATCCGCTGACCGGATATTCCGCTCCCCCGGCGAGGAACTCGTGCAGGAACATGCGGAATCGCCGGTGGTGACCAGCGAGCTCGTCCGGGGTGTAGGCATTCGGATTTCCCTGGAAGTCGATATGCGTACTGTCTTTGCCCGCACCCGGATAGATATTGACGAATAGGTCGGCGGTAGGGCCCGAGGTGAGGACGTTCAGGCGGCCTGTCGTGTTGCCGAGCACCACCTCGTTCTCGATCAGCATCAGGTTCACAGCAGGCCCGAAGGACGCCGCCTCGTCGCGCGCGATCCCCATATCGTGGAATATGTCCTCCTGGCGGTAGCGCTGCCGCCGAAGTGCACTCGTCAACTCACTTTGCACCGCGGCGATCAGTTCACCGACGTTGCGGCCGGCCACCCGCACCCGCAGCGGGACCACGTTCGCCACCATCCCCCCGGAACGGCGCAGCACGGCGGAGTGCCGACCCGAAACCGGCAGGCTCAGCATTACTTCGTCGCTTCCGGTCATTCGCGCGAGATAGGCGGCGAATGCCGCGACGATGGTCGGAGCCACGCTCTGACCGTGTTCGAGCGCGACACTGTCGAGCAGCCGCGCGGTGGCGTCGGGCAGCTCTGTGCTGACCAGCGCCGGATGAATAGTGGGCTTGCCGACGCGACCGGCCAGGCTGACAGCGGGCGGCGCGCCTGCCAGATGCTCCAGCCAGTATCTGCGGTCGTTGTCGAAACGCGTCGAACCCCGGTACGCCAGATCCTGCTCGACGATGACCCCCAGGTCCTGCGCCGCGCACGATGCCGGTTCCTCGGACTTCACCCAAGCGTTGTACAACTCGGTCATCCGGTGCAGCATCGTTACCGCGGCGAATCCGTCGAGCGCGATGTGGTGCGCGCGCTGGTACCACAGGAAATGGTCCTCGCCGACCCGGAACACGATGCTCGTCACGAGGTCGTCGTTCAGCATGTCCAGCGGCGCGGAATAGTCCTGAGTCATCATCGCGCGGGCGGTCGCCACCGGATCGGTGTGATGGCGCAAGTCCATGACCGATACCGGACCTCCACGGTCCTCGTCGACGAACTGACAGGGCTCTCCGTCGACCTCGATCAGTCGCGTGTGTCCGGATCCGAACTCACGACTGGCGGTTCGGCAGGCCTCGGCAAGCAGCTCGGCGTCCACCTCGCCCGCGATCTCGACGTATTGGGCCACAGAAATCGGTGACGATTCCGTGAGATGCTGGGCAAACCAGATCCCCCGCTGCGCCGCCGTCAGCGGGAAGATTTCGAATGACGGGTGTCCACTGCCGTTGGAATCAGTGCCGGAACCGTTACCGGAATTCTTTTTTCGGGAATAACGGAATGAGCCGATTTCCAACCGCTTCGACCGGTCCTGACTGCCATCGACGCGACTCTTTCGGCCCATATCGACCTCCGTTCATACCGCTCACTTCAAGAGGTCGATTATATAGCCGCAAAGTTGCCGAATCAGATTTCCGGAACCTTTCAACATGGTCACGAACACAGGGAACGACGTTTAGGACACCGCCGTTGTGGCGATCGGCACCCCGACCAGGCCGACCCCTGGTCGACATCCTCTCCGATGGGCGGTCCCGGCCGTCCGCCCATAGTCGGATCGCCCGCGGAACATGCATCGGGTACCGAATTCAGCACGATTCGGAATCGATCCACAAAGGTCGCACAGACCCTTGCCGCACCGCTCCGATCGCTATACCGTGTCGTGGGGGCCGTGGACCGAACTCCCCGGCTACAGCATTCCCGAACACGTGAATGCCAATAGTTAACTGCGATGATTCGCGAGCCGGTCGAAGCAACTGATGCATCGCTGGATCGCCGAATAGTTATTTGATTTGCGCTGTTAAATATCCGCTCGCCCTCCGGTGTCGAGCGGAGAAAAGTCCATTTTGCGAAATTTATTCCACAACGACGACAATTCGCAGGCTCTACACCGAGCTCACTGTCACACCAGCATTGCGCAGATCAGAAAGGGCGCTTGGATCGGATGACCGCCGCGAGGTATTCGTAATCCGCGGCCCGCGCGGAAGACCCTCGATAAGCTAGCCCGATCGTGCGGCCGGGAGCGGGGGCCGCGAAGCGCGCGGTGTCCAGATTCGCGCGCGCGGTCTCGGCGGCAACCGCCATCTCCGGAATGAGCGTCACCCCGAGCCCGCCGGCCACACACTGCACGACCGTGGTCAGCGAGGCGGCACGGGTATCACCGACCGTCCCGGGTTGTACATCGGCCGAGCGGCACAGGTCCAGAGTCTGATCGCGCAGGCAGTGACCCTCGTCGAGCAGCAACAGCGGCAGGTCGGCGAGAGCGGGCGCGGCCAGGTCGGTGCGGCCGGCGAGGTCGTGTCCACGGGGCGTGACCAGCACGAATTCCTCGCTGTAGAGCGGGATCTCGACCAAGCCGTTGGCTTCGGTCGGTAAGGCGAGCACCGCCACGTCGAGCACACCGGTGCGCAACCCGTCCAGCAGCCGCGCGGTCTGGTCTTCCACCACCTGGGGCAGCACCCCGGGCAGTTTGCGGCGCAACTCGGGCAGCAGTCCGGGCAGCACATACGGGGCGACGGTCGGAATGATGCCCACACGCAGTGTGCCGCCGAGGGTGTCGCCGGTCGCCGAAGCCACGAATCGATCGGCGGCTTCCAGGGTCGCCATGGCCTGCGGCAGCAGTCGCATTCCGGCGGCGGTCACCAGCACGCGGCGGGTGCTGCGCTCGATCAGCTGGAGCCCGAGTCCGTTTTCCAGTGATGCCAGTGCCTGCGATAACGTGGGTTGACTCACAGTCAAA
Source organism: Nocardia sp. NPDC056952 (assembly GCF_042674185.1). NCBI lineage: Bacteria > Bacillati > Actinomycetota > Actinomycetes > Mycobacteriales > Nocardiaceae > Nocardia > Nocardia sp. NPDC056952. Next base: position 379,846 of record NZ_JBHURA010000001.1, on the reverse strand, counting down.
CGCGCTGCGGCGGTGCCGAAATGCCGGTATTCGGCGACGGCCACGAACGCACGCAGCTGCGACAGGGTTGGCTGATAAGTCTGATCACTCACACCTATCAGTGTACGACCAGCAATCGGCTTTACCTTTCAGTAGGCTGACATCAACCACACCACGAATGAGGAGACGAAGCATGGCTCTGCTGACCATCGGCGACCAGTTCCCGGCATACAACCTCAAGGCCGTCATCGGAGGCGACCTCTCCAAGGTCGACGCGCAGCAGCCCGACGATTACTTCACCCAGATCACCAGCGACGACCACGCCGGCAAGTGGCGCATCGTGTTCTTCTGGCCCAAGGACTTCACCTTCGTGTGCCCGACCGAGATCGCCGCGTTCGGCAAGCTGAACGAGGAGTTCGCCGATCGTGACGCGCAGGTGCTCGGCGCCTCGGTCGACAACGAGTTCGTGCACTTCCAGTGGCGCGCACAGCACGAGGATCTCAAGACCCTCCCCTTCCCGATCCTGTCGGACCTCAAGCGTGAACTGGCCACCGCCGCCGGCGTTCTCAACGCCGACGGCGTCGCCGACCGCGCCACCTTCATCGTCGACCCGAACAACGAGGTGCAGTTCGTCTCGGTGACCGCCGGTTCGGTCGGCCGCAACGTCGACGAGGTGCTGCGCGTGCTCGACGCCCTGCAGTCCGACGAGCTGTGCGCCTGCAACTGGAAGAAGGGCGACCCGACCATCAACGCGGGCGAGTTGCTCACCGCCAGCGTCTGACCCACTTCCCCACCGAAACACCCTGAAGGAGCCCCACTGTCATGAGCATCGAGAACCTGAAGAACTCTCTTCCCGAGTACGCCAAGGACCTCAAGCTCAATCTGTCCTCGCTGGCCCGCACCACGGTGCTCAACGAGCAGCAGCTGTGGGGCACCCTGCTCGCTTCGGCCGCCGCCACGCGCTCGGCCACCACCCTGCGTGAGGTCGCCGAAGAGGCCGCCGACGTGCTCTCGGCCGAGGCGTACGACGCCGCGCTGGGCGCCGCGTCGATCATGGGCATGAACAACGTGTTCTACCGCGGTAAGGCGTTCCTGGACGGTCGCTACGACGATCTGCGCGCGGGTCTGCGGATGAACATCATCGGCAACCCCGGCGTCGACAAGGCCGACTTCGAGCTGTGGTCGTTCGCGGTGTCCTCGATCAACGGCTGCGCGCACTGCCTCGAGGCGCACGAGAAGACGCTGCGCGAGGCCGGTGTGTCGCGTGAGGTGATCTTCGAGTCGCTGCGTGCGGCGGCGATCGTCGCCGGTGTCGGCCAGGCGGTCGCGTCCACCGAGGCGCTGGCTTCGGCGGCCGTCTGATTCGTCGGTTTCGCGCCTGCTTTTCAAGGCCCGGCGGCCCCGATCCGGATTCCGGATCGGGGCCGTTGCCGTGCTGGGAGCGGACGTGTCCGGGGGCTCGCGGGTCGGTGGGCCCCGCGCGGCGGCCCGGTAGGCTCGCGATCATGAACGCACATGATGTGCCCGATGCCCCGGACATCCAGGTCGAGGTCGTCCGAGTGTTCACCGATCCGGCCGGAAATCTCGGCAACGCGCTCGGCATCGCCCGCGCGGGCGATGTCGTCGCCCTCGACAAGCAGGAACTGGCGGCCCGGCTGGGGTTCAGCGAAACCACGGTCGTCTCCGATCCGGTCGACGGCGTCGCCGACGTCCGCATCTACACCCCGGCCGTCGAGTTGCCCTTCGCCGGGCATCCCACCGTCGGCACCGCGTGGTGGCTGGATGTACAACACACACCTGTGCACACCTTGCGGGTGCCCGCGGGGCCGGTGGCCGTCAACCAGACCGACGGCTTGACCTGGATCACCGCGCGCGCCGAGTGGGCACCGAAGTTCGCCTTCCAGCAACTGGATTCGGTGCAGGCGCTGGCGGCCTTGGCACCCGTCGACTTCACCGACGGCCAGCATTTCTTCTGGGCCTGGACCGACGAGTCACGTGGCGCGCTGCGCGCCAGGATGTTCGCGCCCGCCATGGGCATCGCCGAGGACGAGGCGACCGGGGCGGCGGCGGTCGCGCTCACCGCCCAGCTGCGCCGCGGGCTGATCATCACCCAGGGGCAGGGCTCGCAGCTCTACACCGAGTGGGACTCCGACGGATGGGTTCGCCTCGGCGGACGGGTCGCCGAAGACCACGTGGTGGTGCTCTAACTCTCCGGTTGACCGCCGAAGCGGCGCAACCAGGGCGGTCTGGCCGCCCAGTGGCCGCGTCGCTGTGGCGCGGCGCCCAGGTCGGCGAGGATGCGGGTTTCGAGCGCGCGGGGCGGGGTGTGCTGGTCGTCGGCGGCCAGCAGCGCGAGCACGTCGTGCACACCGCGCACGCGGGTGGCGAACTGCGACAGACTGTTCGGGGTGGTGGCGGTGAGCTTGTTCTCGATGTGGTGGTGTTCGAGTTCGGCGACCGCGTCGAGCGCGTAGGCGTCGGCCAGGGACAGGACCGAGCCGGGCGGGCACCACGACTGCCTGGCCGTCCACCGGGGGATCCGCTGTTCGGCGAGCCGTTCGATGCCCTCGGCCAGCAGCCTCGTCACCATCGGTACCCGCAGACCCAGTTCACGGCCGATGGTGCGGTAGGTGCGGCCCCCGTAGTAGGCGAGGACGAAGACCTCGCAGTGGCTGTCGAGGGGGTCGTCGAAACCGAGTCTGGCCGCGGCCGCCAGCCACGGCATGTCGTCGCCGCCGCGGCGGTCCAGACGCAGGCGCTGGACCGCGAGTCGATGGATCTGGGCCAGCAGCCAGGATTGATCGGGGGTGAATGCCGGGCTGTCGCGGGCGATCCCGGAACGATCCGTCCCGAGACGTTCGGTGTCGATGCCGACCGCGCTCGATCGTTCGACATCGACGTGGCCGAAAGCCCGTTGGTCGGCGTCTACACGCTCGGTACCGATATTTCCCGAGCCGATGACCTCGGCTGGGTGGTCCGCGCGGGAGCCGGGGAGACCGTGGACTGCGTCTTCAGCGCCCGCGTGGCGTCGGTCCGGGTGGTCCGTGCCGAGGTGATCCGGATCCTCGGTGCTCGCGCCGTCGGGCAGGCGGGCACCGTCGTGGGAGTAGACGACGCCGCGACCGAAGGCGACATCCATCCCACCGTAGGTGCGGGGGGTCAGATCGGATCGCTGTTCGGTCGCGACGAACGCCGAACGCCCCCACGGTGTCCCGAGGTCCGGCCCGGGACGCGACAGCGGGGCCGGCTCGGTGTGGTCGTCCCCGGATTCCGCGGAGGGGAAACCGGGTTCCCGGCCGGTGTCGTCCTCGTCGACGATCCACTGCGCCGATCTCGCCCGTCGATAACCTTCGCGGACCACGTCTTCGGCGGCACCGCGACGGTGCAGCACCCGCAGGGCCAGCCCGAACGCGGCGGCGCCGGTGGCGCGGTAGAGCGCGCGCATCTCCTCGCGATCGTCGGCACCGGCCACGATCGGGGGTATCCGCGGACCGGCGCCGCGCGACCCCGGCGGCGGTTGGGGACCGCGCTGCCCACTCATCGTCGAATTCCTGCCCGCACTAAGGCAATTCGCAGCGCGAGCGGTTGTGGATCGGTATTCACCGGCCGATCGCGGCGATCAGCATGAACGCGGTCCCGATGTCCATCACCACATGGGGCACCAGCGCCGAGGTCAGCGGGTGGGAGCCGGCGGGATGAACGAAGCGGTGCCAGCGTGACCGGTGACCGGCCGTACCGAGGACGAGCAGCGCGTCGAGACCGAACAGCACCGCCAGCACGACGGCGGGCCAGCCCGCCGCACCGGCGCCGTGCACGGCCCCGTGCCCGGCCATCGCGTACAGCATCGCCGCGGCGGCGACGGTGTGATAGCCCAGCGCCGGCACACCGTCGGGCGTCGAACCGGTGCGCCATCCGACGACGCGTTCGGCGAGCAGGATCGCGAACGCCACGGTGAGGGCGGTGAGCAGTCCGCGCATCGCGTGCGGGTCGGTCGCGGCGGGGAACACCAGCATCGCCAGCATCACCAGACACATGAGCAGGTGCGCGCTGTCGGAGGCGGTATCGATCCGGTGCTCCGACGGGGTTCGCCTGGTCAACCGGGTGGCCACGATCAGCGATGCCAGGACGAACGCGGCGACCACCGGCCACCGCACGAACGCATACTGCTGCACGAAATCGGCCACACCCCACCACTTTCGAGTCGACACCCGCGTCACCATGCTCGCACCCGTACTGGTCGCCCCGGGGCGTTTTCCGCGGTCGGGTGGTCCCTGGGAGACCCGGATCGACGGGCTCCGGTATCGATCTGCAAACTGGACTTATGACCGATAACCCGACTGCTGCGGTCGACCAGCTTCGCGTGGTGGCCGATGACCTCACCGGCGCGGAAATCCGGACTCTGCTGGCCGCCCACCACGCGGAAATGGCGGACACCACCCCTGCCTGCAGCATGCACGCCCTCGACCTCACCGCCCTGCGCGATCCCGCGGTCACGGTGTGGAGCGCGTGGTCCGGCGACGACCTCGTCGGGTGCGGCGCGCTGAAGGAGCTCGACGCCGAGCACGCCGAGATCAAGTCCATGCGCACCGCCGACGGGCATACCGGCCGTGGCGTGGCCGCCGCCGTGCTCGCCCACCTGGTCGCGGTAGCCCGGGAGCGCGGGTACCGGCGGCTGAGCCTGGAAACCGGCGCCGAGGACTTCTTCGCCCCCGCCCGCCGCCTGTACCTGCGCCACGGGTTCGCCGAATGCGGTCCGTTCGGCAGCTACTCCATCGACCCGCTGAGCCGCTTCTTCACCCTGCGGCTCGATCCTCGCTGATCCCGGATCGGCGTCCGCCCCGCCATGCTTTCGGCTCAGCGCAGACGGAAGACCGGGCCCTTGGGGGCGAACGGTAGGCACGCCCCCGCGGGGACGAGAAACGCGTGTTCGCGGCGGATCCGTACCGCGTCACACTGCCCGTCGGTGATCACCAGAATCGGGCCGTCGACCGGGAAGTCCTCGGCTCGTTCGAGCAGGCGGATGCCGGGCTGCAGGAACGTGGCGCCGCGCCCGCGGACCCGCACGCCGGCGGCGATTTCCTCCACCGGCAGGTAGCCCGCGTCGTAGGCGGCCGCGTCGCAGTAGACGACTCTGGCTCGTGGCACGTCTCGGGCCAGCGCGTAGGACGCGATCGCGCCGAGCCCTTTGCCGAGCAGGGTTACGTCCATCGAACCCGAGGTATCGAGGACTACCCCGAAGGTCGGTAACCGCACGTTCTCCTCGGGGCGCACCCACGCCGGTCGCGGGATGTCGGGTGTCGAGGCCTGTCGGCGGGAGGCGCGAGCATAACTGCGCCGGGTGTCGATGGTGGGAACGTGTTCGTCGAACCACTGGGCCAGCTGCGCGTCCCACGGCAGCGGTGGCTGGTCGAGCGCGCGGATCGCCTGTTCCAGTGCGGCCGGGACATATCCGCGGCCGCTGTCGGTGTGGTAAGCCAACCCCGTCGTCAGCGCGCTGCGGTAGTACTCGTCGAGGTCGACGTAGCGGCCCGCGCTACCGGGGTAGGCCAGCGGTTCACCCAGGACATCGCCGAGGCCGCGTCCGCGCAGGGTGGCGAGTTTGCGGAGCCGGCGCAGGTCGACGGCGATCCGGTCGTAGATCTCCTCGGCGGAACAGCCTTTCAGCGACGGGTCGTAGAGCAGGCCCTCCGGCATCTGACCGACCTTCATCTCGACCAGCCAGCCGTTGACCACATAGTCGCAGGCGATATTGAACAGGTAGTGGTCGCGCCAGTCGGCGCGTTCGCCGTGACGCAGTGCGGCGTGCAGCATTTCGTGGGCGAGCACGAACCGCCACTGCTCCTCACCGAATCCGATCAGCGGGTTGACGTAGATCTCGGCGGCTTCGGCATTCACCGCGGCGATCGAAATATTCCAGCTGCGTGCCAGTTCCGCGTCGGCGACGACGGTCATGCCCGCGGCGAGGGCCCCGAGCAACGGAAACGACGATACGAACCAGCCGAGCGCGCTGTCCCACGGGGTGCGGTGGCGCAGTACACCGTCGGCGGTGCGTTCTCCGCCCGCGGTGGCCAGCGCCGCACGGGCGGCGGCCGCGATACCCCTGGCGAACCGGGCGGGGTTGTCGACACGTTTCGCGGTCTCGGCCGAGGTGAGCAGGAAGTCGGCGAACCCGGTGCGTGCGAAGGCATCCGGCACGGCCGTATCGCGCCAGCGGGCAGCGGCAGCGTGCTCGTCGGCCAACTCGGGTGTCGGCGGGATGTCGGTGGGGCGGGTGCCGATCTTCATCGTCGTCAGGTAGGTGTCGACGGCGGCGCAGCAGGCCGCACGATAGGCCGGATGCGGTGCGCGCACGTCTCGCCGGCCCTCGGGGTCGCCTGGATCGAGGCCGGTGATGTTGGCGGGCACCGTGTTTCGCGGATCGAGGTGACCGAATCCGGCGTGGAGCAGGCAATGCGCGAACACCCACGCCCATTCCTGTGCGGTGGCACGGCGTTTCGGGTGATAGCCCACGTAACTGCCGCTCAGCCGCGCCCACACCGCACGAGGAGTCCGCTCGTCGAGGCGGTACAGCTGGGTGGCCAGCGGCCGCAACGCCGGGTGAGCGCACGCCGCCTTCCAGCCGTCGTCGACCGCCTGCTGCCACGGATCCGCGACCGTGCGCCGCTTGCGTGCGGTGGCCATGCTCAGCGCCGCGCGGCCAGGCGCGGCAGATCCCGCGACACCTCGATGAGGAACCACGACGGCAGTACCGGCATCCCCTCGGCATCGGAGGCGATCACCAGTTGCGCGCACTCCACCGAGATCTCGGCGAGTTCCACCAGCAGCGACTTGGCGCGCATCACGAAGCGCTGCACCGTCGGCGAGGTGTGCGCGCGGTCGCCGGGGAGATCTTTGATCAACCGGACGCGCATCGTCTCGGACAGGAAATAGAGCAGGTCACGGTCGGCCGGGTCACGCGGCCATCCGGCGTCGCCCTTGAGTACCGCGTCCAGGTCGTAGGCGTGGCGGATCGTTGTCACGAAGGCGCGGAAGCCGGAACTGTGGCCGAGGGTGAGCGTGCCCGCGGCGAGGACCTGCAGGGTCGTGTCGTCGATGTCGTCGCCGCAGGAGTGCAGGGCGTCGGAGAGCATGTGCCAGCCGCGCGGCGTGGAGAAAGGTGCCTCGGTTTTGGGCGGCGCCGACCACAGGTGATCGGGGCGCTGGGTGAGGTAGCGGATGATCCAGGGGTGAATGTCGTGGGTAGCGGCCCACTTCAGCCAGTCGTCGACATCGGCGCGCAGGTGCAGGTGCACCATCCGGTTGACCAGTGCCGACGCCATCGGCCGGGCGAGCGCGTTGTCGGTGGCGCGATTGCCCGCGCCGATCACCACCGAACCGGCGGGCAATTCGTAGGTCCCGATCCGGCGGTCCAGGATCAGCGAGTAGAACGACTTCTGCACTTCCGGTGAGGCGGCGTTGAGTTCGTCGAGGAACAGGCAGTAGGGCTCCGGTCGCGCGATCAGCTCCGGCGGTGCGAAGCGGCTGCGATCATCGACGATCTGCGGGACACCGATCAGGTCTTCGGGGGCGAGCTGGGTGCCGAGGAGCGTGACGCACTCCAGGCCGAGCGAATCGGCGAAGGTCCGCACGAGCGAGCTCTTACCGATTCCCGGCGCACCCCACAGGAATACCGGCCGCACCACCGCGACATGCAGCAGCAGTTCCGGTAGTTGGTCCGGTGTCACGGTCACCGATGCTTGCACGCAGGTCCTCCCCTGTTCGATCAGAACAGAGCAGGCTAGCCCGCACGACTCCGGGCCCGCCAGCGAGTTTCGCCGACGGGCCCGGTATCGATCGACTCCCGAATCAGCCCAGGGCGCGGGCGAATCCGGCGGCGAGCTCGGCGACCTGGGCGTCGGTCATGACGAACGACGGCGAGATCTGCATGGCGCCCGCACCGGCGGCCCGGCCCGAGATGCCGTGTTCACGCAGGGTTTTCACCAGGGCGGGGCCCTCGGACGGGTCGGCGAGCTGCACCGCCGCCACTGCGCCGAGTCCGCTGCGAACCTCAGCGACGCGGGGGTGGTCGGCCAACGGCGCCAACGCGGTGTGGAGGGTGGATTCGAGGCGGGCGGCTTCCTCCAAGAGACCCTCGCGTTCGACGATGGCGAGGTTGGCCAGGGCCGCGGCGGCCGCGCCGGCGTGGCCGCCGTAGGTGTAGCCGTGGCGGAACCAGGTGCCGCCGGCGAAGAAGGGCTCGGCCAGGTGGGGGGCGATGAAGACCGCGCCCATCGGGAGGTAGCCGGAGGTGAGGCCCTTGGCGGTGGTCATCAGGTCGGGCTGCAGGTCGAAGCGGGTGGAAGCGAACCAGGAACCGCCGATGCGGCCGAAACCGGTGACGACCTCGTCGGCGACGAACAGGATGTCGTGGTCACGACAGATCTGGCGGACCTCGGCCAGGTAGCCCTCGGGCGGCAGGTACACCCCGCCCGCGCCGATGATCGGTTCGCAGAAGAACGCGGCGATCCGCTCGGCGCCGACCTCTTCGATCAGGGCGAGCAGGGACTTGGCGTCGTTCCATTCGACGGTGCGGGTGTCGTCCACCAGCACGCCGTAGCCCTCCTTGTTCGGCGCCAAACCGCCGAGCGCGGTGCTCGCGTAATGCATGCCGTGATAGGCCAGACGTCGCCCGACCAGGATCTTCTTGTCGGTGCGGCCCTGCTCGTGCCAGTAGCGGCGGGCCAGTTTCGCCGCGGTCTCCACCGAGTCGGAACCGCCGGAGGTGAAGAAGATCTTGCTGCCGGGCACGGGGGCGATCGACGAGAGTTTCTCGGCGAGTTCCTGGGTGGGCGCTTCGGTGATGTCGCCGAAGTTGGAGTAGTGCGCGATGGTGCGCAACTGATCGGCGACGGCGTCGGCGATCTCGCCACGGCCGTGCCCGACATTGGCGAACCACAGCCCGGCGGTGGCGTCGAGGTACCGCTTGCCCGCGGTGTCGAAGACGTAGGCGCCCTCACCGCGAGCGACAACGAACGCACCGTCACGATCGACGGCACCCATATCGGCGAATCCATGCCAGAGCGCATTCATGGCTCCACATCTACCCCACTGTGCCGACCGGCGCGCACCTGGCCCGCCGCCGGTCAGCCTTCTGACTTGCGTTCCCGCCACCGAGCGGGCAGATCTCCCAGGCCCGCCATCGCGACCGCGAGCACGACGAACACCACCAGCAACACGACCAACCCGATCGTCAGCGACACGTATCCCTGGGCCCGTGGGTCGATGAACGGGTAGGGGTACCAGTCGACGATCGGGCCGCGGATCAGGCTGTAGACGCCGTAGGCGACCGGGAAGATCAGCCACAGGCCGATCAGTTCGAGGCTGGGTCGCAGGCGTTGCGCCATCGCGACGAACAGCCAGTCCAGCAGCAGGACCAGCGGCACGATGCGATGCAGGACATCGTTGATCCACTTGTCGGTGAGCATCACGTCGACATTGGCCAGCAGGACCGCGTAGACGACCATCGTGATGAGCATGTACAGGGTGACCGCGCCACGAAACGTCTGCCAGCGCGGGCTCTGCGGCGCTGTCAGGCCACCGACGAGCAGCACGATCACGGCCAAGATGTTGGACTCGATGGTGAAGTAGCTCAGATAGTTCGTGAGCGAGAACGTCGCCGAGTCGACGTTTCGCAGCGGGATCCAGACCAGGGCGAGGATCCCGAGCAACCCGAAACCGAGCCGATAGGCCCTGATCCACCACGCCGTTCGCACCGAAGCGCTCATGCTGTGTCCCTTCCGCATGGTCGGGCGGCCTGCCTGGCGACGCGAGGTGCCCGCTGACCGCTCATGCCCGGATCCTCGCACGACGGACCCCGGCTGACCGGGAGTTCGTGTGCGCACGGTCGTCGCGTCGCGCGGTACGGACCGGACGCGCGGACCGTGACGGGCGGGTGTCGTGGTGTGTCGTTGGTCTCCGCGACAGCGCGAGCGGGCGACGCGGGGGAAAACCGGTGGCGGGCTTCGCTAGGCTGGTAGGCGCAATGACCAGGACAGCTAGCACCGGAACCCGCGCGCTGCGCACCCGCCTGGCGGAGGTCTCGCTGCGCGACGAACATCGGCTCCGGCGCAAGCTCGACCGTGCGCGCCCCGACGACCTGCCCGCCGTCGAGGCCGAGATCGCCACCGCCGAGACCCGCGTGGCCAATCGCCGCGCGGCGCTTCCGCAGATCACCTACCCCGAACAACTGCCGGTTTCCGCGCGCCGCGACGACATCGCCGCGGCCATCGCCGCCAACCAGGTCGTGATCGTGGCCGGTGAGACGGGCTCGGGCAAGACCACCCAGATCCCGAAGATCTGCCTCGAACTCGGTCGCGGAATCCGCGGCACCATCGGTCACACCCAGCCGCGCAGGCTCGCCGCCCGCACCGTGGCCGAACGCATCGCCGAGGAACTGGGCACCGAACTCGGCGACGTGGTCGGCTACACCGTCCGCTTCACCGATCAGGCCTCCGATCGCACCCTGGTCAAACTCATGACCGACGGCATCCTGCTCGCCGAGATCCAGCGCGACCGGATGCTGCGCCGCTACGACACGATCATCATCGACGAGGCCCACGAACGCAGCCTCAATATCGACTTCCTGCTCGGGTATCTGAAGCAGTTGCTGCCGCAGCGGCCAGATCTCAAGGTGATCATCACCTCGGCGACGATCGATCCCGAACTGTTCGCCCGCCATTTCGCCGACACGCACGGCACGCCCGCGCCGATCGTCGAAGTGTCGGGCAGGTCCTATCCGGTGGAATTGCGGTATCGGCCGCTGTCGCTGGAACTGCCCGGATCCGACGACGACGAGGACACCCGGGTCGTCGATCGCGACCCCACCGACGCCATCGCCGACGGGGTCGTCGAACTGTTCGCCGAGGGCGACGGTGATGTGCTGGTGTTCCTGTCGGGCGAACGCGAGATCCGCGACACCGCCGATGCTTTGCGCGACCTGAAACTCCCCCGCACCGAGATCGTGCCGCTGTACGCGCGACTGTCGGCCGCCGAGCAGCACAAGGTGTTCGCCCCGCACACCGGTCGCCGGGTGGTGCTGGCCACCAATGTCGCCGAGACCTCGCTGACCGTGCCCGGTATCCGCTACGTGATCGACCCCGGCACCGCGCGCATCTCGCGCTATTCGATGCGGACGAAGGTGCAGCGCCTGCCGATCGAAGAGGTCTCGCAGGCCTCGGCGCGGCAGCGATCGGGTCGCTGTGGGCGCGTGGCGGACGGTATCTGTATCCGGCTGTATTCCGAGGACGATTTCGAGGCGCGGCCCGCGTTCACCGAGCCGGAGATCCTGCGCACCAACCTCGCCGCGGTCATCCTGCAGATGACGGCGCTGGGTCTGGGCGATATCGAGAGTTTCCCGTTCGTGGAGGCCCCCGACCGCCGGGCCATCCGCGACGGTATCGCCCTGCTCGAAGAGCTGGGCGCGCTGGCGCACGGCAGCACGAAATCTGTTGACGGCGAAGCTGATTCGGGTCAACATCTCACGCTCACGCCGATCGGGCGGGAGATGGCGCAGCTGCCGGTGGATCCTCGGATGGCGCGCATGCTCGTCGAGGCCCAGCGCAACGGGTGCCTCGACGAGGTGCTGATCATCGTCGCGGCGCTGTCGATCCAGGATGTGCGCGAACGGCCCGTCGAGCACCAGCAGGCGGCCGACACCCAGCACGCGCGCTTCGTCGTCGAGGGCTCGGACTTCCTGGCCTACCTGCGGCTGTGGGACTACCTCACCGAGCAGCGGAAGTCGCTGTCGTCCAACCAGTTCCGGCGGATGTGCCGCGACGAGTTCCTGCACTACCTGCGCATCAGGGAGTGGCAGGACCTGCACGGTCAGTTGCGCACCATCGCCCGCGGGATGGGCTGGAACGACGCGGGCGCGAGCCGGGGACAGACGGACGCCCTCACCACCGTGGACGGTGCCGTCGGCGCAGGGGGCAATCGCGGACGGCGTGGCCGCGGACGCGGGAACTCCCCACGCGCGGTGGCGGAGCCGACCGCCGGAGCGAACACCACCTCCGGCCGGGCCGAGACCAAGGGCACAGACCCACGCCGGGCAGGTGGACGGTCTCGACGCGGTGGTGAGGCAGCGACAGGTGGGCAGCACCCAGCAGCCGCCACACCCGTTGGCGGGTCCTCGGATTCGGCAGACGACCATGCGATGCCGTGGCCGAGCGCACAGATCCATCAGTCGCTGCTGGCGGGCATGCTCTCGCATATCGGCGTGCGTGAGGCGGAATCGCGCGAGTTCCTCGGGGCCCGCAATGCGAAATTCATGATCTTCCCCGGGTCGTCGCTGGCCAAGAAGGCGCCGCGCTGGGTGATGGCGGCCGAACTGGTGGAGACCTCGCGGCTGTGGGGGCGGATCGCGGCGAAGGTGGAGCCGGAGTGGGCCGAACGGCTCGCCGGTGATCTGGTGAAACGTACCTACTCCGAACCGCATTGGTCGGCCAAGCGTGGATCGGCGCGTGCCTACGAGCGGGCGACGCTGTATGGGGTGCCGCTGGTGACCGGGCGCCCGGTCGACTTCGGGCGCATCGACCCGGAGCTGTCGCGCGAGCTGTTCCTGCGCCATGCGCTGGTACAGGGCGAATGGCAGACGCGGCACGGGTTCTTCGCCCGCAATCGCGCCCTGATCGACGATGTGGCCGACCTCGAGCATCGGGCACGGCGCCGCGACATCCTCGTCGACGACGAAGTGCTGTTCGAGTTCTACGACAAGCGCATCCCCGCCGATATCGTGTCGGTGCGCCATTTCGACAGCTGGTGGCGCAAGACCGAGCGCGATGACCCCGCGCTGCTGGACTTCTCGACCGACACCGTGGTCAATGCCGGTGTCGCCACCCTGGACCCGACCGATTTCCCCGACGCCTGGCGCCAGGGTGAACTCAGCTTCCCGCTGACCTACCAGTTCGAGCCGGGCCAGGACGACGACGGTGTCACCGCGCGGATCCCGGTGGAACAGCTCGCGCACGTGCGGGCGGTCGGCTTCGACTGGCTGGTGCCCGGCATGCGTGAGGAACTGGCCGCCGCGTTCATCAAAACGCTGCCGAAAACGTTGCGCCGCGCGGTCGTTCCCGCGCCGGACTTCGCGTCGGCGGCCCTGCGGGGGCTGACTCCGCGCGCCGAGCCGCTGCGCACCGGGCTCGCACGGGAGCTGTCCCGGCTGGGTGCGGTCACCATCACCACCGACGACCTCTCCCCCACCGCACTGCCCGATCACCTGCGGATGACGTTCGCCGCAGTCGATCAGAGCGGCAAGGTACTGGCCAAGAACAAGAGCCTGCAACAGCTCAAAGCGGCACTGGCCGATCAGGTTTCGGCATCGGTCGCGCGGGCGACCGCCGGCGCCGAACGCGCGCCAGCGACAGTGTGGACCTCCGAGTCGCTCGGTTCGGTCGCGCCGACCGTGAGCCGCGAAGTCGCCGGCCAGACCGTGACCGGGTACCCGGCACTCGTGCCCGAGGGCGAGGGCGTCGCGGTGCGTGTCCTGAGCTCGCCCGGCGAACAGGCGGCCGCGATGCGAGCGGGTGTACGCACCCTGCTGCTCACCGCGATCCCCACCTCGACGCGGGCCGTCACCGCCGGACTGCCCGCCCGCGATCGGCTGGCACTGAGTCAGAACCCCGACGGTTCCCTGGACAAGCTGGTCGAGGACTGCCGGATCGCCGCCGCCGACGAACTGATCGCCAAGGCAGGCGGCCCGGTGCGCTCGCCGGAGGAGTTCGACAAGCTGGTGGCCGCCGTCCGCCCGCAACTGTCCACGGCGGTCGTCGCGCTGATCCGTACCGTCGTGCCCGTACTGGCCGCTGCCCAGCAGGCGCGTGCCGCACTGGCCGACACCCTCGAATCCGATATCGCCGACGACGTGCGTCAGCAGCTCGACGATCTCCTGTTCCCCGGCTTCGTCGCCGAATGGGGCCGGGTGCGGCTACGCGAACTCCCGCGCTACCTCCTCGCGGCGGCCCAGCGCCTGGAATCACTTCCGGGTTCGGCGGTGCGCGACCGGCAGGCGATGGTCGAGGTGGACCGGATGCTCGCCGCCTACGACAAGCTCGTCGGCGCGCTGCCCCCGGCGCGCAAGAACGCCCGCGACGTCACCGAGATCTGGTGGATGATCGAGGAATTGCGAGTCAGCCTGTTCGCCCAGAAGCTGGGTACGCCGTATCCGGTGTCGGCCAAGCGCATCGAGAAGGCGATCAGCTCGATCCGGCGCTGAGACATCCGCCGCCGAGGCGACGCCGGGGCGTGGATCAGTCGGTCGCGGCGACCGCGCGAGCAGCCCGCATCTCGGTGATCTCGCGTTCGAAATCGGCTGCGCTGGTGAAGGATCGGTACACCGAGGCGAAGCGCAGGTAGGCCACCTCGTCGAGGTCGCGCAGGGGGCCGAGGATGGCGAGGCCGACCTCGTGGCTCGGCACTTCGGGAGATCCCTTGGCGCGCACCGCGTCTTCGACCTGCTGGGCGAGCAGGTTCAGGGCGTCGTCATCGACTTCACGACCCTGGCAGGCCCGGCGCACACCGACGATGACCTTCTCGCGGCTGAACGGCTCGGTCACGCCACTGCGCTTGACCACCGACAGGATCGCGGTCTCGACGGTGGTGAATCGACGCGCGCAGCTCGGGCAGGAACGACGGCGGCGGATCGCGGTGCCCTCCTCGACTTCCCGCGAGTCGACGACGCGCGAGTCGGGGTGTCGGCAATACGGGCAATGCATCCGAGGGTTCCTTCGTCGATGCGCATTTCTATTCCATGGCTCTTGACAGGATACCGGTCAGGATGGCACAACCTGCCACTGCGTGGCCAGGTCCGCGATGATGTCGGGTAGCCGGGCGAGCATCCGGCCCCGGTCGAGCTTGACGGCGAACGGTTCGCGATACACCGTCACCGCGCGTGCCGCGTCGGTCGCGAGGTCGAGATGGCGCGGCAGCAGATCGGCGGTGATGTAGTCCCAGCGGGTCTCCCGGTCGGCCCAGTTGAACGCGGGCAGTGGCGTCCGCAGACCCATCGGCCGCCCCGCGGCGATCGGCGACCACACCGTGACCGGGGCGTACACGCCGGGAGCGCGGGTGCCGGGGACGGCGGGCTTGCCCGCGACCGTGGTGACGTAGGTGAGCACCCGGCCCATTCCGGCACGACCGCGTGCTGTCACATCCCACTGGTCGGCGATGATCTGGTTCTGTTCCCGATCGGCCATCGCGACCAGCGCGTCGCCGCGACCCGCTTCGGTGCCGCCGTCGATCCCGGTCCAGGCCACCCGCATGCCGTCGTCGAGCAGGCCGGCCGCGGACATCTCCTCGATGCCCGCCATCCCGTCGGCGAGATAGGCCTCGTGCATCGGGACCAGGTCGATGAAGATGTGCTTCTGCATGATCATCAGCCGGGTCTGATACCAGGCGAGGTCGGCGGCGGTCAGCCGGGGGCCGAGGGCGGCCAGGCCGCTGATATCGGCCGGGACGCCGGTGAGCAATTCGGGCGGGGTGGCACGCAACAGGTCGGCGACAGCGTTGCCGAGTTCGTGGATTCCGCCCACGGACACACCGGCGGCGACGTCACCGACGTCGAAGAAGCCGGCGGCGAAGGACGCGCCCGCGATGCCCGCCATGCCCGCCCAGTAGAGATCGGAGCGGGTGGCGGCGAGGCGGAAGTAGTTCACGTACACCTGGCTGAAGGTGGCGGAATTGGCCGCGACGCCGCGCTCGGGCGCCCAGGCTTCGAGGTCGATCCCGGCGTTGTCGGTGGCGACGACGAGCCAGTACTGGTGCAGCAGCGTCGCGTACCGCGCCGGGTCGATGCCGTCCTCGCGCGCCTGGGCCAGTGCGTCCCGCAGGGGTTGCTGTGCCGAGGGCAGCGCCGGGTGCAGCCCGCCACCGTATTCGCCCACACCGTTGAGCGCGGGGAGGTCGAGATACTCGGTGTAGGCGGGTACCGCGTGCGCGGCGGGTGCCAGTAGGGCACCGAGCACCACACCGAGCAGTAGAGCGATCGAGCAGCGGCGCACCGAGACCTCGCATCCGGGTTCGACCGGGGCCCCCGCCCCGATTCAGGATGCTCGTCACCGTAGCAACGTGTTCTAGTTTCAGGGTGTGATTCGTCGATACAGATGATCTCGGACACCGCCGGAATCCGCTCTGAAAATGCTTCCGCGCAGCGATTTTCGACTCATCGCCCCGGCTCGGACCGCGCTCCGGACCCGAACCCGGCCTGCTCCGAGATTCCGGGCGTCGTCGAGTCGACGTGGTCGGCGAAACTACCCGCGCGCACGTGGGCGAGCCCGAGAAAGGCGACGACGATCAGCGCGGTCACCAGCGCCGTCACGGCGAGCGCGGCGAACCCGGCCTTGGCCTGCTCGACTCGATGCAGCGGATGGATGCCCCGCGCGTGGCCGGTACGCACGGGACCGCGGGCATAGAGCGAGAGGTCGCTGTGCGGCGCGCGGTGCCGCGGGCCGCGATCCGCCGCCGGCGGGCGAACGACCTCACGGGAACGGCGCACCGGCGCGCTGCGGGGCACGGTGGCGAAGGCGAGATCGAGTTCGGCGTCGGTGAGGTCGATCCGCCGGGGGACGCGGACGATGTCGGCGGGTTCGGCTGCGGGCAGGCCGTTGGCGGGCGGGCTCAACACGCCGGAGCGGACGATACTGCGTGCCACGCTCGCGGGCGCGGTCGCGACCCGGCGTGGCGAGGCGGAGCCTGCGATGGGCGCGGCCGACGATGCTTCGACGGCCTGGCGTTCGATGCCCGCCGTGCGCGACATCGCCGATCGAACCAAGGCGAAAGGTCGTGGGGCGCGGGCGGACCGGCGCCGGCGGAGCACGGGCTCCGGGGCGGCGATGGGGTCTGTGGAACGCAGGGCGCTGGTTGCTGTGCTCATCGGAAGAACCTCCGGGGTGGTGTGCTCCGCTGCTGCGAGAAAGTACTGGTGAGGCGGCAATGCCTCCCGCCATTCGAACACCTGTGCGACGAACTGATGTTCGATTTCTACCAGATCCCCGCGCCGCTGTCAGCACGAAACGCCCGACATGCTCGAACAGATGTTTGATAGTTCGGCGTGGCACGACTAGCCTCGAGATGGCGAATTCGACAACTGGAAGGGCGGGACACGGTGACCCACACAGACGACACGGGTGACGAAAGCGGCACCGGCACCGTCACATCGGGATCCGGGACGGATCTCACCGTGCGTCAACGCACGGTCCTCGATGTCATCCGCTCCTCGGTGACCGAACGGGGCTACCCGCCCAGCATCCGTGAGATCGGCGACGCAGTCGGCCTCACCTCCACCTCCTCGGTGGCTCATCAACTGCGCGCCCTCGAACGCAAGGGCTACCTACGTCGCGACCCGAACCGGCCGCGCGCGGTGAACGTCCGCGGACTCGACGAGGCGGTCCGCTCGGTCACCACGCTGCCCCAGCAGACCGACGAGGTCGACCCGAGCCGCCCGACCCCGACCTTCGTCCCGGTCCTCGGCCGGATCGCCGCCGGTGGCCCGATCCTGGCCGAGCAGGCCGTGGAAGACGTGTTCCCGCTGCCGCGCGAACTCGTCGGCGAGGGATCATTGTTCCTGCTCAAGGTCGTCGGCCAGTCGATGGTCGACGCGGCCATCTGCGACGGCGACTTCGTGGTGGTGCGTCAGCAGAATGTCGCCGAGGGTGGCGACATCGTCGCGGCGATGATCGACGGCGAGGCCACCGTGAAGACCTTCAAACGCAGCGGTAAGGACGTGTGGCTGATGCCGCACAACCCGCACTTCGAGCCGATCCCCGGCAACGACGCGCAAATTCTGGGCAAGGTCGTCACCGTCATCCGCAAGGTCTAGCGGCGCGCGGTCGCGGTCATTTCCCAGATCAGCAGCTCGGCGGCGGTCACCGCCGTCACGCGGTGGCCGCCGGTCGCTGTCAGGCGGACGGCGTCGCCCTGCTCCAGGGTGCCGTAGCCCTCGTAGTCGGCGGTGCCGCGAGCGAGGAAGACGTGACCGTACGGCGCATCGGGAACCGTGACGGCCTGGCCGGGGTCCAGCCGCGCGACGTGGAAGGCGGCATGGCGGTTGCCGATGCCGATCGCCGCCTCGCCGCGATGGCGCGCCATACCGGACGCCACCGGCACCAGGGCGTTGCGGGCGAAGTCACCCTCGATATCGAGTTCCTGGTAGCTCGGGGCGACGCCCGTCGCGTCCGGCGGGATCCACATCTGCACGACGTGCAGGCGCTCCTTCTCCCGGTAGCCCGCCCCGTTGCGCTCCGAATGCAGGATGCCCGCGCCCGCGCTCATCCGCTGCGCGAGGCCGGGGCGGATCAAGCCCGAGTGTCCGGTCGAATCCTGGTGCACCACGGTGCCTTCCAGCACCCAGGTGAGGATCTCGGTGTCGCGGTGCTGATGGGTGTCGAAGCCCTCGCCCGGGTCGACGATGTCCTCGTTGTGCACGAGCAGCAGCCCGTGCGCATAGTCCTCGAGCACGAAGTTGCCGGTGGCCGGGAACGACTGCCGCGAGTCGAGCCATTCGTTGCGCCAGCGCCTGCGGTCGGCGCCGGGCACGACCTGGACCTGTTCTGTCACGATCATCGCCACCCTCTCATTATCCGGACCTCGGTCCGCATAACTGGGGTAACCAGATCGGCGCCGCGGGCATTCCACACCCCCGTGGGCGCGTCTGCCCCGCGGCGCCGATCCAGCCGCTCAGGCGGTCGCGGTCACCAGGGCAATGCGTTGCGCAGGCGGCCGACCAGCGTGCGACCGCTGTCACGCTCACGCTCGTTGAACAGGAACTGCAGTTCTTCCTCGAGGCCCTTGCGCACCACATCACGCAGATCGGCGGAGGCGCCGTCGATATCGTCGGCGTCCATCCACGGTGCGGGGTCGATCGGCGCGCCCGCCGAGAAGTAGAACCGTTCCGGGCGGGGCAGCGGCGTCGGGCCGACTCCCTTGACCAGCGGCGGGCTCAGCTCGGGATTGATCCCGAGCAGGCGGCAGGTCCAGCGCAGCGGCGACATCACCGGGTGCTGACCGTCGAAGACGATGTCGTAGGCATCGTCGATGCCGATCATCGCCAGCGGCACGATCGGCACCCCCGCCTGGATCGCCATCCGCGCGAAACCGGTGCGGCCCTCCCACTTCAGCTCGTACTTCTCGCCGCTGCGGCGGATCGCCTCCCGGCCACCACCGGGGAACACCACCACCGCCTCCCCGCGCTCGAGCAGCGCCAGGCAGTTCGAGCGGGTACCGCGCACCGCGCCGAAATGATGCAGGAAATCCCGCACGCCGGGCACCATCAGCACATGCTCGGCCAGACCGCGCACCAGCCTGCCGCGCACGCGCAGAATCTCCGGCATGATCAGCGGTGCGTCGATCCCGCCGAGCAGATTGTGGTTGGCCACGATCAGCACCGGCCCTTCGGCCGGAATATTGTCCAGACCGTAGAACTTCGGGCTGGTCCACGCCCGCAGCGGCGCGAGCACCGCTTCGAACGCGCGGATGTCCCATTCACTCGGCGCCGGGTTCAGCGGCGCTCCATCCGAGAGAACAGGGTCGCCCACCGCAACCCTGTCCTTCGTCACATTTTCCGTACCTTGATGGTCGTTCGACATAACACCCTCCTGCTGTCGATATTCGACCATAGCGTTCGAAAATCCCTGTGTCGCATCGACATTTGTCCGCAACCGGCGGGCAAATCAGCGAAAAAGATCAGCTGAGCACCGGTTCCGCGGGACCGGAGTGCGCGTACTCGGACAGGGCGGCGGCCAACGCGTGCGGCACGCGCGCGCGAACCCGGGTACCGCCCTCCTCGTGCTCGGCGGTGACGATCCGGCCGTCCGCGTGGATGCGGGCGAGCAGGTCGCCACGGCTGTAGGGCAGCAGCACACTGACGTCGACGTCGAGTCCGCCGAGCACCTCCGAGAGCCGCTCACGCAACTCTTCCACGCCCGCGCCGGTCTGGGCGGAGACGAACGCCGCCTGCGGCAGCATGCCGCGCAACCGGGTGAGCTCGTTCGGGTCGGCGGCGTCGATCTTGTTGACCACCAGCAGTTCCGGCGGCGCGGGCGTGCCCTGCTCCCTGATCACATCGGTGATCACCTCGCGGACCGCCTTGATCTGTTCGAGCGGCAGCGGGTCGGCGCCGTCGACGACGTGCAGCAGCAGATCGGCGCCGGTGACCTCTTCCAGGGTCGAGCGGAAGGCCTCGACCAGCTGGGTCGGCAGGTGACGGACGAAACCGACGGTGTCGGTGAACACCATCTCGCGGCCGTCGTCGAGCGCGGCCCGGCGGGTGGTCGGGTCCAGGGTGGCGAACAGCGCGTCCTGCACGAGCAGACCCGCGCCGGTGAGCGCGTTCATCAGACTGGACTTGCCCGCGTTGGTGTAGCCGACGATCGCGATCGAGGGCACCCCGCTCTCGGTGCGGCGCGCGCGCATGGTGTCGCGGGCGGTCTTCATCTCCCGGATCTCGCGGCGCAGTTTGGCCATCCGTTCGCGGATGCGGCGACGATCGGTTTCGATCTTCGTCTCACCGGGACCACGGGTGCCCACGCCACCGCCGGCGCCGCCCGCCCGGCCACCGGCCTGACGAGACATCGACTCACCCCAGCCGCGCAGGCGCGGCAGCATGTACTCCATCTGCGCCAGCGCGACCTGGGCCTTGCCCTCGCGAGAGGTGGCGTGCTGGGCGAAGATGTCGAGGATCAGCGCGGTGCGGTCGATGACCTTCACCTTGACGACCTTCTCCAGCGCGGTGAGCTGCGCGGGCGTGAGTTCACCGTCGCAGATCACCGTGTCGGCGCCGGTGTCGAGAACGACCGTGCGCAGCTCTTCGGCCTTGCCGGAGCCGATGTAGGTGGCCGGGTCGGGCTTGTCGCGGCGCTGGATCAGCCCCTCGAGCACCTCCGAGCCCGCCGTCTCGGCGAGCGCGGCCAGTTCCACCATGCTCCCCTCGGCCTGGACCGAACTACCGCTGGTCCAGACACCGACCAGCACCACGCGCTCGAGGCGTAGCTGGCGGTACTCGACCTCGGTGATGTCGGTGAGCTCGGTGGACAGCCCGGCGACGCGTCGCAGCGACGTGCGCTCGTCGAGCTGCATCTCGCCGACGGTCGGATCGGCCGCCCAACCGGGCTGTTTCATGCGGGCCGCGTGGCGGGCCAGCGCATCATCGACGTCACCGCGATCGGCGGCCACGTCGGGATCGGCCGCGGTGGTGTGCTCGGCCGATGTGGATTCTGTGGGTTCTACTGGTTTCGTCATACGCTCTCTATGCTGCCACGTCCGGGTGACAGCGTGCACGCGGTTATCGGTGCTACTGCGCGTCCCACCAGGACTGCGACAGACTTCCCGAGGCCACCAGTACCGAGGGACCGCGCAACCAGGCACGCCCGTCGGCGATCCCGACACGCACCTGCCCGCCCGGCACACGCACGGTGACCTCGCCGGATTCGGTGCCGATCGACACACCGGCGGCGGTCAGCGCGGCAGCGGCGGCGGCCACGGTGCCGGTGCCACAGGAACGGGTTTCGCCGACGCCGCGTTCGTACACGCGCATGTCGACGGTGTTGTCCGCGTCGAGCGCGGTGAGGATCTCGACGTTCACCCCGTGCGGGAACAGGTCGGGGTCGAAGCCCGGGGAAACGCTCAGGTCGAGTTTGGCGAGCGCGTCGACGGTCAGACTGTCGTCGACGCAGGCCAGATGCGGATTGCCGACATCGATGCCGATGCCGGCCAGTGCCCAGCCCGCCAGGGTCGCGGTGGACGGGCCGAGTTCGCGGACGACGCCCATGTCCACCGTCACCTCACCGTCGGTCCGGCCGGCGGCGTGCACCACGACCGGACGGGCGCCCGCACGGCTGCCGACGACGTACTCGGTGCGCTGTTCGAGCCCGGTGGCATTGAGGTAGTGCGCGAAGACCCGCACTCCGTTGCCACACATCTCGGCGATCGACCCGTCACCGTTGCGGTAGTCCATGAACCAGTCGTCGGCGCCGACGCCCTCCGGCAGCGCTTCCAGCACACCGGCGGCGAGCAACGCACCGGCCTTCGCCACGCGCAACACGCCGTCGGCGCCGAGGCCACGCTGCCGGTCGCACAGTGCGGCGACGCGGTCGGCCGTCAGGTCGAGGCGCACCTCGAGGTCGGGCAGCACCACGAAGTCGTTCTGGGTGCCGTGGCCCTTGCTGAATTCGATGTCGGACACGTCCGTCATTCTCCTCTGCGCCGTCGACGGTTTCACTACCGGGCGAAGGTACGCCGCTGCCGGGCGATCTCGTAGAGGCTGATCGCCCCCGCCGACGGCGCGCCGAGTGAACTGGCGGTGCCGCCCATCGGGATGGTGACCAGGTCGTCGCACGCGTCGGCCCAGGCCGAGCTCATGCCGGTGGTCTCGTTGCCGACGACCAGGATCGTCGCCTCGGTGAAGTCGTGGTCGTAGATTGTGCCCGGCGCGTGTTCATCGGTGCCGACGATGCGGGTGGGGATGCCGCGCGCCGCCTGGCGGTCCCGGAATTCGAGCACCTGCCCGGGGCCCGCCGCGCGCAGCACCGGCACGGCGAACAGCGAGCCGGTCGAGGCGCGCACGGCCTGCGGGTCGAACTGGTCGGCGCCGTGGCCGGTCACGATCACCCCGGACGCGCCGAACGCATCGGCCGAGCGGATCAGGGTGCCGAGGTTGCCGGGCGAGTTCGGGCGATCGAACACGACGACCACCGGAGCGTCCTCCCCCGGCTCACCGGGTGCGTAGTCGGCCAGGTCAGGGTGTCGCGACACCGCGACCGCCACGATCTCCGGTGCGCTCGCCGCCTTCTCCCCCAACTCCGCCATGAGCTCGGGCACGAGGCCCACCTGCGGCACGTCGGCGGTGTCGAGGATCTCGCGCGCCCAGCTCGACAGCTCGGGGCCACCGAGCCGGTAGAGCATGGTTTCCAGCGGCCAGTCATTGGCCAGCGCCTGCGTGATCGGGCGCACGCCTTGCACGAGGAACCGGCCGTCACGATGACGTTTTGTCCGGTTGTTGAGGTATGCCTGCCACACCTGCACCGAGGCGTTGCGGGTACTCACTCGTCGCGTCACTGCGCTGTCCGTCCTATCGGGTCGGTGTTCGCTGGGGAGAGCAGGGCCAGCGCGGTCGCGGCGAGCTCGGGATCGGCACCGTCTACCCAGGAGACCCTGGGGTCACGGCGGAACCACGACCGCTGCCGTCGCACGTAGCGGCGGGTGCCGATCAGGGTGCGTTCGCGGGCGTGGTCGAGGTCGTATTCGTCGTCGAGGTAGGCCAGCACCTGGGCGTAGCCGATCGCGCGGCGGGCGGTCTGGCCTTCGCGCAGGCCCCGGTCGATCAGTCCGCGGACCTCGTCGACCAGACCGTGTTCGAACATCAGGGCGGTGCGGGTCTCGATGCGGGCATCGAGGGCGGCGGTCTCCCGGTCGACGCCGAGAATCGCGGCGTTCCAGCGCGGGGCGCCGATGGTCGGGGCCGAGGCGGCGAACGGGCGACCGGTCAGCTCGACCACCTCGAGCGCGCGCACCATACGGCGGCCGTCGGTGGGCAGAATGGTCGCCGCGGCGACCGGGTCGGCCTCCCGCAACGCCGCGTGCAGCGCCTGCACCCCGCCCTCCGCCAGGAGCGCTTCCCAGCGGGCGCGGACCTCGGGGTCGGTGGCCGGGAAATCCCACTCGTCGAGCAGCGCCTGCACGTACATCATCGAACCGCCGACGATGACCGGGGTCTTTCCGCGCGCCATGATGTCCTCGACGACGGCGCGGGCCGCGCTCTGGTAGGCGGCGACGGTCGCGGTCTCGGTGACGTCGAGCACGTCGAGCAGGTGGTGCGGGATGCCACGTCGCTGGTCGGGCGGCAGTTTCGCGGTGCCGACGTCCATTCCGCGATAGAGCTGCATCGCGTCGATGTTGACGATCTCGCCGCCGAGTTCGGTGGCGAGATCGAGGGCGAGGTCGGATTTCCCGGTGGCGGTGGGGCCGACGACCGCGATCGGTCTGCTCGTCACTCGTCGATCCTTTCCCGTCCACCCGGTTGCCACACGCTCACGTCGTAGCCGACGCCATAGGGTGCGCCCTGGTACAGGGTACGGACCCGCGGATCGGCCGAATCGGCGGCGAACAGACCGCCGAGGACCTGGTAGGCGGCGCGTCCCTCGACGAGCAGCGCCGCACACAGTTCCGGGTCGAGCGCGGCCAGACCGGCCCGCGAACCCGTGCGCAGCGCCGCGTCGAGGTCGTGCTGAACAGCGGTGGCCCGCTCGTCGAGATAGCCGGGCGACTTGACCGTCAACGTCGCGGCACCGTCCGCGACGACGAGCACCGCGCACGGGTCCTGCTCGCTGTCCAGCTCGGCGCGCAACGCGGCGCCCGCCGCGGCACACTCGGCGGCCGACGTGCCCGCGGCGAACAGCCGGGCCCGCACCGAGATCCGCGGCGCGGCCTGCTCCCGCAACCATCCGGCGACCAGTACCGGAAGGGGAAGCTGAGCGTCTGCTGGACCGGCGTCCTCGCCCGCCGGACCGAGCCCGACGACGACATCGGCGCCGAACCCACGGAAGGTCCCCCGGGTCGCCGAACCGTAGGTCAGGTCATGGCTACCGACCCCGACGACGACCCACCGGCCCGCGGCCTCGGCGAGGGCCGCGGCGGCGTCGAGGGCGGCCGCGCGCAGCACCACGGTCGGATCGTCGGGATCGCTGCCGGACACCGGGACTCGCCCACACAGTTCGGGCACCAGCATCGGCGGCGACGGGACCAGGGCCGCTATCGAGAACACGCGGTAACCGTAGCCGCAGCGCGCACCGGGGCCCACATCCGGCGCGGCGCGGGCGCGCGGCGGTCTGCGAGTGTCCGGCGTAGTGATGCCCGCCGAGATTGCTAGTGTTTTCAGGTGCGACTACCCACGTCGTCCGGGACGAAATCCCAGGAAATCCGCTATTCGATCCTCCGGATCGATGGTTTCCGCGGCTCGAACCGGGTTCAATGGGATGTGCTAGGGCGTAACCAGGCAGCCGTGACGCGCGGCAGGGACGGAGAGCAATGACCGACAGCAACGGAACCGCGAAGCCCACCCCAGGTCCGGCCCCGCGACCGTCCGGTACCCCCAAGCCCGGCGGGAATGCTCCGCGTCCGCCGAAACCCCATGCCGTGAAACCGGCGCCGGGCCCCGATCAACCGCATCCGCACGCCGTGATCGTGCCGAGTGCCACCGACCCGAGCAAGTGGGGCCGGGTCGACGAAGACGGCACCGCGTGGGTGCGGACCGCGGAGGGCGAACGGATCGTCGGCTCCTGGCAGGCGGGCGACGTCGCCGAGGGCTTGGCGCACTTCGGCCGCCGCTTCGACGATCTGGCGACCGAGGTCGCGCTGCTCGAGGCCAGGCTGGCCGCGGGGGCCGACGCCCGCAAGACCAAGGCCGCCGCGCTGGCACTGGCCGAGACGCTGCCGACGGCGGCCGTCATCGGCGATATCGACGGCCTCGCCGCCCGGCTACAGGTCATCACCGAACACTCCGAGGAAGCCGCCGCGCACGCCAAGGAGGAGAAGGACCGCGCCCGCCACGAGCACACCGAGCGCAAGGAAGCCCTCGCCGCCGAGGCCGAGCAGATCGCCGCCGAATCCACCCAGTGGAAGGCCGCGGGCGACCGGCTGCGCGAGATCCTCGACGAGTGGAAGTCGATCCGCGGGGTCGACCGCAAGGTCGACGACGCGCTGTGGAAGCGCTATTCCAAGGCCCGTGAGGCGTTCAACCGCCGGCGCGGCGCCCACTTCGCCGACCTCGACCGCGAACGCGCCACCGCCAAGACGCGCAAGGAAGAGCTGTGCGTGCGCGCCGAGGAGCTGGCCGACTCCACCGACTGGACCGGCACCGCCGCGGTGTTCCGCGACCTGCTCACCGAGTGGAAGGCCGCGGGCCGGGCACCGCGCGAGGCCGACGAGTCGCTGTGGCGACGGTTCAAGAGCGCCCAGGATGTGTTCTTCGCCGCCCGCAACGCGGCGGTCAGCGAGCGCGACGCCGAGTTCGATCACAACGCCGCCGCCAAGCTGGAACTGCTGGCGGCCTACGAGCACATCGACCCGGCCAACGGTGTGGACGCCGCCCGCAACGCGCTGCGCGAGCTGCAGGACAAGTGGGACGCCATCGGCAAGGTCCCCCGCGAGCGCATGCAGGAGCTCGAAGCCAAGCTGCGCGCCATCGAGAAGCGGGTTCGCGACGCGGCCGATCAGCAGTGGCGTCGTTCCGATCCCGAGGCCGTCGCGCGGGCCGCACAGTTCCGCGAGCGGGTGGCCCAGTTCGAGGAGCAGGCCGCCAAGGCCACCGCGGCGGGCAAGAAGCGCGATGCGGAGAAGGCGCTCGAGCAGGCACAGCAGTGGCGCGAATGGGCCGAAGCAGCAGAGGGCGCGGTCAGCAATCTCTGAGTGAGACAGAAAGAAACCCCCGACCGATCCGGTCGGGGGTTTTCTTGTCTCGCAGGACTATTCGCCGCTTAGTCGCTTGCGGTCGCGATCTTCGGCTTCGCGGGCCGCCGTGCGGCGCTGTTCCTCCGCGGCGAGTTGCACGGCGGTGCGACTCCACACCACACGAACCCAGTGGAAGGTGAGCACCATGATCGCGAGGGTGCCCAGGATCAGGCCGATCCCCGGACCCGCGCCCTGATAGTTGCCGAGACCGGGGGTCTGGCGGTGCCAGATCGAGAGCACACCGAACACCGAGCCGACGGCCGACCCCGCGCAGGCGACCCAGGCCAGTATCCAGCGACGGGTGGTCAGCGCCAGCAGCGAGAAGCCGACACCGAAGACGATGACCAGCCACACGAAGATCCGCGACGGCAAGCCGATGTGTTCGACCCCCGCCGCGTCGGTGTCGAGCAGCACATCGAAGCCGCGCGCCGTACCCGCGGTCGGTAGGACCAGCGAGATCAGCAGCGCGAAGACCGCGCCCGCCACCACCAGCGCTCGCGCGCCGGGGTCGATCTCACCGGCGATGCGGCGCTCGACCGCGTCGAGTTCACCGCGGAATTGTTCGAAATCCTCGTCGTTGCGCGCCGGGTTCACCGCGTGTCCGCTCCTGTCCACAGGCTGGTCGTTGGCGGGTCCCACTGTGCCATCACCGGACGCGCCGTTCGCATCCGACCCACTACGACCGGTAGTAGATTCGTCGTCGCTCACGACGAGCACCCCGTCGAACAGCCGCTCTCGACCGTCTCGATGACCGGTGCGCCGATCCGGGGCAACCCGAGCCCGACACCGATCGGCGCCGTTTTGGGCGTGATTCCACGTTCGTGCGCGTCACCGGCGGCAGTGCGCCGATGCGACTTCACCGCGCTGTCGGCGATGAGATGGTGCGGCGCCGCCTCGGTGATGTCGACGGTGACGACGTCGCCCGGCCGGATGCCGGTCACCTCGCCGGGCCGGAAGTGCACCAGCCTGCCGTCGCGCGCACGACCGCTCATCCGCGCGGTCACCGCGTTCTTCTTGCCCGCGCCCTCGGCGACGAGCAGTTCCACCTCGGTGCCGATGAGCGCCTGGTTGTTCTCCCAGGAGACCTGGTCCTGCAAGGCGATCAGGCGTTCGAAGCGTTCCTGCACGACCTGCTTGGGCAGCTGGTCGGGCAGGTCGGCGGCCGGAGTTCCGGGACGCTTGGAGTACTGGAAGGTGTAGGCGCTGGTGAAGCGGGCCCGGCGGACCACGTCGAGGGTCTCGAGGAAGTCCTCCTCGGTCTCGCCGGGGAAGCCCACGATGATGTCGGTGGTGATCGACGCGTGCGGCATCGCGGCGCGCACCTTGTCGATGATGCCGAGGAAACGCTCCTTGCGGTAGGAACGGCGCATCGCTTTCAGCACCCGATCCGAACCCGATTGCAGCGGCATGTGCAGCTGCGGGCAGACGTTCGGGGTGGCCGCCATCGCCTCGATGACATCGTCGGTGAACTCCGCGGGGTGCGGGGAGGTGAACCGCACGCGTTCGAGGCCCTCTATCTGTCCGGTCGCACGCAGCAGCTGCGCGAACGCGCCGCGGTCGCGCGGCTGCGCGGGATCGACGAAGTTCACGCCATAGGAATTGACGTTCTGTCCGAGCAGGGTCACTTCCAGCACGCCCTGGTCGACCAGCGCCTGCACCTCGGCGAGCACGTCTCCGGGACGGCGATCCACTTCCTTGCCGCGCAGCGAGGGCACGATGCAGAACGTGCAGGTGTTGTTGCAGCCCACCGAGATCGACACCCAGCCCGCGTACGCCGACTCCCGCTTGGCGGGCAGCGTCGAGGGGAACGCCTCGAGCGATTCGAGGATCTCCACCTGCGCCTGCTCGTTGTGGCGGGCCCGCTCGAGCAGCACCGGCAGCGAACCGATGTTGTGGGTGCCGAACACCACGTCGACCCACGGCGCCTTGCGCACCACGGTCTCGCGGTCCTTCTGCGCCAGGCAGCCGCCGACGGCGATCTGCATGCCGGGGCGCCCCTGCTTGACCGGGACCAGCTGACCGAGGGTGCCGTAGAGCTTGTTGTCGGCGTTCTCGCGCACCGCGCAGGTGTTGAACACCATCAGATCGGGCGTCTCGCCGGTGGCGGCCTTGATATAGCCCGCGTCCTCGAGCAGCCCGGACAGGCGTTCGGAGTCGTGCACGTTCATCTGGCAGCCGAATGTGCGAACCTCATAGCTGCGCTGCGCCACAGAGCTGTGCTGCGTCGCGCCCTCAGTCGCGTCCTGAACCGTCGAATCCACCTGTCCAGGGTACGGGCAGCCCCGAGTGTGATGCGCGTCACGGTTGCGTTCGCACGATAATACGCAAAGGTAACGGGCAGCCGCCGGGTTACCAGCAGGTGTCGTTTCGGCGTGCCGTCACGGCATGTCTTCGAAAGCCGGGCAATTCTCCAGAATGGACATAAGGTTTCTGACCATGACCGACGACGCCGCACCCGCGAACGGGAACGCCGACGCCGCAGCCACCACCGCTGCTCCGCCGATGATCTCGATGCGCAACGTGGACAAACACTTCGGTGAGCTCCATGTCCTGCGCGATATCCACCTCGAAGTGCCCCGTGGGCAGGTCGTGATCGTCCTGGGCCCGTCGGGTTCGGGGAAATCCACCCTGTGCCGCACGATCAATCGCCTCGAACCGATCGACTCCGGTGACATCGCCATCGACGGCGTCGCACTGCCCGACGAGGGCAAAGCTCTCGCCGCGCTGCGCGCCGAGGTGGGCATGGTGTTCCAGTCGTTCAACCTGTTCGCGCACAAGACCATCCTCGAGAACGTGATGCTGGCGCCGACGAAGGTCCGTGGGAAGAAGAAGGAAGAGGCGCGCAAGCACGCCCTCGCCCTGCTCGAGCGGGTCGGCATCGCCAACCAGGCCGACAAGTACCCGGCCCAGCTCTCGGGCGGCCAGCAGCAGCGCGTGGCGATCGCCCGCTCACTGGCCATGGATCCCAAGGTCATGCTGTTCGACGAGCCGACCTCGGCGCTGGACCCCGAGATGGTCAACGAGGTGCTGGACGTGATGGTGGCCCTCGCCAAGGAAGGCATGACCATGCTCGTGGTCACCCACGAGATGGGCTTCGCGCGCCGAGCGGGCGACCGCGTGCTGTTCATGGCCGACGGTGAGATCGTCGAAGACGCCGCGCCCGAAACATTCTTCACCGCACCGAAATCCGAACGCGCCAGGGACTTCCTGGGCAAGATTCTCAGCCACTGACTCGCAGCACCATTGTCACAAGGAGAAGGAAACCCCATGAGGATCAATCGTGCGATGCGCGTCGGAATCGGCGCAGCGGCACTGGCATTGGCAGCCACCGTCACCGCGGGTTGTGGTGGCGGTAGCGACAAGTCCGCCCTCGAGAACGCCCAGGACGGCAAGCTGACCATCGGCATCAAGTTCGATCAGCCGGGTCTGGGTCTGCGCAACACCGACGGCACCTACAGCGGCTTCGACGTCGACGTCGCCAAGTACGTCGCCGACAAGCTCGGGGTGAAGCCGGAGAACGTCACCTTCAAGGAATCGCCGTCGGCGCAGCGCGAGACGCTGATCGAGAACGGCCAGGTCGACCTCGTCGTGGCCACCTACTCGATCAACGACAAGCGCAAGGAGAAGGTCGATTTCGGCGGCCCGTACTACATCGCGGGCCAGGACCTGCTGGTGCCCGCCGCCAACACCGACATCACCGGCCCCGACTCCCTCGCGGGCAAGAAGGTCTGCTCGGTGAAGGGCTCCACCCCGGCCCAGAACATCGAGAAGAACTACCCGCAGGCGCAGCTGCAGACCTACGACACCTATTCGCTGTGCATCGAGGCGATGCGTAGCGGCGCGATCGACGCGGTCACCACCGACAACGTCATCCTCGCCGGTTACGCGGCGCAGTCGCCGGGCACCTTCAAGCTGGTGAACAAGACCTTCACCACCGAGAAGTACGGCATCGGCCTGAAGAAGGGCGATTCGGAGCTGCGCGGCAAGGTCAACGACGCCATCCAGGCGATGATCGATGACGGTTCGTGGAAGGCCGCGCAGGAGAAGAACTTCGCGGGTACCGGTATCGCGGTGCCCGCACCGCCGACCATCGACCGCTACTGATCAACCACTGACCATCGGTGGCCCGGGGTTTCCCGGGTCACCGATGCGGTGTTGTCCTGCTGGCTTTCACACCGATCGGAGGACGCGCGTCCGTGTTCGACCTGATCTCGAGGTATGACAACCAAATCCTCGATGCGTTCTGGGTAACCATCAAACTCACCTTCTTCTCGGCGATCGGTGCGCTCGTCATCGGTACCGTCGTCGCCGGCATGCGCGTATCCCCGATTCCGGTCGCGCGCTGGGTCGGCGCGGCGTATGTGGCGGTCTTCCGCAACACTCCGCTCACCCTGATCCTGGTATTCACCTCGCTCGGCCTGTACAGCACCCTCGGGTGGAAACTCGGCAGTGACGAGATCAAGGTCATCAACTATCGCTGGGCGATCATCGGGCTGAGCGTCTACACCGCCGCCTTCGTCTGCGAATCGCTGCGTTCGGGCATCAACACCGTCGCGCTCGGCCAGTCCGAAGCGGGCCGGTCGCTGGGCTTCGGATTCGCCCAGAACCTGCGGTTGATCGTGCTGCCCCAAGCCTTCCGGGCCGTCATCGCACCCCTGGGCAGTGTGCTGATCGCGCTGACCAAGAATTCGACGGTCGCCTCCGTCATCGGCGTCGCCGAAGCCGCGTACCTGATGGGCGCGATGATCGAGAACGAAGCCGCCATTCTCACCATCGGTGCGATCTTCGCGCTCGGCTTCGTCGTCCTCACCCTGCCGACCGGGCTGTTGTTCGGCTGGCTGGCCAAGCGATACGAGGTGGCACGATGAGCGGCGCTTCGGTTCTGTTCGACGCTCCGGGGCCCCGCGCGCGGCTGCGTCACAACCTGTACTCGGTTCTGGTCGTCGTCGTGCTGGTGGGCGCGGGCTGGTGGCTCTACGACGCGTTCGCCGACAAGGGCCAGTTCACCGCGGCCAAGTGGAAGCCGTTCCTCGAGTCCGAGATCTGGGAAACCTATCTCCTGCCCGGTCTGGAAGGCACCCTCACCGCCGCCGTGATCTCGATCATCGGCTCGGTGTTGTTCGGCATGATCTTCGGGATCCTGCGCCTGTCGGACCACGCGTGGGTGCGCTGGGTCGCGGGCACGATCGTCGAGCTCGCCAGGGCGATCCCGGTGCTGATCCTGATGATCTTCCTGTTCGCGGTGTTCGGCGACTACGACCTGTTCCCGTCCGATCAGCTGGCGCTGGCCGCGGTGGTCATCGCGCTGATCATCTACAACTCCGCGGTCATCGCCGAGATCGTGCGCGCGGGCATCAAGTCCCTGCCCAAGGGACAAACCGAAGCCGCCGTGGCGCTGGGTCTGCGCAAGAACCAGCTCATGCGGCTGATCCTGCTGCCGCAGGCCATCACGGCCATGCTGCCCGCACTGGTCTCGCAGATGGTCGTTGTCCTCAAGGACACCGCGCTGGGCTACCAGATCACCTACGTGGAGCTGGTGCGGTCGGGTCAGCAAGAAGGCGCGTCGTTGCAGAACACGATCCCCGCGCTGATCGTCATCGCGCTGATCATGATCTCGCTCAACATGGCGCTGAGCTTCCTGGCCACCACACTGGAAAAGCGGTTGCGGTCGCGGAAGAAGAGCGGTGGCGCGGTGCTGGCCGCCGACTCGATCCTCGCCGACGCCGCACCCGGCGTGGACATCACCAAGAAGTAGTCCCACACACGACAATCGGGGCCCGATCCGTCCGGATCGGGCCCCGATTGTCGTTTCCTAGTCCTCGCCGATGAGGCCGAATTCGCGGAGCAGCGGCCCGATCTCGGTGTCGTCGAGCTTCTTCAGCAGTCGATTGCGGACGAACTCCGGTCCGGGCAGGCTCATCTCCTCGCCGTCGCGCAACTTGCTGGTCGCCGCCAGGAGCGAGCGGATGTCGTAGGTGGAGCCGAAGACCTCCGGCACGCCCCGCTCGACACCGAGCAGCGTGTAGGCCGCCTCCATACCGGTGCGCACCGAGTACTCGGTGGTGAAGATGCAGTCGCGGGTGGTCTCCGCGAACTGGCCGATGAAGGCGAAGTTCACCGCGCCCGCGGGCACCACATCGGGGCGGTCACCGGCCTGGCGTGGCATGAAGAACGCGGTGACATACGGCATCATCACCGGGACGCACGTCGCGGCGTCCGCGGCCATCTCCGGGATCTCGGCTTCGGGAACACCCAGGTGGTACAGCCATTCCTGGGTGATCTCCGCGCCCGTGCAGTCCTGCATCGACTTCTTCACGAAATCGCCGGGACGGTCGACGAACAGCGCGTAGACCCACACCACGATCTGGTCGGCGGGCTGGTGCTTGAAGTGCGGCTGCCGGTTCACCGTCCAGCTCATCAGCCAGGACGAGTCCTTCGCCGTCACGATGCCGCCGGTGACCACGTTGCCGCTGAACGGGTCTCGCTTGCAGATCTTCTGGATGTAGCGGGGAATGCGTTCGTCGAGGGTGGTGACCGTGGCCGACTCCCACTTGGTCTCCGGGATGTGGCCGCCGAAGACCTCCGGTTGGCCGAACGCGGGGTCCTTGGCGGCGATGCGCCGCCACAGATCCCAGGCCGGGGCAGGTCCCTCGTCGAGCTGGGCGGGAGTGTGCTGATCGCCCTCGTTCGAGTTCTCGGTGAGCGAGCCGATGGTGACGAACAACAGGTCGTCCGCGGTCAGGTCGACCCCGCCCTCGACCCCTTCGGACACCCAGTGCAACCGGGTGGCCTGCTTGCGCGGCCCGCTGATGTCGAAGTCGACGTCGGTGACCTCGGTGTCGAAGCGGAATCGCACACCCTGGTCGAGCAGCCACCGGTACAGCGGCAGCACCAGCGACTCGTACTGGTTGTATTTGGTGAACTTCAACGCGGAGAAGTCGGGCAGGCCACCGATGTGGTGGATGA
Organism: Nocardia sp. NPDC056952; assembly: GCF_042674185.1. Taxonomy (NCBI): domain Bacteria; kingdom Bacillati; phylum Actinomycetota; class Actinomycetes; order Mycobacteriales; family Nocardiaceae; genus Nocardia; species Nocardia sp. NPDC056952. The sequence goes on along the minus strand of NZ_JBHURA010000001.1, from coordinate 346,432 downwards.
ACCGGTGCAGGTACAGCTTCATCTCCAGCGCGCTGTGCCATTCCTCGAACGCGAACATGGTGCGCCAGTACAGCCAGAAGTTGCTCGCCAGGAAGTCCGGGCCGAACACCTCGTCGATGCGCTTGTTCTCCATCTGCTCGCGGGTGGCGAGGAACACCTTCACGATGTCCTTCTGCGCGCGATCGGTGAGGGTGAACAAGCCGTCGGTATGCGCGTCCTGGCCCCGTTTCACGGTGGCCCGCTGCAGGGAGAAGTTCGGGTCGTCCTTGTTGAGCCAGTAGAACTCGTCGAGCACGCTGGCGCCCTCGATCTCGATCGACGGCACCGAACGATAGAGGTCCCACAGGCATTCGAAGTGGTTCTCCATCTCGCGTCCGCCGCGAATGACGAAACCCTTCTTCGGTTCCCTGATGCCGTCGAGCGCGCCACCGGGCAAGGCCAGCCGCTCCAGCACGGTGATCTTGTCGGCCGCCAGCTGCCCGTCCCTGATGAGGAATGCCGCGCCGGAGAGCGAGGCCAGCCCGGCACCGACGAACCAGGCCGATTTGCGGTCCACCCCTTCGGGTTTGCGCGGCCGGGCGAACGCTTCGTAATTGCCACTGCTGTAGTACATCCGTCTCCTCTGTCCGTTCCGGAAAGTCGAGCGGGACTATTCGCTGTAGCGGTAGAACCCCTCTCCTGTGGCGGCACCGAGCTTGCCCTTGTCGATGTAGTTCTCCTTGAGCCAGGCCGCGAGCTTCTTGTGGGCGTCGCTGCCGTTGATCAGGATGTTGTACGGAGTGGTCAGGCCGACGATGTCGAGGATCTGGAACGGGCCCATGGGCGCGCCGGTGGCGATGCGCCAGGTCTCGTCGACCGCGGCGGGTTCGGCGTATCCGCCCGCGGCGAGCTCGATTCCGGAATTCAGGAACGGCACCAGCAGCGAGTTGAGAACGTAACCCGCCTTCTCCTTGTGCAATTCGATCGGCACCATGCCGATGGCCTTCGCGAACTCGACCACGGCGGCGAACACCGCCGGATCGGTCCGTTCGGTGCCCATCACCTCGGCGGTGTTGAACTTCCAGACGTGGTTGGCGAAGTGCAGCGCCAGGAACCGATCGGGGCGCCCGGTGTAGTCGACGATGTCGCTGGGCAGCAGCGTCGAGGAATTCGTCGCGAACACGGTGCGTTCGGGCGCGAGCGCACCGAGCTTGCCGTACAGGTCGCGCTTGATCTCGAGTACCTCCGGCACCGCCTCGATGATGAGGTCCGCCTCGGCCGCCGCGGTGGCCAGGTCGGTGGTCAGGGTGATGCGCGCCGCGGTCGCCGCGGTGTTGCTCGCATCGGCGCCTGCCACGTCCTGCTGATACACCGCGGCGAGTCCATCGAATCGGGTGCGTGCGGCGGTGAGCGCCGCGTCGTCGATGTCGTAGGCGGTGACGTCGAACCCGTGGAAGGCGGTCTGGAACGCGATCTGGGATCCGAGCACCCCCGTCCCGAGGACTGTCACCTTGCGGAATTCGATGGTCATGCGTCAGCCTCCCAGTCTGGACGCGGGCACCCCCACCGCTGCGCGTCCTGGTTTCCGGTGTCTCTACCGCCGTCCATCATGGACCGAGAAGCTGAGGCGTTGGTGTGAGCGACCCACGCGTTCCGGACATGTCGGGCAGATGCTGGTAACAGTTCGGCAAACCGGCACAGCGGGTCAGCCGGCGGTGACGAGGCCCTCGGCGACCATCCAGTCACGGGCGACATCGGCGGGTTCACGACCGTCGATGTCGACCTGACGGTTGAGTTCGGTGATCACCTCGTTGGTGAGGCGGGCAGAGATCGGTGCCATCACCTGTACGACCTGGGGGTGCGCGTCGGCGAAGTCGCGGTGCATGACCAGCGATGCGTTGTACTTCGGGAAGAAGGCCTTGTCGTCTTCGAGGAGCACCAGTTCGAGCGCGGGGATGCGGCCGTCGGTGGCCGCGACCGAGCCGAAGCGGCACTGCTTCGCGTCGGCGGTGGCCTGGTAGACGAGCGCGTCCTGGACGATCTGGCGCTGGGCCTTGCCCTGGTCGATCCCATAGGCGGCGGCCAGACCGGGATAGCCGTCCGGGCGGACGTTGAACTCGGTGCCGACACAGGTGGCCGCCGCGCCTGGATCTTTCGCGAGGAGTTTCGCGTAGTCCGAGAGCGTGCGCACGCCGGTTTCCTCGGCGGTGCCCTTGCTCGTAACGAGGGCGTAGGTGTTGTTCATCGGCGCCATCGCCGCCCAGACCATGTTGTGTTCGGCCAGGTCGGCGTCACGGACCGCGTCGAACTGCGCCGCCTCGGTCGGGATCGGCTTCTCCTTGCCGAGGTAGTTGATCCAGCCGGTGCCGGTGTAGTCGTAGGCGATGTCGATCTGGCCGTTCAGTTGCGCGTCGCGCAGGCTGTTGGAGCCTTGGATATTGGTCAGGTCACGCACATTCGCGCCCGCGGCCGTCAAGGCGAATTCGATCATGAAGCCGAGGATGTTGGCCTCGGTGAAGTCCTTGGAGCCCACCGTCACCGCGACACCGTCGAGTTCTGGCACCGGCCCGATACTGCCCGGTCCCACGGGCAGCGGCACCGAACCGCCCGACTGCAGACCACAGCTCGCGAGCACCAGCACGCTCAGGACCGGGGCCAGCCCGCGCAACAATCCGGTGAATCTCACCGCAACCCCCTCGGACCGAGGAACTGTTCGGCCAGTGCGCCCAGCCAGTCGACGAACAGCGCCAGCGCGACGGCGAGCACCGCGCCGAGCGTCAGGGTCACGGTGTCGCGCAGTTTGTAGCCGGTGTCGATGAGAATGCCGAGTCCACCCGCGCTCACCATGAACGACAGGGTGGCGGTGCCGACGGCCAGCACCAACGACGTCCGCAGGCCCGCCAGGATGTAGGGCACCGCGAGCGGGAACTCGATGCGGCGCAACACGAGTCCCGCCGACATGCCCTGCCCCCGGCCCGCATCGATCAGGGCGGGGTCGACCTCCTGGTAGCCCAGGATCGTATTGCGCAGCACCGGCAGCAGCGAGCAGAACGCGATCGGCGCGACACCCACCCAGAACCCGGTGGTGCGGGTGACCAGGTAGCACAGCACGATCAGCCCGATCGCCGGAGCCGATGCGCCGATATTGGCGACGCCGACGAAAATTGGTGCCAGACGGCGGAATCGGGACCTGGTGAGCACTGTCCCGAGCGGCACGGCCAGCACCACGACGATGAGCACGACCGCCGCCGTGATCAAGATGTGCTGCCAGGTCACCTGGGCGACATTGCTCACGCTGATGCTGGCCTGCTGGGTGACGGTGAGATCGCGCCGGAACGCCCAGACCAGCACCCCCACGGTGAGGATCAGCACGAGCACCGGCTGAGCCAGCAGGCGGAGGTATTCCGCGCGCCGCTGGGTAGCTGGGGCAGCGGTCGCGGCGGGGACGTCGACGATCGAACGTGAATGGGTGGCGACAGAATTCGTCACGATATCGATCTCCTCACCCGGTCCGATTCGACCAGTGACCGTAGCGCTGACCACTGTGCTCCGACACCACGGACTCCCGGGATCGGGTTGGTTCGGCTCGCCGACACCGAACCAGCGAGAACCAGCCACACCCTGTGTGGACCACGATCATGCGCGGCACAGCCCGCGGGCACCGCAGGTTCGTAGGAGGCCGGCCATCGGTGCGATGCGGTCGTCATGCCGGCGCCGATTCGGTGGCGGCGAGGTGGTTGATAAGGGTATCGACGGTGACTGTTCCGGCGTAGGTCCCGGTGTTGTCGACGACGACGGCGGAGGCGGTGCGTTCGGTGAGCAGCGCGGCCAGCGCGTCTTGCAGAGTGGCGTCGGCGGGGAGGGTGGTGCCGATCGGGGTGCCGAGGTCGCGCGGCGAATCCGCGTGGGCGAGTTCGCCGGTCGTCACGCGCCGGAGCGGGCGGCGCTGGGCGTCGAGGACGATGCCCCAGGTGCGGTCCGCGTCACGCAGGGCAGCGGTGAAGACCGCGGGGGTGGTGTCGTCGGTGGCGGTGATGCCCTGGTCCAGGTCGAGGTCGGCGAGGACGGTGAGGCCGAGGCGGTCGATGGTGGCGGTCGCGCCGACGAACCCGGCGACCGTCTCGTCGGCGGGGGCCGCCAGGATCGCGGCGGGGGTGTCGTATTGCAGGATGCGGGATCGGTCGCCGAGGACGGCGATGCGATCGCCCAGCTTCACCGCTTCCCCGAAGTCGTGGGTGACGAAGACGATGGTCTTGCCGAGTTCGCTTTGCAGACGAAGCAATTCGTCCTGCAGCAGCCCCCGGGTGATCGGATCGACCGCGCCGAAGGGTTCGTCCATGAGCAGCACGGGCGGGTCGGCCGCCAGCGCTCTGGCCACGCCGACGCGCTGCTGCTGTCCACCGGAGAGCTGGCGGGGGTAGCGGTTGCGGTAGGTGTCGGGGTCGAGGCCGACGAGGGTGAGCATCTCGTCGGTGCGCTCGGCGGTGCGGCGGCGGTCCCAGCCGAGCAGGCCGGGCACCGTGGCGATGTTCTTGGCGACGGTCATGTGCGGGAACAGCCCGGCCTGCTGGATCGAATAGCCGATGCCGCGGCGCAATTCGTCGGCGTCGATCGCGCCCGCATCGCGGCCACCGATGGTGACGGTGCCCGAGGTGGGTTCGATCAGCCGGTTGATCATCCGCATGGTGGTGGTCTTGCCGCAGCCGGACGGGCCGACCAGCACCACGATCTCCCCGGCCGGGATGGTCATGGAGACCTCCTCGACCGCGGGTTCGGGCTGTTCGGGATAGCGTTTGGTGACCCGGTCGAGGACGATCTCGACCCCGGAGACCGCGGAAGCGCTTGTCGCCTTGGTGGTTTCGATGTCAGTCACGAATTCCCCTCGGAATAGTGAGCCGTCCGAGCAGAACCAGGACGCCGTCGAGTGCGAGTGCGAGCACGACGATGAGGACGGTGCCGGTGAGTGCCTGCGGCACCGCGTTCGGGCTGCCGAGGCGGGAGAGTCCGGAGAAGATCACGTTGCCGAGGCCGGGCCCCTTCGCGTAGGCCGCCAGCGCCAGGATGCCCATGATCATCTGGGTGCTGACCCGCATTCCGGTGAGAATGGACGGCCAGGCCAGCGGCAGTTCGATCTTGGTCAGCAGGCGCAACCGGTTCATCCCGACACCGCGCGCGGCATCGGTCACCGCCGGATCCACCGACGACAACCCGAGCACCGTGTTCCGCAGGATCGGCAACAGCGCGTAGAGCACCAGGGCCACGATCGTCGGCCCGACACCGAGCCCGAGAAACGGAATCAGCAACCCGAGCAACGCGAACGAGGGCACCGTCAGAATCGCCCCCGCCATCGCGGTAGCGGCAGCTGACCCGAGCGGACTTCGATACACGAGTATCCCGAGTGCCACGGCGATCACGGTCGCCAGCACCAGCGACTGCACCACCGCCGACACATGCAGATAGGAATCGACCAGCAATTGCTCCCGCCGGTTCACCACGAACGACCACAACGCGTCCAGAGTCCACCTCCCCGTCGTTCGGCGGCCGCCTACGGCCCTGCTCCCCGGATTTCCCACCCCGAACCGGGTGAAACATCCCGTCCCCACATCCGCATCGTCACCGATGCGGCGAATCAGCCTGCGCTGAACCAGGTTTCGCCAAGCGTGATCATCTTACGCGCCGCGTACAGCCCTCGCGGCAGTTCGGCGCTTGTCTCCGCAGTCGAAAACCTTGTCGCACCACGGCCTACTCCGAGCCCCCGCGATACTTTTGGAACGGGTCGGCGCGTAGTGCCGCGTCCATGCGGACCTCACTGATCCGCCTGCGACAGTTCCGCTTTCACCACCGTGAAGGCCGTCGACGCGCTGTAGCCGCGGCGGGCGAGCATGTCGACCAGGCGTCGCGTCGCCTTGGTGCGGTCCAGATCGGCGGGCATGGAACGGAGTTTGCGCCGAACCAGGTCGATCGCGGCCTGTTCGTCGCCGGGAGTCGGGCGCGAAGGGCGGGCGCTGTCCGCTTCGTCCGTCTCATCGACGGTTTCGTCGGCACCCGAAAGACCAGCACCGCGCGGCAGCGAACGGCGTGTCTGCCACGAGCCACCTGCCGCGTCGGCAGGCGGCGCCTGCTCGCCCGCGCCGGCAGCACGGGTGGGCCGGGGCGCGGTGCGTTCGAACCCTGCTTCGTCCAACTCGGCGGTGACGACGGCGAAGGCGGTGGATTGGTCGTAGCCGCGGCGGGCGAGCATGCCGACGAGGCGGCGGACCGCCTTGTCGCGTTCTATCTCCCGGGGAAGAGTGCGCAGTTTTCGGCGGACCAGGTCGGCGGCGCGAGCGTTTTCGGCGTCGTCGGTGACCATCGACAACGCCTCTTCCGCGTCGCCCGGGGCGACGCCCTTCTCGCGCAGCTCACGTTGGAGAGCCTTCTTACCCCGGCCGGAGTAGGTGTGCCGTTCGTGGACCCACTGTTCAGCGAACGAGGCGTCGTTGATCAGGCCGATTTCGGTGAACCGTTCGAGTGCGGCCTCGGTCACCTCGACGCGGAACCCCTTCTCGCCGAGTCGTTTCTCCAGTTCGGCGCGGCTGCGAGCACGCACCGAGAGCAATCGCAGGCACACGTCCTTGGCCTGTTCCAGGGTCGCATCGGGACGGTCGCCCGGGGCGAGCCGGCGTGCGCCGGCCCGCCTGTCGGGCTCTCCCGGCTGGGATCCGGCCGCCACCGGATCCGCCTGCCGTCCGTCGTCACCACCGACGACGGTCGACAGGGAGACTTCGTCGCGCCGCGCGGACTTGCGTTCGCGTCGTGCGCCGCGGGGTCGTCGCCGACCCGCACTCCCCCACTCTTCATGATCATCACCAACCCGCGCAGCGAAATGCGGTGGTTTGTCACCATCGGTGAATCCGGTCGGGTGCGCGCGCTGCGGATCGCCCGCACCCGACCGAATCCTCTCCGCGTCCAGGTCGGCCCGTGTGTCACGAGCCGACCGGACGAGTCCATCGGCCGTGCCCCTGCCGCGCCCTACCGCGGGCGCTGTGACCGGCTCCGGCTCGACCTCGATTCCGAGGCGAGCCAGCTGCCTGCGCATCTGTTCGACCGGGTCGGCCGAATCGCGGTGGCCGCCGGGGCTCGGCGTGGTCATCGGCTCAGAAGTCGGCGGGCGCGTCGGCTTCGGCGGTCAGGACGGCGCCGATGCCCAGCTTCTCCTTGATCTTCTTCTCGACCTCGTCGCGCACGTCGGTGTTCTCCAGCAGGAACTTGCGGGCGTTCTCCTTGCCCTGACCCAGCTGGTCGCCCTCGTAGGTGTACCAGGAGCCGGACTTGCGGATGAAGCCGTGCTCGACACCCATGTCGATGAGCGAGCCCTCCTTGGAGATGCCGTGGCCGTAGAGGATGTCGAACTCGGCCTGCTTGAACGGCGGGGCGACCTTGTTCTTGACCACCTTCACGCGGGTGCGGTTGCCGACCGCGTCGCTGCCGTCCTTGAGGGTCTCGATGCGGCGCACGTCCAGGCGGACCGAGGCGTAGAACTTCAGCGCCTTACCACCCGTGGTGGTCTCCGGGGAGCCGAACATGACGCCGATCTTCTCGCGCAGCTGGTTGATGAAGATGGCGGTGGTGCCGGAGTTGCTGAGCGCACCGGTCATCTTGCGCAGCGCCTGGCTCATGAGGCGGGCCTGCAGGCCGACGTGGCTGTCGCCCATCTCGCCTTCGATTTCCGCGCGCGGCACCAGGGCGGCGACGGAGTCGATGACGAGGATGTCGATGGCGCCGGAGCGCACCAGCATGTCGGCGATCTCCAGGGCCTGCTCACCGGTATCCGGCTGGGAGACCAGCAGCGCGTCGGTGTCGACGCCCAGCTTGCGGGCGTAGTCGGGGTCGAGGGCGTGCTCGGCGTCGATGAAGGCGGCGACACCGCCCGCGGCCTGGGCGTTGGCGACGGCGTGCAGCGCGACGGTGGTCTTACCCGAGGATTCCGGGCCGTAGATCTCCACGACGCGACCGCGCGGCAACCCGCCGATCCCGAGCGCGACGTCGAGCGCGATGGAGCCGGTCGGGATGACCGCGATCGGCTGGCGGGTCTCCTCGCCCAGGCGCATGACCGCGCCCTTACCGAAGCTCTTCTCCACCTGCGCCAGTGCCAGTTCCAGCGCTTTGTCGCGATCGTAGGCCTGCGGTGCCATGATGTGTGCCCCTTCTCGAGGTGAGTGTCTCTCTGGTTGGCGCCCACAGTAGAGGCCGGCACCGACAAGTTCTGGCGCCCAGGTTAGTCGAACACCCATTCGAGTCAAGCGACGCGCCCACCAACACGCGAAGCAGCCGCTCCGACCAGCAATCCGGGAGCGAAACCGGTCCTCAGTGCTGCGGTAGCACCGAGTCGTCGCCCTCGGCGCGTGGCCCGAAGATCCGCCGCTGCGACTGTTCGATGCGCACGTCGTTGATGCTGGCCTCACGCCGCGCCATCCGCCCGTCCGCCGCGAACTCCCACTGCTCGTTGCCGTAGCTGCGCCACCACTGCCCCGACTCGTCGTGCCACTCGTACTGGAAGCGCACGGCGATGTGGTTGTCGTGGAAAGCCCACAGATCCTTGCGCAGCGCGTAGCCGTTCTCGGCCGACCACTTGCGGGTGAGGAAGTCGACGATCGCGGCACGGCCGGTGAAGAACTCGTCGCGGTTACGCCAGCTCGAATCCTCGGTGTACGCGGCGGCGACGCGTTCGGGATCCCGGGTGTTCCAGGCATTTTCGGCGGCGAGCACCTTCGCGCGCGCGGAGTCGAGGTCGAAGGGTGGCAATGGTGGACGCATGGAAGGCCTTTCGGTGTGATCAGGGGTTGTTCGGGGAGAGCTCGGGCGGCCCCCAGCGCACAGCGAGCGCACCGGGCCGTTCGATCGCCTCCTCGACGGTGAAGTCGACGGCGCACTGCGCACCGATTGTGAATGCCGCGCTGTCCCAGATCAATTCGGCGCGGCCGGTGAGCTGGAGCAGCGCGCCGGTCGACCAATCGGCGACGAGCAGCCCGCAGCGCGGTTGTACGGCGAGGTTGCCCAGCGTCATGAACATCGAGTTGCCGCGATAGTCCAGCCAGCGCAGCCGCGCCGGCGACAGCACCTGCAGGAAACCGGGATTGCCGCCGCGGTGCGAGGCGTCGGCGTGCCCGTCACCATCGGCGGTGGCGACGAAGAAGGTGTCGGCGGCGCCCACCATCTCGACCGCGGCGGGCGTGAGCGCCGTGCCGCGCCACACCGGGCCGGGCTCTCCGGCGGCGGACACCTCCCGGATCTGCCTGCGCGAGATGTACTTCGGGCAGTTCGCGTAGACCTGCTCGGTGGTGATCCGCATTCCGCCGTCGCGTACCGCCGACGTGCCGTTGACGCGCATTCGCCTGCGGCGCTGCGGCTGCAGGGCGATCAGCCCGACCTCGACGTCGCCCGCCAGTGCCGCCGAGAGCGGATCAGCCGTCTCGGGCAGCGTGTCGATGTCGATGGTCACGTCATCGATCGCGTGCACGAACCCGGCGGGACCGGTGAGCGGGCTCGCCCACAGCCGCCCCGCCGGATCGGCGGCGCCGAGCACCACCATCGACTGCTCGGCCAGGAAGGACGCGGCGACCGCCGGAATCCCGGTTCGGATCGAACGGCCGACGCGAGCAGCCGCGTCGGACTGCCCCATGCGTCGCTGCACGGCCAGCTCTCCGGAGTGAAACATCCTCGCCCTTCCTGTCTACGACGTGAATTGCCCGGGGGTCAGAAGAATCCGCACGTCGGGGCAGGCCCGGCCGGCGCGGGAGCGGTGTCGGCATCCAGCGGCGCGTACACCTCGAGCCGGATGCCGTCGGGATCGGCGAAGAAGATGCCACCGGAGGACGCGCCCTCACCGTGAGCGACCACCCCGTGGTGGAAGAACTCGGCATCGACTTCGCGCAGCGCCGACTCCACGACACGCACCGTGTCGACATCGTCGACCTGGAACGACAGGTGATGCAGGCCCGGTGTGCTGGTGGAGAATGCGCCGGTGCTCTGCTGCCACAGCGTGAGCACCAGCACACCGCCCCGACCGAGGAAGGCCCAGCGCTGCTCGCCGTCGGCGCCGGTGCCGAGCTGTTCGAAGCCGAGGCCACGGCGGTAGAAGTCGACGGAACGGTCGAGATCGGCGACGTTGAGTCCGATATGACCGGTGGTGAGCACAGGTGCGGCGACGGTGGTCATGGTTTCCTCCCGGAATGATTAACTGCCTATCGGTTGTTGAACAGTTAGAACATAGAATGAGCTCACCGCTTCGTCAACCCTTGAAAGACTTTTAGACAGTTAGGAGGGGCGTGTTGATAACCTCGGGCATGCGCGATCCCCGTCCGCACACCGGCGAACCCCCTGCTCTCGACCTGCTCAACACCCGGTGGGCCGGCGCCGAACCCGGCGATCTGCTCGCCGATCTCGACGGGCTGCGCACCTGGCTGGAGCTCATCGGGCTCGCCGATCGCGTACCCGCCGACGACCACTCCCTCACCGCGCTGCACACCGCACGCGCAGCCGTCCACGACGCCGTCACTCGCGCCGACCACACCGCACTGAACAAGGTCCTCGACCACGGGCGGATCCGCCGTGAACTGACCGACGAGGGGCCACGAGACATCCCCGAGGTCGACGACCCGGCGTGGCTACCCGGTTGGCTCGCCGCCGACAATCTGCTGCACCTGATCGCGCAGGCACCGCAGCGGATCCGCCAATGCGCGCACCCCGACTGTGTGTTGTTCTTCTACGACACGTCCAAGAACGGCACCCGCCGCTGGCATTCGATGGCGACCTGCGGCAACCGCACCAAGGCCGCGCGCCACTACGCCAAGACCAGCTGAGCAGCGCCTCGTCAGAACAGCTCGTCGAGCAGCCGGTAGTAGTCGAGCTTGGCACGATCGGGTTCGGGTTCGGTCAGGCCGTAGGCGGCGTAGAACGCCGTGACCGCCGCGACGCCGAAGTCCCCGGCCAGGTCGCGCTCGGCCAGCGCCAGATCGCGATAGCGGTCGCCGGCGCCCAGCGTCGCGACATCGATGAGCAGGCCGCCGGTGAGCACATTGCCCGGCGTGAAATCGCCGTGCGTGACGACCAGATCCTCGGTGGCCGGCCGCCGCTCCCGCAGACGCTCGAGTATCGCGGCAGGTGCGAGGTCGCGATGATCGTCGTCGAAATCCGTGGGGTCGACGAACCCCTCGACCACATGGCGGTGGGCACGGGCGAGGCTGAGATCCAGACCACCCTCGAAGGGGCAGCTCGGCACCGGGAGGTCGTGCAACGACCGCAGGGCGCGGCCCATCTGGGCACCGACTTCGGCCGGATCGGTCTGTCCGGCGAGCGAACCACCCGCATCCGCGAGAACGAGAACGTCCTCGGCGAACGCGACCACGTCCGGCACCGCGATCCCGTTGTCGCGCAACCAGGTCAGCCGGGCGTGCTCGGCCACCGCCCGCGGACCACGCTTGATCCAGTACCCACCCGACCGCACCAGGTTCCCGTCGCAGCCCTCGTGATCGTCGGACCACTCCGGCACCGGCCCGAGCAGCTCCTCGATCACCGGCGGCAGCGGCACGGCCAGCTCGTCGAGATGGTCGAGGGCCGCGCGGGTGGACTCGATGAGTTCGGAATCGCCGTCGGCCACCCTTAGCCGCATGGCCTCGTTGAGCAGCTCGCGCGCCTCCAGCGGACGGTGCTGTTCGGCCAGTGACTTGCCCAGGTGATGGGCGGCGAAGGAGACGAGTTCGGGGTCGAGCGCGCGGCTGGCGTGCAGCGCCCGGCGGTAGAGGATCTCGGCGTGCCCCGGCTCGCCGTGATACCGGTAGACATCGGCCAGGTTGATCCAGACGGTGATCCGGCGCCGCTCGGTGTCGGCCAGTTCGAGGGCTTGATCGAGCCGGTCGAGGGCTTCGTCGTAGCGCCCCAGCAGCATCAGCGCGATGCCGAGCCTGCGCAGGCCGGGAAAATCGTGCGGGTCGGCGAGGGCGACCCTGGCCGCGAGCGTCTCGGCGTCTACCGGGATCATCCGCAGCCGCTCGTCGAACCGATACGGTCGCGTGTCCGAGTTCTGCGCTGTCACGGCCATGGCCTGGTCACCACCGGTTCGGAGGTACGTCGAAGTCCGCACACAGCGCCCGCCACACGTCGCGTGGGTCGACGCCGTTGTCGATCGCCACCGCGCCCGTGCGCCCCAGCTGGGGTATCACGTGATCGGTCAGCATGGCGTCGGCGCGCGCCACGCCGAACTCGGTGTGCATCAGCTCCTGGAATTCGGTCAATCGCACGTTGCCCAAGATACTCGCGCTCGGCGAACGCCGACAGGGCCCCGCTCGGGCCACGATGGGCCACCGGCCTACCCGGCCGACGCCCGACGGGCCGCTACCGCTTCGCTGCGTCGTGGCAGATCTGGACCGGGTCCTCGACCTCGGCCAGACCGAGGGCGGCGTGACGAGCCGCTTCGGCATAGGCGGGACCGTCGAGCACCTGCCGCACCGCGGCGCCGACCGCCTCGGGCGTGAGCGGACGCACCAGCACCGAACTGCCCTGCCGCACCGCGCGATTGGCGAGCTCCCACTGGTCACCACCGCCGGGGACGGTCACCACCGGCACGCCCGCGGACAGGGATTTGGCGAGCAGGCCGTGGCCACCACCGCCGACGACGACCGCGGCGTGCGTGAGCAGTTCGTCCTGACGGCCGAGGCCGGCGGTGGCCCACTCCGGCAGGTCCGCCGGTGGGGTGTCCAGGGTCGAGATCGCAGCGCGCACACCGAGTCCGGCCAGACCGGACAAGACGACGCCGGCCATGTCGGCGACGCCGGTGTGCGCGGTCGACGGCGCCACCATCACCAACGGCGCATCGCCGGGAGGCAGTGGAAGTACGGCATCGGTCGGTTCCCACAGCAGCGGCCCGACGACGTGGGTGTCGGCGGGCCAGTCCGGGCGGTCCATCTCCAGCGCGGGCAGGGTGGCGACCAGGCGGGCGGCGGGGCCGGGGTCCTCGGCGGGCAGGCCGATGGTTTCGCGGGCCGCCGAACGCTGACGATGTCCGGCGCGGACCGCGCGCGCGGTCATCGTGCGCAGGACACCGTCGCGCATCCGGCCACGCACACCCTCCCCCGGTGCCAGGCCACTACCGATGGGCGGCAAGGCTTTCGACGGCAGGTAGAGCGGGTGCGGTGACAACTCGACCCACGGCAGACCCAGCCGCTCGGCCGCCATCCCGCCGCCGGCGGTGAGGACGTCGGAGACGATCAGGTCGGGCAGCATCGCGCTGAGTTCGGGCAGGTTCTCGGTGGCGATATGGGCGGCGCGCTCGTGGATCCGGGCGCCCGCGTCGGTGTCGTCGTCGGTGGGGCGCGGCGCGAGACCCTTGAGCTTGCGCACGCTGATCCCCGCCGAGCGTGCCTGATCCAGCCATCTCGGCCCGGTGAACAACACGGGTTCGTCGCCCGCGGCCAGCAATCGCAGACACAACGCGATCGCGGGAAACGCATGCCCTGGATCGGGCCCGGCCACCACAGCTATTCGCATCCGCCCACCCTGCCATACCTCCAGGCCCCGCCCACCTCGGACGACCGATCGACGATTTCTGCGCTATCTTGACCGCCGCGAGACCGATCCGTCCCAGCGACACCACCAGGAGCGAGCACGTGCGACACCCCGGTATCGACACTGTCGACGACCTGTTCGCGCTGCTCGAGCGGTGCGCCGACGCCTGGGATACCGCGGACCGGACCGGCGATCCGGTCGACATCCTCGATCACGATCGCCAGTGCGCGCAGTTGCTCCGCCGCGACTTCCCCGATGACGAAGAGCTCCAGGTCGCGGGTCTGCTGCACGACATCGGCCACGTACTGCTCCCCGGTGACGACGCGGGCCACGGCAGGCACGGAGCCGACGCGGTGCGCGCGCTGCTCGGCCCCCGGGTAGCGCGCCTGATCGAACTACACGTGAGCGCGAAACGCTTTCTGGTGGCAACGGATTCCACCCACGCCGCCGGTTTGTCGGCATCGAGTCGGCGCACGCTCATCGCGCAGGGCGGGCCGATGACACCCGCCGAGACCGAGGCGTTCCGCGCGGACCCCGACTTCACCGCGGCCCTGGCGCTGCGCAGGGCTGATGACGCGGGCAAGGTGGTCGGCCTCCGAGTCGCCCCGCTTCAGGACTGGCGGCCACCGGTCGAGCGCGTCGCGGCCCGACGGCTCTGATGCCGACGCCACCCATCGCTCCTGCACCGCAACATCATCGAGATGTGTTCGCTGATCAGCCGCCGAAGGTGAACAGTTCGAACCCGACGGCGTGTTCGGCGGGGAACCCTTCCTTGGGACCCGTGGCGAAGCTGACGATCTCGCGCACCTGCTCCTCCACCGGCACCGGGCTCAGCACCTGCAGATAGCGCCGATGCGCCGACAACGACGCGCGCGCCTGCTCCAGCTGAGCGCTCACGTCGACAGCATGGGTGGCCACCGGACCGACCACGGCAGCCCACCGCGCCGACCACGGTGGCAGATCAGCGATTTCGGGGAAGATCCACTCGTTGCCCGCGTCGGAGATCGCGTCCATCGCCGATCGGCCGACAGCCCGGTGATCGGCACTGTTGACCACGCCGGGCGCCCAGGTGTCGCCGAAGTTGAACAGCACCACCATCTCCGGGCGATGCCTGCGCAGCGCGGCGGCGAGTTCCCTTCGCAGCGGCAGACCTTCCTCGATGCGGCCGTCGGGATGGTCGAGGAACTCGACGGTGTGCACGCCGACCTCACGGGCGCCCGAGATCTCCTCGATCTCCCGCAACGGCGCGGCCTGCGCGGGTGGCATCCCGGCGATCCCCGCCTCGCCGCGTGTGACGAGCAGGTAGCGAATGTCCTTGCCCTGCCCCGTCCATCGCGCGACCGCCGCCGCGGCGCCGTATTCGATGTCGTCGGGGTGCGCGACGATCACCAGTCCGCGTTGCCAGTCCTCGGGTACCTGTTCCACCCCGCCATGCTAACCACAGGCGACTAACTGATCGGGGTCTTGTCGCTCCCCGACATCGCCTTGTACAGCAGGTACACGCCGGTGCCGATCGCCCCGATCACCAGGATGGGCATCAGCGCCTCGATCAGCGCGCCGAGAATCCAGAACGCGATCACCGCGACCACGACGATGCCGATGACTTTCAAGACCATGACGACTCCTTCACCTCTGCGACCGCCGTCCAGCGATCCGACACCTTCGATCCTCCCACCCGGCGAGCAATAGATCACCAGGTCAGCACCGATATCCGGGTGTAGATCAGGGTTCACCCCGAGATCGCGGGCGCAGCGCAACGACGTTTCGGATCACGGTGAATCCGGTGGCGTATCCGTGCCCTCGCGTGCCCGCCATCGGCCGGTTCCCGGGTGCGCAGGTGGCGTAGCACGCCGGACCTGTTCACGGACACCTCGGCGTAATACCGCCGCTCTATAACATTCCTGACGCAGGAAAGGTGGGACAGCCCGTGACAACGGAAACCCTCGAAATACCCGCCGCGGGGATATCAACGGCGGAATCACCGCGGCGCCACGCACTCACCGTGATTTCCGTCCCCTTGGCTCGGACGCTCACCGCGGGAATCGGCATTCTCGCCGTGGCGCTGATCTGGACCGCGATCGAAAGATGGGGAATTTTCCCGGCGGTATTGTTTCCCGGCCTCGACGAGATCGTCTCGGCCGGCGCCGCGATGTGGCGCGACGGAACCCTGCGCGCGGATTCACTGGCCAGCCTCGACCGGGTGGTCCGGGGTTTCGCGGTGGGTGTGCTGGTCGCGATCCCGGTGGGCGCACTCACCGCCACCACCAGGGTGGGCCGTCTGGTCGTGCAGCCGGTGCTGCGATTGTTCGCGCCGGTGCCGACGGTCGCGCTGGTCCCCCTGGCCATTCTGTGGTTCGGGCTCGGCGAAGGTAGTAAACAGTTCGTGATCGCGCTCGGTGTGTTCGTCCCTGTGTGGATCAATACCCATTCCGGACTTTCGGCGACACCCGCCGATTTCCTGAAAGTCGCGCGCTGCGCGGGCGCTTCCCGTTGGCGCACGCTGATTCGGGTGGTGCTACCCGAGGCATTTCCCGATATCGTCACCGGATTGCGGGTCGGTACCGCCACCGCATTCGTGTTGATCGTGGTCGCGGAAATGGCGGGGACCACCGAGGGACTGGGTTATCGCATCGCCCAGGCGCAACTGTTCTCGCAAGTCGATCGCATGCTGTTCTGCCTGCTGGTGCTGGGAGTTCTCGGGGTGCTGTGCGATCAGGTGGTGGCGCGGGCAGCGGCCCCGTTCATCGGCTGGGACAAGGAAGAACGATGAGCATCACCCTGACCGCGAGCGGCGTCACCGTCGGATTCGCCCGCCGCGACACCCCTGTCCTCGACGATCTCTCGCTCACCGTCGCGGCCGGCTCGTGCACCGTGCTCGTCGGGCCGTCCGGCTGCGGCAAATCGACCCTGCTCGACTGCTTCGCCGGCCTGCGCCGACCCGACTCCGGAGTCGTCACCGAGAACGGGGTACCGATCACCGGACCGACGCCACGACGCGGCGTCGTGTTCCAGCGTGACGTGCTGTTCCCCTGGAGCAGTGTGCGCGCCAACCTGGACTTCGTCCTCGGCGCCGCGGGTATGCCGCGGCGGGCACGGCCCACACGGATCGCGGAACTGCTCGCCGCGGTGCACCTGCCCGCCGACGTCGCCACCCGTCGACCGCACGAACTGTCCGGCGGTATGCGCCAGCGAGTCGGTGTCGCACGAATGCTCGCCGGCGACCCGGAGGTGATGCTGATGGACGAACCCTTCGCCGCGCTGGACGCCCAAACTCGCTTGCACATGCAGGATCTGGTGACCGAGCTGTGGGCGAGTTCGGGCCGCACGGTGCTGTTCGTGACGCACGACGTGGACGAGGCGATCCGGCTGGCCGACCATTTCGTCGTCCTCGGCGCGGGCACCATCCGGGCCCGGTTCGACAACCCGCTGCCCCGTCCGCGGCCCGCCGACCGGCTCGCCGAGTTGCCGGGATACAGCGCACTGCGTCGCCGTCTGCACGCCGAATTGCGGGTCGACGCGGACGCTCTCCTCTCGCACTGAACCACTTCTTTTCGTACCGAACCACTCTCGGAGGTCACCCATGTCCGGATCACTGCGCAGAGCCTGCGCGGCCCTGCTCGTCGCCGCCACCGCCGCCCTGTCACTGGCCGGGTGCGCCGGCGATGCCGCCACCGGAACCGACACACTCACCGTCGGTTTCGTCGTCGACCCGTCGTGGGCGCAGATCCCGGTCGCTCAGCAGGGCGGCATCTTCACCCGGCACGGGGTCACCGTGCGAGTGGTGAACTTCTCGACCGGTGTACAGGCCTTGCAGGCGTTGCAGGGCGGTCAGGTCGACATCACCACCGCCGCCGATGTTCCGACCGCGAGCGCGCTGGCCAAGTCCGGCGATCTGCGGGTGGTGGCCGACGGGTCACGCTGGACGGGGTCGCGGATCGTCGCCCGGCGCGGCATCGAGAACCTGAACCAGCTGGCCGGCAAGAAGATCGGCACACCGCTGGGCACCAGTGCCGCCTATTTCGCGGCGAAGGCGCTGGCAGGCGCCGGAGTCGAGGCCGAACTGGTCCAGGTGGCGCCCGCGACGATCACCACCGCGATCAGCAAGGGCGATGTGGACGCCGTCTCGATCTTCCAGCCCTACCAGACCCAGGCCATCGAAGTGCTCGGCGGCGACGCGGTGGAGCTGGACGTGACCGCCGACCCGTACCGCCAGCACAGCCTGTACCTGGCACAGGCGGGCGTCGCCCAGCAGAAGGCCGCGACGTTCCGCAAGTTCTTCGACGCCATCGCCGAGGCGGGCACCGCGCTCGCCGAGCACGATGCGGCTGCCGTCGCGGCGGTCGCCGACGCGACGAAACTCGCACCCGCCCTGGTGGAGAAGGTGTTGCGCGAGTTCGATTTCACGCTGCAACTGCGCCCGGAGCTGGCAGGCGAGCTCGACACGCTCGCCCGGTGGGCACGCTCGAAGAACTATCTCGATCCGGCCGTCCCCGCCGCCGACTACCCGCGCCTGCTCGACGCGAGCGCCCTGCCGCGGTCATGAGCGCCCCCACGCTGTTCACTCTCGGCGGCACCATCAGCATGCGGCTGGTCGACGGTCTCGCCGTGCCCACCCTCGATGCCGTCGGCGTCGCCGGACTACTCGGCGGCGATCCGGTCCTCGACGCCGTGGAGGTGGCTCGGGTCGGCGGCTCCGAAGTCGACTTCGAACACCTGCGTGACCTGTACACCGCCATGACGGCCGCGCAGTACCGGGGCAGCACCGGGCTGATCGTCACCACCGGTACCGATTCCATCGAGGAGGTCGCCGCCTGGCTCACCTACACCGGGCCGTGGACGGTGCCCGTGGTGGTGACCGGCTCGATGGAACCCGGCGGCGAACCCGGTTCCGATGCCGTCGCGAATCTGCGGGCCGCCCTCGCCGCCGTCGACACACCGGTGTCGACCGAACCGGTGGTCGCGTTCGCCGGGGCGATCTGGCTCGGACGCGGCGTCCAGAAGGTGGCAGGCATCGGTCTCGACGCGTTCGCCACCCCCGGCCGACCTGCCCTCGGTCAGGTGAAAGGCCCCATCGCGCGGTCGGCGTCGGCCACGAACGAGGGTGCCGTCGTCACGGCCGAGCACCCGGCGCCCGCGCCGGCGACGGTGCTGGGGCCGCCGGGCGCTCGCATCGCCCGGGTCCCGCTGGTAGGGGCGGCGCTGGGCGCCGGCGACCGCGCGCTCCGGGCGGTCGCGGTGGACGCCGACGCGGTGGTGATCGCGGGCAACGGGGCCGGGAATCTGCCGCCCGCACTCGCCTCCACAGCGATCGAACTGGCCGCCGCGGGCACCCTCGTCGTGGTCGCCACCCGTGCCGCCGACAGCCGCACCGCCGCGGTCTACGGCTATCGCGGCGGCGGTGGACAACTCGTCGAGGCGGGCATCGTGCTCGCCGATCGCATCACCCCGCACCAGGTGCGGGTCTTCCTCACCGTCGCCGTGTCCCGTGGACTGACCGGAAACGCGGTGCGGTCCACCCTCATCCACCATCTGGAGTCGCTGACGTGACCATCGTGCACACCCCCCGCCTGGCCGCCCTGAGCCTTACCGAACTCGTCGAACTGCTGGTCCCCGCCGGACAGCCCTGGTGCGAGAACAGTCTCGACGGGCCTGCCCGACCACCCGAGGAGACCAGGGCCGCGCAGGAGATCGCACCGCTGCTCACCGAACTGGGCTTCGAGACCCGGCTCGTGGGACGAACTCCGACGCGCGCCAATCTGCTCGCCACCAAGGTATTCGGACCGGGGCCCACCCTGCTGCTCAACGATCACCTCGACACCTACCCCTCCGGTCCGCCGAGCCGATGGACCAAGTGCGACAACCCCTTCCGCGCAGTGGTAGCGAACGGCCGGGTGTACGCGCGCGGAACCTCCGACACCCGGGGCAACCTCGCCACCCTGCTCAGCGCGGTCGCCCGGGTCTGCGCCGAACCGCCCGAGACGGGCACCCTGGTGGTGGCGCTGACCGTCGACGAGGAACGCAACGGCGTCGAAGGCGCGCTGTATCTGCTCGAGCAACACGGGCTGCGCGCGGACGCGAGCATCACCGTGGAGCCCACCGCCTGGACCGACGAGTCGGGAACCGGCGTCGCGATCGCCACCCAGCACACCGGGCACGCGCTGATCGACATCGAGGTCCGCGGCCGCTCCAGCCACATCTGGCGACCCGATACCGGAATCAACGCCGCCCACGCCCTGCTCACGGTGCTCGGCGGCCTGAGCGCACTCCCCGAGGGCTGGGGACACAGTGTGGTCGGGCTCGATGCGGGCGAGGCGGGAATGGCGCAGTTCACCCCGCTCACCGCGTCGGCCCGGATCGCCGTCGTCGGGCTCGGACCCGAGGTGAACCGCGCCGAGCTGCTGCAACGGATCGCCGACATCGCCCGCGACCATCCGACGGCGGGCACCGATGTCCACGTCACCTACGCGCCGGGACCGACCTTCGTCCCCGGCACCGAGCCCCTCGATGCCGACGAACCGATCGTCGCCGCGCTCAGGGCCGGCTACCACGACGCAGGCGGTGGACCAGCCCGCACCTACACCAAACCCGCCTACTGCGACACCATCCGATTCCGGCATGCGGGCATCCCCGCGGTGACCTTCGGACCGGGCGACGACGGCTGGGCGGTCTACGACGAGAGCATCGGCATCACCACGATGGAGTTCGCCGCCGAAGCGCTCGCCGCCGCCGTCGGCCGGTATCTGCGGCAGCCGGGATGACGCTGGTTATGCTCGGCGCGTGACACACCGGCCCGACCCGATCCGCGCGCACCCCGGGCGGCGGTCGCGTTCGGATCGGGCCAGGCAGGTCGCCGACGTGCTGCGTCAGCAGATCGCCCAGGGTGCCGTCGCGGCCAAGTTGCCCGCCGAGGCCGTCTTGCAGCGCGAATTCAGTGTGTCGCGCAACAGCATTCGCGAGGCGCTGGAGATCCTGCGGCGCGAAGGACTGGTCGACCGGCTGCCCGGCGTCGGCACGGTGGTGCGGCGGCCCAAGCTCGAACACACCATCGCCGCCACCCGGGGTCTGGCCGCCTCGCTGCGCGGGCACGGGACCGTCGTCAACGAAGTCCGCACCGCCGGCCAGGTGCGTCCGCCGACCGCGGTCGCGACCGCACTGGGACTCGGGCCGGGCGCGCACGTCTGCTACATCGAACGCCTGCGTCGGGTCGACGGGGAACCGATCTCCCTGGATCTCACCTACCTGCCACTCGACATCGGCACCGCGCTCCTGCAGGCCGATCTGGAAACCGAAGACCTCTTCGCGCTGATCGAGCGCGCGGCCGACGACCGCCTCACCACCGTCTCGATCAACCTCGACGCGGTCAACGCCGACGAACACTGCGCGGCGCTGCTCGGCGTGACGCCGGGCAGCGCCCTACTCGTCCTGCAGCGCACGACGCGGCTCAGCGACGGTTCACCGGCCTGCCTGGAATTCGTCCGAATGCGCGGTGACCGGATCACCTTGCGCATGTCCGCGCCCACGACCTGACGGGCGAACAGCACATCCGAAGTGCCCGATGACGCCGCCCGCCTCGTCTCGCGGTACAGCCGACCGGCAGCGCGTCGAGTGCCGGGCTACCGTGATCGGCATGGACTACTTGGCGTTGCTCTGTGCGAAGCTCACCGCCTTCGGTGAGCTCATCACTCCCGACACCGATCTGGCCGCGCCGGTGCCGTCCTGCGGCGACTGGGCGTTCTACGACCTCGTCGACCACGTGGGGCGCGGCAATTTGTGGGTGGTCACCGCGGTGGCCGAGCTGCGCGGCGATTTCGAGGGCGAGCCCGCGCCGAGAGATCCCACGGCCCTGCGCGAGTGGTACGAGTCGACCGCCGACGCCATGGTGTCGGCGCTGTCCGCGGACGAGAACCAGGAGGCCTGGACCTTCACCCGGTCCATGCCGCGCACGGTGGGTTTCTGGCGGCGGCGCCGCGCCCACGAGACCCTCATGCACCTGTGGGACGGTCAGAACGCGCTCGGCAAGGCCGACCCGTTCGACCCCGATCTCGCCGTCGACGGCATCGACGAGGTCTTCACACTGTTCGCGCCCCGGATGATCCACCGCGGCCTGGCGGTCGAACCCGAGGTGGCGCTGCGGCTGCGGGCCACCGATACCGGCGGCACCTGGACCTACGGTCCGGGCGAGCCGGTGGCGGAGCTGGCGGGTACCGCGTCGGACCTGCTCCTGGCCCTGTGGGGGCGCAAATCCGGCGACGACACGGAGTTCACCTGGGACGGCGACCGCGCGGCGGGCGAACGAGTACTGGCCGGACCGCTCGTTCCGTAGGCAAACGACTGACGGCGAACCGGACAAGCGCCCATAATCGGGGCTCACCGCGCGTAGGAGGACTTGTCATGGAACCCATCGTCACGACCACGAGCGGCGCGATCCGCGGCCACACCGAGGCCGGGATCACCCGCTTTCTCGGGGTGCCGTACGCGGCGGCGCCGGTCGGGCCGAAACGTTTCCAGCTCCCGGAGGCCGCGCCGGCCTGGGAAGGCGTGCGAGACGCGACCGACATGGGCGCCACCTGCGCACAGACGCCGTATCCCGCACCGATCCACGCCCTCATCGGCAGTGACGGCATCCCTGGCGACGAGTACCTCAACGCGAACGTGTGGACGCCCGACTCCGCCGCATCGGGTCTACCGGTGCTGGTGTGGATTCACGGTGGCGCGTTCGTCCGCGGGTCGAACGCCCGGGCAATCTACGACGGGTCGGCGTTCGCGCGCGACGGCGTGGTGATGGTGGGGATCAACTACCGGCTCGGTGTGTCGGGTTTCGCCGAGATCGAAGGCGCACCGTCGAATCGCGGTCTGCACGACCAGATCTTCGCCTTGCGCTGGGTGCGCGAGAACATCGCCGCCTTCGGTGGCGACCCGGACAATGTGACGATCTTCGGTGAGTCCGCCGGCGGAATGAGTGTCGCGGCGCTGATCGCCGCACCGCACACGGCCGGGCTGTTCCGCCGGGCGATCATGCAGAGCGGCAACGGTGCGGTCGCCGCCGATCCCGAGGACGCGCGCAAGGTGTCCGCCGCGCTGGCCGCCGAGCTCGAAATATCGCCTACCGCGCAGGATTTCGGAAAGCTGGGCCCGGACGAGTTGCGCACCGCGCAGAATGCCGTCGCGCTGGCTGTGATGACCGACCCCGACCCGCAGCGTTGGGGCGCCTCGGTGATCCAGCTGGGCGGCGGCATCATGAGCCTGTTCCCGGTGATCGACAACGACATCGTCGAGGGCCCGCCGACGGAGGTGCTGCGCGCCCATCCGGATCGCGCGGTCCCCCTCATCGCGGGCACCACCGCCGACGAGTTCCGCTTCTTCACCGTCCCGGCCGGGCTCGCCGCCGCCATCACCGCCGACACCCTGCCGTTCGTCCTCACCCGCTACGGCATCGATCCCGCTGTCGCCCAGGTCTATTCGACAGAGCGCCCGGATGCCACCCCCGCCGAGATCTTCAACGCCGTCCTCACCGACATGAGCTTCCGCTCCGGCACCTACGACTTCGCCGAGGCCTGCGCCGCCACCGCCCCCGCCCACGTGTACGAATTCGCTTGGCCCACCGGCCTTCCCGGCCTCGGCGCCTGCCACGTCCTGGAAGTTCCGTTCGTCTTCGACACTATCGACGACGCGCATACCCTCACCGGGCCCACCCCGCCCCAGGCACTGGCCGACGAAATCCACGCCGCCTGGGTCGCTTTCGCCATCGACGGCACCACCGGCTGGGCCCCGTTCACGACCGACGAGAAGAACGTCCGGATCTTCAACAACCCCGAGTCCGTCACCGTCACCGATCCCCGCGCCACCGAACTCGCGGCCCTGCGCAAGGCCATCGCCCCAGCCTGACCCTCCGGTCGGCACGCCGCGTCCCGGACCGGCGTGCCGATCAAAAGTCGCGGTGGTCCGAGAGGGGCTAGCGGACGGAATCCGTTCCGCCGGCGAACAAGTCGGGGCCCTGGTCGGCCATCTCGGTGAGGGCTTGGGCCCAGCCGTCGAGGCGGTCGGCGGCTTCACGAAGATCGGCGACGATGCCGTTGAACTGGTACGCCAGGACCGAATCCTCGGGAACCGCGAGGATGCGGGCCGCGGCGGCGACGAGCTGTTCGTACTCGACCACGCCGGTCTCCAGGCGGGTGAGCACGCCGGCGACGGTGGTTTTCAGTGCCGCGACGGTGTCGGGGTTGGCGCGGCCGACGGTGTCGGCGGCCTGTTCCATGGCGACTACGTCGGTGGCGAGCGCGTGCAGGGCGGCCGCGCCGGAGCGGGCCGTCTCGAGCAGGTCGCGCAGTTCGTCTTCGGGGAGACGGCGGGTGCGCGCGATCTGGGCGCCGAGGTCGTAGAGCGCCCGTTCGGCACGGATCAGGCGCTGGATGGGGGCGCGCGCGGCCGATCGCAGGCCGGGCGACTTGCGGGCGACGAAAGCCGCCTGGGGCAAAGGCTTGTTGCGCAACTCCAGGTAGCGGCGCGCGCTGAGAGCGGTACCGGTGACGAAGGCGATGGCGCCACCACCGATCACCACGACCGCCCAGGCGGGCGCGGAGATCACGGCCAAGCCGACCGCGCCGACCGTGGTGATACCGGAGGCGGTGCCGAGCTGAAAACTGCGCCTGCGCACCCGGCGCCGACGGCGCAGCTCACGTTCACGCGGATCGGCCCAGCGTCGCACCGCGACCAGTGCCTGTTCACCGACCCCACGCAGGGTCGCGGGCACCGAACCTGCCGTCGCGGCCTGCGCGATCGCCGCCGGATCCACGATCTCGGCACGGTCGCGCCGCATTTTCCCGCTCATCGGTGTCCTTCCCCCGTATGCCGGTCGTCACGCCACACCGTTGATGGCGCGGCCACGGGCGTTGCCGCCGGTTTCCGCGCCGTCGCCGGATCACGTACTACTGCTGAGCCGCCTGGCCCTTGTCGATGTTCGGTGCCGGTGCGGCCGGGTTGATCGCCGAGTTGTTGTTGCCGGTGGGCAACGCGTCACCGCGCATGGAGGCGCGGATCTGCTCGAGCTTGCTGTGCCCGGCCATCTGGACGCTGGCCTGCTGCACCTCCATCATGCGACCCTGCACCGTGTTCTGCGCCAGCTCGGCCGAGCCGAGCGCGTTGGCGTAGCGGCGCTCGATCTTGTCGCGCACGGCGTCCAGGCTGGGCGTGGAGCCCGGCGCGGACAGGGTGGAATCCATCTGCTGCAGCGAGGCCGAGACCTGCTCCTGCATCTTGGCCTGCTCGAGCTGGCTGAGCAGCTTGGTGCGCTCGGCGACCTTCTGCTGCAACATCATCGCGTTCTGCTCGACCGCCTTCTTGGCCTGTGCGGCGGCCTGCAGGGACTGATCGTGCAACACCTTGAGGTCTTCCACCGACTGCTCGGCGGTGACCAGCTGGGCGGCGAACGCCTCGGCGGCGTTGGTGTACTGGATCGCCTTCTCGGTGTCGCCCGCCGCCTGTGCCTGATCGGCCAGGGTGACGGCCTGACGGGCGTTGGCGTTGAGCTTCTCGACCTCGTCGAGCTGGCGGTTCAGCTTCATCTCCAGCTGACGCTGGTTACCGATCACCGACGCCGCCTGCTGCGACAGCGCCTGATGCTGACGCTGCGCCTCCTCGATAGCCTGCTGAATCTGGACCTTCGGATCCGCATGCTCTTCGATCTTGGAGTCGAAGAGGGCCATCATGTACTTCCAGGCCTTCACGAACGGATTAGCCATCGATTGATCCCGCCTCCATCTGTGCGTCGCTCGTGCGACTGGTGGTACGCGACCGTCACGCACCAGATACGTGCTTATCCTTCACCATGCGGCACCCGGACCGGCAGTGGCCGGACCGTTCGACGCCTGATGAGAATCTATCCGTTCTCACCAGCGGTGTGCAGCGTCTCGCGCGCCGGGCGCAGGGTTCGCCGCGTCACATTCCCTTCACCAGTACCAGCATCTCGGCCCTCGGGGCCGGGATGACGATGCGGGTGTCTTCGGCGATGCCGATGCGCGCGCCCTGCTCGGCCGCCGCGCTCGCGGAGGCGGAAGCCTCGCCCGCAGCGGGTTCGGGCAGGGTGGCAGGCTCGGCTTCGGCGGGCTCGCGCTCGGCGGCGGGGCCGGTCAGCGCGGGTTCGCGCGGCGCGGAGCCGTCCGCGCCCGCCATCAGGGTGCTCACGTCCCAGAGCACGCGCGAGAGCGGCACGTCGAGCGCCTCGCAGATGCTGGCGAGCAGTTCACTGGAGGCTTCCTTGCGGCCGCGCTCCACTTCCGACAGATAGCCGAGGCTCACGCGCGCCGAGGTCGACACCTCGCGCAGCGTTCGATGCTGGGCGAGACGCGCACGCCGCAGACTGTCCCCGATTGCCTCCCGCAGCAGCGTCATCTCGTTCTCCTCCACCTCGTGTCACCGCCGTAGCGGTGCTCACCTCTTTCTGGCACAACGTCGAGCATGGACCGGTGGTTCCCGAACCGGGCTACTTCACACTGACACAGCGCAGCAACTCCCGCACCGCACTGTGCACCGCACCGAGTCTGATCGTCCACCGGTCACCGTGCAGTTTCAACCGGACCACTTCGCTGTGATGTGGACCGGCCAACCCGAGGTATACCGTGCCGACGGGATGCCCGTCCTGGGAATCGGGTCCGGCGACCCCGGTCAATCCCAGACCCCAGTCCGCGCCACACTGCTCGCGCGCCCCCACAGCGAGCTGTTCGGCGGTCGAGGCGGCGACCGGTCCATCGGTGCGGAGCAGCTCGTCGTCGACGCGGGCCAGACGGCTCTTGAGGTCGGTGGCGTAGACGATCAAGCCGCCCCGCAGCACCGCGCTCGCACCGGGAACTCCCGCCACCGTCGCAGCGAGCAGACCCGCGGTGAGCGATTCGGCCGTGGCGACGGTCTGACCCGCCGTGTTCAGGGCCTCGACCAGTTCGGCGACCGGCGCACCGTCGACGAGCGGATCACTCACGAGCGCGACCGTCCACCCGCCAGCCACACCCTGGCCGCCTGCCCCACATAGTCCACACCGGTGACCACCGTCAGCGCCACGGCCAGGTACATCAGCCACATGCCCGCGGTGGCGAAGACACCCGACAGCGGCAGCACCAGCAGCGCGATCGCCACCGACTGCACCAGCGTTTTGAGCTTGCCGCCGCGTCCGGCCGGGATCACCCCGCGCCGCACGACCACCAGCCGCAGCAGCGTGATGCCGATTTCGCGGCCGCAGATGACCAGGGTGATCCACCACGGCAAGTCACCGAGCACCGAGAGCCCGATCAGCGCGGCGCCGATCAGCGCCTTGTCCGCGATGGGGTCGGCGAGCTTGCCGAAATCGGTGACCAACCCGTATTTGCGGGCCAGTTGCCCGTCGAAGCGGTCGGTGATCGCGGCCAGGCCGAAGACCGCCGCGGCGATGACCCGCCAGCGGGTGTCGTGCCCGCCCTCGGCGAACAGCGCCAGCACGAACAGCGGCACCAGCACGATGCGCGCGATGGTCAGCACGTTGGCGATATTGAGCAGCGGAACCTGGGTCTCCACCACCCCGTGCATCGGCGTCACCGCACTCGACCCACGATCGATCTCTTCGGGTCGCACGCTCATGCCCTGTCCTCGTGGCATGACCGGACGCCTCGCGTGACCACTCGAGCTACCGCCTCCATGCGCTGACCGTTCATGCGCTGCCCTCTCGGCACTCACCGGCACTGCGCCGAAATCCAACGGTTTCGCGAGCTGTTTGCTCGCACGATCGGTGCCGCGCGATCCGGTCGTCGAGCCCGGCGCGATGCGAGGAGCGGAACGACAGGATGTGCGGCACATGTTCAGACTATCGGTAACCCGGCCGACTACTGTGCACCCATGACCTCACGGGGACCCTTGAGCGGTTCGACCAGCGACGCGCATCCTGCCGCGCCCACTGTGGCGCCTGTTTCCGGCGTGGTCGTCCGACGAGCGCGAACCTCCGATGTCCCCGAGATCAAGCGCCTCGTCGACGAGTACGCGGGCCGCATCCTGCTCGAGAAGAACCTGGTCACCCTGTACGAATCGGTGCAGGAGTTCTGGGTCGCCGAGCTCGACGGGCAGGTCGTCGGCTGTGGCGCGTTGCACGTCCTGTGGGCCGATCTGGGCGAAGTACGCACTGTCGCAGTCGATCCCGTCGTCAAGGGCCGCGGAGTCGGCGGCGCGGTGGTCGAGCATCTGGTCACCGTCGCCCGCGAACTGCAGTTGCAGCGTGTGTTCGTGCTCACTTTCGAGGTGGACTTCTTCGGCAGGCACGGGTTCGTCGAGATCGACGGCACGCCCGTCACCGCCGAGGTGTACGCGGAGATGTGCCGCTCCTACGACACCGGTGTCGCCGAATTCCTCGACCTCAGCTTCGTCAAGCCGAACACCCTCGGCAATACCCGCATGCTGCTGACCCTGTAGAGAATCCCTCGCGAGAAAGTGATCGACTGTGCCGATCTTCGCTGTCCACTACACCTACTCCGATGCGACGGCGGCCGACCGCGCGACCAACCGACCCGAGCATCGCGGCTGGCTGAACGCGCTCGTCGACGCGGGCACGGTGCTCAGCAGCGGGCCCTACCCCGACGGTTCGGGCGCGCTGCTGCTGTTCCGCGCCGAGGACGCGCCCTCGCTGACCGAACTGCTGACCAACGATCCGTTCGCGAAACTGGGGCTGATCGACGCCGTCCGTGCGGTCGAGTGGCTGCCCGTGATGGGCGCCTTCGCCGAGTAGCCGACACCCGGATACAGCACTGCCCGGAACCCTGCGGTTCCGGGCAGCGCCGTTCGTCGGCTTGTGTCAGGCGTTGGTGCGGCGGGTACGCAGCAGGCTCGCCACTGTCGCGATGATCAGAATGCCGATGATCACGCTCAGCGAGACCGCCGTGGAGATCTCCGGGACGCTCACGTGCTCACCGCCGTTGATGAACGACAGCGTGTTCTCGTGCAGCGCGTGCAGCACCAGCTTCACGCCGATGAACGCCAGAATCGCGGCCAGGCCGTAGGACAGGTACACCAGGCGGTCGAGCAGCCCGCCGATGAGGAAGTACAGCTGACGCAGACCCATCAACGCGAAGGCGTTGGCGGTGAACACCAGGTACGGCTCCTCGGTGAGACCGTAGATCGCCGGAATCGAGTCCAGCGCGAACAGCAGGTCGGCGAAACCGATCGCCAGCAGTGCGAGCAGTAGCGGCGTCACCACGCGTTTACCGTTGATCCGGGTGACGAGCTTGTCGCCGTCGTACTCGTCGGTGGTGGGCAGGATCCGTTTGGCCAGCGAGACGATGTAGCTGTCGCGCTTCTGCTCCTGTTCGACCTCGTGCCCGCTCTCGCGCAGCAGGTTGATCGCGGTGTAGATCAGGAACGCGCCGAACAGGTAGAACACCCAGCTGTACGCGCTGATCGCGGCCGCGCCGACCGCGATGAACACACCGCGCATCGCCAGCGCCAGCACGATGCCGATCAGCAGCACCTTCTGCTGGTAGATCCGCGGCACGGCGAAGGTACTCATGATGATGAGGAAGATGAACAGGTTGTCGACCGAGAGCGCTTTCTCGGTCACGAAGCCCGCGTAGTACTCCCCCGAGAACGTGCCGCCCCATTTCCAGGCGACGAACAGGCCGAACAGCAGCGCCAAGCTGATGTAGACGGCCGACCAGATGCCGGATTCCTTGAAGGTGGGCTCGTGCGGGGTGCGCACGTGGGCGAAGAAGTCGAAGACGAACAGGCCGAGGATCACCAGTCCGGTGATCACCCACTCGAGCGTGGTCACCTGCATGTGGTGGTCCGATCGATGAAGTTCATGTCGCCCATCATGCCCGAATTGTCCGTTTCAGTCGGCTTTGCGGAACGATTGCCCGTCATGATTTCACACACATCGGCGGCCGACGCACCCGCCGCGCACACGGAAAAGCGCTTTCGCCCGTTCGCGACCGCTGCTACCGTCACCGCATACCCCGACCACAGCACCGAGAGGAGCCAGCCGTGTACGAATCCACCGCGCAGAACCAGCGCCCCACCGCGATGCACCGGCACAGCCCCGGTGCCGTGAAGCCGGGTACCCGCCTCGCGCGCGCCCGCTTCATCGCCTGACAGGCGATTTTCGCCCGACCCCGGGCCGTTTCCGACCATGAGCCGTGCCAGGTCCCTCCTCGTTCGTCGCCGCCTGCTTCCGGCACGGTCAGAGCAAACCGGGAACGGCGTCACTCGTCCTCGGACGCACCGGGATCGCCGCCACGGATCGACCACAGCAACCCGTCCAATTCGTCGGGCTTGATGAGTACGTCGCGCGCCTTGGAGCCCTCGCTGGGCCCGACCACGCCGCGCGTTTCCATCAGGTCCATCAACCGGCCCGCCTTGGCGAAGCCGACGCGCAGCTTGCGCTGCAGCATGGAGGTCGAACCGAACTGTGAGGTGACCACCAGCTCCACCGCTTGCAGCAGCACGTCCATGTCGTCGCCGATATCGGGGTCGACGTCCTTGACCTCGCCGGCCTTGGCCGCGGTGACGCCCTCCTGGTACTCGGGTTCGGCCTGGGTCTTGCTGAACTCGACGACGGCCTGGATCTCCTCGTCGGAGATGAACGCGCCCTGCAACCGGGTCGGCTTGCCCTGACCCATCGGCAGGAACAGGCCGTCGCCCATGCCGATCAGTTTCTCCGCGCCCGGCTGGTCCAGGATGACGCGCGAGTCGGTGAGCGAGGAGGTGGCGAACGCCAGCCGCGAGGGCACATTGGTCTTGATCAGACCGGTCACCACGTCCACCGAGGGGCGCTGGGTGGCCAGCACCAGGTGGATACCGGCGGCGCGCGCCTTCTGGGTGATCCGTACGATCGCGTCCTCCACGTCGCGCGGGGCGGTCATCATCAGGTCGGCGAGCTCGTCGACGATGGCCAGGATGTACGGGTAGGGCCGGTAGACACGTTCGCTGCCCAGTGGCGCGGTGATCTTGCCCGATCGCACGTTCTTGTTGAAGTCGTCGATGTGGCGGACCTTGTTGGCCTGCATGTCCTGGTAGCGCTGCTCCATCTCCTCGACCAGCCAGGCCAGCGCGGCGGCGGCCTTCTTCGGCTGGGTGATGATGGGCGTGATCAGGTGCGGAATGCCCTCGTACGGCGTGAGCTCCACCATCTTCGGGTCGATCAGGATCATCCTGACCTCCTCGGGGGTGGCCCGGTGCAGCAGCGAGATCAGCATCGAGTTCACGAAACTCGACTTACCGGAACCGGTGGAACCGGCCACCAGCAAGTGCGGCATCTTGGCCAGGTTCGCCGAGACGAACTCGCCCTCGATGTTCTTGCCGAGACCGATCACCAGCGGATGGTGATCGTTGCGGGTGTGCGGCGATTTCAGGACGTCGGCCAGGCGCACCAATTCGCGGTCGGCATTGGGCACTTCGATGCCCACGGCCGACTTACCGGGGATGGGCGCGAGCAGGCGGACGTTCTCGGTGGCGACGGCGTAGGCGAGGTTGCGGGCCAGCGCGGTGATCTTCTCGACCTTGACGCCGGGACCGAGCTCCACCTCGTAGCGAGTGACGGTGGGGCCACGCACGAACCCGGTGACCGCGGCGTCGATCTTGAACTGCACCAGGACTTCGGTGATCGCCTCGATCATCGATTCGTTGGCCGCGGAACGCTTCTTGGGCGGGTCGCCGTCGAGCAGCAGTGTCAGCGGGGGCAGCGTGTAGTCGCCGTCGACGACCCGATCGGTGACGAACTCCGGTTCCGGTGGCGGCGGCGGGGTCTGGTCGACCGGCTTGACCACTGGCCGCTTGCGCGCCGGTTTCGGTGCGGGCGCGGGCGGTTCCTCGATCGGCTTGGCATCGCGCAGCGGCGGTTCGCCCAGTGATTCGGTGACCGCGTCGGAGCCGCCGAACTCGTCGGGCGGGTAGTTGTCGTCGGGGTTGCGGCCACGGCGACGGGTTCGGTTGCGGTGCACCGGGAATCCGTCGGCGTCGTAGTTGGCCGGGTCGTAGGGGTCGCTGTCATCGGCGTATTCGCCGAGGCCGAAGTATTCGCGCAGCTTGGCAGGCACCTCGCGCACCGTGGTTCCGGTGAGCAGCAAGACGCCGAACATCATGGCCAGCAACAGGATCGGCAGCGCGAGCCACGGCGTGAGGCCCTGGCCGAGCGGTCCGCCGATCGCATAGCCGAGCGCGCCTGCCGCGGTGGCGCGGCCGTCCGCGTCGGTGGGGGAACCGGCCGCCAGGTGCCAGATCCCCAGAGCGGGAAGCACGACGAGTAGCCCACCGAGGACCAGCCGTGGCCGGATCTCCGGATGTGGTTCGGTGCGCATCAGCACCACCGCGAGCGCGACCAGCAGAATCGGCGCCAGCGCGGCCGCGGAACCGGCGATCGCCCGGACGATGTCTTCGAGGAAACGGCCGACCGGCCCGCCCGCCGACAGCCACATCGCGGCGGCGATGATCGCGCTCAACGCGATGAGCGCCAGGCCGATGCCGTCGCGCCGGTGCCCGTGGTCCAGGTCGCCCGCCCGGCTCAGCGTGCGGGTGGTGGCGCCGACGCCGCGCGCCAGCATGGTCCAACCGCTCCCGATCCCGCGGCTGATCACCGCCAGCGGTGCGGTGTTGGAGGCGCGTTTGACCGGCCTGCGTACGGGCGTGGTGCGCCCACGCGGAGCCGCCGTCGCTCGCGGGGTCGCCGAACGAGACCGCGCCGCCGGCGTCTGCCCCCTGGTCGATCCCGCCCGCGCACGAGAGGTCGTGGTGCTGCGGGACTTACCTGCCATGACCATCAGGCTAGCCGCTCGAACACCTCCGAGACCATCCGCAACACTGGTCCCACCGTGCTCGCCGCGGTGATCCAGGGTGGATGCGCAGGTCGCAGCGCCCCGGTCAGCGTGGGGAAATCTCGCCGGGGACCGCGTTTCGCGGGCCCGAACTTACGGAATCCTTGTCGATCGCCACTGATTCGGGCGTGCGCGGGCTCGTGAGGCTAGCGCGGGCGCCGTAACCCTCGGTACGTTGACTGCGCTCTATCGGGTCGTCGACCCGTGCAGATGAAGGGGACGCTACAAGTGAAGAGAATGCTCACCAGCGCGGCCGTGCTGGGTGCCACCGCAGCCGCAGTGTTCGCGGGGCACATCGCACCGGCCCAGGCGCAGTCGGGCAACTACGGCGCCATCGCGGTGTCGGTCAAACCGGGGGTTTACGGATACGCCACCGACTACGGCAGCTACGCCGATGCCGAGGCCGGTGCCATGTCGGCCTGCCTGCGTGGCGGTGGCGGTGGCGGGTGCGACGTGAAGGTGTCCTACCGCAACGGGTGTGGAGCCATCGCGATCTCGCGCGGGTGGTGGAGCTACGGCTCCGCGTCGACGATCGGCGGCGCGAAACGCGAAGCGCTGAACAACAATCCGGGCAACGCCTACATCAAGCACTGGAACTGCACCAGCGGCTACCAGCTCTAGCCCGACCGTTTCGACCATGATCATGGGAGTTGTAGTGAACAACCGTCCAGTGAAATACGCTGCCGTTCTCGTCGCGATCGTCGCGGCGCTCGGCCTCAGCGCGTGCAGTTCCGACGCCGACTCGACCAGCACCGGCGCGGCAACCACCACCGCCAAGGGCGGCGCCTTCGAAACGGGCGACGCCAAGTCGGGCAAGGAAGAGGGCGGCGAGCCCGCGGCCACCACGGTGCCCAACCTGCCCAAGCCGACCGCCGCCGAGCTGAACGCCCGGTTGAACAAGGCCCTCGCGGGTCAGCTCACCGGTGACGAGAAGAAGACCTATATCGAGGACGCCGACCAGGATCCGATGCTGGTCGACAAGTTCGTCGAGGCGGCCAAGCAGAACAACGTCAAAGTCGCCATCACCACCGTCGGCGACCCCGCCGACGGCAAGCTCAAGGCGAACGCCGATGTCACCATCGACGGCGCCCCGGTCAAGGACGCCTTCGTCGACTTCGTCGCCGAGGACGATTCCTGGAAGGTGTCGCACGTGTTCGCGTGCAACATCGTGAAGTCGGCGCAACTCGACTCCGCGGCCTGCCAGGCCTGAGACCCGGTCCGAATCGGTCCGAATATCAAGAAAACCGCTGGGCGACATTGTCGCCCAGCGGTTTTCAGTTGATCTGTTGATCTCTCGATCAGACGGCGACGACCGTCGGCACGATCATCGGACGACGACGGTAGACGTCGGCGACCCAGCGGCCGACCACCCGGCGCACGCCCTGGGCGATGCGGTGGGTGTCGGTGATGCCCTCACCGGCCAGGCGCAGCAGCTCCGCCTCGACCAGTTCGTTCGCGCCGTCGAGCGCGGTCCGGTCGTCGGAGAAGCCGCGCCCGTTGAGCTCGGGCGTGCTCACCGCCTTGCCGGTGGTGGAGTCGATGACGATGGTGATCGAGATGAACCCACCCTCGCCCAGGACCAGGCGGTCCGACAGGGTCGATTCGCCGACATCACCGACCGAGAGGCCGTCGACGTAGACGTGTCCGACCGGCACACGGCCGACGATGGAGGCGATGCCGTCGACCAGGTCGACCACCACGCCGTCCTCCGCCAGCATGACCCGTTCCTCGGGCACACCGGTCGCCACGGCCAGCGCGGCGTTGGCGCGCAGGTGCCGCCATTCGCCGTGCACGGGCATGGCGTTGGTCGGGCGCACCGCGTTGTACAGATACAGCAGCTCACCGGCGGAAGCGTGCCCGGAGACGTGCACCTTCGCGTTCTGCTGGGTGATCACGGTCGCGCCGAGCCTGGCCAGGCCGTTGACCACGGCGAACACCGAGTTCTCGTTGCCGGGGATCAGCGAGGACGCCAGCACCACCAGGTCGTCGGCGCGGATGTTGATCTGCCGGTGCTCGCCTCGTGCCATCCGTGACAGCGCCGAGAGCGGCTCGCCCTGGGAGCCGGTGGAGATCAGCACCAGGCGATTACCGGGCAGGTTCGCGGCCTGATCGAGGGTGACCACGACGTTGTCGGGCACCGTGAGGTAGCCGAGGTCCTGCGCGATCTCCATGTTGCGGACCATCGAGCGGCCGACGAAGCAGACCTTGCGGTTGTACTTCTGCGCGACGTCGACGACCTGCTGGATGCGGTGCACGTGGCTGGCGAACGACGCCACGATGACGCGGTTGGTGGCCTTGCCGATCACATTGTCGAGCACGCCACCGATCTCGCGCTCGGGGGTGACGAAGCCGGGAACCTCGGCGTTGGTGGAGTCGACCAGGAACAGGTCGACACCTTCGTCGCCGAGGCGGGAGAAACCGGCCAGGTCGGTGAGGCGGCCGTCGAGGGGCAGCTGGTCGAGCTTGATGTCGCCGGTGTGCAGGACGACGCCGGCACCGGTGCGGATGGCCACGGCCAGCGCGTCGGGAATCGAGTGGTTGACCGCGAAGTACTCGAGCTCGAACGGGCCGTGCACCGTGGTCTCGCCCTCGGCGACCTCGCGCAGCTTGGGCTGCAACCGGTGCTCGCGAGCCTTGGCCGCGACCAGCGCGAGGGTGAACTTGGCGCCGATCACCGGGATGTCCTGGCGCAGGCGCAGCAGGAACGGCACGGCACCGATGTGGTCCTCGTGGCCGTGGGTGAGCACGATGGCCTCGACGTCGGCCATCCGGTCCTCGATGGGCCCGAAGTCCGGCAGGATCAGGTCGACACCGGGCTGCTGGTCCTCGGGGAACAGCACACCGCAGTCGACGATCAGCAGCTTGCCGCCGTATTCGAACACCGTCATGTTGCGGCCGATTTCGCCGATACCGCCCAGGGCGAACAGGCGAAGGCCGTTCTTCACCAGCTTCGGCGGCGGGCCCAGCTTGTCGTGGGCAGCCTTCTCGCGCGGCTCGGCGACCGGCGCCGAACCTCGACCGCGTCCACCGCCCTGCCTGCCACGGCCACCGCCGCGGGACTGCTCGGCGGCGGGCTTGCTCTTGGCCTCGGCCTGCTTGCCCTTGGCTTCGGTAGCCGGCTTGGTCCTCGCGCGTCGCGGCGCCGTCTTCTTCGCGGTCACCCGCTCTTCGGCGACGCCGAGCAGGTCGGTGCCCACTTCGGCGTTACCGGCCAGGTTCGCCTCCGCGGTGACCTCCGCGATCGGTTCGGCGATCGCCGGTTCCTGCGCCACGGGGGCTTGCTCGGGCGCTACCACTTTCTGCACCGCGGCTTGCGCGGTCTCCACCGGCGTCGGCTCTGGCGCACCGGCGGCACGCGATGCCGACCGGCGTCGGGGCTTACGGGCTACGGGTTCGGTCATGCCGACACCCCCGCGGCCTGCAGGTCCAGCGCCAGCTCCTCTAGCTGTGCCTGCGTCGGCATCAGCTGGGGCAATCGGGGCTCACCTACGTCGATGCCGAGCAATCGGAGTCCTCCCTTACACATCGCCACACCTCCCAGGCGGGTCATGGCCGCGTACAGCGGCAGTAGTGTCGCGTTGATCTCTCGCGCCCTGGCCACGTCACCGGTGGTGTAGGCGTGGTGGATCTCGCGCAGTCGCTCCGGCACGAGGTGTCCGATGACGCTGATGAATCCGACCGCACCGACCGAGAGCCAGGGGAGATTCAGTCCGTCGTCACCGGAGTAGAAATCCAGATCGGTGGTCGCGATGAGATCGGCTCCGGAGACGAGATCGCCCTTGGCATCCTTCACCGCGACGATGTTGGGATGCTCGGCAAGGCGCCGGATCGTGTCGATGGCGATAGGCACCACCGACCTCGGTGGAATGTCGTAGAGCGTGATCGGCAGCGCGGTGGCGTCGGCGACCGCGGTGAAATGCGCGATCAGACCCTCCTGTGTGGGCCGCGAGTAATACGGGGTCACCACGAGCAGACCGTGCGCGCCCGCGTTCTCCGCGGCACGCGCCAGTTCGATCGAGTGCGCGGTGTCGTAGGTACCCGCGCCCGCGACCACGGTGGCCCGGTCGCCGACGCCGTCGACGACCGCCCGCAGCAGATCGTGCTTCTCGGTTTCGGTCGTGGTCGGCGATTCGCCGGTGGTACCCGAGATGATCAGCAGGTCGACCCCACGGTCGACCAGGTGTGCCGCCAGTGCGACACCGGCATCGACGTCGAGCTTGCCCGCAGCGCTGAAGGGGGTCACCATCGCGACACCTACCGTGCCGGACGCGCGCAGCTCCGTTGGCGTCGATTCACCGTTCGTCATGGTCAGAAAGGCTACCCGGTCGCCGGATGCGCCTCGACACCCTAGCGCCCGAAGCGGCTGCCGGTGGGTGTTTTTCACCTTGCGTGATGTCACATATGACGTCACAATGATGTCATGGATCTGAATGCTCATACCGCGCGTTTGCGCGAGGAACTGATCGCCGCCGCCGCGCTCGGCGACGAGAAAACGCAGGCCACCGCCGCCGCCCTCGCCGCCGCGGTGGAGAGTTCGAGCCGCCTGGTGCTGCTGTCGGCGCTGTCGGAACTGGCCGCCGAGATCAGTACCGAACTCGGTGACCGCACCGTGCACGTCCGCCTGGAAGGTACGGAGGCGAAGGCCGACGTGCGCAAGAACACGCCGTCGGGCGCGGAGGAACCCCAGACTTTCGAGGAAATGACCGGCGACATCAGCCGGGTGACCCTGCGCTTGGTCGAACAGCTCAAGTCCCGCGCGGAGGAAGCGGCCCAGCAGAACGGGCAGTCGCTCAACTCCTGGCTCTCCGGTGCCGTCAGTGGCGCGTTGAAGGATCAGATGCGCGGATACGGCGGCAAGGGCTGGTAGACGGCGTCCGAGATCACAGCAGTGGAGCCAGGTCGCCGCGTTCGCCGATAACGACTTCGTCGAGTTCGAGCCAGTCGGCCATTTCCCGCAGGGCCCCACGCAAGGCCTCGGCGGTCTCGACGGTCGCGTAGCCGGGTTCGGCGAACGCGCCGGGGGCGAGCAGTCGGCCGGTGGCGCGTTCGGCGCGCAGATCCACCCGGCCGACGAGCTTGCCGTCGACGAGCAGGGGGAAGACGTAATAGCCGTGCACCCGTTTGGGTTCGGGGGTGTAGATCTCGATGCGGTAGTGGAAGTCGAAGACCCGCTGGGTGCGTGGGCGGAAGAAGATCAGCGGATCGAACGGGCACAGCAGCGCGGTCCCGGTGATCCGGCGCGGGGTGGCGGCCTCCGGGTGCAGGTAGGCGGGCGCGTCCCAGCCGTCGACATCAACGGGTAGTAGTTCGCCCGCGTCGACCAGGTCGGCGATCGCCGGAGCGCTCTGGCGCCGGGCCAGGCGGTAGTAGTCGCGCAGGTCGGCCTCGGTGCCGATCCCCAGGGCCCGGCTGGACCGGCGGATCAGCTCGCGCACGGCATCGTCCTCGGCGATCTCCCGGTCGCGTACATCGGCCGGGACGACCCGTTCGGTGAGGTCGTAGTGCCGGGTGAACCCGACCCGGCGGGCGGTGGACAGCTCACCGGCGGCGAAGAGCTGCTCGCAGATCATCTTCGTATCGCTCAGGTTCCACCAGGTCCCCTTCGGCCGCGGCTTGTCCAGTTCCAGATGACGTTCGATCTCTCCCGCGCTCGCCGCGCCCACCTCGGTCACGACATCGAGAATGTCCTTGCCCAGCGTGGGATTTCGTTCGACGATCTTGCGCATCCCCGACCAGCGCCCGTGCCGGTACTCCCGCATCCGCCAGCGCATCAGCGGCCAGTCGGCGACCGGGATCAGTGCCGCCTCGTGCGCCCAGTACTCCACCAGCCCCCGTCGCGCCTTGGCGCTGTCGCTCCAGGCGGCGCCGTCGAGCAGGCTGCGATCGTAGGGGCCGATCCGGCTGAACACCGGCGCGTAGTGCGCGCGGACCACAGCGGAGACCGAATCTATTTGCAGCAGACGGGTTCTGGCGACGACATCGAGCACGGCCCGACGCTTCGGGTTGGTCGGCCTTCGCTTGCCGAAGCCCTGCGCGGCCAGCGCCGTTCGACGGGCCTGCGCCGCATTCATCCGCTGCATCTGCTCAGCCTGACACAGGGGTCCGACAGGTTTTCGGCGCTCAGGTGGAGACCCGGACCTCGCCCGCGGTGTCGATCTCGGTCCGCCGATCCCCGCCCGGCGCGGCGGCCAGCACGGTCGCCACCCAGCGTCTGCCGACCGGCAGCACGCGCACGGTCACCGAGCCCGCTCCCGCCATGTCGAGTTCGTCGACCGCGGCCTCGATCACGTGGTGGCGCACCCATTCCGGTACCCCGAGGAAGCCGCCGTCGTCGAGCAGGGTGACCTCGACGCCGCGCGATCGCGCCCCCCGAGCGGCGGCGCTGAGCCGATCGGTGACCAGCTGCGGCGCCCGGAGACCGTCGCGCAGTTCGGCTTCGAGCAGCCTGCACTGTTCGCGTTCGGTGTCGGTGAGCTCGATTCCGGCCGCGATGCGGGCGAGCAGGGGCCCGGCCACCCGGTCGAGGGCTCCCAGCTGACGATCACGCTCGGCGTTGGCCGCGGCCAGCGCGGCCTCGGTCGCCGCGCGTCGATTGGCCTCGCTGCGCAGTTCCCGCAGCGAACGCTGGGTGGGCCGCACGATCGACATGAACACCGTCACCGCGCCGACGGTGGCGACCGGCGTCAGCGCGCGCACCACGGTTTCGGGGTGCCAACTGGTGAACACTCCCATCGTCACCAGCACCGTCGCGGCGGCCGCTACGCCGAGCCAGGCCGACACGATCCGCCCGCGCAGCACCAGCATCGCCAGCAGATACGACGTCGGATAGGCGGTCCACAGCTGGTGGGCGAATCCCGACGAACTCTCGAGCCACGGCACGGTGAGCGCCATCGCCGCAGGTCCGGCACACGCCACGAAGATCGTGGCGGGCCACGGCAGCGGGTCCACGGGGAACACCAGCACCACCAGCGCGGCCACTGCCATCAGCACCAGCGCGGCGGCCGCGGCCGCCGGCGGGGCGATATCGAAATTCACCCGCAGGTACATCACGATGGTGGCTTCGAAGATCACCACGAACAGCCACGCCGTGCCGTCGCTGAGGCCGAACAGATCGCGCATCGCGAACGGCAGATCCCGATCGACCATCAGCTACCCCACACCAGCGTCACCACGGTTCCCGCGCCCGGCGCCGATTCCACGAACGCCGCGCCACCGGCGAGCGCGCGCATCCGGCCCAGGATGCTGCCCGCGATCCCCATCCGATCGGCCGACACCCGCGCTGGGTCGAACCCGGCGCCGTCATCGGACAGCACCACCCGGATGCCGCCGGTCGCGATGGTGACCGACACACCGCGCCGCACCGTCCGACCGGGGACGTCGGCATGACGCACGCTGTTGCGCACCGCCTCCGAGAGCGCGGCCCCGAGCACCTGCGCGGCCTCGATCGGCAGGCACAGATCGGCCGCGCGCCGCGAGGACACCTGCACCGGGATCTCCGATTCCACCTCGCACACCGCCTCGCGCAGGAATTCGATCGCCGCGGCGGCGTCGAGGTGGTCGATTTCGGGCGCGGTCCGCGACAGCTCGAGCTGTTCGAGGGTGCGCGCGGCCTGGTTGCGCAGCACCGGCGAGGACTGCTGCGCCCGCGAGGCCTCCAGCAGCGTCGACAGCACCGCGTCGTGGATGAGCGCCGCGAAACGCGCGCCCTCGCGTTCCCTGGCCGAGGTCGCCGCGACCGCCGCCGCCCGGCTGCGCTGCCGGACCGCTTCCCGGTCGACACGTTCGGCGGCGGCACGCGCGTACACCACGCACCACAGGAACAGCGCGGCTACGCCGAGCGCCCTGGTGATGTCGCCGAACAACGCCCACATCGAACTGTCCGGCACCACAAGGGCATTCGACACACTGGTAACCACCGCGAGCAGGGCCGCGAACGCGGCCGCACCACGTCGCGGCCACGCCAGACCCGCGGCCAGCACGCCGACAGCGAGCCCTCGATAGGGCCACGAAGCGAACGAACCGATGTGCACCACCGAGTACACCAGCGGCGTCGCCACGGTGGCCGCGAGATAGCACACGGCGGCTGCGGCGGCGGTGCGCCGGATCGCCGCGGCGGGGCCGCGCGCCGACACGATCGCCAGCACACCGAACATCAGATACGCCGACATCAGATGCAGTTCCGGCCACACCGACTGATTGATCGGCTGCACCAGCACCGCGGGCAGTTCCAGCACCATCACCATCGTGGCGCCGGTCCCGATCACCAGCCCGAGCCTGCGCAGGATCTGGTCGGTCGCCGCGCGCGAGAATTCGACGTCGCCGACCGGTGCGGGCGCCGTCGCGACCGCGAGATCGGTCACGTGCGCTGCTGCCTTTCCGGCACGGGCAGCCATCCGTCCTCGACGGCCCGTTTGTACAGATCGGTCTTGGTGGGCGCGGGTCGGCCCGCGTCGGCGTACTTCTGCCGGATGCGGCCGAGGTAGTCGTTGACGGTCTGTTCCGACAGACCGGTCAGCCGGGCCACCCGCGAGGCCTTCTCACCCGAGGCGTACAGCATCAGCACTTCCTCCTGACGCGGGCTGAGCCCGACGTCGGAGAGCTTCGGATCGCCGTCGATGGCGGCGGCCCAGTCGGTGGTCACCACCTGCTCCCCCGACGCGGCCCGGCGCACCGCCTCGACCACGGTCGCCACACTCTCGGACTTGCGCAGCACCCCGAGCACGCCCGCTTTGGCGGCGGAGCGGACCAGGAAGGCGTTGTCGGCGCCGGTGAACACCAGCACCTCGATGTCGCGTTCACGCAGCGCGGTGACATTGTCCTCGGGCGTCGAGCCGTCGGGCAGGCGCAGATCGAGGACGACGAGATCGAGATCGGTGGTCTCGGCCAGCAGCCCGGCGACGGACTCCGCCACCGCCACCAGTTCCAGGTCAGGTTCGGGGCCGAGCATGGCCGCCAGCCCGATCGCCACGGACTCGTGGTCCTCCACCAGTCCGACCCGCCGCACCGTGCGCGTCTGCGCCAACTCGCTCACCCGACCACTCCCCATCCTCGAACACCCACCGCGGCCAGCCCGCAACACGTCGGTCGAGTTCTACCGCATCCCGAGCCCGCGTGTCAGCCCACCAAAATTCGGGGCGGGTCCGCTGTCGCGATCAGCTATTCCATCAGACCAGCGGCGATGGTCGCGCCCAGTTCCCAGCATTTCTCGAGATCGGCCTTGCTCGGCGGTCCCGAGACCACGACCGTATCGGCGGCGCGCTGCCAGCCCAGACCGGTGGTGATCCGCTCCACGCTGCTCTCGGCGCCTTCGGTGCCTTCGTTGCCGTGCAGGTAGAGCCCGTAGGGCCGTCCGCCGGTCGAGTCGAGGCACGGGTAGTAGATGGTGTCGAAGGCGTGTTTGAGGGCACCGCTCATGTAGCCGAGGTTGGCCGGGGTGCCGAGCAGGTAGCCGTCGGCGTCGAGCACGTCGACGGCGGTCACCGCCAGCGCGGCCCGGCGCACCACCTCGACCCCCTCGATCTCCGGGTCGCTCGCCCCGGCGAGGACCGCTTCGAACATCGCCTGGGTGTGCGGCGAGGGGGTGTGGTGGATGATCAGCAACCGGGCCATGGGCTCGCTACTCTCCTGGGTCGCGTTCCAGTTTTTCCAGTGCCACCGCGCGGCGCATGGTGTCGCGGGCGCGGCCCCGGTCGCCTGCGTAGTCGTAGGCGCGGGCCAGCCGGTAGGAAGAGCGCCAGTTGTCCGGGTCGGCTTCCCATTCGGTCTTGATCTGTGCGAACAGGGCGTCGGCCGCGTCGCGTTCGATCCGGCCCGAGGGTCGGCGCGGCAGTTGCGAGGTGTCGACCTCCAGGCCTTCCTCGTGGATACGCCGGGCCAGCCGTTGATGCGCGAACGCCGCGCTCAAGGTCGCCCACAGGATCCAGAGACCGACGACGGGCAGCAGCAGCATGCCGATGCCGATCGCGATACCCGCGAACCCGCCGTCGGCGATGTAGGCGATGGCGAGCCCGCCGAGCCGCACGAAGTAGAACAGCAGCGCGATGACCAGAAACACCACGACCGCAACGGTTTTCAGGACCTGCCGATCGGGTCGCTGCGCGCCGGAGTCGCTCACAGATCCAGGAACGGGTCGAGCCCGACGGTCAGACCCGGCCGTCCGGCGATCTCGCGCACCCCGAGCAGCACGCCCGGTGCGAACGAGGACCGGTCGATGGAGTCGTGGCGGATGGTCAGGGTCTCGCCCTGGGTGCCGAACAGCACCTCCTGGTGGGCGACGAGCCCGGCCAGACGCACCGAATGCACGCGCACACCGTCGACATCGGCGCCGCGGGCACCCTCGAGTTCGGTGGTGGTGGCGTCGGGGCTGATCCCCACCCCGGCCTCGGCGCGAGCCGCGGCGATCACCGCGGCGGTGCGGTAGGCGGTGCCCGAGGGGGCGTCGGCCTTGTTCGGGTGGTGCAGCTCGATGACCTCG
Organism: Nocardia sp. NPDC056952; assembly: GCF_042674185.1. Taxonomy (NCBI): domain Bacteria; kingdom Bacillati; phylum Actinomycetota; class Actinomycetes; order Mycobacteriales; family Nocardiaceae; genus Nocardia; species Nocardia sp. NPDC056952. The sequence goes on along the minus strand of NZ_JBHURA010000001.1, from coordinate 303,625 downwards.
ACCGAGTCGAAGAACCGCGCCGCCTGCTCGGCGAAACGCATCGACAGCACAGCGCCGATGGCGAAGTTCGGCGCGATCAGCACGCCCACCTCGGGCCGCTGCGCCAGCTGCCCGCGCACGTCGGCGAGGCGCCCCTCGTCGAAGCCGGTGGTGCCGACGACGGCGTGGATGCCGTTCTCGATCAGGAACTTCAGGTTGCCCATCACCACATCGGGGTGGGTGAAATCGACGACCACCTGGGTGTCCGCCTCGGTGAACGTCTCGAGCGCGTCACCCTTGTCGACCTGCGCCACCAGCTCCAGATCGGGCGCCGCCTCCACCGCCGCGCAGATCGCCTGCCCGACCTTGCCGCGTGCTCCGAGCACTCCGACCCGAATGGTCACCGCATCTCCTCGTCCTCGACTCAGCTTGCTCGTCGAAGCCTATCGAGCAGCCCGTGGGACCTCGGCGCCGACCTCACACCATCGGGCAGGCCGAGGCGTCAGTCGAAGACGATCACCTGTCGTAGCGCCGCGCCCGCCGCGAGATCGTCCATCGCCTGGTTCACCTGGTCGAGTCCGATGCGAGCCGAGACGAGCCGTTCCAGCGGCAGCTTGCCCTCGCGCCACCGCCGCACGTATTCGGGGATGTCACGGTCGGGAACAGCCGAGCCGAGGTAGCTGCCGATGATGGTGCGGCCCTGTGCCACCAGCGCCAGTGGCGAGATGGTGGCGGTGGCGGTCGGGGCCGGCAGGCCCACCGTCACGGTGACGCCACCGGGTACTGTTGCGGCGACGGCGGTTTCGAACGCGCGGACGTTGCCCGCCGCTTCGATCACCACGTCGGCCTGCACGCCCTGCTCGGCGACCTCGCCCGGCGTGCAGGCCACGGTCGCACCGAATTCGCGGGCCAGCGAGAGCTTTTCGGGAACCGTGTCGACGGCGATCACCTCACCGAGACCGAGCGATACCGCGACGAGCACCGCCGCCATCCCGACGCCACCGAGCCCGACCACCATGATCCGGTCGCCCGCACCGGGTTTCGCGGCGTTGAGCAAAGCGCCGCCGCCGGTGAGCACCGCGCAGCCGAGCACCGCCGCCACTTCGGGCGGCACGTCGTCGTCGACCGGGACGACCGAGCGCCGGTCCACCACCGCGTGCGTGGCGAAGCCGGAGACGCCGAGATGGTGCTGCACCACCTCGCCGTCGCGGGTCAGCCGTCGCCCGCCGCCGAGCAGTTCGCCCGCGTTGTTGGCCACACTGCCCGGCCCGCACGGCGTGCGTCCGTTGCTCGCACAGCCCGCGCAGTCGCCGCAGCGCGGCAGGAACGTCATCACGACCCGCTGCCCAGGGGCCACATCGGTGACGCCGGCGCCCACCGATTCGACGATGCCGGCGGCTTCGTGGCCGAGCAGCATGGGCACCGGACGCACCCGATTGCCGTCCACCACAGACAGATCCGAATGGCACAGGCCGGCCGCTTCGATGCGCACCAGCAGTTCGCCCCGACCCGGTTCGGCCAATTCCAGGTCACACACCGTGATGGGCTGCGAATCGGCGAACGGCGCCGGATCGGCGATCCGTTCCAGAACGGCTCCACGAATCTTCATGCTCGCGACGCTACCGCGAGTGCCCTTTACAGGTTCCGGGATCTGTCGCTAACCTCGATCTCGGTGATGGTGCTCCTGTCGGCCGCCTCGTACCGTGCCCAGGGTCGGCGCCATCACGAACAAGGAGAAATCCCCTGTCAGTGCAGTTCAATCACACCATTGTCGGATGCCGCGATAATCGGGAGACCGCCGAGTTCTGGGCGGACATCCTCGGGTTGGACGTAGGAAAAGAGTGGGGGCCGTTCATTCCGATCGCCCTCGATCACGGTGCGGCCTTCGATTTCGCCAAGGTCCCGCCCTTCGTTTCCGAGATCCAGCCGCAGCACTACGCGTTCCTGGTCTCCGAGGCCGAGTTCGACGCGGCCTACGCCAAGATCCAGCGCTACAAGCTGGACCATTGGGCCGACCCGCAGCAACACGGGGTCAACGAGATCAATCACAACGACGGTGGTCGCGGTGTCTATTTCCTCGACCCCAACGGCCACTTCCTGGAACTGATCACCGTTCCGTACGGCGGTTGGCCCGAGTGAGTGCCCAGGCCGGTCCCGATTCCCTCGGGACCGGCCTGCGTTCTACGCCGTTCGCGTGGCGGCCCTGGTCCCGCGCAGTCCGAGCAGCGCGGCGCAGACACACGCCACCGAGACGATCACGATGAACCACGGGAACACCGTCGCGATCCCCCAGGTCGTCGCCGCCCAGCCCGCCGCGAGGGTCGGCAGCGCCATCGCCGAATAGGCCAGCAGGTAGTAGGCCGACATGGTTTCGCCGCGGCGATCGTGCGGAACCACTTCGGCGAGGTGCCGCAGCGAGCCGCCGAATCCGAGCCCGAACGTGGCGCCGAGCACCAGGCCCGCCACGATCACGACGGCGGGCTGTTTCGTGGCCAGCGCCGGGATGGTGGCCAGCAGCGACGCGGCCATGCCGAGGTCGCCGATCACCGCGGCGCGCCGGGCCGGGATGCGGGTGGCGAACAGCTGCGCCAGGGCCGCGGACAGCGCGGTGCTCGCGACGACGACGCCGCCGAACACCAGGTTGTGCATGCCGGTCTCCGCCGCGGCCAGCGACGGGTACAGCGACAGCAGCACGCCCAGCACCGACCAGGCGGCCATCACGCCGATCGCGGAGAACCAGAAGTCGGCCCTGATCTCGTGCGGGACAGACGGTTTCGCGATGGTGATGCGCGCCTTCACGCGAGCGGTGTGTGGTTCACGCAGCGCGAGGATGCCCGCCCCCGCGGCGAGGCACACCGCGGCGATCACGACGTACGGCGTGCGCAGCGGCGAGGGCGCGTACTGCGCCAGGACCGCGGTGCCGAGGACCGCCACCGCGATGCCGACGTTGAACGCCACGCCACTGAGCTGCCCGGATCGCGCACCACGCTCGGGCCGCAGATCCAGCAGCGCCGCCGCGCCCGCGACGACGGTGGCGCCGACGGCTGCCCCGTGCAATGCCCTGGCCAGCAACAACATCGGCACCGAATCGGCGAGCAGGAAGACGACCAGCCCGAGGATCATGGTGGCGAAGGCGCCGATCATCACCGGCTTGCGGCCGACCACATCGGAGATCCGGCCGGAGACCAGCACCGCGCCGAGCGCCGCGAAGGCATAGACGGCGAAGACCATGGTCGTGGTCAGCGGGGACAGATGCCACTCGGTCTCATAGATCCCGTAGAGCGGAGCGGGCGCCCCGGAAACCCCGAGCGCCACCGCGCTCGCGGCCAGGACTAGCCCGTACGCCCAGCGCTGCCCGGCCTCGACCGGCGCCATCGTTGTCGCTGCCACAGCAGCCCCCATCAGCAGAGTTTGATAACCATCGAACGATGATCAGGCTACGCCGAGTATGATGACTATCAAACCCCCGAGTGAGGTAACTCATGACACAGGCTAAAGATCTGACCCCGGCGCCGACCATACCCGTGGCCGCGCTCCCCACCGTCCTCGGCGCCCTCCACGACCCCGTCCGCCTGGAGATGGTCCGTCGGCTGAGCAACGCGGCCGCCCCCGTCCGCTGTGCGGCGCTCTACGACGCGATCAACAAATCCACCGCGACCCACCACTTCAAGATCCTGCGCGAAGCGGGCCTGATCGAACGGCTCACCATCGACGGTCAGACCTTCCAGACACTGCGCACCGACGCCGTGGAGCACGCCCTGCCCGGCCTGCTCCCCTCGATCGTCGACGCCGCCAACCGCGTGGACGCGGATGCCACCCACCGCGACGAGCGGTCCTTGCGCTGATCGCCCGGACAGCGGGAGCCGAATCGCTCAGCGTTCGACGAGCTTTCGCACCGAGGCGGGCAGATCGCGGGTGCGCTGGTACGGGCCCGACACCGCGGCACCGTAAGGACGGGCGAGCAGGGTTCGGGCGATCTCGCTGACCTCGTCAGTGGTGACGGCGTCGATGCGCGCCAGCGTCGCCGAGACGCTGCGGTGGTTGCCGTAGCTGAGTTCGCTGCGGCCGATGCGGTTCATCCGCGAGGCCGAGTCCTCGAGGCCCAAGACCAGTCCGCCGCGCAAAGAGCCCTTGGCCCTGGCGCATTCGGCATCGGTGACACCGTTGGCAGCGACTTCGTCGAGCACGCCGCGTGCCAATATCGCGACCTGGCCGAGGTTTTCGGGCTGGCAGCCGAGCGAGACCGAGAACGCGCCGGTGTCGGCGAAGGTGTCGACGCTCGAGTACACCGAGTAGGCCAGGCCACGTTCTTCCCGGATGCGCTGGAACAGGCGCGAACTCAGACCGCCGCCGACGATGGTGTTGAGGATCGACAGCGGCCAGCGCTGTTGACCTTCGTGCCTGCCGAACGCCCGCACGCCGAAGGCGAGGTGGGTCTGTTCGCTGTCGCGGTTGATCCTGATCAGGCCGGGTGCGCCCTGCGCGCGGAACCTCCCTTCGCGGCGCGGCGCGGGCTCGGCGGCGGTGTCCAGGTGTGGCCCGAACGCGCGGTGCACCAGTTCCACGACGCGTTCGTGCTCCACGTTGCCCGCCACCGCGACGACCATGCGCTCGGGCCGGTAGCGGCGCTGATGGAAGCCGCGCAGCTGGGTTGCCTGCATGTTCTCGATGGATTCGACGCTGCCGATCACCGGGCGCCCGATCGGGTGGTCGCCGAACATGGCGGTGAGGAAGGAGTCGGCGACCAGGTCTTCGGGGTCGTCGTCGCGCATCGCGATCTCTTCCAGGACCACCTGGCGCTCCACGTCGACGTCGATCGCGCGGCACAGACCGTTGAGCACCACATCCGAGACGAGGTCCACCGCGAGCGGCAGGTCCTCGTCGATGACGTGGGCGTAGTAGCAGGTCTGTTCCTTGGCGGTGAACGCGTTGAGCTCACCGCCGACCGCGTCCATGGACTGCGCGATGTCGAGGGCGGTGCGCGTGGGCGTCGCCTTGAACAGCAGGTGTTCGAGGAAGTGCGCGGCGCCGGCCACGGTGGGGCCCTCGTCGCGCGAACCGACGCCTACCCACACCCCGATGGAGGCGGAGCGCACGCCGGGCACGTGTTCGGTGACCACGCGAAGGCCACCGGGAAGCACGGTGCGGCGCACTCCCCCGGTGGAGACATCGTCAGCGGATTCGGTATTCGACTCGGTCAACTTCGGCTTCGTCACCCGATCCCACCGGACGGCTGTGCTGGCATGGTTCCTCAACCTCTCGAACGGGAGCTGGCGACGTGCGCGTAATGCCTCATTGTGCAGGCAGCAGGCACGACGGCCGGCTCCGCGATTCTATGCGCCCATCGCCCCCGCCCGCGCATCGGCCCTCGTCGCCGGGTCCTCGCCGGCGAACCCGCGCGTATCGGATCCGCTCCCGTCGAGAACGTCCGCGATCCGGGCCAGCGCCGCCTCACCCGCCATCGCCCAGTGCGTGGCGGGAATGCCGTGCCGGTGGACCGTGCCGTCGACGGCGGTGGCCCAACTCGCCGCGCCGCGCGAACCGCTCGGATCGTCGACGGTGGCGGCGAAGTAGACGAGGTCGCCGCCGAAGCGACGTGGCCGGTATTCGTCGACCATCCGCATCGAGGCCGTGGCAGCGTCGATGATGCGGGCGATGCGGTCGCGATCGAGTGCCGCCAGTGGTCCGCCGATACCCGCGGCCGCGGCGGCGAGACCGTCGGTGTCGAACGCGAGATCGTCACCGGCGAGCCCGCCGAGCAGGTCGCCGACGGTGGGCATCGGAGTCTGTTCCGGTCCGTCGCCGAGCCAGCTGTCCATCATGGCCAGCTGTGCCACCTGTTCGCCGTCGGCTTGCAGGCCGGTGGCGACGGCGTGGGCCAGCAGCCCGCCCAGCGACCAGCCGAGCAGGTGGTACGGCCCTTCCGGCTGCACCTCGCGGATGGCGGCGATGTAGCGGCGCGCCCAGTCCTCGATCGTCGCGGGCAGCGGTTCGCCGGCGGTGAGCGCGGGCGACTGCAACCCGTAGATCGGGCGCTGCGGGTCGAGATGGCGGGTCAGGCCGGCGAACGACCAGGACACACCGCCGACGGGGTGGATGCAGAACAGCGGCGCGCCGCTGCCGCCCGCGCGCAGCGGGAGCAGGACCGCGAACGCGTCATCGCCCGAATCATCGTCGGCGCGTAGCCGTTCCACGACGACCGCGGGCGTGGGGTCGGTGAAGAACCACGCCACCGGCACCGGGCTGCCCAGTGCTTCGCTCAGTCGAGACGACAGCTGGACCGCGGTGAGGGAGTTGCCGCCGAGGTCGAAGAAGTTGTCGTCCATGCCGATGCGGTCGAGTCCGAGTACCCGGGCGAACGCGCCCGCGACGAGCTGCTCGGTCCCGGTGATCGGCGCCCGATAGGTCGCTTGGCGCAGTTCCGGGCGCGGCAGTGCGCCGCGGTCGAGTTTGCCGGAGGTGTTGACCGGCAACGCGTCCAGCTCGAGTACCACGGAGGGCACCAGGTAGCCGGGTAGTTCCGTGGCCAGCGCCGTCCGTAGCACCGCGGTGTCGAATACCGAGCTACCCTGTGCCATCGCGGAATCGGCCGCCGCGCCCACTCGGGCACCGGGGCCGGCGCCGACGGCAGTGGCACCGTCGGACTCCTGGTTTCGCGACGCCACCACGTAGGCGACAAGCCGATCTGCGCCGACCCCGGACACCACGGCGGCCGCGGCCTGCGCCACCCCCGGCTGCCGCTGCAGCGCGGCTTCTACCTCACCGAGTTCGATGCGCTGGCCGTTGAGCTTCACCTGCAGGTCGGCACGCCCGACGTATTCCAGTGCCGGAGTGCCGTTTCCCCGCAGGCGAACGAGATCGCCGGTGCGATACATCCGAGCACCGGACACACCGAACGGGTCCGGGACGAACCGCTCAGCGGTGAGTTCGGCGGCCCCGATGTACCCGTGTGCGAGTTGCGCGCCACCGACATACAGCTCGCCGGTCACCCCCGGCGGCACCGGGCGCATCCTGGCGTCGAGCACGTAGAGCCCCGAATTCCACACCGGCGCACCGATCGGCACCGTGACGACATCGTCATCGGTCACCCGGTGCGCACTCACCTGCACCGTGGTCTCGGTCGGCCCGTAGAGGTTCACCACCTGCGCGCCGGTCAGCGCACGCACCTGCTGTGCCAGCGCGGCGGGCAAGGCCTCGCCACCCGCGAACACCCGCCGCAGCGTCGCACCCGCGAGATTGTTGCCCGCGGCGGCCGCCTCCTGCACATGCGCCACATAGGCCGCGAGCAGTGTCGGGGCGAATTGCACTGTGTCGATGTGCTGTTCGGCGATCAGTGCGGCCAGGTAGGCCGGGTCCCCGTGCCCACCGGGCCGGGCGATGACAGTGCGGGCGCCCACCCGCTGCGGCAGCAACAGCTCCCAGATCGAGGCGTCGAAGGTGATCGGCGTCTTGTGCAGCACGGTGTCACCGGCGGCGAACCCGAACTGCTGTGCCAGCCAATCGAGCTGGTGGACGACCGCGCGATGCGGAACACCGACGCCCTTGGGCAGACCGGTCGAGCCGGACGTGAAGATCACGTACGCGGTGTGCTCGGGGAGCAACGGCGACACCCGCTCGGCATCGGCGATCGGCTCCGCCGGGAAATCCGCGAGATCGACGGTGTCCAGCGTGATCACCTCGTGCCCGCGCAGCGGGAGGTCCGTGGCATCCCCGCTGGTGGTCAGCACGCAGACCGGCTGGGCGATCCGCAGGACGCGGGTGATCCGCTCCGCCGGATGATCCGGATCGATCGGCACGTAGGTGCCACCCGCCGCCAGCACCGCGTACACGCCGACCAGCAACTCGGCCGAGCGCCGAACTCCGACCGCCACCGCGTGATCCGGCCCGACACCGTGTTCGATCAGATGGCGCGCGAGCCGGTTCACCCGAGCCGCGAATTCGGCGTAGGTGACAACGATGTCACCGTCGATGAGCGCGACAGTGTCCGGTGTCGCCGCGGCTCGGCGATCGAACGCTGTCGGCAGAACGCCGATCGCGCCGGCGTGAGCGACATCGCCCGACAGCGACCGCGCATCCGAGGTCGCCGCGACCCGCCACGCATCGACGGCCGGATGCGCGGTGTCGCACCAGTTCTCGAGCATCCGGCGGTCGCCGTCGGTGAGCAGGTCGATATCGCCGACCGCCCCATCCGGGTTCGCCGTGACCGCGTCGAGGATTCGCACATAGCCGTCGGCGATGCGTGCGGCCGTCTCGGCGTCGAACAGGTCGGTGGCGTAGGTCAGGCTCACCGCGCAACCACCGTCGGCGGTGTCGGCGAGGACCAGGTCCAGGTCGAACTTGGCGATGGCGGCGTCGGCGTCCAGTCCGGTCACGGTGAGGCCGGGCAGGACCACCTCGACCGGGCTCGCGGCCAGGTTCTGGAAGGCCAGCATCACCTGGAACAGCGGGCTGTGCGCGGTCGAGCGGGTCGGGTCGAGGACGTCGACGAGCCGTTCGAACGGCACCTGGGCGTTCTCGAAGGCATCCAGATCCACCCGCCGGGTCTCGCGCAGCAGCGAGCTGAACGAGGCGGCGGGGTCGACACCGGTACGCAGCACCAGCGTGTTGACGAACATGCCGACGAGATCGTCGAGGGCCTGCTCACCGCGACCCGCCACCGGGGTGCCGATCGCGATGTCGCCGGCGCCACCGAGTCGCGCGAGCAACGCGGCCAGCGCGGCGTGGGCAACCATGAACTCGCTCACGTCGGCGCGACGCGCCAACCGCGCCACCCGCTGCCACACCGGCTGCGGCACCACAGTGTCGACGCTCGCGCCACGATGCGACGCGACAGCGGGCCGCGGCCGGTCGGTGGGCAGTTCGAGCGGCCCGGGCAGCCCGGCCAGCTCGGTGCGCCAGAATCGCAGCTGCCGTGCGGCGACCGACTCGGCATCGTCTTCGCTGCCCAGCACCGCACGCTGCCACAGCGTGTAATCGGCGTACTGCACCGGCAGCGGCGCCCATCCGGGATCGCTGCCCGCGCGACGGGCGAGGTAGGCGGCGGTGGTGTCACGCAGGAGCGGCCCGGCGGAGAACCCGTCGGCGCTGATGTGATGGATCACCACGACCAACACGACTTCGTCCGCCGCACAGCGCAATACCCGCACCCGCACCGGCGGCGCGACGGTGACATCGAATCCGCGCCCGATCTCGGCCGCGACGATCGCCGGTACCGCGATGGGGTCCACGGTCTCCACCACCGGCGTCGGCACGAACTCCCACACCGCCTGGTGCCCGATCCCGTCGACGGCAGGGTAGGCCGTGCGCAGCACCTCGTGCCGGTCGAGCACATCGGTGACCGCGGCGGCCAGCGCGCCCGCATCGACATCGCCGGTGAGCCGCACCGCGATCGGGATGTTGTACGCGGCGGACTCGGGGTCGAGGCGGTTGAGCAGCCACATGCGCTGCTGGGCGGCAGACAGCGGTATCCGGGCCGGTCGTTCGCCGGATGTCAACGCGATCCCCGCACCGCTGCCGGCCGTGGTCGCGAGCGCGGCGGCCAAGTCGGCCACGGTGGTCGCTTCGAACAGGGTCCGCACGGGCACCCGCGTCGACAATACCGCGCCGAGGCGGGCGGCGACCCTGGTCGCGATGAGGGAATTGCCGCCGAGTTCGAAGAAGTCGTCGTCGAGCCCGACCCGCTCGCGCCCGAGCACGTCACCGAACACCTCGGCCACCGCCCGCTGCGCCGTGCTGACCGGCGCCCGGAACGGCCTGGCCACGAATTCCGGTGCGGGCAGCGCCTTGCGGTCGAGCTTGCCGGAGGTGTTGAGCGGGAACGCGTCGAGCACCACGATCACCGACGGCACCATGTAGGACGGCAGCACCGCGCCGACGCCCGACCGCAGGGCGGCCGGATCCAGTGCGACGCCCGGCGTCGGCACGACATAGCCGACGAGCTGGTCACCGGTCGCACTCGCCGAGACCACCGCCGCGGCCTGACCGACCCCGGCCAGACCACCGAGCGCGGTTTCGATCTCCCCGAGCTCGATGCGCTGACCACGGAACTTCACCTGGAAGTCGATGCGCGCCAGATAGACCAGCACACCGTCGCGAGTCCACTTCACCAGGTCTCCGGTGCGATACATGCGCGCGCCCCGGGGACCGTGGTCGCGGCCGTCACCGACGGCATGCGCGGCGAGACCCGAGTCCGCGCCGACGCGAGTGTCCGCACCGACGAACGGGTCGGCGACGAATCTGTCCGCCGTGAGGTCGGCGCGGCCGAGGTACCCGCGAGCGAGCTGTTCCCCCGCCAGATACAGCTCACCGGCGACCCCCGGGGCGACCGGGCGCAGTCGTTCGTCGAGCACGTACACGCGCGAATTCCATGCGGGCACACCGATGGGCACCGTCTGCCCGGTCGCACCGTCGGCGGGCCACGCCGTCACCGACACGGCAGCCTCGGTCGGCCCGTACAGGTTGTGCACCGCCGCGGGCGATTTCGCACGCAGCGTGCCGACCGTCTCCGGGGTGAGCGCTTCACCGATCGCGAGGACGAGCCGCAGACTCGTCAGCTGCTGGGCGTCGGCGTGCGCGGCGAACATCGCAAGCATCGACGGCACGAAGTCGACGACGGTGATCCGCCACGCGGCCACCAGTTCGGCGAGGTACTGCGGGTCGCGGTGACCGTCCGGGGTAGCGAGCACCAGGGTCGCGCCCGCCGCGAGCGGTGCGAAGAAGCCCCAGACCGACAAGTCGAACCCGGCCACGGACTTCTGCAGGTACACATCGTCGCTGTCGATCTGGTACTGCTCGATCAGCCAGGCGATCTGATTGCGAACTCCGGCACGACTCATCGCCACGCCCTTGGGCTTGCCCGTCGAGCCGGAGGTGAACAGCACGTAGGCGAGGTTCGAATCCCGCACAGGGGCGAGAAGTTCGGACTCGGCGACCGGATGACCAGGGTAGCGGGCGGTGTCGACGTCATCGAGCGCTACAACCCTGGTCGGCCGGACAGCCGGTGCCTGCCTGTCGAATTCGGCTGCGACGGTGGTGAGGACGAGGTGTGGCCGCGCGGTGTCGAGGATCTGGGCGATCCGTTCGGCCGGGTGGTCCGGGTCGATCGGCACATAGGCGCCGCCCGCGGACAGGACCGCGTACAGGGCGACGACGAGTTCGGTGGAGCGCCGGATGGCGAGCCCCACCAGTGTGTCGGGGCCGACACCTTCCTCGATCAGGTACCGGGCCAGGCGGTTGATCTGAATATCGAGTTCGGCGTAGGTCAGGGCCGTGTCCTCGAACACGAGAGCTGTCGCGTCGGGGGTCGCCCGAACCCGCGCACGGAACGGGGTGAGTAGCGTGGCGGCGCTGTCGATCTCGTGGGTGGTGGCATTCCACTCGGTGAGGATGCGGGTGCGCTCGACCGGTTCGAGCACCTCGACGGAATCCAGCGGTGTGCGCGGCGAGGCGGCGACAGCGGTGAGCAGGCGTTCGAGCCGTCCGGCGATCGCCACCGCGGTCTCGGTGTCGAACACGTCGTGGGCGTAGGTGAGGACGCCGGTGACGCCCGCGGCCGCGCCGTCGCCCGCGTACTCGTCGCTGACGATGAGGTGCAGATCGAACTGCGACAGCTCGTTCTCGGTGTCCAGCCCCGACACGGTGATCCCGGGCAGGGCCAGCTCGGCACGCTCGAAGTTCTGGAACGAGAAGCCGACCTGGAACAGCGGATGCCGGGCGGTGGAGCGGGTCGGATCGAGCACCTCGACGAGACGTTCGAACGGCACCTCGGCATGGGCGTAGACGGCGAGGTCGGTCGCGCGCTGGCGAATCAGCAACTGCTGGAACGACTCTCCCGCCCGCAGGCGGGTCCGGAAGACCAGCGTGTTCACGAACATGCCGATCAGGTCCTCGAGTGCGGCCTCGCCGCGCCCGGCGACCGGGGTGCCGACGGTGATGTCCGCACTGCCCGAGAGGCGACCGAGCAGCGCCGCGAACGCGGTGTGCACGACCATGAACAGCGTTGCTCCGGACTCCCTGGCCAGCGCGCCGAGCCGGGCGTGGGTGCCCGCGTCCAGGGTCACCGGCACGGTCCCACCGGCGAGGGTCCGCACCGCCGGGCGCGGGCGGTCCAGCGGCAACGCGAGCTCATCGGGGAGGTCGGCGAGTTCGCCGCGCCAGAAGTCGAGCTGGCGGGCGGCCACCGAGTCGGGATCGGCTTCGTCGCCGAGCAGCGCGCGCTGCCACAGCGCGTAGTCGGCGTACTGCACCGGCAGCGGCGTCCACCGCGGTGCCGCACCGTCGCGTCGTGCGAGGTAGGCGGTCATCAGGTCGCGCACCAGAGGCGGCATCGACGAACCGTCGGCGCTGATGTGGTGCACGACCATGGCGAGCACAGCCTCGTCGGCGCTGATCCGATACAGCACCACCCGCCACGGCACACCCGCCGTGACATCGAAGGCGGTGGCGGCCAGCGCCGTCACGGCAGCCACGACCTCCGCGGGCGCGAGGTACTGAACCCGCAGAGCCACACCGGCTTCGGCGGCGGACAGGATCTGCTGTACCGGACCTTCGGCGGTCTCGGGGTAATAGGTGCGCAGTACTTCGTGCCGGCCGATGAGATCGTCCACCGCGGCGGCGAGCGCGTCGAGATCGAGCGCGCCACCGAGTCGCACCGCGATCGGCACGTTGTAGCCGGCCGAATCCGGATCGAACCGGTTGAGGAACCACATGCGCTGCTGGGCGGGCGACAGCGGGATCGAAGCGGGCCGCTCCCCCGCCACCAGCGCCAGTCGCGCCGCGCCGCGCTCGGCGTCGAGCGCGGCCGCCAACGCGGCCACCACCGGCGTCTCGAAGATCCGCGCCACGGGCACCTGCCGGTTCAACGCCGCCCCGAGCCGCGCCGCGACCCGGGTCGCGATCAGCGAGTTGCCGCCCAGATCGAAGAAATCGTCCTCGGCACCGACCAGTTCGACACCGAGCACCTCGGCGACGACCCCGGCCACCAACTGCTCCGACGGCGTGGCCGGAGCACGGAATTCACGAGCGACCAGCTCGGGCGCGGGCAGCGCCCGCCGATCGAGCTTGCCCGAGGAATTGACCGGGAACTCAGGGAGCACGACGAACGCGCTCGGCACCATGTAGGCCGGAAGTGCCTGCTGAAGCGCGGTTTTCACCACGTCGAGATCCAGCCCCGGGACACCGAGCAGGTAGGCGGTGAGGTAGTCGCCGGTGCCGTCGTCACGGACGGTGACCACCGCCCGTTCGATGATGTCGAGACCGGTGAGAACTGCCTCGATTTCACCGAGTTCGATGCGCAGGCCGCGCAGTTTCACCTGGAAGTCGGTGCGGCCCAGGTATTCCAGTTCACCCGAGCGAGTGCGGACCACGAGGTCGCCGGTGCGGTACATGCGGTCGCCGGGGGCGCCGAGGGGGTTGGCGACGAAGCGGTCGGCGGACAGGTCCGGTCGGGCGAGGTAGCCGCGGGCCAGTTGGACGCCGGCTAGATACAGCTCACCCGGTGTGCCGACGGGAACGGGCCGCAAACGGGTATCGAGCACGTGCAGGGCGGTGTTGGCGACCGGGGCACCGATCGGCACCGTAACCGTGTCGGTGTCGGTGACCTCGTGGAAGCTCACGTCGACCGCGGCCTCGGTGGGTCCGTACAGATTGTGCACGGCGACACCGGGAACCAGCGCGCGCAGGCGCTGGGCGTCGGCCGCGGGCAGCGCCTCACCGGAGGCGAACACCTGCCGCAGCGAAACACAGTCGGCGGCACGCGGTTCGGCGAGGAACGCCGCCAGCATCGACGGCACGAAGTGCGCGACGCCGACACCGGTGCGGGTGATGACCTCGGCCAGGTAGGCGGGGTCACGGTGCCCGTCGGGCCGCGCGATCACCAAGGCGGCACCGATCTGCAAGGGCCAGAACAGTTCCCACACCGAGACATCGAAGGTGATCGGCGTCTTCTGCAGCACGGTGTCGGCCGCGTCGAGCCGGTAGGCATCCTGCATCCACACCAGGCGATTCACGATCGCGGTATGGGTAACCGCGACACCCTTGGGCTTCCCGGTCGAGCCGGACGTGAACAGCACATACGCCAGGTCCGCTGCACGCAATGGCCGGATCCGGTCGGCATCGGTCACCGGGTCGACAGCGAACCCGGACAGGTCGAGCGTGCCGGGCTCGACAAGACGAATGCCGGTCTCGGTGCCGGATTCGGACGCCTGCGTAGCGGATTCGACCGACCGGCTGTCGGGCTCGACGTGCGCGGCGGTGCGAGCGCCGGTTTCGGGGAAATCGGCGGCGGCCAGCACACACACCGGGGCCGCGGTCGCCAGGACGTCGGCGATCCGGTCGGCCGGGTGGTCCGGATCCAGCGGCAGATAGGCGGCGCCAGCAGCCTGGACCGCGTAGAGGGCAACCAGGAGATCGATGCCGCGCCGCAGCCCGACACCGACGACCGCGCCGGGACCGACCTGCTCGGCGATCAGCCAACGCGCCAGGCGGGCGACACGAATCGCGAACTCGCCATAGGTGATCCGCTGCCCCTCGAACTCCAGGGCGATCGCGTCGGGGGTCCGCGCGGCCTGCGCGGCGAACATCGAGACCAGCGTCGCGCCGGCGTCGAGCGGGGCGGCGGTGTCGTTCCACGCCGCGAGCTGGGCGGACTCGGCGGCATCCAGCAGATCGATCTCGCCGACCGCGATGCTGTCGTCGGCGACGACCGCGCTCAGCACCCGCACGAACCGCGCACCGAACGACGCCACCGTGTCGGCGTCGAACAGATCGGTGGCGTAGCGCAACCACCCGCGCATGCCGGGTTCGCCTGTGGCGCCGATGATCTCGTTGATCGCCAGCGACAGATCGAACTGGGTGGTCGCCGCGTCCAGAGCGAACTCGTCGATCCGCAGCCCGGGCAGCTCGATGATGGTGTCCTCGCGATGCTCGAACGCGAGCATCACCTGCACGATCGGCGAATACGCCGTGGAGCGCACCGGATTCAGCTCGTCGACGAGTTGCTCGAACGGCAGGTCGGCGTGTGCGAAGGCGCGCAGATCAGCGGCCCGCACCTCGGCCAGTAGTTCACCGAACCCGGCACCGGAATCGACCGCGGTCCGCAACACGAGGGTGTTGACGAACATGCCGACCAGGTCGTCGAGCGCGGCATCGGCCCGCCCGGCGACCGGCGTGCCGACGAGCACATCCGCGCCGCCGCCCTGACGGGACAGCAGCACCGCGAACGCCGCGTGCACCACCATGAAGGTGGACACCCCGTGGCGGCGGGCCAGCGCCTCGATCCCCGCCACGACATCGGTGGGCACCTCGAACCCGACGGCTCCACCCGCACCCGTGCGGACGGTGGGCCGAGGCCGATCCGTCGCCAGTTCGAGAACCGGTGCGATCCCGGCCAATTCGTCACGCCAGTGCGCCGACTGTCGCGCCAGCCGCGACTGCGGGTCGGCCGCGTCGCCGAGCACGGCACGCTGCCACAGGGTGAAGTCCGGATACTGCACCGGCAACGGCTCCCATACCGGA
The DNA here is from genome assembly GCF_042674185.1 of Nocardia sp. NPDC056952. Lineage (NCBI taxonomy): Bacteria > Bacillati > Actinomycetota > Actinomycetes > Mycobacteriales > Nocardiaceae > Nocardia > Nocardia sp. NPDC056952. Next base: position 288,133 of record NZ_JBHURA010000001.1, on the reverse strand, counting down.
GCGATCCCCGCGGCGCGCGCGGCATAGGCGGCGACGAGGTCCCGCGCCAGCGGCGTCGTCGACACACCATCGGCGGCGATGTGATGCACGGCGAGCACCAGCACGTGCTCTGGCTCCCGCGAACCCACGGAATTCACGGCCGCGAGACGCGGCGTGGCATCGCCGGCCACGGGTCGGCGGTCCACAGTTTCGACCCGCGTTTCGCGGCGCAGCAGCGCGGCGCGCAGAGGCGACTGAGTGGTCAGGTCGTAACCCTGGCCGATGATCGAGCGCACCGCAGCAACCAGCTCACCCTCGGCCACCTCGCGCACGACGGCAGCGGGCAGCACCGCGTCGGTGGGAAGGACCACCTGGGTCGGGCCGTCGGCGTCCTCGGGAAAAATGGTGCGCAGTGATTCGTGTCGGTCGAGGACATCGGCCAGCGCCGCCCACAGGGCGCCGGTGTCGAGGTCGCCGGTCAGACGCAACGCGATCGGCAGCGTGTAGACGGCCGATTCGGGATCGATCCGGTTCAGCAACCACAGGCGAGTCTGAGCCAGCGACAACGGGATTCGGTCCGGGCGCGGTCGCACCACGGTCAGCGGCGGCGACTGCTCGTGGCCGACGCCCGCACGCTCGGCGAGTCCGGCGACGGTCGGGGCGTCGAACACATCGCGCACGTCCAGCGCACTGCCGAGGGCCGCATTGGCCCGGGCGACCAGACGCATGGCGAGCAGCGAGTTACCGCCGACAGCGAAGAAGTCGTCGTTGGCGCCGATGCGCGCCAGCCCGAGCAATTCGCCGATCACACCGGCGAGCGCGGTCTGCGCACCCGGTCGCGGCGCCACGTATTCGGTGGTGACGGACAGGTCGGCGGCGGGCAGCGCGGCCCGATCCAGTTTGCCCGCCGAGTTGAGCGGCACGGTGTCGAGCACGACCAGGTGCGAGGGCACCATGTACGCGGGCACCCGGCCCGCGACGTGGGCACGCACCGCCACGCTGTCCACCTCCCCCGCCACATACCCGACCAGACACTGCCGACCGGCATCGTCGGTGGCGGGCAGCACGGTCGCGTGGGTGACGCCGGGTGCGTCGCCGAGCGCGGCCTCGACCTCGCCCAGCTCGATCCGCAGTCCACGGATCTTCACCTGGAAATCGTTGCGGCCCAAGTAGACCAGCGCACCGTCGCGATCGCGGCGGACGAGGTCACCCGTGCGGTACATGCGGGTTCCGTCGGCCCCGAACGGGTCGGCGACGAAGCGGTCGGCGGTCAGGTCCGGCCTGCCGAGGTAGCCGCGGGCCAGCTGGTCACCCGCGAGATACAGCTCGCCCGCGACACCGCCGGGCACCGGGTGCAGGCGCTCGTCGAGGACGTAGGCGCGCACGTTCCAGGTCGGCCTGCCGATGGGCAGCTCGGTCTGCTCGACCGGCGCGGTGATCCGCTGGAACGTGCTGGTGATCGCCACTTCGGTGGGGCCGTAGGTGTTGTGCAGTTCGCCGGGGATCGTGGCGAGGACGGTGGCCGCCAGTGGCGCGGGCAGTTCCTCGCCACCCACGTGCAGCATGCGCAGCCCGCTCAGCGCGTCGCCGAGCCCTTCGGCGAGCATCGCGGCCAGCACCGACGGCACGATCTCCATGATGGTGACGCCCTGCTCGCGCACCACTGTCGCCTGATATTGCAGGTCGAGGTGACCGCCCGGGCGCAGCAGCACCAGCGGGGCGCCGAGCAGCGCGGGGGCCAGCAGTTCCCAGAGCGAGACGTCGAAGGTGAGGGGCGCGCGCTGCAGGAAGCGATCAGCTGATGTCATGTCGTATTCGCCACGCAGCCAGCAGATCTCGTTGACCACGGCGCGGTGCGAGATCAGCACGCCCTTCGGCGTACCGGTGGAGCCGGACGTGAACAGCACGTACGCCGGGTGCTCGGGATGCAGCGGCGCCAGGCGTTCGAGGTCGGTGACCGGGCCGGCTGCCACAGTGTCCTGCGCTACGTCCTCGAGCTGGCCGACGGTGAGGACCGGGACCCCGGATCGCGACGCGGCGGCGAAATGCACCGAGGCCGTGGCGGATCGGATGCCGCTGTCCACATGGTCGAGGTCACCGGCCGCCGCGACGACGACGAGTCGCGGGGTCGCGGTCGCCAGCACCTGCCCGATGCGTTCGGCGGGCTGGCCCGCATCGATCGGCACGTACACGCCACCGGCGGCGAGTACACCGTGCAGCACCACCAGCAGTTCGATGCTGCGCGGAACAGCGACGGCCACCGGTGTTTCCGGCCCGACACCGCAGTCGATCAACCTGCGCGCCACCCGGTTCGCCCTGGCAGCGAGCGCGCCGTAGGTGATCTCGGCACCTTCGAAGATCGCCGCCACGGCGTGTGGCGCTCGCGCGGCCGCGGCATCGAGCAGGTGGGCGGCGAGCGGGGCGCGCAGGCCCAGGTCCGCGAGTGCGCGGTCGAGCGGCACCACGTCTCCGTGGTGCAGCGCCGGCAGTGTGGCCGCGGCGGGGTCGGCGAGCAAGGCGAGGTCGCCGACCGCGGTGCCGGGGGCGCTGACCGCGTCCCGCAGCACCCGATCGAGCATCCCGACCATGGTCGCGACGGTGTCGGCGTCGAACAGATCGGTGGCGTAGCGCAGTTCGAGGTCGAGACCGTCGGGCGCACCGTCGGGCGCGAAACGGTCGACGAAGGTGAAGTCCAGATCCACTTCGATCGGCGCATCCGGCAGGGTCAGCCCCGACAGCGTCAGGCCCGGCAATTCGAAGGCGGTCCTGCGCTGGTTCTGCAACGCCAGGGAGACCTGGTACAGCGGTGAATACCCCTGTGAGCGCGCCGGATTCAATGCGTCGACGAGGCTCTCGAACGGCACGTCGGCATTGTCGAAGGCATCGAGATCGCCGGCACGGACCTCGTCGAGGAAGTCGCTGAAACGCGCGCCCGCGCGCACCTGCGCACGGAGCACGAGCGTGTTGACGAACATGCCGACGATGTCGTCGAGTTCGCGATGCCCGCGCCCGGCCACGGGTGTGCCGACGACGACGTCGGCACCGGCCGAGAGCCGCGCGAGCAGCACCGAGAGGCCCGCGTGCAGCACCATGAACGGAGTGGCGCGGTGCGCACGAGCCAGCTCCTCGATCCCGCGATGCAAGTCGGCGCCGAGGGCGGTGGTGAAGGTGGCGCCCCGGTTGGAGGCGATCAGCGGCCTGCGCCGGTCGGCGGGCAGCGTCAGGACATCGGGCAATCCCGCGAGCCGGCGCGTCCAGTAGTCGAGCTGGCGGGCCAGCGGCGCGTCCGGGTCGTCGGCACTGCCGAGCCCCTCGGTCTGCCACAGCGCGTAGTCGGCGTAGTGCACAGCCAGCGCGGGCAGCCGGGGCTGCGCACCCGCCGCACGGGCGGCGTAGGCGGCCACCAGATCCCGGGTCAGCGGCCCCATCGACCAGCCGTCGGCCGCGATGTGATGCACAACGAGCACCAGCACGTGTTCGGTCGCCGCTACCCGCAGCAGTGCGGCGCGCACCGGCACCTCGCGGGTGATGTCGAAACCGCCGGCGAGGACCGACACCACCGTCGCGGGCACGTCATCCGCAGCCACGTCGACGACGGCGAGCTCGGGCACGAACGCCGGACCGACGAGTTGTGTCGCCTGCCCGTCGAATTCGGGATAGGTGGTGCGCAATGTCTCGTGCCGGGCGATCAGATCGCCCAGGGCGCCGCGCAGCGCGGTCGTATCCAGCTCGCCGCTGAGCCGGATCGCGACCGGGATGTGGTACGCGGCGGAGTCCGGATCGAAGCGGTGCAGGAACCACATCCGCTGCTGGGCGGGCGAGAGCGGGATCCGCTGCGGCCGTTGGCCCGCCACCGGTCCACGCCTGCTGCCGGTGCCGCGCAGCGCGTCCAGCCGCACGGCGAGTCCGTCGACGGTGCTCGCCTCGAACAGCTCGCGCACCGGTACCCGCGCATCCAGCGCGGCACCGAGCCGGGCCGCCACCTGGGTCGCCAGCAGCGAGTTGCCCCCGAGGGCGAAGAAGTCGTCGCCCGCACCGACCCGGTCGAGGTCGAGCACCCCGGCGAACGTCGCGGCGACGATCCGCTCGGTGGCGGTGGCGGGCTCGCGGTAGTCGAGCTGCCGCGACTCCGGCGCGGGGAGTGCCCGGCGATCGAGCTTGCCGGAAGCATTCACGGGCAACTCGTCGAGGAAGACGTAGGCACCCGGGACCATGTAGGAGGGCAGGGTCGCCGCGATCGCTGCGTCGAAGTCGGCGGTGGTGGGCGCCGCCGACGAGTCGGGTCGCGGAACAGCCGGCGCGACGTCGACAGCACGGACCGCGTCGCCTCCCGTGGAATCGGCGCCGCCGGCGATGGGGCCGAAGTCGCCGACGACGACCTCGGGTGTCTCGGCAGCACGGACGACGTAGGCGACGAGCTGATCGGTCCGGCCTTCGTCCGAGCGAACCAGGACGGCGACGCGGCTGACGCCGGGAACCGAGGCGATCGCGGCTTCGATTTCGGCCGGTTCGATGCGCAGACCGCGCAGTTTCACCTGCAAGTCGGTGCGGCCGAGGTAATGCAGCGCCGGACCGTCGGCGCCGGTGCGCCAGGTGACCAGATCGCCGGTGCGGTACAGGCGCTCGCCCGCGCCGAAGGGGTCGGCGACGAAACGTTCGGCGGTGAGCTCGGTACGGCCGTGATAGCCGTCGGCGAGCTGCGCGCCCGCCACGTACAGCTCGCCCGGAACACCCGCGGGAACGGGACGCAGGCGCGAATCCAGCACGTACACACGGGTATCGGCGACCGGTGCGCCGATCGGCACCGTGGCGCCGAGTTCGTCACCGGCCTCGTGCGTGGTGACCTGGATGGCGGTTTCGGTCGGGCCGTACAGGTTGACCACCGTCGCGCCGGTCATCGCGCGCACCCGCCGCGCCAGGTCGGTCGTCAGCGCTTCACCGCCCGCGAAGACCAGTCGCAGCGAATCAGACTGCGCGGCAGCCGGTTCCGCCACGACCGCGGCGAGCACCGACGGTACGTACTGGACGACGCTCACCCGATGCCGCACGGTGGCTGCCGCCAGGTAGGCCGGATCGCGATGCCCGTCAGCGGTGGCGAGCACCAAGCGCGCCCCGGCGTGCAACGGCCACAGCAGTTCCCACACCGATGCGTCGAAGGTGAACGGCGTCTTCTGCAGCACCACGTCGTCGGCACCGAGCGGGTACTCCCGCTGCAACCACAGCAGCTGGTTCACCGCGGCCTTGTGCGGCACGGCCACACCTTTCGGCTTGCCGGTGGAACCCGACGTGAACAGCACATACGCGAGGTGCTCGGGACGCAGCGGCGCCACCCGCTCCCTATCGGTGATCGGCTCGCCGGACAGCTCCGACAGGTCGAGCACGTCGACCTCCACCACCGACTCGCCTACAGCCACACCGATTCCGGCAAGCGTCAGCACACAGACCGGTGCCGTCTGCGCCAGCACATACGCGGTCCGCTCGGCTGGATGATCCGGGTCCACCGGCACATAGGCCGCCCCGGCCACGAGCACGGCGTGCACCGCGACCAACTGCTCCACACCACGGCGCATCGCGACCGCGACCAGCGAGCCAGGGCCCGCTCCCAGCCCGATCAGATGACGTGCCAGTCGCGCGACTCGCACGCCGAACTCCACGTACGAAAGCTCCACTGCGGTCGTGGAATCAGCAGCACGCGGCGACACCTCGGGCACCACACCCCCGGCGCGGTGTGCGGCGATGGCATCGGCTGCCGCGTGTTCGAGCCGGGAAATCGCGCTCGAGGACGCCCCGATTCCGAGGGGCGCGCCATCGGTAACTACCCGAGCGCCGTTCTCGGCCGGCGCGTCATCGGCCGCGGTGGGGTCGGTGTCGACGACGACGGCGATCGCGTGGGGCGTCGCGGCGGCACGGTCGGCGAGCAGCGAGGCGAGAGTCGCGGCGTGGTCGCTCTCGGTGGCGGTGTCGTTCCACGTGGTCAGGATTCGGGTCCGCTCGGCGGCGTCGAGGAAGTCGAGGTCGCCGACAGGGCGGGCCGGGTCGGCGAGGACGGCCGTGAGGATGCGATCCAACCGGGTAGCGAACGCGGCGATGGTGGTGGCGTCGAACAGGTCGGTGGCGTAGAGGAAGGCACCGGAGATGCCGGTGGGAGTGCCGCTGTCGTCGCGGTGCTCGGTGAGAGTGAGCTCGAGGTCGAACTTGGCGATGCCGGTGGGCAGGTCGACACCGGCGACGGTGAGGCCGGGGAGGGCGAGTTCGCTCGGGGTGTCCTCGTTGACGGACAGCATCACCTGGAACAGGGGGTTGCGGGCAGTGGAGCGGACCGGGTCGAGGAGCTCGACCAAGCGCTCGAACGGCACGTCGGCGTGGCCGAAGGCGGCGAGGTCCTTGTCGCGGACCTGGGCGACCAGTTCGGTGAACGGGGTCGCGGGTGCCACCTCCGTGCGCAGGACGAGGGTGTTGACGAACATGCCGACGAGATCATCGAGCGCACGCGCACCGCGTCCCGACACCGGCGTGCCGATCGCGATGTCGGTGGTCGCCGACAACCGCGCCAGCAGCACCGCGAACACCGCGTGTACGGCCATGAACACCGTGATGCCCTGCGCACGGGCGAATTCCGCCAGTGCCCGATGGGTCGCGGCATCGATCTCGATGCCGTGCATCGCACCGCGCCGGGAGGCGAGCGCCGGACGGGTCCGGTCGGTGGGCAGTTCCAGCTGCTCGGGCACTCCCGCCAGCGCGTCACGCCAGAACGAGAGCTGCTTCGCCGCCACCGATTCCGGATCGGCCGCATCACCGAGCACCGCGTGCTGCCACACGGCGTAGTCGGCGTACTGCACCGGCAACGGCACCCAACCCGGGGCCGCACCGAGGGCCCGCGCGCTGTAGGCGGTGAGCACGTCCCGGATCAACGGCCCGAACGAGAAACCATCGGCGGCGATGTGATGCAACACGATGACCAGTACGTACTCAGCACCGGCGGACCCCGTCGAGTCCGCCGCTCCGGCATGCCCGTAGGCCCCGTCACGCTCACCCGATGCGCGATGCTCCAGCGCGGTGTCCGCGGCGACACGCAGCAGTGTCGCGCGGATCGGAGCATCGACGGTGAGGTCGAAGCCGGTGGAGGCGAAGGTCCGCACGGCGTCGGACAGGTCGGCCGCATCCACGATCCGCGGGTGGACCTCGGGCACGAGACCGGTCGCCGGAAGGATCTCGGCGATGGCGTTGCCGTCCAGTTCCGGGTATCGGGTGCGCAGGACCTCGTGCCGGTCCAGCACGTCGACGATCGCGGCCTGGAGTGCGGCGATGTCGAGCGCACCGGTGAGCCGGACGGCCAGCGGGATGTTGTCGGTGGCCGAGCCGGGATCGAAGCGGTTGAGGAACCACATGCGCTGCTGGGCAGGCGAGAGCGGGACGGTTTCGGGCCGGGGTCCCGCCACCAGCGCGGGGCCGGAGCCGGTGCCACGCAGACGGTCGGCGGCCGCGGCCAGCGTCAGTACCGTCGTGGTGTCGAAGAGCTGGCGGATGGGAATGCGCCTGTCGAGGTCGGTGCCGATGCGCGCCATCAACCGGGTCGCCAGGAGCGAGTTGCCGCCCAGATCGAAGAAGTCGTCGTCGCGGCCGACCCGGTCCAGTCCGAGGACCTCGGCGAACGCGGCGGCCACCACCTGCTCGGCCACCGTCTCCGGTGCCCGGTAAGCGGCGGTGTCGAAGACCGGTGCGGGCAGCGCGGCCCGATCGAGCTTGCCGACGGGGGTCAGCGGCACGGCATCGAGAGTGACGACCGCGGCGGGCACCATGTGCGAGGGCAGGTGTGCGGCGGTGTGCGCGATGAGGGTCGCGGCGTCGACCGTGGCACCGGCGACGGGCACGACATAGGAGACCAGCAGGGTGGCGCCCGCGTCGGTCCGGTGACCGACGGTGGCGGCGAAGTCGACCGTCCGATGGCGGGCCAGGACCGCGTCGATCTCGCCGAGTTCGATCCGGAAGCCGCGCACCTTCACCTGGAAGTCGTTGCGGCCCAAGTACTCCAGATCGAACGATCCTTCGCGCCGCACCCAGCGCACGGTGTCACCGGTGCGGTACATCCGCTCGCCGGGCGCGCCGAAGGGATTGGTGACGAACCGTCCCGCGGTCAGCGCGGGCCTGCGATGGTAGCCGCGCGCCAGCTGCGCACCAGCGATGTACAGCTCGCCGACTACCCCGGCGGGCACCGGCCGTAGCCGCTCGTCGAGCACCAGTTCGGTCGTGCCCTCCACCGGCGCGCCGAGCGTGATCGCCGTTGTCGCACTGAGTGGTTCGCTGATATTGGTGACGATGGTCGTCTCGGTCGGGCCGTAACCGTTGCGGAAGATCAGGCCCGGAATCGCGGCGGTCCACCGCGCCACCAGTTCCGGCGGGCACGCCTCGCCACCGACCACCACCATCCGCAGCTCGTCGAGCCCCTCCGGGTGCACCGTCGCCAGCGCCGACGGCGTGATGACCACATGGGTCACCCGCTCGGCCCGCAGCAACTCGCCCAGCTCCGCCCCACCGAACACCCCGGCGGGCGCGATGACCATCGTCGCCCCCTCGGTCACGGTCAGCAGCAGCTCGGCCACGGAGATGTCGAACGAGGGCGACGCCACGTGCAGCACGCGCGCATCGGCGCTGGCCAGGTACCGCCCGGCCTGCACGGGCAGATACGCCGCGACCGCACCGTGCGCGATCACCACGCCCTTGGGCAGCCCGGTGGTACCCGAGGTGTAGATCACGTACGCGGGATCCAACGGATCCACCGCTCGACCACCCGCGCCGCCATTCACCACACGGCCACCAGCTGCGCCGCCTGGCCGGGAATCGGCCACGGGGGCATCTGGAGAGGTCACGACGCCGCCGCAACCGGTCTCGGCTTCGACAGCGCTGATCGTCCTGTCACCGGGACGTGCGTATGCGCCCAGGTCTGCCCGCGCCGCATCGTCTGGCGTGGGTTCTGTGCCGTCGAGCACGAGCCAGTTCACGGTAGCCGGCAGATCCGACCGCACCGCCTCGATCGTGATACCCGCCGCCGCGCCGGAATCGGAGAGCATGTGGGCGATGCGGTCGGCGGGGTAGTTCGGGTCGACCGGGAGGAAACCCGCGCCGGACTTCACGACGGCCCAGATCGCGGTGATCGACTCGGCCGAACGCGGAATACTCACGGCGACAAGGTCACCCGTGCCGACGCCGAGATCGGCCAGACGGGCGGCCAGGTAGGTGGAGGCGGCGTCGAGCTCGCCATAGGTGAGGGTGCGGGCGCCGTCTCGGATGGCGATCGCGGTGGGGTCGGCGGCGGCGCGGGCGAGCACCTGCGGCAACAGCGGAGCGGGAGTCGACGGGCCGCCGGTGCGGGCGGTCAGCTCGGCGAGTTCGGTGTCGATCAGCAGCGGCAGGTCGGCGACGGGAGTCTGCGGGGCGGCGGCGATCGCGGCGAGCAGGCCGGTGAAGCGGGCCACCGTGCGCGTGACGGTCTGCTCGTCGAACAGATCTGTGGCGTAGGAGAATTCGCCGGACAGACCCATGTCCGCGGAATCACGCAGGGTCAGGGAGAGATCGAACTTCTCGATGTCATAGGGCAGGTCGACGGCGGCAGCGCGCAGACCGGGCAGCTCGAAGGTGGTCGGCGGCAGGTTCTGCAACGACAGTGCCACCTGGAACAGCGGGTGACGACCGGCGGAACGGGTCGGCGCGAGCACCTCGACGAGCCGCTCGAACGGCAGGGTGGTGTGGTCGAAGGCGGCCAGATCCCCGGTGCGGACGCGACCGAGCAGGTCGGCGAACGGCTCGCCGCCACGCACCTGGGTGCGCAGCACGGCGGTATTGACGAACATGCCGATGACGTCGTCGAGTTCGGCCGCACCGCGCCCGGCGACCGGCGTGCCGATCGCCACATCGGCATTGCCCGACAGGCGTGCGATCAGCACCGACAATGCCGCGTGCAGCACCATGAACAGGGTCGCACCCTGTTCCGCGGCAACCGCGTTCAGCGCCGCGACCACGTCGGCATCGAGCTCGAACGAGACCCGGCGCCCCCGCATCGACGCGGTGGCGGGGCGAGGGCGATCGGTCGGCAGGCCCGACTCGTCCGGCAGTCCGGCCAGCGAGTCACGCCAGAACGCGATCTCGCGCCCGGCCTGCGAGTCGGCGTCGTCCTCCGCGCCGAGGACAGCACGCTGCCACAGGGTGTAGTCGGCGTACTGCACCGGCAGCGGATTCCACTGCGGCGCCACACCTTCGGCACGCGCGTAGTAGGCGGTCATCGTGTCACGCACCAGCGGACCGGCCGACCAGCCGTCGGAGGCGATGTGATGCACCACCAGCACCAACACGTGATCACCGTCGACCTCGAACAGGCTCGCGCGCACCGGTGGCGCGGCCGTGACATCGAATCCGCGCAGAACAACGGCCGCCAACACGTCCGGAAGGTCCTCGGCGCCGATGCTGAGGGTATCGAGCAGCGTCGAAGACCCCGGCGCGACGCCGTCGGCGTGGTTGCTCGAAGACACTTCGGCCGCAAGCACTTCGAGCGCCTCGGCGACAGGAAGAACCCGCTGCGTCCCCACCCCGTCGACCTCGGGGTATACCGTGCGCAGCACCTCGTGCCGCGCGATCAGATCACCCACTGCCGCCCGCAACGCATCCCGGTCCAGCGCCCCCGTCAACCGCACCGCGATCGGGATGTTGTACGCCCCGGTCTCCGGATCGAACCGGTTGAGGAACCACATCCGCTGCTGCGCGGGCGAGAGCGGCAACACATCGGGACGCGGACCCGCGACGAGCGCGGGCCGATCATCGACCACCCCACCCTCGACCAGCTTCGCCAGTACGGCCACCGTCGGGCTGTCGAAGAAGTCGCGAACATCCACCCGCACACCGAAGTTCGCCTGCAACCGGCCGATGGCGCGGGTGGCGATCAGTGAGTTGCCCCCGAGGCGGAAGAAGTCGTCGTCCAAGCCGACCACGTCCACATCGAGCAGCTCGGCGAACAACGCGGCGACGGTGCGCTCGGTCGCCGTGCGCGGCTCCCGGAATTCGGCGGCCGACACCCGGAAGTCCGGCTCCGGCAACGCTTTCCGATCCAGCTTGCCGCTGGCATTGATCGGCATCGCGTCCAGCTGCACCAGCAGCGACGGCACCATGTACTCGGGCATCGACGACTTGGCGTGCTCGACGAGTTCGGCCTCGTCGAGCACCGCACCGTCGACGCTCACCACATAACCGACCAGCGCCTCACCGGCGGCATGGCGATGCAGCACCACCGCGGCGTTGCCGACGCGAGGGTGCGCGGCCAGCACGGCTTCGATCTCCCCCAGCTCGATCCGCAGACCACGCAGCTTCACCTGGAAGTCGGTGCGCCCCAGGTATTCCAGCTCACCGCGCGACTCCCGCACCAGGTCACCGGTGCGATACATGCGCTCACCGGGCACGCCGTACGGATTGGCGACGAACCGATCGGCGGTGAGCCCCGGCCGCGCCACGTACCCACGCGCCAGCTGGACACCCGCCAGATACAGCTCGCCGACCACCCCGACGGGTACTTGGTCGAGGTTCTCGTCGAGCACGAGCAGCCCGGTGTCGTCGGCGGGACCGCCGATCGGCACCGACACCTCATCGAGAGCGGTCACCTCGTGCGCGGTGACGTCGACGGCCGCCTCGGTGGGCCCGTACAGGTTGTGCAGCGCCGTCGCCGACAACGCGCGCAGCCTGGCGGCCGTGGCAGCGGGCAGCGCCTCACCGGAGGCGAACACCATCCGCAACGACGACAGATCGACCTCGGGGCCCACGTCACCGACGAACGCGGCCAGCATCGACGGCACGAAGTGCGTCACGGTGACCCGATGCTGCGCGATCAGCGCCGCCAGGTACGCCGGATCACCGTGGCGCCCCGGTTCGGCGACCACCAGCCGGGCGCCGATCTGCAAGGGCCAGAACAACTCCCACACCGACACATCGAAGGTGTAAGGCGTCTTCTGCACCACCACATCGGCCTCGGTCATGGGGTAGCGGCGCTGCCGCCAATCCAGGTTCGCCACGATCGCCCCGTGGGTGACCGCCACACCCTTCGGCCTGCCCGTGGAGCCGGACGTGAAGATGACGTAGGCCGTGTTGGCTGCCCGCACCCCGGACACCACCTCGCCGGGCGCCGCGTCCCAGTCGATGTCATCGGTGCGCAGCACCGCCGCGCCGTTCAGATCCGGCTCGTCGCCTGCCCGTGTCACGACCACCACCGGCCGCGCCACCTCGAGCACATAGTGCAACCGGTCCACCGGATGGTCGGGGTCCAGCGGCACGTACGCGCCGCCGGCCCGCACGATCGCGTGCACCGCGACGATCAGCTCGACACTGCGCCGCAGCGCCAACCCGACCAGCGTCTCCGGCCCGACGCCCGCCTCGACCAACCGCGCCGCCAGCACCCGCACTCTGGCATCGAATGCCGCATAGGTCAGCGTGACGTCACCGCACTGCACCGCGACAGCATCCGGCGTCCGCGCCACCTGCGCGGCGAACCGATCGACCAGCGTCGCCGCGGCCGCCACCTCCATCCCCAGCGCCGCCATCGCATCGCTCGCCAGCGAATCCAGCAGCACACCGAACGTTCCCTCGGCGGCATCGACCACGCCGGGGAACAGCTCGGCGAGCACCACCTGCACGAGCGTGTCCGCGTCCAGCGCCCCACCGGTGAGCTCGGCCATCAGCGTGAGCTGGGCGTCGAGATCGGCATAGGACACCGCGGTGCCGTCGAACTCGACCGCGATCCGTGCCGGATCCATCGCCGCGACCGTCGCCACCAGCGCTGCCAGCTGTTCTGTTTCCGCGCGCGCCGGAGTGGGGTTGGTCATCGCACACTGCCTTCCATTACCGGCCGCGGGTAACGCCACGCGGCCGCACAAACTCTCGGAACTCCCCGGCTCGAACCGGGGTGGGGTGGATCGGCGCGGGGGCGGCCAACCTCGGGCACCCTGCCCGAAATCCGCCCGCGCACACCGGATTCAGTGCGATCGGCTATGACACGATCGCGGCAATCCGGCTCGCCGCCACGCAACCAGCAATGACTCGGTTATCTCCCGACCTCCATCGTCAACCCCGACACCTGAAACACGCGTCCGAACACGAGGAGAAGCGTATTCGTTTCAATAATAAACCGGACCAGATTCAGTCAAAATCACGGCGGGGCGACACACTTTCCGGCGCTGAGAAACGGTCCAGCGATCCGACCGCGTACGCCGAGCCGACAGCGGTCGGCACTGCGCTCCGAGTGGGCGGCAGCACGGCTGTCGGCACAGATTCTTACTGTGTCCAGCCACACTAGGTGACGCAACGTTGCATCACCGTTGCATCTTCGTGATACAGGTCACGGACCTGTCCGAGGCCGGAAACGACAAAACCCCCGCCGTACAACGGCGGGGGTTTCGGCAGTCAGCAGCAGCGACGACTACTCGGCGTCGGTGTTCTCCTCGACGGCGGCCGGCTCAGCGGCAGCGGCCTCGTCCTCGACCGGGACGAGCGAGATCTTGCCGCGGTTGTCGATATCGGCGATCTCCACGCGCAGCTTGTCGCCGACGTTGACCACGTCTTCGACCTTGGCGACGCGCTTGCCGTTGCCCAGCTTGGAGATGTGCACCAGGCCGTCGCGGCCCGGCAGGAGCGACACGAACGCACCGAAGGCGGTGGTCTTGACGACCGTACCCAGGAAGCGCTCGCCGACCTTGGGCAGCTGCGGGTTGGCGATGGCGTTGATCATGTCGATCGCGGCCTGGGCCGACGGCCCATCGGTCGCACCGACGAACACGGTGCCGTCATCTTCGATGGAGATGTTGGCGCCGGTTTCCTCGGTGATCTGGTTGATCATCTTGCCCTTGGGCCCGATGACCTCGCCGATCTTGTCGACCGGGATCTTGATGGCCGTCACGCGCGGGGCGTAGGGGCTCATCTCGTCGGGGTCGGTGATGGCCTCGGCCATCACGTCCAGGATCGTGGTGCGGGCGTCGTGCGCCTGGTTCAGCGCACCGGCCAGCACCTGCGAGGGGATACCGTCGAGCTTGGTGTCGAGCTGCAGGGCGGTGACGAAGTCACGGGTGCCCGCGACCTTGAAGTCCATGTCGCCGAAGGCATCCTCGGCGCCGAGGATATCGGTGAGCGCGACGTAGCGGACCTCGTCCTCACCCTTGTCGTTGGTGATGGTGTCGGAGACCAGGCCCATGGCGATACCCGCGACCGGCGCCTTCAGCGGCACACCGGCGTTGAGCAGCGACAGCGTCGAGGCACAGACCGAACCCATCGAGGTCGAGCCGTTCGAGGACAGAGCCTCGGACACCTGACGGATGGCGTAGGGGAACTCCTCCTGCGAGGGCAGCACCGGCATCAGCGCACGCTCGGCGAGCGCGCCGTGGCCGATCTCGCGACGCTTCGGCGAACCGACGCGACCGGTCTCGCCGGTGGAGAACGGCGGGAAGTTGTAGTGGTGCATGTAGCGCTTGGAGGTCTCCGGGCCGAGCGAGTCGACCTGCTGCGCCATCTTCACCATGTCGAGGGTGGTGACACCCATGATCTGGGTCTCGCCACGCTCGAAGATCGCCGAACCGTGGGCGCGCGGGATCACGTCGACCTCGGCCGACAGCTGACGGATGTCCGCCAGGCCACGGCCGTCGATGCGGAAACCGTCGGTGAGGATGCGCTGACGCACCAGCTTCTTGGTGACCGAGCGGAACGCGGCACCCAGTTCCTTCTCGCGACCGGTGAAGTCCTCACCCAGACGGGAGAGCACCTCGGCCTTGATCTCGTCGATCTTGGCTTCGCGGGCCTGCTTGTCGGCGATGCTCAGCGCCTGGTTCAGCTCGACCTTCGAGGTGCCTTCGACAGCCTCGAACACGTCGGGACCGTACGGCGGGAAGAGCGGGAACTCCTGGGTCGGCTTGGCAGCCAGCGCGGCCAGGTCGGCCTGGGCGCGGACCAGGCGCGCGATGAACGGCTTGGCGGCTTCCAGACCCTCGGCCACCACAGCCTCGGTCGGGGCCTGCGCACCGTCTTCGATCAGCGCGATGACCTTGTCGGTGGCCTCGGCCTCGACCATCATGATGGCGACGTCGCCGGTGTCGGTGACGCGGCCCGCGACGACCATGTCGAACACGGCGCCTTCGAGCTGCTCGACCGTCGGGAACGCGACCCACTGGCCACCGATGAGGGCGACGCGGACGCCACCGATCGGGCCGGAGAACGGAATGCCCGAGAGCTGAGTCGACGCCGAGGCGGCGTTGATGGCCACCACGTCGTAGAGGTCGGCCGGGTTGAGGCTCAGGACCGTGACGACGACCTGGATCTCGTTGCGCAGACCGTCGATGAAGGTCGGGCGCAGCGGCCGGTCGATCAGGCGGCAGGTCAGGATCGCGTCGGTGGAGGGGCGGCCCTCGCGACGGAAGAACGAGCCGGGGATGCGACCCGCGGCGTACATGCGCTCTTCGACATCGACCGTCAGCGGGAAGAAGTCGAACTGGTCCTTGGGGTACTTGCCGGCGGTGGTCGCCGACAGCAGCATGGTCTCGTCGTCCAGGTAGGCGGCGACGGAACCCGCGGCCTGCTTGGCCAGACGGCCGGTCTCGAAGCGGATGGTGCGGGTGCCGAAGCTGCCGTTGTCGATCAGCGCGACCGATTCGAAAACTCCGGGCTCGACCTCGACCGCAGTCGAAGGGCGTTCAGTTGTCTGCGTCATATTTTCTTCTCTCGACCTCTCGTCTCGCTGGTCGCGCTGCCGTTTCCAGGCGTACATTTCCCCTGGTGGGCGCGAACCCAGCTGTCGTCAGCCGTACCGGACACGGACACGTGGAAACCCTCCTGGCTGCCACGCGCAGCACCCGGCCGTATCCCCTCGGCTGGAACATTCCACAAAAGGGGCAACGCGGAGGCGATCATCGATCGAAGCCCGACGGCGGCGAGAACAACGCCTGCCGAAAGGCCACTACCGAAGACCGACGCCACGCGGACGGATGCACACGGCTGTCACATGTTGTAATGCAGCCGGGAACCCGATGGTCCCCGAATACACGAATAGCCAACGAGAAGAAGTGTACTTCTTCCCGTTGGCCAGGTGTCGACCGCCTCGACGAGGAGGCGTGTCTGATTCAGATCAGCGACGCAGACCCAGACGCTCGATGAGCGAACGGTAGCGGTTGATGTCGTTGGCCTGCAGGTACTTCGACAGGCGGCGACGACGACCGATCAGGGCCAGCAGGCCGTGACGGGTGTGGTGATCGTGCTTGTGCTGCTTCAGGTGCTCGGTCAGGTCCGAGATCCGCTTCGACAGCAGCGCGATCTGCGCCTCCGGCGAGCCGGTGTCGGTGGGGTGCAGGCCGTATTCGGCGAGAATTGCCGACTTCTGCTCAGTGGTCAGCGCCATGTGGCTCGACTCCTATTTTTCAGTTCCGCGCTCGAAGGTCCGGTTACCCGGGATGGGCGCCACCGCGGACCGCAGCAAACCCGAGGAGCCACTTTACTCGACACGTGGTGGCGAGATAAATCGGGGTTCAGGCTTGCGCTGCGGTGAGAATCTTGCGCGCGGTCTCGACGTCGCGACCCATGGCCTCGACCAGATCGTCGATGGAGTCGAACTTGCGCATTCCGCGTAGTTGTTCGACGAAATCGACACCGACGTGCTGGCCGTAGAGATCGGCCTCGCCGTCGAGGACGAACGCTTCGACGGTCCGTGAGCGGCCCGAGAACGTGGGGTTGGTGCCGACCGAGATCGCGGCCATCGCGCGCTCGCCGGGTGCGGCGTTACCGATGGCCGGGCCTGCCCCGAGCACGGTGAACCACCCCGCGTACACCCCGTCGGCCGGGATCGCGGCGTGCATCGGCGGGGCGACATTGGCGGTCGGGAAACCCAGCCCGCGCCCGCGCCCGTCGCCGTGCACGACGACGCCCTCGACGCGATGTGGGCGCCCCAGCGCCTCGGCGGCCGCAGCCATGTCGCCCGCGTCGACACAGGCCCGGATGTAGGTGGAGGAGAAAGTGACAGCGTGTTCGCCGAGCAGGGTCACCCCGTCGACCTCGAAGCCGAACCGCTCGCCGAGTTCGCGCATCGTGTCGACGGTGCCCGCGGCCTTCTTACCGAAGGTGAAATTGTCGCCGACCACGACCTCGGTGACGTGCAGACGTTCGACCAGCAGGTCGTGCACGTATTCGGACGGGGTGAGCTTCATGAATTCCTGGGTGAACGGCATCACGCAGAACACGTCGATCCCGAGCTCCTCGGCGAGTTCCGCGCGGCGGGTCAGCGTGGTCAGCTGTGCGGGATGCGAACCGGGTCGCACCACTTCCATCGGATGCGGATCGAAGGTCATCAGAACCGCGCGCACGCCACGCTTACCCGCCGCGGCGACCGCGCGGCTGATCAGCTGCGCGTGCCCCCGATGTACCCCGTCGAACACGCCGATCGTGAGAACGCAACGCCCCCAGTCCGCGGGCACGTCGTCGAGACTTCGCCATCTCTGCACAGAGCGAAGCCTACGCAAAGCGGTGCCCGAACAGAATTCCGGTGTGCGGCGGATCGCCGGTGCGCGGCGTGCCGGTTCGCCGATGTGTCATTCGGGCCAGGGATGCCTAACATTGGTGATGTGCCAGCTAAACGAGATGTCGCGACCCGCAGCGCGCTGACGCAACCCGCCGAGCAGGCCGAACTCAGCCCCACGATCGCCCCCGAACTGTCGGCGGTGGCACAGGATTATCTGAAGGTCATCTGGACCGCCCAGGAGTGGTCACAGGAGAAGGTGTCGACCAAGTTACTGGCCGAGCGGATCGGCGTGTCGGCCTCGACGGTGTCGGAGGCGGTACGCAAGCTCACCGATCAGGGCCTGGTCGAACACGCCCGCTACGGCGCGATCACCCTGACCGAACACGGCCGTCGCGCCGCGGTCGCGATGGTGCGCCGTCATCGGCTGATCGAGACCTTCCTGGTGAACGAGCTCGGCTACGGCTGGGACGAAGTGCACGACGAGGCCGAGGTACTCGAACACGCCGTCTCCGACCTGCTGATGTCGCGCATCGACGCGAAACTCGGCCACCCTGACCGCGACCCGCACGGCGACCCCATCCCCTCCACCGACGGTGCCGTCCCCACTCCCCCCGCCCGTCAGCTCAGCGACTTCGCCGCGGGCGAATCCGGCCGGGTGGCCCGCATCTCCGACTCCGACCCCGCGATGCTGCGCTATTTCGACTCCGTCGGCATCGCTCTCGACACCACCATCGAAGTCGCCGAACGCCGCGATTTCGCCGGCACCATCGCCGTCCGCATCGCCTCGTCCGAGAATCCCACCGAGCTGGGAACCCTTGCCGCCGAAGCGATCTGGCTCACCGCCTGAGCTGTCGGGGCGCGCCGGATCAGCAGTTGAAATAGGTGCGGAGGCGGGCCGGTACGCCGTCGGCCGTGGCGGCGGTCCAGCACGTGTCGTGCGGGAACCGGACATAGGTGGTCCAGGTTCCCGACGCGCGGGTGATGAGGCGCTGGTTGTCGCCGGGGGTATCCCAGCGGATGACACCCCACTGTCCGTCGCAGTCGGGGATGGTCGCGGCGGGTCCCGGATCGACGCCGAGTTCGGCTTCGATGGTGGATTCGGCGCAGGCGGAGGCGGGTTCGGGCGCGGTGTCCTGGAAGCGCAGTTCGCCGGTGGCCGTGCCGCCCGGGGCGACCAGGAACAGCGTGTGCATGCCTTCGTGGACCGGGTTCGTTCCCGACGGCGCGGTCATCCCGAAGTAATAGCAACCGATCTCGGTGGTGAACGCCGCCCGGCCCTGTTCGTCGGTGACACCGTCGCGGCGCACTGTTTCGGCCGTCTCACCGAGGGGGATGTCGTTGTTCGCCGGATCACACGGCTGCTGCAGCGAAAGATGCACCGGCACACCGGGAACAGGGACGCCGGACAGAGTCACGGTGCGCAGGACGACAGTGCCGGTCGCGGCTGCGGGCGGCGTGGCGGTCATCGCCGGAGCGGTGGGCGCGCCCACAGACTTCGATGGGCCGCTCTCTCTGTCCGTAGGCGCGGGCCCGCCGGGGATCACGGCGGGAGCAGCACTGGGAGTGGCGATCGGTATCGACGCGGTGACCGTGGTCGTCGAGCGCGCCGAGGTCGATCCCGGCACCTGCTGATCACCACTCCCACACGCCGTGAGCAACACCGTCACGCCGGCGAGAACGCCGATCCAGGTCTTCCCGATCGCAGTCATGGTCTGCCCCTCCGCCGCGAAAGCTATTCCTCCTCGCTATCGCCGGTATCGGACAGGACGTTAGCGACACGTCCAGTGTCACTGACAGCCGAAGCCGCCGAATGATCCGGCACTGTCAGCGCGACAGGAAGTCCAGGAGCACGCGGAATTCGGCGAGCGAGAGGTATCCGTCGCCGTCTTGGTCGGCGGCCGCGAGCAGGTCGGCGGCCGGTTCGTCGATGTGGCCCGCGCCGACGTGGCGAATCAGCGATTCGAGCTCGGTGACCGAGATCCGGCCGTCGCCGTTGATGTCGAAGACCCGGAACGCCGCGTCGGCGTCGGTGACCTCGATGCGCCCCGCGACGACGGCGGCATCGAATTCGGCACGGGAGACGAGGAAATCGCCGTTGGTGTCCGCGGCGGCGACCATCCGCTCGATGGCTGCCCGGTCGACGTCGATTCCCGCCGAACGGATTCCGTCGGCGATGTCATCCACCGACACCAGCCCGTCACCGTCGCGATCCCACAGCGTGAACGTGTCGACCGACTCTGCACTCATCTCACGAATCCCTCTTCCGCGGCCACTACCGGCCGGTCACGCCACTCTACGGATTCCTGGGAGTGGGTGCGGCGCACAACGAGTGGGCGACTCTCAGCTCGCCTGGCCGTCGAGCACGCGCAGTGTGATCGATTCGGCGGCCGGTTGCCGGTATTCGGTGAACAGGGCCGCGACGAGTTCACCGCGACTGGTGACGCCGGTCTTGTCGAAGACGGACTTCACGTGGTCGCGCACCGTGTGGGCCGATACCAGCAGGTGCCGGGCGATGGCGGCGGTGGACAGTCCCGCCGCGACGAGTTCGGTGACTTCGAGTTCGCGGCGGGTCAGTTCATAGGCCGCGGCCACGAGTGCGGCCACCTCCGACGGCGTCGCGTGTGCGATCACCAGTGCTGTCGTAGTCGGGTCGCCGTTCACATCACGCAGACACGAGGCGTGGCAGACGAGCCACCGGCCGGTCAGCGTGCGAATACGGATGCGGGCGCTGTCGCCGGTGAGACGCGCACGCCCCGCCGTGCTGAGAATCCAGACGGGCAGCGGTAATTCGAGGCCGGAGTCGGTGGTCGTGGACGGGCCGGGCGGCATCTGCGCGAGCAGCTCACGGGCTTCGTCGTTCACCGAGAGCAGGGCGCCGTCGGCGCCGAACAGCAGCAGGCCGGGCGCGTGGACGCCGTCCGAGACCGTGGTCGCCGGTCGCGCGAAGCCGCGCAAGCGCCGTGCCATCGGGGCCGACAACGCTTGCAGCACCGCGATATCGACGGCGTCGAAAGCCTGACTGCCACGGTCCCGGAACAAGCTCACCTGTCCCCAGCCCTGGCCGTCGACGCGCAGCACAGCCCGCAATTCGTCGCTGAATCCGCGGGGTCGCAGAAAACTTCGATACAGCGGGCTCAGCGTCGGCCGGTCGCCCGTGACCGCGCGCAAACCGGCCACCGGCACCTGTGCCACCGCCAGATCGCGGAACAGGTTGACGTGCTCAGCGAAAATCTCTGACTCCCAGTAGGTTCCGCAGCCGCCCTCGTGCAGGTTCTCCACCCGCACCGGCGCGGTGGTCAGCCCGTTGACCGGATCGGTGGCTACCCACACCGCGGCATCGAACCCTACGGATCGGCGCAATCGGGTGGACGTCCGCTCGAACAACTCGTGCGCATCCGGCGCCGCGGCGATCCCGCTGAGCAGAGCGGACAGGGAAGGCGAAGCCGGGGTGGTCATGTGCCCATTGTCGTCGCGTTCAGTGCTCGCCGACCATCCCGCAAACGCGGGATTTCGCAGCGACTCCGGCGCGACCACGCTGATCACCGAGCGGGCACGACGTCGTGCCCGCCATCGAATGAGAGTGCGCGGCAACGCCCTCCGACGACAGGAGTCGATATGCGAATCGGGATCATCGGCGCGGGAGTGGCCGCGGTCGGGTTGCTCGACGCGCTCGCGGGAGCCGACGGGGCACCCGGCACGATCACCGTGTTCGAGGGGTCCGCGGCGCTGTGGCGTGGGCGGGCCTATCAGCGCGATGTGCCCGCGGTGCGAGTGAACGCCCCGCCCGCGTTGATGTCCGCGCGGGCGAGCGATCGTGGGCATTTCCAGGACTGGCTCGCCCAGCGACCGGACGCGGTGCGCTTCCTCGACCCCGGGTTGGGGCAGCCGATCGTGCCGCGCGCGATGTACGGCGAGTACCTGGAACAGTCGGCGCGGGCGTCGATCGACCGGTTGCGCCACGACGGATGGCGGGTCGACGTGGTGAACGACCGGGTCACCGGCGTCGCACAGCAACAGCCGGTGGTACTGCGCACCGAGGGCGGTGTCACGTATCCGGTGGATCGCGTGGTGCTCTGCGTCGGCAGCGGCCGTCCCCGCGACCAGTACGGACTGACCGGTGCCCCCGGCTATTTCGACGAGCCGTATCCGCTGGCGCGCACGCTCACCGAGGTGGATCCCGAGGCTCGGGTAGCCGTGATCGGTAGCGGCCTGACCGCCGTCGACATCACGGCCGCGTTGACCGAGAACGGTCATCGAGGCCCGATCACCCTGCTGTCGCGCAGCGGGATCCTGCCGTTCGTCCAGCAACGTCCACGACCGCTGTCGCCGCGCCACCTCACCCCGGCCGCCGCGCTGGACCTCGCGGCGGGCGGGGCGGTCGAGTTCACCGCGGTGGTCGCGCTCCTGCGTGCCGAATTGGCCGACCTGGGTGAGGATTTCGACGCGTTCGCCGCCGAGATCCGGGCGACCGGCTCCGAGGACCCGGTGCTTCGCCTGCGCCGTCAGCTCGCCGATGTCGACTCCAGCCTGCTGGGTCGACGCCTGCTCACGATGGCGATCCGCACGATGGGCCCGATCCTGTGGCCTGCCCTGACCGACGCCGACCGGATGATGTTGCGGACCGATCACTACCGCACGATCAGCAGCCTCAGCTCGCCGATGGTCCCGCACAACGCGGAAATCCTGCTGCGCCTGCTGGATTCGGGTCAGGTGCGGTTGCGCACCGGACTCACCGCGATCGCGGCGGACGACACCGGGTTCACGCTGACCGGCGAATCCACCTGGACGGCCGACATCGTGATCAACGCCGTCAACCCACCCGCCCATGTCACCCCGCAGGACACCGAGACGCTGATGACACACCTGCTCGACAGCGGCACAGCGCAAGTCGCGCCCACCGGTGGTCTCCGCGCCGAACCACGCACCCGTGCGCTGCGTGGCGGCACCTGGCACGTCCTCGGCAACCTGGCGGCGGATTCGATGTTCATCGCCACCAACCCACCCGGCCTCGCCGCGGAAGCGGCACTGCTGGCCGAGCACCTGACGAAGGAATCCGGCCTACCGGAATTCCGGCACGAGGCATTGCCCGTGAGCAGCTGACCTCTGCCCCGCAGGCGGTTTCGGCGGCGCGGGTGCCGACCTCACCCGGCCACGAGGCGGGCATCGAACGACAACGAGCTCGTCAGTCGCCGATTCCCCTCGGGCGCACCACCATCACCGAGCCGGCGCGTTTGCCGCTCTCCTCCAGGAGTGCGATGGCCCGGCCCCGTGGGTCGATCGCGGCGTAGACGCCCTTGATGCCGACAGGCTCGAGCCAGCGGCCGGTCCGCAGGTCGGTGGCCTGCGATTCGTCGATGTCACGGAGCGGGAAGGCGGTGCGGACCGCGGCGTCGATATCGAGGCTGAGCAGGGGCTGTTCGGCTTCGGCCGCGGTCGCGAGTTGTTCGAGAGTGCGGGCGTGTTCGAGCGTGAAGGGACCGACCCTGGTGCGGCGCAAGGCTGTCAGGTGTCCGCCCACACCGAGGGCCGTGCCGAGGTCGCGGGCCAGGGCGCGAATATAGGTACCGGAGCTGCATTCGACCGCGACGTCGAGATCCACGAATTCACCGTCGGCGACATCGCGTCGGGCCAGGATGTCGAAGCGCGACACCGTGACCGGGCGGGCGGCCAGCCGCACCTCCTCGCCGGCGCGCACGCGCGCGTACGCCCGTTCGCCGTCGACCTTGATGGCGCTCACCGTGGCGGGGACCTGCTCGATGTCACCGGTCAGGGCCGCGACGCCGGCCGCGATCTCGTCGTCGGTGACGTGCAGCGCGGGTGTGGTCGCGGTGACCTCCCCCTCGGCGTCGTCGGTGTTCGTGGCCTGACCGAGGCGGATCGTCGCGGTGTAGGCCTTGGTGGTGAGCAGCAGCTGGCCGAGTAGTTTCGTGGCCCGCTCCACCCCGAGCACCAGCACCCCGGTGGCCATCGGGTCGAGTGTGCCCGCGTGGCCGACCTTCTTGGTCTGCAACAGCTTTCGGCTGCGCGCCACCACGTCGTGGCTGGTGAGGCCGCTGTCCTTGTCGACGATCACGAGACCGCCCAGCTCGCCCACCCGCGACACTCGCGCGGCCATCAGCCGTGTGCGATCGCGGTCAGGATCAGCCCGTCGGCGATCAGCCAGTTGCCGTCGAACTCGGTCAGCGCGGCGCCGCCGTCGTTCGTCCGGCCGGGCACGAGCAGCTTGGTATGAAAAGTGCCCGATCCCGCATCGTCTGTGCGGGAGTCGATCTCGAAAGTGATGTGCGCGTCCTCGAAACCGAGCCAGCGCAGCGTGAGCGGGAACCAGGCTTTGTAGGTGGCCTCTTTGGCACAGAACAGCAGCCGATCCAGGTGCAGGCCCTCACCGGGCGTATCCGACAGCCACTCGCGTTCGGCGGGCAGGCTGACCGAATCGAGCACTCCCTCGGGCAGGGTGTCGTGCGGTTCGGCGTCGATACCGACCGAGCGGAAACGCAGCGAGTGCGCCATCGCGGCGGCACGGTAACCGTCGCAATGGGTGAGGCTGCCGACGATGCCGCGCGGGAACAGCGGCATGCCGCGTTCGCCCTTGCCGATCGCGACAGGCTGCTCACCGAGCTGTTCGAGGGCGAGGCGAGCACAGTGCCGGGCGCCGATGAAATCCCGGCGACGCTTCTCCACGGACTTGGCGATCAGGTGCTCCTCGGCGGGATGCGCCGTGAGATCCTCCGGGAACACCAGCAACTCCGCCGAAGCCACACTCCTCGGCAAAATCCTCTCCAGCACTGACTTGTCCGCCTCTCCGCGTCTTGTGGCCAGACCTCGGCGCTGGTTGGGTCAGCGCCGGCGTCTGGCGGTACCGGGTGGGCGGGTGTGCTCGTGCCCGGTGAGTTGCCGATGTTCTTACGAAATCAGGCGTGGGGTTCTCGTGCAAATTCGCTGTCAGATGCCTCGCCTGCGCTCGGCCTTCTCGCGCATCTCGGCGGCCGCGGCTTCCATCTCCGGGGTGACCTTGAAGTGGCCGCCCCAGGAGTTCAGGTCGCCTTCGGCGTAGACCGGGTCGGGAAGGATCTGGCGCAGCAGCGGTTCCGGCATGCCTCGACGTTTCCATTCACGGGGATAGCCGAGGGAGACCTCTTCGAAGCGGACGCCGTCGTAGTAGGTGGTGCGCGGGATGTGGAGGTGGCCGTAGACCGAGCAGACCACGTTGTAGCTGGTGTGCCAGTCGGCGGTCAGGTCGGTGCCGCACCACAGCGAGAACTCCGGGTAGAACAGGATGTCGGTGGGCTGACGGACCAGGGGGAAGTGGTTGATCATCACCAGCGGGGTGTCGGTGGGCAGCGCGTCGAGGCGGCGCTGGGTGTACTGGACACGGGCGTGGCACCAGGCGTCGCGGGTGAGGTACGGGTCGGGGGTCAGCAGGAACTCGTCGGTCGCCACGACATTGCGTTCGCGCGCCAGCGCCAGACCCTCCGCCTTGGTCTTCGTGCCCGCCGGTCGCCACGAGTAGTCGTAGAGCAGGAACATCGGCGCCAGGGTGACCCGGCCGCCGTACTTCTCGGCGCCCGGACCCGTCCACACCGGGAACGGGTCCTCGGGGGTGACGACATCGAGGTCACGACACATCGCGACGAGATAGTCGTAGCGGGCGGCGCCGTGCATCTGCACCGGGTCCTTCGGCGTGGTCCACAGCTCGTGGTTGCCCGGTACCCAGATCACCTTGGCGAAGCGGCCGCGCAGCAACTCCAGCGCCCACCGCACCTCCTCGGCCTTCTCCCCCACGTCACCGGCGACGATCAGCCAGTCCTCGGGCGAATCGGGAACGATCTGCTCCACCACAGGCTTGTTGCCCTGATGCCCCACGTGCACATCGCTGACCGCCATCAACTTCGGAATCACCTGTCCACAGTGGCACACCCCGGGCACGCGGCGCCTGCGGGTTCACCCCTGCGCGTCGGCTGCCTCGGCCACCAGCAGATCGAGCAAGCCGGGAAAACGCGCGTCGAGGTCGGCCCGCCGCAGGACGACGGTGCTGCGATTGCCGTAATTCACCTGCCGGACCAGCCCCGCCTCGCGCAGCACCCGGAAGTGGTGGGTGCGGGTCGCCTTCGTCACCGGTAGGTCGAACGACGAGCAGCTGCGGTCGCCATCGGCGGGATCCAGCGCGAGCAGGGTGATCACGCGACGCCGCAGCGGATCGGCCAGCGCGCCGAGTACCGCTCCCAGCTCGAGTTCCTGGTCCACCCACCACCTCCACATAGGTACGGCTTGCATCATACCTAGCTGCCGCCTAGCGTCCTTAGGTACGTAGAACATCGTACCTAAGGAGCATCATGTCGAGCACCTACGCGCTGGTGGGGTTCGCCCACCCGAAACCCGAACGCCGCGACGACCTGCGCGAGCTGCTGCTCTCGTTCGTCGAACCGACCCGCGCCGAAGAAGGCTGCCTCGAATACCACTTCCACGTCGACAGCGACGACCCCTCGGTCTTCGTCTTCTACGAGGTATGGCGCAGCAAAGCCGACCTCGACCGCCACCTCGCCCTGCCGCACATGCGGGACTTCTGGAATTCCCGCCTGGACTACCTGACCCGCGACCTGGACATC
Source organism: Nocardia sp. NPDC056952 (assembly GCF_042674185.1). Classification (NCBI taxonomy): domain Bacteria; kingdom Bacillati; phylum Actinomycetota; class Actinomycetes; order Mycobacteriales; family Nocardiaceae; genus Nocardia; species Nocardia sp. NPDC056952. The sequence continues at coordinate 262,027 of NZ_JBHURA010000001.1, read as the reverse complement.
CGCTGGATCGACATGCTCAGCCCCTACCCCCGCTGAGCCGTCCCGCTCCCGGGTCAGGCGGTGGCGAGTAAGCCGTCGACGAAAGCCAGGACCCGGTCCTGCGATTCGACGCCGACCTGTTCGTGTCCGCCCGGGTACTGCGCGAACTCGACCTGGGTGCCCGCCGATCGCATCTGCGCGAGCAGCGCGAAGGTCAGCGGCAGCGGAACCACCGTGTCGGCCGCGCCGTGGGCGATCAGCACCGGTTGGCGATAACCGACCGTGGGGACCACCATGTAGTCACGCAGCGCCGCGCCGATGCCGTCGGCGGCCACGGGCTTCGCCAGCAGCGCGCCGATCGACGCACCGCCGACGGCCCGGTCGAAATCGTCGACACAACTGGTGGCGATCGCGTCGACCACTTCGCGTCCACGAGCGCTGAGCAGACCGTTGACATCCAGGTCGGGACGGGTGGCGCGCAGCCCGGCGAGCATGCCCGCGAACGGGCCGACTAGCCGGTCCACCACGGGGAGGTTCGGGACCTCGGGACCGAGCCGGGTCAGAATCTGCTCGTAGTTGGATGCCGGCGCCAGCGCCACGGTGCCGCGGAAGTCCAGTTCGGGCGCGTAGTCGTCGGCGAGGTTGCCGGTCCCCAGTGCGGCATGTCCCCCCTGCGAACCGCCGACCACGGCCCACGTCCGCGCCAGACTCGGCTCCGCGGCCCGCGCGGCACGAACCAGGTCGATCGTGGCCGTGGCCTCGGTGCGAGTGTGCAGGTACGGGTGCACGGTGTCGGAGCCGGGCGACAGGCCGAGGTAATCCGGGGCGACCACCGCCCAGCCACGATCGAGGAACGCTCGCAGCAGCGGGCGTTCGTGCCGCGCCTTGTCGGTGGTGAGGCCGCACCGGGGCCCGAGCCCACTGGTCCCGTGATCCCACGCCACCACCGGATAACCACCTTCCGGGGCGGGCGTATCCGGGAGCAGCAACAGCCCGGCCGCGTTCGCGATGCCGTGCGTCGCGCCCTCCGTGCGGTATTCGACGATGGCTGCCCGCGACCAGTCACCCCAGCCGGCAGGCTGGGCGGTATGGGCAATCAGCTGCCCCGGCGCGACGGGCGCCGCCTGCGCCGCGGGCCCCACGCCCACCGCGCCGATCAGCACCAGCGCCGCGGCCACCGCCACCCGGCCGCCCTGGGCAATCACGTCGTGCACGGCCATTGTGCCTCCATCGTCGATCCCACTGTCCGCACCAGCGACGGTAGGCGATCGACTGCCGAGAAGCATTTCCGTACCCGTCACCGGAGCCGAATCTGCTGTGTCACACAGGTTTCCACGACACTGTGTTTCCACGACACTGTGTTTCCACGGCACTATGCGGCGCCGTGCGGGATCTCGGCGCCCACCTTGGCCCAGCGACCGGATCGTGCGCGGGCGATGACGGCCAGCAGCCGAGCCAACATGAAGACGACCAAACCGGTCCAGATTCCCGCCACACCCCAGTCGAAGATCAGCGACAGCCAGATCAGCGGCAGGAAGCCGGTCAGCGCGGCGACGAGGGTCGCGGTGCGCAGGAAGGCGGCGTCGCCCGCGCCGAGCAGGACACCGTCGAGGGCGAACACCGCACCGGCCACCGGGATCATGGCGACGAAGAACCACCAGATGACATGGGTGCGTTCGAGGACCTGGGGGTCGTCGGTGAACAGCAGCGGGATCGCGGTCACGCCCGCGGCGAAGACGGCGGCGAGGAGCAGCGCGAAGATCTCGGACCAGACCGTCACCCGGCGCGCGATCGCCTTGGCGCCGTGGGCATTACCGGCACCGAGGGCCGCGCCGACCAGGGTCTGGGCGGCGATGGCGAGCGAGTCCAAGGTCAGGGCGAGGAAATTCCAGAGTTGCAGGACCACCTGGTGGGCGGCCACGGACGCGGCGCCGAAACGAGCGGCCACCGCGGCGGCGGAGACGAAGCAGATCTGGAACGACAGACTGCGGATGATGAGGTCGCGCCCGAGGACGAGTTGAGCGCGCATCACCGCGACGCGCGGTCGCAGCGAAACATGTTCGCGCAGCAGGGCATAGGCGAACAGGACGCCGGAGACCGATTGGCCGACGAGATTCGCCACCGCCGAACCGGCCAGTTCCATGCGCGGGGCACCGAGCAGTCCGTACACCAGAACCGGACACAGCACCGCCGACAACGCCAGGCCCACCACCACGTAGGTCAGTGGTCGTCGCACATCCTGCACGCCGCGCATCCACCCGTTGCCCGCCATCGACAGCAGGATCAACGGCACGCCGAACAGCGCGATCCGCACCCAGATCAACGCCTCGTCGGCGATCTCCCCACCGCCGGAGAGCACCGAACACAGTGGCACCGCGAACAACTGGATCACCGCGACGATCACCAGACCGATCGCCACACCCACCCAGCTGGCCTGCACGCCCTCCTCGACAGCACCTGTCCGATCCCCCGCACCGTGTCTGCGGGCCGCACGCGCGGTCGTGCCATAGGACAGGAACGTCAGCTGGGTGCTCACCGACCCGAGGATCACCGCGCCGACGGCCAGCCCGGCCAGTGCCAGCGCCCCCAGCCTGCCGACCACCGCGATGTCGAAGAGCAGATACAGCGGCTCGGCGACCAGCACACCCAGGGTGGGCACGGCGATGCCGAGAATTCGCCGCGGCCCGACCTGGTCGACCTCATCGCCGGTCATGGCTTCGTCCCTCGGTTCAGCGGACCCCACACCGACCTCCCACGGTCACCACGAACTCATCGGACGCGCCGCCGACCCGCCGATGGTGGCACACGCCACCGACACATCGCCCATCACGTGCATCGGCGATCTCGCCGTTCGCCGGGCATGATCATGGTCGCGGTCGTCGTGCACCGACGCCGCCACCCACACCGCTGATCGCGGACACACTTACCCATCGGCACGAAATCGCGGTACGAAGTGTGGACGACAGGCAGGATGAGTGACGATACTGGTCGTCTGCCCAGCTCGGGTGGAACGATGACATACCGCGGACGCCTGGTTCGCCCGGACAACTCAGGATCGACCATGGTGTTTGTGCAGCGATGGCGGGTGATCACGGCGTTCGCCCTGGTCGGCGCTGCCACCCAGCTGGTGTGGCTCACCTACGCGCCGGTGACGACCGTGGCGGCGGAGCACTTCGGTGTGTCCGAGTCCGCGATCGGGTGGCTGGCGAACATGTTCCCGCTGCTCTATGTCGTGCTCGCCGTGCCCGCCGGAATCGCCCTCGATCGCTGGTTCCGCCCCAGCCTGATCGCCGGCGCGGTCCTCACCGCGATCGGTGCTGCCCTGCGCCTGCTCGACGGCGGTTTCGCGATCGTGCTCATCGGTCAGACCGTCGTCGCCATCGCGCAACCGCTGGTGCTCAACGCGATCACCGGCATCGCGGGGCACTATCTCGACGAGAAGGACCGGCCGACCGGTATCGCGGTGGGCACCGCGAGCACCTTCGCCGGGATGGCCGCCGCGTTCGTACTCGGCGCGGCGCTGCCCGCGCAAAGCCAGCTCACCACCCTCACCGCGATCGGCACGATCTTCGCCGCCCTGGCCGCGGTCGCACTGACCGTCGAACTGAAGCGCGCGGGCACCGGACCTGCCGCGAGCACTTCGACCTCGCTCGTCGCGCTCCGAGCGACCCTCGGCGACCGGTATGTGCGCCGGCTCTGCGTCACCGTGTTCTTCCCCTTCGGCACGTTCGTCGCGCTGGCGACCTATGGCCAAGCACTGCTGGAACCGTCCGGCGTGAGCGCTGACGCGGCCAGCATCGTGCTGCTGGTGAACGTCCTCGCCGGTGTCGTCGGCTGCGCGGTGATCCCGGTCGCGGTCCTGCGCCGCGGTATCGAACTCCCCGCCGTGATGGTCGGTCTCACCGCCAGCGCCGCCGCCTGCCTGCTCGTCGCCCTCGCCCCCGGCCTTGCCACCGGCTTCCTGGCCTTCGTCCTCATCGGCCTGACCCTGCTCCCCGCCCTCCCGATCGTGCTGGCCATGGCCGAACGCCACACCGGCGCCGCGGAAGGCACCGCCGCGGGCCTGATCTGGATGACCGGCAATCTCGGCGGTCTCGTCGTAGCGGGCCTGACCGGCCTCCTCGTAGACCAGCCCGCCCTCGCCTTCACCCTCTGCGCCACCACCACCGTCCTCGGCGTCCCCCTGGCCCTGCGCCTGCGCCGCGAGAAGTCCGTCGCCGCGACCTAGGTCAGCCCAGGGCGGCGATCAGGGCGCGGACGACATCCTCGGCGTTGCCGTAGGTGGTGTAGCCGGCGGCGAAGCGGTGGCCGCCGCCGCCGAAAACCCCGGCGACCGCGGCGACATCGATGCCGTCGGTGCGGCCGGGGGCGGAGTCACGCGATCGTAGGGAGACCGTCCAGCGGTCGTTCTGGCCGCGGGCTTCCTTGAAGACGGCGGCGATGCCCGCTTCGGCGGTGGTGCGGATGACGTCGATGACGCTCTCGACCTCTTCGGGGCCCACGTCGTGGGTATCGGCGGCGCGCACGAGCGCGTAGACCAGGCCGACACCGGCGGCGGCGGGCACGACCACAGCGGTGGACAGCACCTTCGACAACATCGGGAGCCAGGCGTAGGGGTGGGTGTCGAGCAGGACACGGGTGATCTCGGTGCCGTCGATGCCGGTGGCGAGCAGGCGCTCGGCCATCGCGTGGCTGCCGGACCGGGCCCAGCGGAACGAGCCGGTATCGGTGACCAGGCCCGCGAACAGGCAGTGCGCGATGGGGGCGTCGATCTCCACGCCCCACGCATCGAGGAGCCTGGTCACCAATTCGGTGGTCGAGGCCGCGGATTCGTCGATCAGGTCGACGGTGCCGAAGCCGTCGTTGGCCCGGTGATGATCGATCACCAATGTCATTGTCGCACCGGGTAATCGGTCAGCGAGAGCGCCGAGACGGCTGCGCGCGCCGCAGTCGACGACGATCAGCAGGTCCACCTCGGCCGGCACCTGCGCGGGCGGCACCACCAGCTGCACACCGGGCAGCGTGCGCAACGAAGCGGGCAGCTCAGCGGGCTCGGCGAAGGACACACACACCGGTACCTCGCGCCGGTGCAGCGCCAACGCCAGCGCCAGCCCGCTCCCCACGGTGTCGGCATCGGGCTGCACGTGGCACAGGATCGTCACCGAGCGCGCCGCCGCCAAGGCGGCGACGGCTGTACCCAGTTCGGTCCCGTCGCGGACGCTGGTCATCCGGCGTCCACGACGGGGACCGGTCGTCGGCCCGACAAGGCGGTGGCCACCGGGCAGGATGACGCACCCTGCGTGGTCACTCGGGCTACCGCCTGCGGGCGCTGACCGGACATGCCTGCCTACTCGTCTTCGTCGTCGCGATCGGCCTTGTACGGGTCGGCCTCGCCCGCGTGCTTGGCGTTGGCGGCGACCTTGGCCACCTCGTCGTCGATGGCGCGAGCTCTCGCGAGCAACTCTTCCATCTCGCGGGCCACCTCGGGCACCTTATCGAGAGTGAAAGACAGGATCGGGGTGAACTTCACTCCGGTACCCGCACCCACCTTGGACCGCAACACACCCTTGGCCGCGTCGAGCCCGGCGGCGGCCTCGGCGTAGTCGGGTTCGGCGTCGATGGTCTCGCCCATCACCGTGTAATAGACGTTCGCCTCGCGCAGATCCCCGGACACCTTGGCATCGGTGACGGTGACGAACCGCAGCCGCGGATCCTTGATCTCGTATTCGATCGCGGTGGCCACGATCGCGGAAATCCGCTTGGCGAGCCGGCGTGCCCTGGCTTGATCAACCATGGCGGTACCTCCCTTAGTCTTCGGGTCCGAAGATCCGGCGGCGTACTGCCAGCAACTCTATCTCCGGACGCGCGGCAACGTGCCGCTCACACTTGTCGAGCACCTCGTTCAGGTGTCCCGTTTCCGCACTGACCATGGCCACGCCGAGCAGTGCCCGGCGGTGCAGGTCCTGATCTCCGGCTTCGGCGGCATTCACGCCGAAGCGCTTTCCCAGCTCGGCGAGGATCGGCCGGATCACCGACCGCTTCTCCTTGAGCGAATGCACGTCACCGAGCAGTAGATCGAATTCGAGCGCACCGATGAACAGCGGTGCTCACCTCCTGGTAGATGGGTTCCCGCAAGACTCCACGCCGCACCCGAAGAATCGGATGCGGCGTGGATCGAGCGGTATTGCGTTGATCAGTCGCGCGGCTTTTCACGAAGCTCGTAAGCCTCGATGATGTCGCCGTCCTTGATGTCGCTGTAGGTGACGGTCATACCGCACTCGAAACCTTCGCGAACCTCAGGAGCGTCGTCCTTCTCCCGCTTGAGCGAGGAGATGGTCATCGTCTCCGCGATCACTCGACCGTCACGGATCAGGCGCGCCTTGGCGTTGCGCTTGACCGAGCCCGAGGTGACCATGCAACCGGCGATGTTGCCGATCTTGGACGAACGGAAGATCGCGCGGATCTCGGCGCGGCCCAGCTCGACCTCTTCGTAGATCGGCTTGAGCATGCCCTTGAGGGCCTTCTCGATCTCGTCGATCGCCTGGTAGATCACCGAGTAGTACCGGATGTCGACGCCTTCGCGGTTGGCCAGCTCAGTGGCCTTGCCCTCCGCGCGGACGTTGAAGCCGATGATGATCGCGTTCGAGGCCGACGCCAGGTTGACGTTGGTCTCGGTGACGCCACCGACACCGCGGTCGATGACGCGCAGACGCACCTCGTCGTCGATCTCGATCCCGAGCAGGGCCTCTTCGAGGGCCTCGACGGTACCGGAGTTGTCGCCCTTGAGGATCAGGTTGAGCTCCGAAGTCTCCTTCAGTGCGGCATCCAGATCTTCCAGGCTGATCCGCTTGCGGCTGCGAGCGGCCAGTGCGTTGCGCTTGCGCGCATTGCGGCGATCGGCGATCTGACGGGCGATGCGGTCTTCCTCGACCACGATCAGGTTGTCACCAGCGCCGGGGACGGAGGTGAAACCGATGACCTGGACCGGGCGCGACGGAGTCGCCGCGTGGACGTCCGCGCCGTGCTCGTCGACCATGCGACGGACGCGACCGTAGGCGTCGCCCGCCACGATCGAGTCACCGACGTGCAGGGTGCCGCGCTGGATGAGCACGGTGGCCACGGGGCCACGGCCGCGGTCGAGGTGCGCCTCGATGGCGACACCCTGGGCGTCCATGTCCGGGTTGGCCCGCAGGTCGAGCGAGGCATCCGCGGTCAGCAGCACTGCTTCGAGCAGCGCGTCGATGTTGGTGCCCTGCTTGGCCGAGATGTTGACGAACATGGTGTCGCCGCCGTACTCCTCGGTGACCAGGCCGTACTCGGTGAGCTGCTGCTTGATCTTGTCCGGGTTCGCACCCTCTTTGTCGATCTTGTTGATCGCGACAACGATCGGCACGTCAGCGGCCTGCGCGTGGTTGATCGCTTCCACCGTCTGCGGCATGACGCCGTCGTCGGCCGCGACCACGAGGATCGCGATATCGGTGGCCTTCGCACCACGCGCACGCATGGCGGTGAACGCCTCGTGACCCGGGGTGTCGATGAAGGTGATCAGGCGCTCTTCGTCGTTGAGGTTGGTGAGCACCTGGTAGGCACCGATGTGCTGGGTGATGCCACCGGCCTCGCCCTCGGCGACGTTGGCCTTACGGATCGTGTCGAGCAGTCGGGTCTTACCGTGGTCGACGTGACCCATGACGGTCACGACCGGCGGACGGTGCTCGAGGTCGTCCTCGCCGCCGGCGTCTTCGCCGTAGGTGAGGTCGAACGACGACAGCAGTTCGCGATCTTCGTCCTCGGGGCTGACCACGTGGACGACGTAGTTCATCTCGCCGCCGAGCAGCTCGAGGGTCTCGTCGTTCACCGACTGAGTGGCGGTGACCATCTCGCCGAGGTTGAACAGTGCCTGCACGAGAGCTGCGGGGTTCGCGTCGATCTTCTCGGCGAAGTCCGACAGCGATGCGCCGCGGGCGAGACGGATGATCTCGCCGTTGCCGCGGGGCAGACGCACGCCACCGACGGCGGGAGCCTGCATGTTCTCGTACTCGGCGCGCTTCGCCCGCTTCGACTTACGGCCACGGCGAACCGCGCCACCGGGACGACCGAAGGCGCCTGCGGCACCACCACGGCCACCGGGACCACCGGGACGACCGCCGCCGCCACCGGGGCGACCGCGGAAACCACCGGCCGCGGGGGCACCGGCACCGGGAGCGCCGGGGGCACCGCCACCGCCACCGCGGTAACCGCCACCGCCGCCGCCACCACCGGGACGGCCTGCGCCGCCACCGCCGGGAGCGCCGCCGGGACGACCCGGACGGCCACCGGCCGCGGGGCCGGGACGTGCGGAGCGTGCGGGCATGGCACCGGGGTTCGGACGCGGAGGCATCGAACCCGGGTTGGGACGGGGACCACCGGGACGCGGGGCGCCGCCCTGCGCGGCGGCCGGACGCTGACCCTGACCACCCTGACCGGGGCGGGGACCGCCCTGACCGGGAGCGGGACGCGGGCCACCCTGACCGGGAGCCGGACGGGGACCGCCCTGACCCGGAGTGGGACGCGGGCCACCCTGCGGGGCGGGACGCGGTGCCGGACGCTCACGATCGGGCGCCGAGCTGAACGGGTTGTTGCCGACGCGCGGAGCCTTGGGCCCCGGCTTCGGGCCGGGACCGGCCGGACGCGGGCCGGGTGCGGCAGCACCCGGAGTCGCCTGACCCGGACGGGCCTGACCTGCGGCGGGAGCCTGTGCCGGACGCGGCGCGGCGGGAGCCGGACGCGGGCCGGGCGCGGGAGCGCCTGCGGGCTTGGTGGCCGGAGCCGACTGCGCGGCGGCCGGAGCGGGGCTCGCGGGTGCCGGCGTAGCGGGCTTGGCCTCGACCGGAGCGGCCTGTTCGGGCTTCGGCGCAGCCGGCGCGGCAGCGGCTGCCGGGGCGGGAGCGGCCGGAGCCGGACGCGGACCGGGGCGAGGGCCACCGGGGGTGGGCTTGGCAGCCGGACGGGCTGCTGCTGCCGACGACGGGCCGGGACGGGCCGCCGACTTGGCATCGGCCGCCGGAGCGGACTTCGACGCCAGAGATTCGCGCAGACGACGTGCGACGGGTGCTTCCACCGTCGAAGACGCCGACTTCACGAACTCGCCTTGCTCCTTGAGCTTCGCGAGTAGTTCCTTGCTTGTGACACCGAGCTCTTTAGCCAACTCGTGCACGCGGGCCTTGCCTGCCACTGCTCTCCTCACTGAGAGGCCGAGCAGTGACGCCGCCTAGGTAAGGCGGGCCCGCACGACCTCGGGTTATCTCCGACGGACGTTCATCGTTGGTGCTTCACGGTGTGCTCATGAGTGCTCGTGCCTGTTCTCGAGGTACTGCTCCAGGGCTGAGATATCCAGATTTCCGGACACTCGTAGGGCTCTGCCGAATGCTCGGCGCCGCTCTGCGGAACGCAAACAAACTGAAACGGGGTGCAGCCATGCACCCCGTCCGGGCTGTCTGCGCCGCGGATCGGGAACAATCGCGACATCGGTGTTCCGATGCTGCGCCACGATCCGCAACAGGTCGGCAGACGGCTCGCGCTGACGGCATCCGATACAGGTGCGAACGGATTGCGCGGGCCGGTCCTGTACCCACTCTACCGGTGACCCGGTCATAACGACGAACCCCTCCCCTCCGGAAGTTACGAACATGTCATCCGCCGGTCGGGATTCGACGTATTCGGATCAGCTACGGTGCGCTTCCGGCCGGGCGGAGTCGTCCGGTTGCGGAGCCGCGTCGCTGCGGATATCGATGCGCCAGCCCGTCAGACGGGCAGCCAGGCGGGCATTCTGGCCCTCCTTGCCGATGGCGAGGGAGAGCTGGAAGTCGGGCACGATCACGCGTGCCGCCCTGGCGTCGGGATCGACGACGGTGACCGAAACCACCTTCGACGGCGAGAGCGCATTGCCGACGAACGTCGCCGGATCCTCGGCGTAGTCGATGATATCGATCTTCTCGCCCGCCAGTTCACTCATCACGTTGCGCACGCGCTGACCCATCGGGCCGATGCACGCGCCCTTGGCGTTCACGCCCGGCACGGTGGACTGGACAGCGATCTTGGAGCGGTGTCCCGACTCGCGCGCCACCGCGACGATCTCGACGGAGCCGTCGGCGATCTCGGGCACCTCGAGCGAGAACAGCCGCCGCACCAGGTTCGGGTGGGTGCGCGAGAGCTGGATCTGCGGACCACGCGGGCCACGCGAGACACCGTAGACGTAGCACTTGATCCGGTCGCCGTGCTCGTAGGTCTCCCCCGGTACCTGCTCGGCGGGCGGGATCAGCCCCTCGGCGCCGTTGGCCTCGCTGCCGATGCGTACCACCACGATGCCGCGGGCATTGGCCCTGGCGTCGCGCTGGACCACACCGCCGACGATCTCACCCTCATGGGTGGCGAAGTCGCCGAAGGACTTCTCGTTCTCGGCGTCGCGCAGCCGCTGCAGCACCACCTGGCGGGCGGTGGTCGCGGCGATGCGGCCGAAACCCTCCGGGGTGTCGTCCCATTCGGAGACGAGGTTGCCGTCGGCGTCGAGCTCACGCGCCATCACCCGCACCACACCGGTCTTCTGGTTGATGTCGATGCGCGCGTTGGCCTCGTGGCCGTCGGTGTGCCGGTAGGCGGTGAGCAGTGCCGACTCGATCGCCGAGATCACGGTCTCGATCGAGATACCTTTGTCGGCGACGATCGCCCGCAAGGCTTCGATTTCAATATTCATTCCGCAACCCCTTCGGTGGGAGTGTCACTGTGTTGTCCTGGTGCGGCGAGGTCGGCGGGTTCTTCGCCCGGTACCGGGCGGCCCGGTGCGATACCGCCCGCGAGCTCGAGTTCGGCGGCGCCCGGTGCGTTGAACTCGACCTGGACGACAGCCTCGGCGATATCGGCGACCGGAACGTGAACGCGGTGTGGCTTCACCTTGCCGCCGATGACGAGCGCGATGGTGGCGTCGTCGGCGAGCCGGCCCACGCGCGCGTCGAAACGGGCCTTGCCCTCGATCCGCTCGGCGCCGTCGGCCAGCTTCACGCGGACCTTGCGGCCCTGTGCACGCCGCCAATGCCGTTCGGTGGTGAGCGGGCGCTCCACGCCGGGAGTCGTCACTTCGAGCAGATAGGCGGCTTCGCCGAAATCGCCTGCGGCATCGAGAAGTTCGGACATCTCGCGGCTGAGCGAGGCGATGGCGTCCAGGTCGGCGGGGCCGTCGCTGTCGACGGTGACCTTCACTCGAACCGGAGCCAGCTCGCCGTTGCCCGCGGCTGCGATCGCGACGCCCTCGAGGTCGAATCCCCGGCGTGCGACGAGCTCAGCGACTAGCTGGCTCACCCTTTCCTCGGTGGGCATCGGCATATGGGCGGCTCCTGGTTCAGTTGTGACGCGATCGGAAATATCTACGCCGAAGGTCTAGCGTAACGCGCTCAGAGAGTGTAAAGGACCAGGCGCTGAGCGCCACGCACCGGTCCGACTCGGCGTGCCCGAGACCTGTCAGCACGCGTGCGAGCTACCCGCGTGAGATCTGGCACCATGGTCAACGTGCCCCACCGCCATTCCGTCCCGCCGAGAGCCGGGCGACCTTCCGGCATGCGTTCCGACCGGCACGAACCCTCTCGGTTACGGGTCGAGCCTGCCGCCGCGCACCTCGCCGGGCCGACGCCGGCTCCCACCGGCGCGACCGCGTCGCCGCCCCCCGCGGTAGTGCCGCATCCCACACCGGTACAGCAGCTTTCGCCGTCGGCGACCGTACGGGTCGACACCCGGCCTGCCTGGCGCCGCCGCACCGTGCTCCGACTCGTCGGCGCGAGCGCGATCGGCCTTCCCGTGGTGGCCACGCTGGCCGCCTGCGCCGAGGACGATACCGTGCACGCGCCGGATCCTCTTGCCACGCAAGAAGTTCTGGCTCGCGCCGATGCCGCGGCCGCGACCGCGGCGATCGCGCTGGCGCCCCAGTCGAATGCCGCGCTGAGCACGATCGCCACCGAGCGCACCGCGCACGCCGACGCGCTCCGCACCGAAATCGACCGGGTGATCGGCGTGTACGGCGACGGCACCACGCCCGTTCATCGCACGGGCGCCGTGACCGTGCCCGGCCCCGGCGGATCGCCGGTCCCGGCCTCGGAGGTCGAGACCGCGTCCGCGCAGCCGGCCACCGTCGCGCAAGTGCGTGATCAGCTGGTCCGCTCGCAACAGTCCGCCGCCGCCCTGGCCCGCACCGAATCCGGCTATCGCGCAGGTCTTCTCGCGTCGATCAGCGCGGCCTGCGCCACCCAGGCAGGAGTCCTGCTGACATGACCGAACAGCGAACGGCCTTGCAGAGCGCACTCGATGCCGAGTACGCGGCCGTCTACTCCTACGGCCTGATCGCCGCGTACGCCAATGCCGACCGGTCCCGTCTGGTCGCCGAGTTCAGCGCCGCGCATCGAGCACGTCGGGACAGCACGGTCGAACTGCTCGAAGCGGAGGGCACCGCACCCGACGCTCCCCGTGCCGCCTACACCCCGCCCGCCCCGGTCGACGATCCGATCCCCGCGGCGCATCTCGCGGTGAGCGTCGAAACCGATTGCGCGGCAGCGTGGTACACGGTCGTGGAGAACGCGACCGACGAAGTGGTGCGCGCCACCGCGACGGAAGCTCTCACCGAGGCCGCCGTTCGCCGCGCTCGCTGGCAGACGATTCTGGGTTCGGTCCCGGTCACCGTCACCTTCCCGGGACGGGCGTAGCGAACCGAGTCGGCGGTTCCGGGCAGATCGGGCGATCTACCCGGAACCGAGGGCCCGACTACGGGCGCATCGCGTACGCGCCGTCGTAGGCCTCGACCTGCTGCCACACCCGGCCGAAGCGCTCGGCGTCGGCAACCGGGCTGCGCAGGGCCCCGATCGCCCAGGCACGCTGGGCTTCGGTGACCGACGGCTTGCCGAGCAGCGCCGCCGCCTGGGCGTTGAAGTCGCGGATCTGGAAGTCGAAGATCTGATCGAGCACATCGCGGTCGAGCCCCGTGAGCTCGGCCTGCTCGAGAATCAGCTGCCCGTAGACCACCGTGGAGAACAGGTGGCCGATGGTCAGCATGAAATCCAGGTCCTTCTGCTGGTCCGCATCGGGAGCCGCGGTGAGCAGCAGGCTGCGCAGCGCCTGGGCCTGCTCGTAGAACCGGCCGACGTTCGGGACCTCGGATGCCTGCTCGTAGGCGGGAGTCCAGTCGGCGAACTGCACCTTGCCCGCGCCGCGCGCCGGACCCTGCTGCCAGAAGAACGGCTGGTCGCCGGGGGCGAGATCGGTGCCGATCGCCGGGTATTCCTTCGGGTTGAGCAGGTAGTTCGGCATGAACTTCAGGATCTGGCCCACGTTCACGTGCACGGTGCCCTCGAGGCGCGGCAGGTGGTTGATGTAGCGCGAGGCCTGCGCGAAGTAGGTGGCCTTCTCGAATCCCTTGGCCGCCAGCACATCCAGCAGCAGGGTCATCGCGACCTCGGCCTCGGAGGTGACCTTGGACTTGGTCATCGGGTTGAACAGCAGGTACCGGCGGTCCTCGAGCGAGGCGCTGCGGAAGTAGTCGACGGCACGGTCGCTGAACAGCTTCATCGCGATCAACCGCGCGTAGGCGTCGACGAAATTGCCACGCACATGGGCGAAGTCGGTGACGGGGTTGCCGTAGAGGATGCGGTTGTTGGCGTGGGTGATGGCCTCGAAGAACGAGTGCTCGACCATGCCGATGCCGCCGTGGCAGAGATTGAACTTGCCGACGTTGACGGTGTTGAGCGCGGCCGAGAAGGCCTCCGGCCCCTCGTGCAGCAGGTCGGCGGCGGTCACCGGGTAGTTCTCCAGCCGGAAGTGGCTGACATACATCTGACCGTGGATGACGCTCTCGATCAGGTGGTAGTCGTCGTGGCGGCTGTCGGCGGCGAACCAGATGTAGCCCACCGGACCCTCGACGTCGGCGCGGCGCGAGAACACCGACACCATCGAGGCGACGTTGCCGTTGCCGATGTAGTACTTCTCGCCGCTCGCCCGGAACAGGATGCCCGCCTCGGCGTCGGCGCTGCCCGGCTCGCTCGGGGTGAGGATCAGATCGGTGTTGTAGATATCGGCGCCGTGGTCACGCTCGGACAGCGCGAACGCCATCACCTGACCGTCGTCGAGGTCGGCGGCGGCCTTGCGCTTGGCGATCTCGTTGTCGCTCTGCCAGATCGGGCCCAGACCCAGGATGGTGACCTGCTCGGCGTACCAGTACGCCAGCCCGTAGAACCCGAAGATCTCCGCCAGTGCCGCGTTGCGGGCCGCGTCCCAGCGCTTGTTCGGGTCGCCGTCGGCGTAGGCGGCCGGGGTCAGGAAGGTCGCGAACAGTTTTTCCTTGCCGACGAACTCGAGGAACTCCGACGTCCATACCGCGTCGCGGTCCTCGACCAGCAGCTGCGCCTTGCCCTTGGACTCGAACCACTCGATGGTGGCCTTCAACAGCCGCCGCGTCTCCGCGTCGAAATGCTGGGGGTCGTAGGTGGCCGGGTTGAACAGCAGGCTGGGCGAACTCGTCATGCCGTTAACTTATCAGCGCCGGGCGCGGGCTCGGGCCGCCTACCAGCATGTTTCCCCTACGTAAGCGTAGGTTCCTACAGTCCTGAATGGATACTGCTGTCGCGGTGTCTTCGCCTGACCTTCACGCGACGTTCGGGTTGCCCCGACTGGCGAGAAAATCTTGAATCTCGCGGTGCCGAAACTGGTACGCGACTCCAGCAGACCGCAGCAGCCCGCGGTCGCAGCTCCATTCGAGGAAGTCCCCGAGCTCCCAAGGAAGCGGATGACGTGACCAGCGCCGGGTGCCCAGCAACATAGCCAAGTAGTAGATCGATGCCGGGGCGATAGTCCAGGCTATGACCACCCCGATCGCGGCACCAATGAACAGCCCGAAGTCGTCAACCGACACAGGTGGCGCGGGGGCAACTTGGGTCAGGACAGCCATGAGCACACCCGTCACCATGGCGAGCAGCACCATGAAACGAGCGTCCGCGCCGAGGAGCTCTCGCGGGTTCCGCGCGTTGATGGACGCGTCATCCCGGGCGAACGTGATTGTCACGAACGCAACGCTGCACAGGGGAATTGCCCAGAGTAGCCACCCAGCTGTGCTGCGATCCGCGAGAACCACCAACATGTATCCCAACGTGGACACTCCCGCAAAGAGGGTCAGCGACGCTACCTTCAGCCTTCGGAGCTTCGTCCTGCCCACTACCTTTGTCGCAAACGTCCATACAAATCTGTTGGGCTCTGCCTTGGTCAGTGCTGCCAACAACATCAGCAGTGCCAACAAGAAGCCCGCACCTCCAGCAACCGTGACGATGTAAGTCGGTGACTGTCTCGGCGTTTCGCGCAGCAATTCGACACACAGAGCGCCGGACAGGAGAAGCCACGCGAGCGCAACCGTGACGCCCCGGACGAAACGCACTCCGGCGAGGGGCCATAGCTGGTGGGGGACGAGATCGGTCCCCGAGATTGCTACACCACCTACCTGAGTCCCGCCATGACGACCCAGATAGTCGCGAGCGAGAGTGGTAAGCCAACGGTGCACCTGATCAGGATGATACCGGGCGGTCTCCGCATCGCCGGTCGCGATGGGGATCAGTAGAGAAAGTAGATGATCACGCAGGTGGTCGGGTCCAGACCATGTGGTATTGACGAGTTCAAGTGGATCATGCTGATACCCGCCCTGGGTGTCACGCTCATAGACCTGGCGCACCAAAGAGAGGCGCCACGGGGTGCCCAGCGCAGTCGACAGGAGCCCGGTTGGCTCGAAAAGCAGCTTTGCCAACACTGGCTGCCAGCGTGCCGGGTCGTCGACACTTGTTTGGAGATACAACTGCGCTTCGGCAGCCGAGAGTCCGACGATCTCAATCGTCGCCGAATCACGCAGCCGCACACCAATGTCGGCAAGCGAGCCTAGTTGCTCAGTACGGCAGGTGAGGACAAGCGGCGCGAGTCCCTCGGAATCATGAAATTCATCGAGGGCCCGGAGGAGCGCGGCTGGACGCGAGTCCAGTTCAGGTGCGTCGTCGGCCATCTCGTCCAGCCCATCCACCACCGGAAGCACGAGCCCGGCATTGAGCAGCGATCGCGCTGCAGCGTGCCGCAGTGCATAGGTATCGACGAGGTGTCGAACCAGCCATTCCTCGACGCTGAACCCAGTCGGCCAGGTCGCGGCTGTGACTCGCACCGGGACTGGTTCGCCGTCGCTACGTGACTTCAACAGGTCGAGCATCAGTTCTAGTGCAAGCACGGTTTTCCCGGCACCGCCGACCCCACTGATGATCAGCCGGCCAGGCCGGACGCCACGGTAGTAGTCCCCCACAGTTGCGAGCGCTCCCACTGACCCAGGCAAGGCAGCGCTATGCGCGAGCTGCACCCGAAACGTGACGTTGATTCGCTTGCCCAAGCCCACCAGCGCCGCGCGGGCCGCGATTTCCACCGCACGCACCTCAGGAGCAAGTCGGTCGGCAACTCCCGCAGCATCGGCGTCATTCCACGCCTGGGCCAACTCGGTGACCACCAGAGCTCGCCGACCGAACCACGCCGAGATGACCGCGACCGCCAACGAGACCAGCGCGCCGACCAGCGAGGCGGGATCGACATCACCGAGCTGCGCGCCAGGGAGCAACTTCTTACCCAGATATCCGGCGGAGAGCAACGCGGCAGCGGATACGACAGCGAACACGACAAATTCGGAATTGTCACGCGTTGGCAAGGCAGCCCCCCGATGTAACCCACCGACAGCCTACCTTCGCTCGGTGAGAGCATGAGTCCTGCCCGGACCCGAACCAGGCAGGACGCCTAAGCGACGCGGCGACGGAAGTCGGGTGGTCACAAACCTTTCGGATCCATCCCGAGGAGCTCGACCGGATTCCGCCACCGGCCACAACGCATTTCCGCATCCCCGACCGATATCGGATTCAGGCGATCGTCACTCCGCAACGGTCAGCGATTTGGGGGTCCACCCAATCCAGCTAGCCGCCGTAGCAGCAGAGGCGCCTAGCTGGATCGGAAGTCAGCCGCGGATTTTAGCGGTGACCGCGCTGACGGCGTCTTCGGCCGGGATCTCCTCGGCTTCGCCGGTGAAGCGGTTGCGCAGTTCGACCTTGCCTTCGGCCCAGCCGCGGCCGATGACCAGGATCCAGGGCATGCCGAGCAGTTCGGCGTCCTTGAACTTCACGCCGGGCGAGGCGGTGCGGTCGTCGAAGAGGACCTCGAGGCCTTCGGCGTCCAGGCCCGCGACGACGTGTTCGGCGCCGTCACGGGCGGCGGCGTCCTTGTTGGCGATGACGACGTGCACGTCGAACGGGGCGACTTCGGCGGGCCAGCGCAGGCCCTTCTCGTCGTGCTGCTGTTCGGCGATCACCGCGACCATGCGGGAGATGCCGATGCCGTAGGAACCCATGGTGAGGCGGACCGGCTTGCCGTTCTCGCCGAGCACGTCGACGTCGAAGGCGTCGGTGTACTTGCGGCCGAGCTGGAAGATGTGGCCGATCTCGATGCCACGGGCGGACACCAGCGGGCCCGCGCCGTCGGGCGAGGGATCGCCGTCGCGGACCTCGGCGGCCTCGATGGTGCCGTCGGGGGTGAAGTCGCGGCCGGCGACCAGGCCGACAACGTGCTTGCCCGCCGCGTCGGCGCCGGTGATCCAGGCGGTGCCGTCGACGACGCGGGGATCGACGAGGTAGCGAACACCGTTGGCGGCCAGGCCCTTCGGGCCGATGTAGCCCTTCACCAGGAACGGGTTGGCGGCGAAGTCGGCCTCGGTGAGCAGTTCCACCTCGGCGGGTTCGACGGCGGCGCCCAGACGCTTGTCGTCGACCTCGCGGTCACCGGGGACGCCGATGCCGAGGATCTCGGTCTTGCCGTCGGGGTGGCGCAGCTTCACCATCACGTTCTTCAACGTGTCGGCGGCGGTCACCGTGCGGTCGAGGACCTTCGCCTCGTTGGCCCAGTCGACCAGCGTCGCGATGGTGGGGGTGTTCGGGGTGTCGTATTCGACCGCGGCGGCCTGACCCTCGATGGGCAGCGGCGCGGGCGCGGGCGTGACCACGGCTTCCACGTTCGCCGCGTAGCCGGACTCGACGCAGCGCACGTAGGTGTCCTCACCGACGGGGCTGGCGGCGAGGAACTCCTCGGACGCGCTGCCGCCCATGGCGCCGGAGGTGGCGGCCACGATCACGTACTCGACATCGAGCCGTTCGAAGATGGCCTGATAGGCCTTGCGGTGGGTGGCGTAGCTGTTGGTGAGACCGTCGTCGTCGATGTCGAAGGAGTAGGAGTCCTTCATCACGAACTCGCGGCCGCGCAGGATGCCCGCGCGGGGACGTTCCTCGTCGCGGTACTTGGTCTGGATCTGGTAGAGCGTGACCGGCAGATCCTTGTAGGAGTTGTACTCACCCTTGACCGTGAGCGCGAACAGCTCCTCGTGGGTGGGCCCGAGCAGGTAGTCACCGCCCTTGCGGTCCTTGAGCCGGAACAGGCCCGGCCCGTACTCGGTCCACCGGTTGGTGGTCTCGTAGGGCTCGCGCGGCAGCAGCGCCGGCAGCGAGATCTCCTGGGCGCCGGTGGCGTCCATCTCCTGGCGCACCACGTCCTCGATCTTGCGCAGCGTGCGCAGACCGAGCGGCAGCCACGAGTACACACCGGGGGCGACCCGGCGGACGTAGCCGGCGCGAACGAGCAGTTTGTGGCTGGGCACCTCGGCGTCGGCGGGATCGTCTCGCAGGGTGCGCAGGAACAGGCGGGAGAGGCGGGTGATCACGGATGCACAGGGTAGTCCCTGGTCCGGGCAGGACGACAGCCGAATACCACCTGGGCGCCCGCCAGCCGCCGAAAACCGGTTCCGACAAAAGACCGCATATCAGGTTACCCATTACAAATCTATTTCAATCATCAGATAACAACCTGATAACGTAACCGCATCTGGCAATTCTTACGTGACTAGATTTTCTCTATACGTCAATTACGCACTTACAACAGAAAATTGGTGGCGGCGACGCCACCCTTGCGAGAGGTCA
The DNA here is from genome assembly GCF_042674185.1 of Nocardia sp. NPDC056952. Lineage (NCBI taxonomy): Bacteria > Bacillati > Actinomycetota > Actinomycetes > Mycobacteriales > Nocardiaceae > Nocardia > Nocardia sp. NPDC056952. The sequence continues at coordinate 243,014 of NZ_JBHURA010000001.1, read as the reverse complement.
CAATGGCTGAGACGAAATCCATGTCGAAGCGCTGTACAGCGGTGTTCACCGGAGCCGCGTTGGTGGCCGCGGCCCTCGCCGGATGCACCAAGACCGAGACCACCGAGAGCGGTCAGCTCCTGCAGTCACTGAAGGACAAGGGCACGATCACCGTGGGTTTCGCCGGTGAGGCGCCCTATTCGTTCGAAGAGGGAGGCCAGCTCACCGGTGCCACGGTGGCCCTGCACAAGGAGATCTTCGCCAACCTCGGCATCAAGACCGTCGACGGTGTGCAAACCGAGTTCGGCGCACTGATCCCCGGTCTGCAGGCCAATCGATTCGACGCGGTCAGCGCCGGTATGTCGATCTTGCCGAAACGCTGTGAACAGGCATCTTTCAGCGAACCGGAATTCATGTACACCACCGCACTGATGGTGAAACCCGGTAATCCGATGAATTTGACGGATATGCAGTCGATCAAGGCCAGTGGCGCGAAGATGGCCGCGATGACCGGCGCCATCGAATCCGATTACGCCAGCTCGCTGGGCATCGACGCCACCCAGGTCGGCACCCCGCAGGACGGCATGGACGCGGTCACCTCCGGGCGCGCCGACGTATTCGCGCTCACCGCGATCTCGCTGAACTGGCTCAAGAGTCACACCCCCAACGCCGCGGTCGACGTGACACCGTCGTTCGTGGCCGTCATCGACGGCAAGCCGCAGGTCGGCGCCGGTGGCACCGTGTTCCGCACCACCGATCCCGATCTGCTCGCCGCCTACAACGCCGAGCTGGCCAAGATCACCGGCGACAAGGACAAGTACTTGTCGATCGTCGGGAAATTCGGGTTCACCGAGCGCGAGCTGCCCGATCCGAAGTACACGACGGCCAAGCTGTGCAAGGGCGAAATCTGATCCAGGCATGAGCAATTTCGATGCGGTCCGCGATGCCCTGCCCTCGTTGTGGCAGGGCATCGCGGTCACGCTGGAGCTGACCATCGGCGGCGCGCTGCTCGCGTTCGTCCTCGCCCTCGCCCTCGGCACCACCGCCCGCGTGCGCAATCTCGCGGCACGCGGCAGTGCCAGGGTCATGATCGAATTCTTCCGCGGTACCTCCCTGCTGGTGCAGATCTTCTGGCTGTTCTATGTACTGCCGTTGCTCGGCTACAAACTCGACCCGCTGTTCTGCGGCATCCTGGCGCTCGGCCTCAACTACGGTGCCTACGGCGCCGAGGTGGTGCGCGGCGCGCTCAACGCGGTGCCGCGCGCGCAGTTCGAAGCGGCGGTCGCGCTGAACTTCAGTCCGTGGCAGCGGATGCGCAGGGTGCTGTTCCCGCAAGCGTGGGCGCTGATGCTGCCCTCGCTGACCAATCTGCTGGTCCACCTGCTCAAAGGCACCGCCGTAGCGTCTTACATCACCCTGCACGACCTGACCTACGAGATCGGTGACCTGCGCAAGACCACCAGCGACACGCTGTTCTCCTTCGGTGTCGGCCTGGTCATCTACTTCGTCCTCGGCTACCTGCTCACCCTGGGCATGAACCTGCTCGAAACCCGCGCCAAGACCAAGCTGGGTCGTGGGGCATCGCTCAAAGAGGTCCTCAGCCTGGCGCCCGACGAGACGAAGGTGGCGCCATGAGTGCGGAATGGAGTTGGGAGCGCGCCCGCGAGGCACTGCCGGTGCTGTGGGAGGGATTCCAGATCACGCTGCTGGCCACGGTGCTCGGCTTCGCGCTGGCCGCGGCGCTCGGGCTGGCGATCGCGATCATCCGTCGCACGATGCCGCGCCCGATCGCCGCGCCGGTGCACGCGGTGAGCGAGTTCGTCCGGCTCACCCCGCTGGTCGTGCAACTGCTGTTCGCCTACACCCTGTTCACGCAGTTCTCGGCGTTGCAGATCGGCATCGTGGTGCTGGGCATCCACTATTCGAGTTACCTGGCCGAGGTGTATCGAGCCGGGATCGAGGCGGTGCCGAAGGGACAGTGGGAGGCAGCGCGCGCACTGTCGTTGCCGCCTGCCCGCACCTGGGGTGCGGTGGTCCTGCCGCAGGCGATCCGGGCGAGCCTGCCCGCGCTCGGCACCAACGCCGTCTCGATGTTCAAGGACACACCGTTCCTGTTCGCCATCTCGGTCGTCGAATTGGTGACCGCCGCACAGCAATTCGGGGCCCGCAATTTCGCGTACCTGGAGTCGATCACGATGGCCGGGGTGTTCTTCCTCGTCGCCAGCTACCCGACGTCTGTGCTGATCAGAAGACTGGAGAAGCGACTTGCCTACTACTGACGAGATGATCCGATTCGATCAGGTGGTCAAGCGCTTCGGCGACCTCACCGTGCTCGATCACCTCGATTTCAGCGTGCGCCGCGGGGAGAAGGTCACCCTGATCGGGCCGTCGGGGTCGGGCAAGACCACCATTCTGCGGCTGCTGATGACCCTGGAGACGATCAGCGACGGCGTGATCTGGGTCGACGGTGCACCACTCACCCACACCGAGCGCGGCGGAAAGCTGGTGCCCGCCAAGGAGAAACACCTGCGCGCGGTGCGGACCAAGATCGGCATGGTGTTCCAGCAGTTCAACCTGTTCCCGAACATGACGGTGCTGGAGAACATCACCGAGGCGCCGATCCACGTGCTCGGCAAGTCGAAAGATGAAGCGCGCGAACGTGCTCGCCATCTGCTCGACGTCGTCGGCCTGTCGGACAAGGCCGACGCGCATCCCTCGCAGCTGTCGGGTGGGCAGCAACAGCGGGTCGCGATCGCGCGGTGCTGTGCGATGGATCCGAAGGTCATGCTGCTCGACGAGGTGACGTCGGCCTTGGATCCGGAGCTGGTCGGCGACGTCCTCGACGTGCTGCGCACCATCGCCGAAACCACCGACATCACCATGCTGATCGTCACCCATGAGATGCGTTTCGCGCGCGAGGTGTCGGATCGGGTACTGATGTTCGACTCCGGTCGCATCGTCGAGCAGGGCCCGCCGGAGCAGATCTTCGAAGCACCGGCCAACGAGCGGACGCGCAAGTTCCTCGAGGCCGTGCGCTGAACCACGCGGACAGCGGATCGGGGCGGTCCGGCCCCGCCGCTGACCACGGACGACCGGTCCGCGGCGGGGCGGGGCGCGGTGCCGGTTTCGGCGACGATTACCGTTGTCGATCGTGCTGGTGCTGCTGCCTCCCTCCGAAACCAAGTCCGACGGCGGATCGGGCGCGCCGCTGGACCTCGCCGATCTCGCGATGCCGCAGCTCAGCGCGGTTCGCGACAAGTTGATCACCGAGGTCGTCCAGCTGGCGGCCGACCCCGCGGCCTCGGCCGCGGTGCTCGGGCTGGGTAAAGGCGCCGACGCGGAGATCGCCCGCAACGCGAGCCTGCGCACGTCGGCGACCCGCCCCGCCCTGGAGCGCTACACCGGGGTCCTCTACGACGCCCTGGACGCGAAGTCGTTCACCACGGTGCAGCGGGCCAAGGCATATGCCCGCCTGGGGATCGGATCGGCCCTGTTCGGCGCGGTTCGCGCGGCCGACCCCATCCCCGCCTACCGCCTCTCCGGCGGCACCAAACTGCCAGGGCTGCCGACACTTTCGGCCCTCTGGCGCGACGTGCTGCCCGACGCTCTCTACGCGGAGGCCGCGGGCGAGCTCGTCATCGACCTGCGGTCGGGTACCTACCAGCAACTCGGCCGAGTTCCCGACGCCGTCACCGCCAATGTGCTCACCGAGCACCCGGACGGCTCACGCACGGTGGTCAGCCACTTCAACAAACATCACAAGGGTCTGCTCGCCCGCGCGCTGGTGCTCACCCGCGCCGACCCCACCGACATCCGCGCCGTTGCCCGGGTAGCCACCAAGGCAGGCCTGCGTGCCGAAGTCGCCTCCCCCACCGAACTTCTGATCATCACTCGGTGACGGGCGCCATCAGCTGGATGAGGTTGCCGCAGGTATCGTCGAACACCGCGGTGCTGAACGCGCCCATCGGGGCGGGGGCCTGCGTGAAGAAGACATCGCGGTCGAGCAGGCGGCGGTATTCGGCGTCGAGATTGTCGACGGTGAAGACGATGACGGGGATACCTTCGGCGCTCAGTGCCGTTTTGTAGGCCTTGGCGGCCGGATGCTGGTCGGGCTCGAGCAGCAACTGGATACCGTCGACATCGGCGGGCGAGACGAGGGTGAGCCAGTCGAATTCGCCGAGCGAGACCTTGTCCTTGACCTGGAAGCCGAGCACGTCGGTGTAGAAGGCCTCGGCCTTGGCCTGGTCGTCGACGAAAACGCTGGTCACTCCGATGCGGATCATGTGTCCTCCTGGGGGATGGGCCAACGCACCGAAATCGCCTGTAGCGGCGTGAAATCGGCGTGATGGAACTTGTATCGGCCTTGCCGACGGGTATGGACGAGACCGGCTTCCTCGAGTACGCCCAGGTGCTGGGTGATCGCCTGACGTGACGAGCTGATGCCGTGCTTGTTCACGATCCGGGCGCACAATTCGAACAGGGTTTGCCCGTCGCGATCAGCCAGTTCGTCGAGAAGCGCGCGGCGTGTCGAATCCGCCAAGGCGGTGAAGATATCGGTCACTGCACGCTCCGTTCACTCCCCTCGAACCATAGGCAAGTGCGCACTTGCCTGTCAAGTGCAAGCGTTCGCTTGCCTGTCATGTGCCGCACCCCGCCCGCCAACCTCGGGCCGCCTCCACCAACCGGGCGCGAACCAAGTCGACGTGTGGTCGCGACGGTGCGCCGATCCGGCGGGCCAGGAAGCCGGTGTTGATCGGCGGGTCGGCGGGATCGAGCAGCGTGACCAGCGTTCCGTCGGCCCGTTCCCGACCGCACAGGTAGTGCGGAAGCACGCTGATCCCCGCCCCCGAGGTGACAGCGGCCAGTACCGCGCGCAGATCGCCGACGATCAGGGCGGGCTCGGCTTCCAGACGGGTCTCGAAGACGTGGCGCCAGTAACGACGCAGGATCGGCAGATCGGCGGCGTAGCTGACGAGCGGGATGCCGTCGAGCGCGATCGGCCCCTCGGCCCGCAGACGGTCGGCGTCGATCCGGTCGGCGATCGACGGGGCTGCGACGAGAAGGAATTCCTCGTCGACGAGCGGTTCCGCCAGCACGGTCCGGCCGCGCGGGCGGGTGGTGGCGAAGACCAGGTCCAGTGCCCCCGAATGCAATCGAGCGAGCAACTCGTCGGTCATACCGGTGCTGACCGTGAGCCGCACACCGTCGGCGACCAACGGCGACAACGCGGGCACGATCTTGGCGGCGAGCATCTCCGCCGGTCCGCCGAGCAGCACCGGCGGCTCGGGCGGGGCAGCCCGAGCGGTCGCCGCACCGCTGACGACCGCCTCCAGCTCCTCGAGGGGACCGCCGACCCGCGCCGCGAGCTCGTGACCGGCGGCGGTCGGCGTCACCCCGCGCGGCAGGCGTTCGAACAGCGGCCTGCCGAGGTGCCGTTCGAGCGCCTGGATCTGCGTGGTCACGGTCGGCTGGGACAGCCCGACCTGGGCAGCGCCCGCGGTGAGCGAGCCGGTGCGGAACACGGCGAGGAAGGTCCGCAGCTGCACCAGATCCATCGACCCATCGGCTGACCTATGTCTCATATAGATGATCCTATTGGTCAGGAGATTCCGTCAACCCTAGCGTTGTTCCCATGGCACACATCCTGTTCGTTCTCACCGGCACTGATCATTGGACACTGGCCGACGGCACCGAACATCCCACCGGCTACTGGGCCGAGGAATTCACGGCGCCCTATACGGCCTTCACCGCGGCGGGCAACACCGTCACGGTGGCGACCCCGGACGGCGTTGTCGCGACGGTCGACCAGGCCAGCCTGGCCCCCGAGGTCAACGGTGGCGCCGACGGTGCGGCGGCGGTCGCCGACATCCTGTCCGGCGCCGACGCATTGCGGAATCCGCTCGCTCTCGACAAGGTCGACCTCGCCGACTACGACGCCGTCTTCTACCCCGGCGGTCACGGCCCGATGCAAGATCTCGCCGTCGACCCGGTCTCGGGCGCTCTCCTCGACCACGCCCTTGCCTCCGGCAAACCGCTCGGCATCGTCTGCCACGCCCCCGCCGCGCTCCTCGCCACCGCGGAGTCGGGCAGCTCCCCCTTCGCGGGCTACCGCCTCACCGCGTTCAGCAATGCCGAGGAAACCCAGGCGGGCTTCGCCGACAAGGCGAAGTGGCTGCTCCAGGATCGCCTGGTCGCACTCGGTGCCGACTACCGCGAAGGCGACCCGTGGGCCCCGCACATCGAGGTGGACCGCAATCTCTACACCGGCCAGAACCCCGCCTCCGCGGGCCCGCTGGCCGCCGAAATGCTCACCGCTCTCTGACGACGAGAACGGGGCAGCTGGTCCGTCAGCCGATCTCCGCGGTGAGTTCGGCCAGTTCCGCGGCGAGGTTGGCGCGGGCGATCGCCTCGTACCGGTCGTGGGCGAGGTCGGTGCGGAAAAGGCGGGGCTGGTCGGCCAGATTGCGGAGCACCGAGGCGCGCCCGGCCCGGAACAGATCATCGGGCACGTGGGCGTATTCGGCGCGGATCGCGGTGGTGTAGGCGGCGTATTCCTCCGGAGTACCGCCGAGGACAACGAGGTCGGCATCACAGAGCACCGCACCGTTCGCATCGCCCGGCTGCGGACGGTGCCCGCGGGTCAGCACCACGAGCCGCACCACCTCCTCGACCAATTCCGGTGCGGCACCGAGCGATTCGAGGATGTCACGACCCAGGTCGGCGCTGCGCTCCTCGTTGTCGGCCCGGGCGACGGCGTAGATCGCGTCGTGGAAGAACGCCGCGTAGCGCACGGCGTCGATATCGGCTGCGGCATCGGCCAATTCGTCGATGGCCGCGAGCATCACCGCCAGGTGCGTGCCGGTGTGGTAGCGGCGGTGCGGTTCGCTGTAGCGCCCCACCACTCCGGCACCGATCTGTTCGGCCTCGATCCCGGCCAATGCGATCCACCGGTCCATCAGGTTCTGTGACAACGCACTCATACAACAAGTTTCGTCGTCGGTACCGACACCCACAACCCCCCGATACCACCCGGACGACGCTCAGCGCTCAGACCTCGGCGGCAGCGAGCGCCGCACGCACCTCCTCGGCGCCGGCGGGCTTCGAGGCGGGAGGCCAGTTGTCGTCGGCGGCGTAGGGGCGCACGTAAACGGGGGTATCCCGTTGGGAGCGGCGGCTTTCGGCCAGGGAACCACCGTCGACCACGTCATAGCCGATGGCGTCGATGAGGTCGGTGGCGAGCTTCTTGGCGGCGGGGTCGTCGCCGAACACGGGCAGGGCAGACCGGTCCGTGGCACCGGCCGGGCGGGCGAGTTCGGCGAGGTTGGCGTAGGCGATGTTGTTGAACGCCTTGACCACCTTCGATTCCGGCAGGTGGCGTTGCAGCAGTTCGCTGGTGGTGGTCTGGTCGGCGTCGAGTTCGGGGAAGGCGCCATCGCGGTCGGGATAGTAGTTGTTGGTGTCGAACACGACCTTGCCCGCGAGCGGTGCGACCGGTACGTCCCGATACGCCTTCAACGGCACCGTGACCACCACATAGTCGCCTGCTTCGGCCGCCTCGGCCGGGGTAGCCGCCCGTGCCCGCGGACCCAGCTCGGCGACCAGCTCCGCCAGGGTCTGCGGTCCGCGTGAGTTGCTCAGCACCACGTCATAGCCCGCGTCCACCGCCAGCCGCGCGACGGTGGATCCGATATGTCCGCTACCGATCAATCCGAGTGTCGTCATGCGCAGCACAACCTCCGCCACCGCATCGTTGTTCCCTCGCACTGCGGCCGTTGTCACCGCTCCCACCGCCGGATAGCGTGAGGCGATGGTGTCCTCGGCTCATCTGGTCTCGTTCGCGGGTTTGGCGTTTCTGCTGGTGATCGTGCCCGGACCCAGCGTCCTGTTCACGATCGGCCGGGCACTCACCGTCGGGCGGCGATCGGCGCTGATGACCGTGGTGGGCAATGCGGTCGGGGTGTACGGCCAAGTCGTGGCGGTCGCGTTCGGGTTGGGCGCGGTGGTGGCGGCGTCGGCGGCGGTGTTCACCGCGATCAAACTGGTCGGCGCCGCCTATCTGGTCTATCTCGGCGTGCAGGCGATCCGCCATCGTGACGCGCTACGGACCGCCTTTCACGCCGAGCAGGACGTGGCCGCGCACAGTCCGATGGCGGCGCTACGCGACGGCGTGATCGTCGGAGCCGCCAACCCTAAGACCATCGTCTTCCTGGCGGCGCTGCTGCCACAGTTCGTGGATACCTCGCGCGGTGCGGTCCCTCAGCAGATGTTGATCCTCGGGCTCTGCATCCCCGTGTTCGGCCTGATCTTCGACTCGCTCTGGGCGTTCGCGGCCGGGTCGGCACGGTCCTGGTTCGCGCGGTCGCCCCGTCGGCTCGCCGCCATCGGCGGTACCGGTGGCCTGGTGATGATCGGGCTCGGCACCTCACTTGCTCTCACCGGCCGCAAAGACTGAACTACAACCATCAGGATGTTCGATGAAGAGCTTGCTGCTCACCGGCGCTGTGGCGCTGATGGTCTCGGTGTCGACGCACGCGGTGGCGCAGGCCGAGGTGCGCCCGGGCGCCACCTACGTCGCGCTCGGTGATTCCGGGGCAGCCACCACGGGTGCGGTCGATCTCGACCTGACGGCTCCGCTGCGCTGCGTGCGATCCACCTCCAACGCGCCGAAGCTGGTCGCCGGAAGACTCGGGCTGGCGCTGGACGACCGGACCTGCAGCTCGGCGAAGATCCCGGATCTGTACGGGTCGCAAGGCGCCGGGATCGACCCCCAGTTCGACGCACTCGGTCCCGCCACCCAGATCGTCACCCTGCACATGGGCGCCAACGACGCGGGCATGACCGAGTTCATCCTCGGCCACTGTCACGCCGGAGCACTCAGCGGTGGTTGTGCCGCCGAGGCAGATCCGGAGTGGGACACCAAGATAGACGCGATCGCGCCCGCCTACGCCGCTGCGCTGGCCGATATCACCCGGCGCGCTCCCGAGGCGACCGTCTTCGTCGACGGCTGGCCCACCTATCTCACGAACACCAGCTGCCCGGCCATGCTCGGCCTGCTCCCCGCCGACGCCGCCTACATCCAGTCCAAGTTCGAACGCCTCAACACCGTCGTCGCGCGGGCGGCCGCCGACCACGGCGCCGTGTACATCGATACCGTCACCGCCTCCCGCGAATTCGGGATGTGCGCCGACCCTGGCGTCCGCTGGTTCGATCCGATTCTCGCCGATCGGACCCTGCTCCCCTATCACCCCACCCTCGCGGGCCAGCGGGGCGTCGCGGACCTGATCGTCGCCGCCGTCGAGTCGAGCGGAGTCCTCCCCCGCTGACCCCTACGGCCTAGAGCTTCTGGCCACCCGCGGTGAGGTCGCGCACGAGCAGCGCGGCGTGCAGGGAGGTGCGCGATTCACCGTCGTCGAGGTCGACGGCGAGGACGCGTTCGATGCGGGCGAGGCGGTCGTAGAGGGTGGGCCGGCTGATCGCGAGCGCCTTGGCGAGCTCGGTCTTGTTGCCCGCCAGGTCGAGGAAGCGGCGCAGCGTGCCGGTGAGGTCGGCGGTGTGGCGGATGTCGTAGCGCAGCAGTGCCCCGAGTTCGGCCTCGGCGAAACTCTGCACGCCGGGCTCGTCGCGGATCAGCGACAGCAGACCTCGCAGGCGAATATCCGCGCTGCGGAAGAACATTCGATTCGTCGCCGCGGTCATCGACAGGGCCACCTCGGCGACGCCCGCGGCATGCGCGAGCCTGCCCGCGGTGTCGAGGAGGGAATCGGAGTCGGCGCCGACGCCGACGACCGCACGACGCACGCCGTCGACCCGGCGGACCTCGGCCAGCACCGCCGAACACACCGTCGCCAGCCTGCCGTCGACGTCGCCGCCCCGCGTCACCGCGAGGATCACGGTGACCTGCTCCCCATCGGCGCCACCGCGCGTTCGCCGGTGTTCCGCCGCACTGAGCGCCGACGCGTCGACCAGGCCGAGCGCATGCGTCACCGCTTCGACGATGGCCTCGCTCCGTCGTTGCGCCGCCACCGGATCCGGCGCCGGCTCGGTGTCGATCTCGATCGCCAGCGGCACATAACGGGCCCGGCGGTGCAGGCCGAGGGCGGCCGCGCGCGCCTGCGCGTCGCGCTCGTCGGTCACCCGGCCCTCCACCAAATCGGCGATCAGGCCGGTCTGGGCCTGCCGGTGCAGGCCGAAACGGTCCTTGTCGATCATCCGGTGCAGGGTGATGGTCTGCGCGGCGCGTTCGAGGACCATGCCCACCCGTGCGGTGTGGGCCCGCTCGGTGCGCAGGATCAGCCTGCCCCATCGCTGCGTGTGCGGTCCGACCCCGACCACACCGGACCCGTCGGGCAGCATCCGCGACACCGATTCCCAATCATCGAGCAGCGCGGCCGAACTGGTGTGGCGGGCGGTGGCCGCCAGCACCCGATGCGACAGGTCTTCCAGCACCACCGACGCGTCGAGCATGCTCGCGGCAGTTTGCACGATCTCGGCCAGCGCGGCGCGGCGCACGCTCAGCTCGGTGAAGGTCTCGTGCACGGTGCGCGCGAATTCGAGTTCGGCGTACTGGTCGGCGACGATCGCCCGATGGACGGCTTCGGTGATCTCCACGAAGCGGGTCACCCGGTGCAGCACGATCACCGGCAACCCGAGTTCGGCGGCCGTGGCGGCGACCACGGGCCCGAGCTCGCTCACATAGCTGCCCAGTTCCACGACCAGTCCCGCGACGCCGGCGGCCGACAGCGATCTCAGGTAGACGATCCGCGCCTGCTCGGGCGCGGCGAGCGCCTGCCCGGTGGTCAGGATCAGCTCCGAGCCGACCAGGAGGTCGGCCACCTCGGCCTGGTCGCTGACATGCACCCAGCGCACCGGCCGGTCCAGGTTCGCGGCACAGATGACCTCGGGTTGCCCGGCCTGCATCACCGGCGTCGCGAGGACATCGGCCACCGTCAACAGCACTGACAAATCGTAATACGAATGCCACGATTGTGTACATATCGTCGGCCCACCGGAGGCTCCGGATGGACCAGGGTGGAAGCACCACACCACCGGCGAAACGAGGCATTCATGCAGTCCATCGGGCATTGGATCGACGGCAAATCGGTCAGCGGCAGCAGCGAGACCACCGCGCCGGTGACCAATCCCGCCACCGGCGCCGTCACCGGGGAGCTCGCGCTGGCCAATGTGGCCGACACCCGCGCCGCGATCGACGCCGCGACGGTGGCCTTCGCCTCCTGGCGTGATGCCTCACTCACCCGCCGCACCCAGGTGCTGTTCCGCTTCCGCGAGCTCCTGTCCGAGCGGAAGACCGAACTGGCCGCGGTGATCACCGCCGAACACGGCAAGGTGGCCGCCGATGCGCTCGGCGAGGTGACCCGAGGGCTCGAAGTCGTCGAATTCGCCTGTGGTGTCCCGCATCTGCTCAAGGGCGGCTTCACCGAGAACGCCTCGACCGACGTCGACATCTACTCGATCCGGCAGCCGCTGGGTCCGGTCGCGATCATCGCGCCGTTCAACTTCCCCGCCATGGTGCCGATGTGGTTCTTCCCGCTGGCGATCGGCGCGGGCAACACGGTGGTGCTCAAGCCGAGCGAGAAGGACCCGTCGGCGGCGCTGTGGCTGGCGCGGCTGTGGCAGGAGGCAGGCCTGCCCGACGGTGTGTTCAATGTCGTGCAGGGCGACAAGGTCGCGGTAGACGAGCTCCTGGACAACCCGGCCGTCAAGGCCGTCTCGTTCGTCGGCTCGACCCCGATCGCCAAGTACGTGTACCAGCGCGGCACCGCGGCGGGCAAGCGGGTGCAGGCGCTCGGCGGCGCGAAGAACCACATGGTGGTCCTGCCCGACGCCGATCTGGACCTGGCCGCCGATGCCGCCGTGAACGCCGGTTTCGGGTCGGCGGGTGAGCGGTGCATGGCGATCAGCGTGGTCGTCGCCGTCGGCGGGGTGGCCGACGAACTGGTCACCAAGATCAGTGCACGAGCCGCGGACATCGTCACCGGTGACGGCACCGGCGGCGCCGAGATGGGCCCGCTGATCACCCGGGCGCACCGCGACCGGGTGGCCGAGTACATCGACGCGGGCGAGACGTCCGGTGCCCGGGTGGTGCTCGACGGACGCAACCTCACCGTCGACGGCGCACCGGACGGATTCTGGCTGGGCCCCACGATTCTCGACGAGGTCACCCCGACCATGAGCGTCTACACCGACGAGATCTTCGGCCCGGTGCTGTCGGTCGTGCGGGTCGGCACCTACGAGGAGGCGGTGGCGCTGATCAACGCGAACCGCTACGGCAACGGCACCGCCATCTTCACCAACGACGGCGGCGCGGGACGACGGTTCCAGCACGAGGTGGAGGTGGGTATGGTCGGCATCAACGTCCCGATCCCGGTGCCGATGGCCTATTTCAGCTTCGGCGGCTGGAAGAATTCCCTGTTCGGTGACTCGCACGCGCACGGCACCGACGGCGTGCACTTCTTCACCCGCACCAAAGCGGTCACCACCCGCTGGCTCGACCCGAGCCACGGTGGGCTGGAACTCGGTTTCCCACAGAACAAGTGACTTCAGGAGACTTCGCCATGACGCTTTCCGAAGAGGCCGCTCGCGCCTACGAGCTCGACCGCCGCCACGTCTTCCATTCCTGGTCCGCGCAAGCGACTCTCACGCCGATGGTGCTCACCGCCGCCGAGGGGTGCTACGTGTGGGACGGCGAGGGCAACCGCCTGCTCGACTTCTCCTCGATGATGGTGAACACCAATATCGGCCACCAGCATCCGAAGGTCGTCGCCGCGATCCAGGAGCAGGCGGCGAAACTCTGCACTGTCGCGCCGTCGTTCGCCAACGACGCCCGCTCGGAAGCGGCCCGCCTGATCAGCGAACGCACGCCCGGTGACCTCGACACGATCTTCTTCACCAACGGCGGCGCCGACGCCGTCGAGCACGCCGTCCGGATGGCACGACTGCACACCGGCCGCTACAAGGTGCTCTCGCGCTACCGCTCCTACCACGGCGGCACCGAGACCGCGGTGAACCTCACCGGCGACCCGCGCCGCTGGCCCAACGACCACGGCAACACCGGCACCGTGCACTTCTTCGGCCCGTTCCTGTATCGCTCGGAGTTCCACGCCACCGACGAGGCGCAGGAAACCGAACGCGCGCTGGCCCATCTCGAACGCACCATCGAGATGGAGGGTCCGGCCACCATCGCCGCGATCGTCCTGGAGTCGGTCCCGGGCACCGCGGGCATCATGGTGCCGACCACGGAGTACATGCGTGGAGTGCGCGCACTGTGCGACAAGCACGGCATCGTCTTCATCGCCGACGAGGTGATGGCCGGCTTCGGCCGGACCGGAAAGTGGTTCGCCATCGACAATTTCGATGTCGTACCCGATCTGATCACCTTCGCCAAGGGCGTGAACTCCGGGTATGTCCCGCTCGGTGGCGTGGCGATCAACGCGGCCGTCGCGGCGACCTTCGCCCACCGCCCGTATCCCGGCGGGCTCACCTATTCCGGTCATCCGCTGGCGACCGCCGCTGCCGTCGCGACGATCACCGCGATGGCCGAGGAAGGCATTGTCGAGAATGCCGCCGCCATCGGCGCGAAGGTCATCGGGCCCGGCCTTCGTGAACTGGCGCAACGGCATCCGAGCATCGGCGAAGTCCGCGGGCTCGGTGTCTTCTGGGCCGTCGAGCTGGTCCGGAACCGGGCCACCCGCGAGCCGTTGGCCCCCTACGGCGGCACCAGCCCCGCGATGACCGAACTGGTGGCCGCCTGCCGCACCGGCGGGATGCTGCCGTTCGTCAATTTCAACCGCTTGCACGTGGTCCCGCCGTGTGTGATCACCGAGGCCGAGGCCAAGGAGGGGCTCGCCATCCTCGACCAAGCCCTCACCGTCGCCGACGCGCACACCGTCGCTACCCCTTGATCCAGTCGATCGCGATGGCGACGACGGCGGCGTTGAAGAAGAAGCTCAGCACGCTGTGGGCGGTGACGCGCCGGCGCATCGACCGCTGCACCACCTTCACATCCGATACCGCGAACGAGGTGCCGATGGTGAACGAGAAGTACACGAACTCCGACAGCTGCGGCACCGGGCACTCCGGGAAACGCAGTCCCCCGTCGGCGAACTGGGCCCGCGCGTAGATCTGCGCGAACGCGGTGTGCAGGAGCAACCACGACATCAGCACCGTCGCCGCCGCGACGGCGTTGTCGGCCTCGCTGTCGCGGGCACCGATCATGATCATCCCGGCCGCCAGCCCGGCGCCACTGGCCACCACCGCGAAAGTGGTGGTGTACCAGCGTGGACCGATCCAGTCGATGGAGTCGTCGGGCAGGTCGCGGCGCAACAGCAGCCAGCCTGTCGCGACGTAGGCGACGGCCAGGAGATTCCAGACCAGCAACAGGCCGATCCCGCCGGTTGTCCACGAGAAGAGCGACAACCAGACCACACCGAGGACGGTCAGCCCGAGCTCCAGTACCCACACCAGCGTGCGACTCATGGCCGCAACGTCTACCACGCCGCCGTGTGGACACACCGACACCGCGCCCGGTGGCTGCGTTTTCCGCGCTGCGCGACTGATCGACGCGCTCGGGCAACGCCTGTCCACACCTCGAATCCTGGCCGGAATGACCCGGCCGGGCAGCGCGTTGTCCAAGAGCGTGACCGATACCGCAGTGCTTTCCGATGAACTGAAGTCGTACCTCGACGAGGAGAAGGTCTACGCGACCGTCGCCACCGTCGGGCCCAACGGGCATCCGCATCTGACCGTGGTCTGGATCAAACGCGAGGGTGACGAACTGCTGTTCTCCACCACCGTCTCACGACAGCAGGCCAAGAACCTGGTGCGTGACCCGCGGATCACCGTGATGGTGAACCCGCCGGAGCGGCCGTTCCTGTACGCCGAGGTACGCGGAACCGCCACCACCACACCGGATCCCGAGCGGGCGCTGCCGGACGAGATGTCGCTCAAATACACCGGCAAGCCGTATCGCGAGTTCAACCCGGCCTCGGTGAACGACGCCGAACGCGTCGTCATCCGCGTCACCCCCACCAAGGTCGCCGGACGCTTCTGACCAGCGGGCCCGGCGGAGTCAGCTCCGCTGGGCCTCTTCCTGCGCGTGCTGTGCCTGCACGAGCTGTTGCGGGGTGTAGCGCACGGTCAGCGCGACGAGCGCGGCGACGGCGGCGATGATCGCGCAGATGAACAGCACCAGGGTGTAGCCGCTGTTGAGCGCGTCGATCTCGGCGGGCGTCGTGTTCGCGCCGGGGGTATCGCTGCCGCCGAGCGACAGCGTGCGCGACGCCGCGATCGGGCTGAGCAGACCGATGGCGATCGGTGTCGCCAAGCTCATGAACATCTGGCCGACCGCCGAGAGCGGGCCGATGTTCGACGGCGGAACCCCGACCAGCACGCACAGCGGAGCGAGCACGATCGCCATCCCGACGCCGAAGCCGATCACCAGCAGCAGGGCCAGCAGCGTCGGCAGGTACTGCACGTGCCGGTCCAGTGTCGACCCGAAGAACAGGCCGACGGCGAGCACCACACCCGCGGTGGCGAGCAACCAGCGCGGCGCGATCACCAGCGCGGCCTTGGAGGCCACGGCACCGCCGACACCGATGCCGATGGTGAACGGGATCGAGGCGACACCGGCCAGCAGCGGGCTGTAGCCGAGCACGTTCTGCAGCAGCTGGGCGACGAAGAACGTCATCGCGCCGAGCACCGCACCGGCCAGGAAGATCAGAACGAAGGTGGCGACCCGGTCGCGGCTGTCGAACAGCGACCAGGGCAGCAGCGGATCGGATTCGCGTCGCTCGGCGAAGACGAAGATCACCAGCAGGACGAAACCGCCGATCAGCGAACCGAGGATCAGCGGGCTCGTCCAGCCCATGGCCGGACCCTCGGTGGCGCCGAACACGATCGTCGCGCAGGCCAGGGTGCCCAGGATCGCGCCCTTGATGTCGAGCGGAGTGCGGTGGTGTTCGGTGTCGGTGAGCTTGTAGACCGCGCCGAGCACGATGAGCGCGCCGATCGGGACATTGATCAGGAAGATCCAGCGCCACCCGACCTCGGTCAGCGCACCGCCGACGATGAGACCACCGACCGATCCGATGCCCGCCATCGAGCCGACGATCGCGATCGCCTGGTTCCTGGCCGGCCCGGGTGCGAAAGTCGTCGCGACCAGTGCGAACGCCGTCGGTGCCGCGATGGCGGCGCCCGCGCCCTGGAAGGCGCGCGAGATCAGCAGCATCGCCTCACCGGTGGCCAGACCACACGCCAGCGAGGCGGCGGTGAACAGGCCGACACCGTAGATCAGCATGCGTTTGCGGCCGAACGCGTCGCCGAGCCTGCCACCGAGCAGCATCAGTCCCGCGAAGGTGAGGCCGTAGGCGGTCACCGTCCACGCGCTACCGGAACTGGACAGCCCCATGTCCTGCTGCAGGCGCGGCAGGGCGAAGATCACGACGGTGCCGTCGAGCACCACCATGAACTGCAGACCGCTCAGCACGAGGATGGCCAGGCCGAACGCCCGCTGCTTCACCGGATACTGCATCGTCGCAGCGGGTTTATCGAGCACAGTGAGGCAGTGTAATTGGCGCACCGGCAACGAGTGGGCGCGCCGTCGGTGAAGCTAGTCGAGGCCGAAGCCCGCCGTGGGGCCGATGACGATGATCGCGGGCGGGCGGATGCCCTCTTCCTTGACCCGGTCGGCGACCGTGGCGAGGTCGGCGCGCACCACCCGCTGCGTGCGCAGGGTGCCTTCCTGGATGACCGCGGCCGGGGTATCGCTCGGGCGGCCACCGGCGAGCAGGGCCGCGGCGAACTTGTCGATCCGCTCGACCGCCATCATCAGCACGATGGTGCCGCGCAGCTTGGCCAGTGCCGACCAGTCGACGAGCGAATCGGGATGATCGGGGGCCACGTGTCCGCTCACGACCACGAACTCGTGGGTGACCCCGCGATGGGTCACCGGGATGCCCGCAGCGCCCGGCACCGAGATCGGGCTCGTGACACCGGGCACCACCGTCACCGGGATGCCTGCCTCGGTGCACGCCTCGAGCTCCTCGTAGCCGCGACCGAACACGTACGGATCGCCGCCCTTGAGCCGGACCACGAACTTGCCCGCTTTGAAGCCTTCGACGAGCGCGAGGTTGATCGCCTCCTGGGCCATCGACCGGCCGTACGGGATCTTCGCGGCGTCGATCACCTCGACGTGCGGGCCCAGTTCGGCGAGCAGTTCCGGCGGGGCGAGCCGGTCGGCGACGACCAGATCGGCGCGCGCGAGGAGCCGGCGACCACGCACGGTGATCAGGTCTGGATCGCCGGGACCGCCGCCGACGAGCGCGACGCCGGGGGTCACCGGTTCCGAATCATCGGTCACCACACCCGATTGCAGCGCTTCGAGGAGACCGTTGCGCACAGCCGCCGAGCGGCGGTGCGCGCCACCGGCGAGCACGCCGAGGGAGAGTCCGTCGTAGCGGGCGGTCGCGGGCGTGACCGCGGTGCCGTCGCGCGCGATGTCGGCGCGGACGCAGAAGATGCGCTTGGCGGTGGCCTCGGCGACCACCGCGGCGTTGGTCTCCGGTTCGTCGGTGCAGGCCATCGCGTACCAGGCGCCGTCGAGATCGCCGTCGGCGTAAGCGCGCAGTTCGACGGTGAGTTGCCCCGCCGTAGCCATGCCCTCCACCGCCGGGGTGACGGCCCGGCTGATCACGTGCACATCCGCACCCGAGGCCACGAGCAGGCCCAGTCGGCGCTGGGCAACGGTTCCGCCGCCGACCACCACTACTCTGCGTCCACGCAGATCGAGCCCGACCAGGTAGTTCGGGTCGCCTGCGGGCGGGGTCGATGCGGTGTCAGCGGTGTTCGGCACAGTGTCCCAGCCTAGTTCCTGGCTCGGTGCGGCCCGAACGCACCCGCCGACAGACTCGGCGCCGATCGACGATCTGTCCGTCGGCGGACCCGTCTTGACGGACGATCCGTCGGTTGTCCACGACACAGGACCCGACGAATGTTCAAGAATGGCTACGACCGAAGACAACGCGCCCGCCGCGGACTACACCGATCGCGTGATCGCGGTGGAGCCCGGCGGCAACGAAACCATCCCCGAGTCCGCCCGGCACGGCAGTCCGCGCGGGCTGCTGTGGACGTGGACCTCGCCCAACCTCGAGTTCGCCACGATCTTCATCGGGGTGCTGTCGGTGACCGTCTTCGGCATGAGTTTCTGGCAGGCGGCGCTCGGGCTGGCGGTCGGTATCGGTCTCGGTGCCGCGGCGCACTACGTGTTGTCCGCGCGTGGTCCGGTGTACGGCGTGCCGCAGATGGTGCTGGGCCGCACGGCTTTCGGGTATCGCGGAAATGCGCTGCCCGCCACGTTCATGGCGATCATGTGCGGTGTCGGCTGGTTCGCCACCAACAGCGTGTCGGGTGCGTTCGCGTTGAACACGCTGACCGGTCTGCCGAAGGTTCCGTCGCTGGTGCTGATCGTGGCGTTGCAAACCGGTTTCGCGGTCTTCGGGCACAACCTGGTGCACGCCTTCGAGCGGTTCGTCTTCCCGTTGCTGGCGGTGGTTTTCGTGCTGGTGACCGTCGTGATCGTCAGCAAGGCCGAGCTGACCGGCGCCGCGCCCGAGGGCGGTGTGGGTGGGATCGCCGGATTCCTGCTCACCGTCGGCACCGCCTTCGGCTACGCGGGCGGCTGGAACCCGTACGCGGCGGACTATTCCCGCTACCTGCCGACCGCGGTGTCGAAGGTCGCGACCGGCGGATATGCGGCGACCGGGCTGTTCGTCTCCTGCCTGTGGCTGTCGGCGCTCGGTGCCGCGTCGGCGACCATCGTGAGCGCGGCGACCGGGAGCCCCACGGACGTGTTCACCGCGAATCTGCCCGGCGCGCTGGCGAATCTGACGCTGCTGGCCATCACCCTCGGCGCGATCGCGGCGAACGCGCTCAATGTGTACTCGGGTGCGATGGCGTTCGTGACGATCGGGGTGAAGCTGCCGGTGCGCACCCAGCGGGCGCTCGTCTCGGCGGTGTTCGGCGTGGTCGGCTTCCTGGTGGCGTGGTGGGCGCTGCCCGACGCGGCGGCCGGCTATGAGGCGTTCTTGTTGATCGTGGCCTACTGGATCGGGCCGTGGCTCGGTGTCGTGTTCGCCGACCAGTACCTGCGGCGCGGCACCGACATCCGCCCACTGCTCTACGACCGCGCCTACACCAACTGGGGTGGAGTCGTGGCCTTCGCGACCGGTCTGGTGGTGTCGGTGCTGCTGTTCTCCAACCAGGCGAAGTTCACCGGATACCTGGTGCGCGAGTTCCCGAGCCTGGGCGACATCACCGTTTTCGTCGGATTCGCGCTGGCGGGTGGGTTGTACCTGTTCCTCACCCGGGGACGCGTCAGTTCGAGACCCGGTGCGCGCTGAGCGCCAGCAGCACGGTGGGGGTGAGTTCCGGTGCGGCGGGGTCGAAGCCGAGGAGCGCCTTGATCCGGTCCAGACGTTGGTAGAGCGATTGCCTGCCGATGTGGAGGGCGGCCGCGCATCGGGTGGCGCTGCCACCGTGACGCAGGAACGCTTCGAGCGTGTGAGTGAGAGCGCTGTGATGGGCTGTGTCCCACGCGATCAGCGGGGCCAGGGTCGTCTCGACGAGGCGAGCGCGGTCGGCGGCGGGCAGCGTGTCGACGAGTAGATCACCGGCCAGTGCGCGCCGGGTGGTGACGGGGCCGTTCTGCCCGGCGCGGTCGCGGCGCTGACGGACGGCCAGTCGCAGTGCCGGTCCCGTCGCGACGAGTGCGGCGGACAGACTCGCCGCCGTCGACTCGGCCGGGTCCCCGACCACCAGGGTGACGCCGTCGATGCTGTTGGTGGCACACGCTTTTCGCATCAGGTCCGCGATCTCGGCGACGGGATCGGTCGCCCCGGGGTCGGGCGCGAGCACCCCGTACACCGTCGCGTGCACCTCACCGATCACCCCGGGGCGCCCGAGTTCCTTGACCGCACTGTCGAGCAGCCTGGCGGCGATCCGCGTGTCCGGCGCGTCGACCGCCACCGGGACCAGACGTAGCCCGGCCGTCGCACCGGCACCGGCCGCGGCCAGCCGCGCACGGAGATCGGCGGGGCGGATCTGCTTGTCCGCCAGCAGATCCGCAAGCAACCGGGTGGCCACCCGGCGCGGTCGGCCGGTGGGGTCGGCGGACCGCGCGAGCGCCGGTCCCAGCACGGCGGCGGCACGGTCGAGGACTTCGCCCAGCGTCGTCGGATCCAGCGGTGAACCGGGACCGGCGGTGAGGGTGCCCCAGAAACTTTCGCGCACCGTGATCTTCGCGGTAGCTCCGGCGGATTCCACGGCGGCCCAGGCCGATCGATCATCGTCCACACCGTGCGCCGCGACCAACGCCCCACTACCCGCGGTGAGCACCACCGGGCACCCGGTCACCGCGCCGACCTTCGACAGCAACCGCGCCGGGCCGTGGCCTGCACCGAGCTCGACGAGCAGCTCGCGGGTCAACCCGTCGACCACCCGCAGCATCCCCACCTCACGCGAGACGATCACCGTATTGGCCGCCCGGCACAGATCGATGAACGGCACCACGCGGCGCAGGGCGATCAGCGGCAGCCCGGCCCGCGAGGCCTCCGCCACCATGTCCGGCGGGACGGTGTCGAACGTGCGGCCCAGCTCGACCGCCACCCCGGCCACCTCGCGATCGGCGATCTCACGCAGGTAGTGACGCCGGGTTCCGGCATCGACGCCGGCCAACCCCAGCCCCGTCGTCAGCAGCAGCTCACCGCCCGAGAGCAGGGGGCTGATCTCGAAGATCTCGCTCGAGTGCACCCACCGCACGGCCCGGTCCAGCGACGAGCGCCCCGACAGCACCAGCGGGTCGGCCGCCAGGAACTGGTCGGCGAGCAGTTGTCGGACGGTGGGCAACATGCGGTCATCCTGTCATCGATCGACCGCACGGGTATGGACGAAATGTACGTTGCCGACCGGGTCGGCAGGCAGGACAGTGGAGTCCATGACCCAGCCGGACGCACTCCTGGACGTGGCCTACGACGAAGCCCTGCGCGGGCTGGCCGAAGGGGGTGTCCCCATCGGTGCGGCCCTGTTCGACGCGGACGGCACCCTGCTAGGGCGCGGTCACAACCGCCGCGTACAGAACGACGATCCGAGCGTGCACGCCGAAACCGACGCCTTCCGCGCCGCGGGCCGCCGCCGCGACTACGGGCCGACGATCATGGTCACCACGCTGTCCCCGTGCTGGTACTGCAGCGGCCTGGTCCGCCAGTTCGGGATCGGCACCGTGATCATCGGCGAGGCTCGGACCTTCCACGGCGGCCACGACTGGCTGGCCGAACACGGGGTGAAGGTGATCGTGCTCGACGATCCGCGCTGCGTGTCGCTGATGACCGACTTCATCGCCGAGCGCCCCGACCTGTGGTTCGAGGACATCGGCGTCGCGCCGACGAAGGAGACACCCGCATGAGCAGCATCGCCTCGGTCGATCTGGCCCGCTGGCGCACCGGCGGCGAGGCGGCGCGCACCGTGGAACGCGAGGTCGACGAAGGGCTGCGCCGGGCCGGCTTCCTCCTCGTGCACGGCCACGGCATCGACCCCGCGTTGCCCGCCGCGGTCCGGGCCGCCGCACGCCGGTTCTTCGCCCTGCCGGAAGACGTGAAGCAGCGGTACGCGGTGGCCGTGGGCGGTCGTGGCTGGATCGGTCCCGGCCGCGAGGCCAACGGCTATGCCGAGGGCACCGAAACCCCGCCGGACCTGAAGGAGACCTTCGCCGTGGGCGCCGACACGGCGACGGGTGATCCGGCGATCGACCAGATGTGGTTCCTGCCGAATGTGTGGCCCGCCGAGGTCGTGGAGCTGCGCGCGCTGCTGACCGAGTACACCGCCGCCGTGCGCACGCTGTCCGACGAACTGCTCGCCCTGTTCGCCGCGGCCCTCGCACTGCCGGTCAACCCGTTCGCCGACCTGGCCGCACGGCCGACCTGGACCTGCAATATCAACCACTATCCGCCGATGACCGACGTCGGCGAGCCGGAGCCCGGCCAGTTCCGCATCGGCCCGCATACCGACTTCGGCACGGTGACGGTGCTCGACCGAGAACCCGGTGCGGGCGGGTTGCAGGTGTACACCGAGGCCGACGGGTGGGCCGACGCTCCCTACGATCCGGCCGCGCTGACGGTGAACATCGGTGACCTGCTGGCCTATTGGAGCGGCGAGCGCTGGCCGTCGGGTCGGCATCGGGTACTGCCACCCCAGCCCGATGCACCCGAGGAGGACCTGGTCTCGCTCATCTACTTCTACGAACTCGACCACGACGCGGTGGTGACTCCGCTGGCACCGCCGATCGGCAGGGTGGCGCAGGGACCGCCGGTGGTGTCAGCCGATTTCCTCCGTATCCGGCTGGATGCCATCACTATCGGATAACGCACCGGGCGTCAGGTCATTCGAAGTACGGCTGGTTCTGCACCCAGCGGAAGTCTGTGCCGCGCAACGGGAACCGCTCGAGGTCGAGGCGGTCGAGAGTGACCGTGGCGGGCCGACCGTCCAGTTCGCCACGCAACGTCAGCGTGTCGGCCGAGGGGTGCTCGACGGTGAAGGTGGCGTAGGGCACCGGGGTTCCGTCCGCGCCGGTGGGCGCGGCGACGAGCGTCATCGTGGCGGCCGCCAGGTCGGTCGTGGCCGACACCGGCACCACCGAATCGTCCATCCGCTGGTATCCCGCCGAGCCCACGTCGATCACGAGGCGTTGCCAGCGCACCGGATCGGTGGCCACCGGCGGGATCGGGGTCGCTTCGACGCTGAACTCGCGGACCTCCCAGATGCCGTACAGCTCGGGTTTCGGTGCACCGCCGCCGTATTCGCGCCAGCTCTGCATTCCCGCGTCGATCATGCCCGCCGTGATCCACAGTCCGACCACGACCTGCGCCACCGCCGCCCATCGGTTCGCCCGCGACGAGGAGAACAGCGGTGGCTGCACAGCCGGGCCCGAATCACGCTCCAGCACGAGGAAATTCGCCAGCCTGCGCGCCTGCGGGGCGAGCAGCACCAGCCCCATCAGCAGCAGGTGCCCCGCCAGCATCTTCACCGGCACGTCGAAAGTCAGATTGAGCAGGAACACCTGCGCCATGCTGATCACCGCCAGCATCGCGCCCAGCGTGGCGGTGCGCGGCCAGAACAGCAGCAGACCGGCGAGCACTTCGGCTGTCCCCAAAGCGATCTCGTAGGCGGGAGATGAGCCGACCTGAGTCCAGAGCATCGCCATCGGCGTCAGATCACCGACCCGGGTCAGCAGGGTGACCAGCGCGGGCTCTGGCATCTGCGTCGGGATGAGCTTGGCGAACCCGTAGAACAGCATCTGTCCGCCCACACACAGCCGCAGCGCGGTGAGAAACCAGCTCAGCAGTCGTGGATACGCGGGCCTGCGCCGGTCCAGCACCGACCACACCAGGGTGATCAGCACCGCG
This sequence comes from Nocardia sp. NPDC056952, assembly GCF_042674185.1. Classification (NCBI taxonomy): domain Bacteria; kingdom Bacillati; phylum Actinomycetota; class Actinomycetes; order Mycobacteriales; family Nocardiaceae; genus Nocardia; species Nocardia sp. NPDC056952. Next base: position 219,567 of record NZ_JBHURA010000001.1, on the reverse strand, counting down.
ACCACCAGCAGCAGGCCGCACTGGATCCAGATCGCGGCCTGGTCGCCGCTGCCGTTCATCGCCAGCTCGGCCTCCACCCCGAACACGTGCTCACCGATCCAGCTACTCACCGGATCGAGGGCCATGATCTGCCAGAGCATGGCCTCCTCGGGCAACCGCAGCGCGAGCACGCCCAGGAAGACGAAGGTGATCTGAGCCATCCACACACAGAAAAGTCCCAGGTAGGCCACACTGAACCGGAAGGCGAGCCGGGTGATCGGATGCCACGTCGGTGGCGGTGACGGCGGGCTCGCGATATCGTCGCGCGCACGCTCCGTGGTCCCTGTGGTCACCCACGCCTCCTCATCGAGTTCGGTTGTTACCGAAGCTAATCGGAGGATACGGTGGAGCGCGTCGGGGAAAACCCCGATCTTTTGGCTGTCAACCCTGAGTCTCACTCAGCGATGCCGCTCTTACATTCCGGTCGGCTGTCCGGTACTCAGAAGTGACACACGTTACAGTTTTGCCGACAGGGGTACCCCGTAGATGTCCGAAGATCAGGATCCGGCCGCTCAGATGTCGCTCACCGTCAGCGAGCGTGATCTGGACGAGCTCGCCGGGAAGCTGGCGAGCTGGCTGACCGACAGGGTCGGCGCCGACGTGACGGTCAGCAATCTGAACAAACCGTCCAGCGGCGGCATGTCGAGCACCACCATCCTGTTCGACGCCGAATGGGCGGCGGACGGGGGCGCCGAACAGGGGTCCTTCGTCATCCGGATGGCGCCGGAGGACAGCTCGTTCCCGGTGTTCGAGTCCTACGACCTGGCGATGCAGTACCAGGTGATGGCCGGCGTCGCCGCGGCCTCCGAGATCGCCGTGCCGACGCTGCGCTGGCTCGAACTCGACGATTCGGTGTTCGGCTCCCCCTTCATCGTGATGGAGCGGGTCGAGGGCAGGGCGCCGTCGGACAATCCGCCGTACGTGTTCTTCGGCTGGCTGTTCGACGCGACGGCCGCCGAGCGCGAGCTGGTCGCGGACGCGACGGTCGAGGTGATCGCCCAGGTGCACGCCATCGACAAGGTGGCCGAGCGCTTCCCGCTGCTCGATGGTGCGGGCACCGCGCTGCGCAGGCATTTCGAGGCCCAGCGTGCCTGGTACAAGTGGGCGCTGACCGACCACGGTGTCGAAGTACCGCTCATCGAGCGGACGTTCGATTGGCTGGAGGCCCACTGGCCCGCCGATCCCGGCCCCGAGGTGCTGAACTGGGGCGACGCCCGCCCGGGCAACATCCTGTTCGAGGGATTCACCCCGGCGGCCGTTCTGGACTGGGAGATGGCGACGTTCGCGCCGCGTGAGCTCGACCTGGGCTGGACCATCTTCATCCACCGGTTCTTCCAGGACATCGCCACCCGCTTCGACCAGCCCGGTCTCGCGGACTTCCTGCGTCGCGACGCGGTGGTGGCGAAATACGAAGAGCTGACCGGACATTCGGTCCGGAATCTGGACTTCTACATCGTCTACGCCGCGCTGCGGCACGCGATCGTGATGGCCAGGATCAAGTGCCGGATGATCCATTTCGGCGAGGACACCGTGCCCGCCGAACTCGACGACTACGTGATGCACCGTCTCACCCTCGAGGCGTTGCTCGACGGCACCTACGAATGGGACTGACTGTGCGCGCGATCATGCCCGTCCCCCTGGACGAATACCCGGTCCATCAGACCCCGCTGTCGCTGGCCAGGGTGGCCACCAGCGACCGGAACTTCTACGACCGCTATTACTTCAACGCCTTCGACCCGGCCGGCGACGCGATGCTGATCACCGGGTTCGGCGTGTACCCGAATCTCGGTGTGGTCGACGCGTTCGCGACGGTGCGCCACGGTGACGCCCAGCGCAGCGTGCGCTTCTCCGACGCGCTCACCTCCCGCGATCTGACCACCGCCGTCGGCGGCTACCGGATCGAGGTCATCGAGCCGCTCCAGAGGTTGCGATTGGTCTGCGAGCACGACGATCTCGGTTTCGATCTGACCTGGACCGGTGCGCAGCCCGCCGTGCAGGAGCAGCCGCACCTGATCCTGTCCGGCACCAAGCCGATCATCGAGGCCTCGCGCTTCGCCCAATCGGGTTCGTGGGAGGGCACTCTCGCGGTCGACGGCATCGACTACACGGTCGACCCGGCGGTGTGGACCGGCAGCCGCGACCGGTCCTGGGGCATCCGGCCCTCCGGTGAGCCCGAACCCGCGGGCAGGCCGACCGGCGTGGACGGTTTCTGGTGGCTGTACGCGCCGCTGCGGTTCCAGGATTTCTCGATCGTGGTGATCGTGCAGGAGGAGCCCGACGGCACCCGCACCCTCAACAACGCGGTGCGGATCTGGAACGACGGCCGCAAGGAACAACTGGGCTGGCCGCGCATGCACTGGACCTACGAGTCCGGCACCCGGCACCCGAAGTCGGTGCGTCTGGACATGACCACCCCCGACGGGAAGCCGCTCGAGGTCGAGATCGAGTCACGCCCGGGAATCGCCTTGCACGTCGGCTGCGGTTACGGCGCCGACCCCGACTGGACCCACGGCCGCTGGATGGGCGAGAACTGGTCGCTGTCGAGCGCCTACGACCTCACCGACCCCGCGATCAAGGGTCGTACCCCCTACGGCGTGATCGACCACATCGGCTACGCCCGCTGCGGTGATCTCGAAGGCTGGGGCCTGTTCGAACACGCCTCCATGGGCCGCCACGACCCCACAGGTTTCGCCGATTGGTCCTCCGTCGCCCCTTGACGGAGCTTTCGCGCGAGAAGAAAAGGCGCCGCCGCGACAACGAGGTCGCGGCGGCTCCGATTTCTTGTGGGGTCGTGTTCTTATGCGGCCGTGGCGAAGTCGGCCAGGAGTGACGGCACGGCGGCGTCGAAGCCCGCGACGTCGAGCATGCCCGCGTCGCCTGGATCGGCGATGCTGAAGTTCGTCGCCGTCATGCCGACCACCACGAGCTTGGCCCGCGGGTTCACCTCGCGGCGGTAGCGGGCCAGCGCCTGGTGCGGGTGCACCGAACCCGCCCATGTCTCGTTGTCGGTGTAGATCGAGAACACATCGACTTCGATGCCCTTGTCCAGCGCGTGCAGGATGGGCAGCGAGCAGTCGGTGCCGCCGAACGGCAAACCCGATACCGCCCGCACCGCGTCGTCGAGACGCTGCCTCGGCGAGATCGACAGCGGGGACAGGCCGCGCGCCCCCTGCCACCCCTGACCGCTGGAGGTGAAGCCGACGATCTCGTGCCGCGGCTCGGTGCGTGCGGTGACCAGGGCGAGCGCGGCCGAGGCCTCGCGCGCCGAGATCGGCAGTCCCCCGATCGCACTGGTCATCGAGCCCGAGACGTCCAGCGCCAGCAGGTGACGCAGGCCGGTCGGCCGCACGGACTCGAAGGCCGCGTAGAACGCGGTGTCGAGGGCGTCGACGACCGGAGCCGACGGCGTCCAGGTGCCGGCGCCACGCGCCGACCGCCCGGAAGCGTAGGTGCGCAACGCGATCAGCACCGACACCGGGTGCACCCGAGCCTTGCGCAGCCTCGCCGGGTCGGCGAGCTGCGCGCAGATCGCTGCGGTGCGCGGTCCGGGTGGATCGAGCAGGCCGAGACGGGTCAGGCGCGGCAGCTGTCGCAGCAGCGCCGTCTGCGGAATGCCGTTGTCCAGCAACGCTTCCCACACCGGCGCGGTGTTCAGTGCGGCGTCGGGCAGCATCTCCCAGCTGAGCCGGTACTCACGCACCAACTCCGGCACCCGCGCCACCGGTGCGTCCTGTGCTCGCTGGAATCCGTCGAGCAGTGCCAAACCGTCGAGTTCCGGTGCGCGACCACAGATCCAGTCGAACAGCCTGCGCCGATCGTCGTCGGTGGTTGCGGGATGCGACAGTCGCAGCAGGTCGCGGTTCGACCAGCCCTCCCGCTGCCGGTACTTGACCACCTGGAACGCCAGGTCGTCGATCGGCTTGTCCAGGTACCAGTTCGCGACGGCGCGCCGCAGACCACGACCCCAGCCACGGAACTGCTCGGCGTAGCCGGCGAACAGGAACAGGTGCGTACCGGTGCGCGCGACGAGCGGCAGCGCGGCGAAGGCGGCCCGGCGGCCGTCGACGTCACCGAGCGACGCGGCGGCGGCCAGCGCGAACAGGGCCGGGTTCTGACGCGGCGCGCGCCCGGAGGCGGAGATCTCGACGATCTCGCGAACCAGATCGGCGGTGTGCTCGGCGGCGTATTCGACGATGAATTCAGCGTTGTCCGCTGTCAAAGCCTTCGCGTTGACATAGAAAGTTCCGGATTCCGTGCCGAGCGTGAGGAAGCGACGCACCCGCGCCTGCGGGGTGATCTCGAAAACGTAGCCGTCCGCATTGTTCACGACCTGCCGGTGATGGGCGGGCACAGTCTGCGGCGTGGCGCGACGAGAAAAGCGCGACAAGATATTCATTGTTCCCCCTCCGATACGTGTACCGGCGTTGATGTTTCGGACCCGGGACCCGACCGGGGCATGTGGTGACGTGGTGAGCGGACGGACGTGTGGTGACGGCCGAAAGACGGAAATCGCTTTCCGCCGCGGGATTCGAACCCGCTGGACCCTGAGGTCGTACCAGATAACCGACCGAATCCGGCCCGTCCTGCTCGTTCACGATGGACAGTTGCTCGGCGGACGTGTGTGTCCCGACCGGTATAGGTGCTCTACCAGCTGAGCTACCACCACCTTGCGGTGGCGGGCAGGATTCGAACCTGCGACATCCCCAATCCGAGTGGTAACCGATCAGATCCGGTCCGCCTCGCAACTGCTGACACGAATTTACTGCGCACCAACGATCTTGCCCAGCGAATTAATCTCCGGGCATGGACGATCGCTGCGAAGTCGACGCGGCGGCGACCACGATTCCGTCGACAATTGTTCTGTCGCAGATGAGTTCGCCACTGCCCGCGAGCAATGCCGCGGCTTCCGCGACGCTGGGGGTGCCGACCGTCGCCGAGGCGTGGCCCGAACGGTGCCGTACGTCGACTTCGGCCAGCTGTTCGGCGGTGAATGCCACCACGGACACACCGAGGGTCGCCGCGGCGGTCAGGACACCGGGTTCGGTCGCACGCCGATCGAGGGTCGCCAAGCAGCTGATGGTGGTATCGCCGACTACCGCCCGCATCGCGCGAACGATCCGCCCCGCATCGGTGCCCGGCCGTATGCCGATGCCGACGGCCAGCGCCGGACCCGATGGCGTACCACCGGTCGCCGGTTGCTGCTCACCGTCGGAAGTCGTCATCGTCGCCGTGTGCCGCTGCGCGCCATCAGTGGTCGAATCGTCTTGCGGCGGTGACGAATCGGGCGATCGCATCGGGATTCCCCGCCGGATGGGTGTGCAGGTAGGAGGCGTGGACCTGACGGACCACAGCGCCTTCGGCGACGGAACCCGTCGCGCGCCAACCCCAGGCGGGGTTCTCCGCGCCGGTGCGGACCAGACGGGTGCGGTGGAACTCGTGGCCTCGCACCCGCGACCCCGCTCGCCACAGCGCCGAGTCGTGCAGCGCGACGGCATCGCGGTAGCCGAGGGTCAGGCGCGGACCGAATTCGGCGTCGGCGTCGATGACGCCTGCCATCCGATGGCCGTCGAGGGAGCGTGTGAGGTAGAGCAGGCCCGCGCACTCGGCGTGGATCGGCAGGCCCCGCGCGGCACCGTCGGCCACTGCGGTGCGCAGGCGCTCGTTGGCCGACAGCTGACCGGCGTGCTCCTCCGGAAAGCCACCGGGAAGGACCAATCCCGCTGTGCCGACCGGGAGTACATCGGACAGCGGATCGAACACCTCCACCCGGGCACCGGCGGCGACCAGTAGTTCCCGATGCTCGGCATAGCCGAACGTGAAGGCCGGACCGCCCGCCATCGCGATCAACGGATCTCTGCCCGAGACGACGCCGGACCCCGCGGCCGAGGACGCGGATTCCGAGGTGGGATCGACCGAGGTCGGCTGCCGGCGGACCATCGCCGCGTCCGTTCCGTCGCCATCGGAAATTGTTCCGCCCGTGCCGTGTTCAGCAGCTGAGATCAACTCGACGTGTGGATCCCACGCGGCGCCCAGCACCGACCCGCCTGCCAGGGCCACGATCGCACGCAGGTCCACGTGTGCCGCGACGAGTTCGGTCATGGCGTCGACAGCGGCGGTAGCGGCGGAGCCGTGTTCGACGGCGGGGATGAGGCCGAGATGGCGGGAGGGGACTTCCAGTTCGGCCATGCGGGGCAGCGCGCCGAGAACGGGCAGGCCGACGCGGTCGCAGGCCGCGCGCAGAACCTGTTCGTGGCGCTCGCTGCCGACGCGATTGAGGATCACACCGCCGAGGCGGACCGAGGAGTCGTAGGTGGCGAAACCGTGCAGGAGCGCCGCGAGACTCTGGGAATGACCGCGGGCGTCGACCACCAGGACCACCGGCGCCCCGAGCAGCCCGGCCACCTGCGCGGTGGAACCCTCGGCGATCGCGTCGCTGCGGTTTTCGTCGATCCGGCCGTCGAACAGGCCCATCACGCCTTCGACGACGGCGATGTCGCAGCCCTGCGCGCCGTGCCGATACAGCGGCACCACCCGATCCTCGCCCACCAGAACGGGATCCAGATTGCGCCCCGGCCGTCCCGCGGCAAGTCCGTGATAGCCGGGGTCGATGTAATCGGGCCCCACCTTGAACGGCGCCACCCGCTGACCGGCACGCCGCAACGCACCGATCAGCCCGGTGGCCAGCGTGGTCTTTCCACTACCCGACGCCGGGGCGGCGATCACCACCGCGGGTGCGCTCATCACAGACCGCCCCCGGTCCGGGCGGTCGGCACCGTCACCATTCGATACCGCGCTGTCCCTTTCGGCCCGCGTCCATGGGGTGCTTGACTTTGGTCATCTCGGTGACGAGATCGGCGGCCTCGATCAGGGCCGGGGGCGCGTCACGGCCGGTAATGACGACGTGCTGGTTGCCGGGGCGGTGGGTGAGGGTGTCGACGACCTCGTCGATGTCGACCCAGCCCCATTTGAGCGGGTAGGTGAACTCGTCGAGGACGTAGAAGCGGTGCTGTTCGGCGGCGAGGCGGCGGGCGATCTCCTGCCAGCCGGACAGGGCGGCGGCCGCGTGGTCTTCCTCGGTGCCGTGCTTGCGGGTCCAGGACCAGCCTTCGCCCATCTTGTGCCACTCGACCGCGCCACCCGCGCCGGTCTCCTCGTGCAGGGTGCCGAGGGTCCGGAAGGCGGCTTCCTCGCCGACCTTCCACTTCGCGCTCTTCACGAACTGGAAGACCGCCACGTCGAAGCCCTGGTTCCAGGCCCGCAACGCCATCCCGAACGCCGCGGTGGACTTGCCCTTGCCCGGCCCGGTGTGCACGGCGAGCACCGGCTGATTGCGCCGCTGCCGGGTGGTCAGACCGTCCTCGGGGACGGTCTCCGGAACACCTTTGGGCACGGAAACTCCTCTTCTCGACGCACGCGAGGTGCGCGTTCTGCACGACCTCGCGGCCGATATCTGTCGCACGCCGGCGCGCTCGAATGTCGAAGCCCGCCCCGCGACCCGTACCTCTCGGGCCGGCCGCGCGTGCCGGTTCGTCACCCTTTCTATCAGGGGGCGCCCGGCGCGCTCACAGGGCTCGACCCCTACGCCGGACGGGCTGCAATCTTTATGCCGCTCGAGCGGGCAGACCTGTGGCCCGGACCACGTCGGCGACTGTCTCGCCGGTGAGTTCGGTCAAGCGCAGGTAGCGGGCGCGCAGGTCGCGAGCGAGTTCGGCGGCGAGGCCGAGACGGATCATGCCGCGCTCGCAGTCGATGACCATGGCGGTGTGCCCTTGCGCGGCCAGCAACCTGGCGGCGGTGCGCGCTCGTGGCAACGGGTCGGTGCCGCCGGTAGCACGGCCGTCGGTGAGTAGGACCAGCATCGGGCGGCGGCGGGGGTCGCGGACGTGTTCGCGGGCGATCACCTCGCGAGCCTTCTGCAAGCCCGCGGCGAGTGGCGTTTTGCCGCCGGTGCGCATCCCGGCCAGGCGGCGGACCGCGATGTCGACCGAGGAGGTGGGCGGCAGAACGAGTTCGGCCGCACTGCCGCGAACGCTGATCACGGCCACCTTGTCGCGGCGCTGATAGGCATCGCGCAGCAGCGTGACAATCGCGCCGGTCACGGCCGTGAGCCGGTCGCGCGCGGCCATCGAGCCGGACGCGTCGACCACGAAAACGACCAGATTGCCTTCTCGGCCTTCGCGATACGCCCCGCGCAGGTCTTCGGTCTCCAGGGCGAGTGGACCGCTGATCCTGCCACGCTCGAATTGCTTCGGCGCGGCCGCGAAGACTGTGCCGAGCAGGTGCAGGCCGGTCGACGGGTCGGCGTCGGGGCGGACCGTGCGGCCGGTCCTGGTCCGGGCGCGCGAACGGCGACCGGGGGCGCCTTCGCCGATACCGGGGACCTCCCATCGCGGGGCGGGCTTGCCCGCCGAAGTCGGTGTGCCCGACAGTTTTTCGGGACCGGGTCGCGAACCGTTGCCCGCGTTGTCCTGGTTGGAGCTGTCCGAGCGGTCGCCACCGGAACCGCCGCCGCCCGGTCCGCCATCGTCAGGTCCTCGATCGTCCGGGCCGCCGCCATCGGGGCCCCCGTCATCATCGGGACCATCGTCGGGACCCAGGCCGTCCGGACCGCTTTCGCGACCGCTGCCCCGCGACCGCTCGTCCGCGCGGCCACCGGGGTCGACATCATCCGGGCGCGCGGAGTCACCGCCCTCGGCGTCGAGCTCGTCCCGGTGGCCGTTCCCCTCGTCACCCGGTGCGCGCGAACCGTCGAATTCCTCATCCCCCGAAGCCTTGTCGACCTCAGCGGCCGCGGCATCCATCGCTTCGTCGAGCTGCTGCTCGCTGATCCCCGGCTCGTCGAACGGATCCCGTCGACGACGGTGCGGCAGCGCGAGTTCCGCCGCGATCCGCACGTCGTCCTCGGTGACCCGATCCCGTCCACGCCACGCGGCATGCGCGGTCGCGGTCCGGGCGACGACGAGGTCGGCGCGCATCCCGTCGACATCGAACGACGCGCACAGCGCCGCGATCCGGCGCAGCTCCGCATTGTCCAGCGCGACCTCGGGCAACCGGTCGCGTGCGGTCAGAATGCGTTCGGCCACCACCTGATCGGCGTCGACGTAGCGGGCGGCGAACGCGGCCGGGTCGGCCTCGTAGTCGAGACGACGGCGCACCACCGCCATCCGGACATCGACCTCGCGCGAGGCCGCCACGTCGACAGTGAGCCCGAACCGGTCGAGCAGCTGCGGGCGCAACTCGCCTTCCTCGGGGTTCATCGTGCCGACCAGCACGAACCGCGCCGGATGCGAGTGCGAGACACCGTCGCGCTCGACGTGCACGCGCCCCATCGCCGCCGCGTCGAGCAGCACGTCCACCAGGTGGTCGTGCAGCAGGTTCACTTCGTCCACGTAGAGCACGCCGTGGTGGGCCGCGGCCAGCAGCCCGGGACGGAACGCCTGTTCCCCGTCGCGCAGTACCCGCTCGAGATCGAGCGAGCCGACAACGCGGTCCTCGGTGGCGCCGACCGGCAACTCCACCAGCCGAGCGGGCCGCGCTCCGGTCTCGTCGACCACGGGCGGCAGCAACTGCGCGAGCGCGCGCACCACGGTCGACTTCGCCGTGCCCTTCTCGCCACGCACCAGCACCCCGCCGATCCCGGGATGCACGGCCGACAAGATCAACGCCAGCTGCAGCCGCTCCTGCCCCACCACAGCGGAGAACGGGAACCCCGCCTCACCCGCCGCACGTGCGGCGGTGTGCGGACCAGCGGCGACATCAGCAAAACCAGGCACGCCCCAACTCTATGCGCGGCCCGATCCCGGCAGCCCCCCGGGCATCGACAGGCCGGCAACCGAAGTCTGACGCCACCGTCGAGCTGCTCGAACCCGCGCCCGTCACGTCGGCGAAGCCCGAGGCTTCCCGGTGTACCGCGTCAGCCGCGCCGCATCGGCACGTGCATGATCCCGTCGTCGTCGTACTCGGGTCCGTCGACGGCGAAACCGAACTTCGCGTACATGCCGACCAGGTGCGACTGGGCATCCAATCGAACAGTGGCCGAACCGGTTTCGGCCAGCGCCGCCTGCATCAGCTGGGTGGTGTACCCGTGTTTGCGAGCGGACTGCGCGACGCAGACCCGGCCGATGCGATAGCTGGTGACCCCGTCGGCGGACTCGTCGAGCAGGCGCAACGTGGCGAGCACGGAACCGTCGTCGAGCCACAGGTGCCGCGTCGTCGCCAGCAGGTCGCGCCCGTCCAGCTCGGGATAGGCGCATTCCTGCTCGACGACGAACACCTCGACGCGCAGGCACAACAGCCGGTAGAGGGTGGCGGCGTCCAGATCCGCCGCCCACGCCCGTCTCAGTTCGACGCTCACACCTGCGCGTAGCTGGGGACCTGCTCGTTCGCAGGCGCGGTGGCGGCGTCCAGCTTCAGCGACTTGCTGGTCCAGTCCCACACTTCCTGGAACAGGGCCTGGTTCTCCGACAGCTTCTGGCCGAGGGAGGGGATCATCTGCTGCAGCTGCGGCGTCCAGCCGGTGTACTGCTCCGGGAAGCACCGCTGCATCACGTCGAGCATGGCGGTGACGCAGGTCGACGCACCCGGCGACGCACCGAGCAGACCGGCGATGGAGCCGTCCTGCGCGGAGATGACCGCGGTGCCGAACTCGAGCACCCCACCCACACCCTTGCGGCGGATGACCTGCACACGCTGACCGGCGGTGATGAGCTCCCAGTCGCGGCCCTGCGCGCGCGGCAGGAACTCCCCGAGCACGCCCACCTTGCCGTTCTGCGACTTGAGCAGCTCTTCGACCAGGTACTTGGTCAGGCCGAGCTCGGTGAGGCCGACGCCGACGAGCGAGCCGATGTTGTTGGGCTTGATCGACTTGAACAGGTCGGCGTTGGAGCCGTCCTTGAGGAACTTGGGGGTCCAGCCGGCGTAGGGGCCGAACAGCAGGCCCTTCTGGCCGTTGATGACGCGGGTGTCGAGGTGCGGCACCGACATGGGCGGCGCGCCGACGGCGGCCTTGCCGTAGACCTTGGCCTCGTGCGCGGCGATCAGCTCCGGGTTGGTGGAGCGCAGGAACTGGCCGCTGATCGGGAAGCCGCCGAAGCCCTTGGCTTCCTTGATGCCTGCCTTCTGCAACAGCGGCAGCGCGCCACCACCGGCGCCGACGAACACGAACTTCGCGTTGATGGTGCGCGACTGGTAGGTGCGCAGGTTGCGGACGGTGACGTTCCACGACCCGTCGGACTGCTTGTCGAGGTCGCGGACCTCGGTGCCGAAGGCGATCTCGCCGCCGGAGTAGCCGATGTAGGCGAGCAGCTGCTTGGTGAGCGCGCCGAAGTCGATATCGGTGCCGCCGTCGGACCAGTTCAGCGCGATCGGGTCGCTGAAGTCACGGCCCTTGGCCATCAGGGGCAGGCGCGCGGCGAACTCGTCGGGGGTGTCGATGTACTCCATGCCGCGGAACAGCGGGTGCGGCGACAGCGCCTCGTAGCGCTTGCGCAGGTAGTCGACGTTGTCGGCGCCGTGCACGAAGCTCACATGCGGGATGGGGTTGATGAAGCCGGCGGGGTCGTCCAGCACGCCGGTGTCGACGGCGGAGGCCCAGAACTGGCGCGAGACCTGGAAGCGCTCGTTGATGTCGACGGCCTTGCTCACGTCGACCGAGCCGTCGGCGTTCTGCGGGCTGTAGTTGAGCTCACACAGCGCCGAGTGGCCGGTACCCGCGTTGTTCCACGGGTCGCTGCTCTCCGCGGCGGCGGCGTCGAGCCGCTCGAACACCGAGATCGTCCAATCCGGCTGCAGCTGCCGCAGCAGCGCGCCCAGCGTGGCACTCATGATGCCAGCGCCGATGAGAACTACATCGGTCTTTTCACTCTTCGCAGCGTTCGGCACGGGTAGATCGACTTCCTTGTCCTTCTCAGCTACCCACCGGCGGGTGAGTTCGCTTGGCGCGGGCGCTTTGGCGGTGTTCATGCGACTCGCGGTGAATCGCCGGGAGGTAGGTTACCCGTCGTTCACCTGATGCCAATTGTGCACCTCAGCTGAGCACAGTTCTGCAACGGACCTCCCGAATGTGATGAAAAGCAAGCCTGCACGTCACCATGACCGCGCGATAGATTGAGCAGTGTGACGAAAGAAACCCTCGCTGATCGAACCGACGAGCAGTGGCAACCCGATGTTCTCGGCACCGCCTATCAACAGCGGACCCTCCCGCTCGGTATCGACCCCGACGGTGAGGGCGAGGTGGTGGCCACGCTCGTGCGCTATCTGCCCGATGCCACGGCGCCGGCGATCGAGCCGACCGTGCTCTACGTGCACGGGTTCACCGACTACTTCTTCCAGGAGCACCTGGCCGAGCATTTCGCGGCGCGCGGGCACCGGTTCTACGCGCTCGACCTGCGCAAATGCGGGCGGTCGCGGCGAGAAGGACAGAGCGCGCACTACGTGAGCGACCTGGCGCTCTACGACGACGAGCTGACCGAGGCGCTGCGGATCGCGCGCGAGGAGACCGGCAACGATGTGCTGATCGTCGCGCATTCGACCGGCGGCCTGATCGTGCCGCTGTGGTTGGACCGGCTCGAGGCGGCCGGTGGCAGCGCGGCGGCGGGCGTGGCCGGGGTCGTCCTCAACAGTCCCTGGTTCGACCTGCAGGGACCGTCCTTCTACCGCACCGTCGGCACCCCCGTGATCAACGCGGTGGGCCGGTTCCGCGCCTTCGCCCAGTTGCCCGGCGGCGTCAGCACCGCCTACGGCGACAGCCTGCACACCAGCCGCTCGGGTGAGTGGGACTACAACCTGGACTGGAAGCCGCTCAGCGGTGAACCGGTGCGGCTGGGCTGGCTGCGCGCCATCCGCCAGGGACACGCGCGCCTGCACCAGGGCCTGACCATCGGCGTGCCCGCGCTGATCCTGCGCTCGCGGCTCACCAAGTTCGCCCGTGAGCACTCCCCCGCCGTCGACGTGGCCGATGCCGTGCTCGATGTGAAGCAGATCCAGCGCTGGGCGGGCTGCCTGGGCGAGCGCACCTCGATCGTCCCGATCGACGGCGCCCGCCACGACGTGTTCCTGTCCTCGGAAGCCGTGCGCGCCAACGCGTTCCAGGAAACCGACAACTGGCTCGACTGGTTGGCGACCTACCGCAAGTCCTGATCCGGACACCGCTCACCAGGCTCTGCCGCGAACTTGCGCGAACAGCGATCCGCGTCAGTGCCTGGTGAGCTCGGCCGCGTCTACCAGAGGCTGGTGCGCAGGACGATCTCGGTGGCGAATTCGTGGCCCGCCTCGGTGGCGATGTTGTCGACTTCCAGTGGGACGACACGGAATTCGCCGTAGACATAGCGGCCGGAGGCATCGGCGGTGGCGCGGGGCAGGCCCTTGGTGACCAGCATCGTGACGGGCAGTTCCAGCGGCGGACAGGTCGCGTCGGGGACTCGGCCGTCGGCGTCGGGAACCGCCGGGTGCCCGTGGTCGGCGACGACCAGGCTCATGAACCGGCCGAACCGGCCCGCGCACACCCGCCACGCCAGCTCTGCGCCCGACCCACGCCCCGCGACGTTGACGTAAGGCAGTTCGAGTTCGTCGAGAATCGCGCGCACGCCCGCCGGATCGAGTCCCTCGACAGACTCCACGACGATGGTCTGTAAGTCGGACTCGTGCAGCCGTGTGCACACCTTGTCGAACACGTCGGCAGGGTCGTCCGCATCGGGAAGCAGCAGCACATTGTGCCGCGAAGAAGGTCCGTCGACCCGCACCGTCCAGGCCTGGTCACCGACCGTGATCTGCCGAGATTTCATGCCGGGTTACGGTACACGTCCAGCCTGAACAACGCGGCCTGTTCCGGCGCGCCCTGCCGATCTCCACACCCCCGTGTACTGGGCATTCACTGCCTGCGATGCCGAAATTGCCAAACCTGTCACAACGCCGACCCCACCGCTGTGAGGAGACCGGCCGCACAGCGGGTGATCCACTGAAGCACGGGTCACGACTCCCACACGGCTCGAACGCCTCACTCCGATGTGCGCTAACCGCGCGCGACCTCGGTCGCCCACCGATAGTCGGCTTTGCCGGCAGGGGTTCGCTTGATCTCGACGACGGTACTCATCGAACGCGGTACTTTGTATCCCGCCAACGACGTTCGGCAGTGCTGCTGGACTTCGTCGAGCGTCAGTGCCGGCGCGTCCGGGTAGGTGGCGATGACAGCGGCCACCTTCTGCCCCATGCGCTCGTCGGGTACCGGGACGACGAGCGCGTCAGCGATCGACGGGTGGGCGTGCAGCACGGCCTCGACCTCTTCGGCGAACACCTTCTCGCCGCCGGTATTGATGCACTGCGAACCACGCCCGAGGAACACGATGGTGCCGTCGGCTTCGACGCGCCCCATGTCACCCAGGATCGACATCCGCGTGCCGTCGACGCGGGTGCGGAAGGTGCGGGCGGACTTGTCCTCGTCCTTGTAGTAGCCGAGCGGAACATTGCCGACGCGGGCGATGTACCCGATCTGGTCGCTGCCCGGCGCAATGTCGGCGAGCTCCTCGTCGACGAGCAGCATCGTCGATGACGACGGCATGCGCAGATTGCCCTGCTCGTCGACGGTGAAGGCGCCGTCGTTGCCGGACTCGGAGGCCCCGAAGTTGTCCCGCAGCAGCAGATCCGGCTTGACCGCCAGCATCCGTTCGCGCACTCCGACCGACCAGATCGCGCCACCGGAGGTGATCGAGAACAGTGAGCTCAGGTCGATCTGGCCCTGACGGCGTTCCAGCTCGTCGACCAGAGGTAGCCCCATGCCATCGCCGACGATGAGGATCACTTGGATCCGCTCCCGCTCGATCGCCTCGACAACGCGTTGCGAGTCGAAGTCGCGCATGAGCACCACACGGGCGCCGAGAGTGAAGAACGTGAACAGCGAATACAGGGCCGCGCCGTGCATGAGCGGCGCCGCGATCAAGAAGGACAGCTCCGGAAATTCCTTTGCGGCGGCGGCGATCTCGGCGAGGTCGGCGCGTGGGTCGGTACCGTAGGGATTTCCGCCCGAGAGCGGCTTGCGGAAGAAGTCGTCGTGGCGCCACATCACACCCTTCGGGTATCCGGTGGTGCCACCGGTGTAGAGCACGTACAGCTCGTCTCCGGTACGAGGTGCGAACTCCACTGCAGCAGAGTGTGTTTCGGACTCGGCGAAGGAAACCACGGCGACCGATCGAGCGGCCGCGGCGGTGCGCAGCTCGTCGTCGAGCGCACCGATCACGATCACCGTGCGGACCAGCGGGCACGCCGAGAGGAGCTCCGCCAGCGTTCGCTGGTGCTCCGGCAGTTCGACGATGACGGCGACCGAGTCCGAATTCGTGAAGATGTACTCGAGTTCGGCGGGCGTGTAGCGGTAGTTGACGTTGATCGGCACCGCGCGGATCTTGATCAGGCCGAGGAGGGCATGGACGTGTTCGACGCTGTTCTTGAGGAACAACGAGACATGGTCACCCTCCCCGATGCCCGCCTGCGACAGCATCGCCGCCACCTTGTTCGCCTCGCTGTCGAGCTGGGCGTAGGTGACGTTCTCACCCTCATAGGTCAGCGCGACACGGTCGGGAACGGCCGCAGCCACCGATTCGAAGACGTCCGCCAGATTGAACTGCACAATCACTCCTCGTAGACCACCGGCATCGACTACACACCGCCGTGAACACGTTCTACTTCCCGGTCGACACTGACGCAATCAG
Organism: Nocardia sp. NPDC056952; assembly: GCF_042674185.1. Classification (NCBI taxonomy): domain Bacteria; kingdom Bacillati; phylum Actinomycetota; class Actinomycetes; order Mycobacteriales; family Nocardiaceae; genus Nocardia; species Nocardia sp. NPDC056952. Next base: position 203,830 of record NZ_JBHURA010000001.1, on the reverse strand, counting down.
GCCTTGATGAGCTCGGCCTGGACTCCAGCAATCGGTGCCGCCAATAGTAGAACAGGTTACAAAACAGTGGTGCCGGATCGGCGGACTCGCCACAACGGCGCCGCGTGGACGGTGCGGCCGGACGGGCCGTACACCACCGCGTCCGCAGCTGCCGGCGCCAGGATCACCGGGAGGTTCGGATGACGGGGCTATCGGCCGGGGCGCCCTCGCGGATCAGGTGTTCCAGCGCCGCGAGGTCGACGTGTTGCTCGACGAGGTCGGCGAGAAGGTCGAGTTGCGCGGATCGGACGGCCGCGACCGAAGTGTCGGGGGCGACGGTGAAGCCGGTGCGCCCGGCTCTGGCGGCTACTTCGGTGAGCCAGGTGCGGCGGAACTCGTCGGATTCGAGCAGTCCGTGGACGTGGGTGCCCCAGACCGCTTCTCGCGCACTGCCTTCCGGGTTGCCCTCGACTGTCAGCCAGGAGGGGTCGCCGGTGCGGGTGACCCTGCCGTGGTGGATCTCGTAGCCGTGCAGGGGATCCGGGCCCGCGATGCCGGATACTTGCCGGGCGATCTTCGGGTTCGCGAATTCGATATCGAGATCGAATAGACCGAGGCCCTCCACCACGCAGGGCCGCGCGGTCACCGATTCGGGGGCATCGGCTCGACCCACCGCCGCTGTGTGCTCGACGCCGTCGACGATGCGGGCGCCGAGCATCTGGTAGCCGCCACAGATGCCGAGAACAGGGCGCCCAGCGGCGGCGCGGGTTCGCAGAGCATCGGCGATTCCGTTGGCGCGCAACCAGTTCAGGTCGGAGATGGTCGCCTTGCTGCCGGGGACGATCACGAGGTCGGCGGTGGCCAGCTGGTGGGGGCTGTCGGCCCAGCGGACCGAGACGCCGGGTTCGCAGGCGAGAGCCTCGATATCGGTGGAGTTGGAGATTCGCGGGAGGCGGACGGCGGCCACGGTGAGCCAGTCGGCGCCGTGCGGCGGGCCGGGGCGACCCACGGGGGCGCCGGAGATGGTGCCGAGGGAGTCTTCGGCATCGAGCCAGAGCTCTTCGGCGAAGGGAAGAACGCCGAGGGTGGGTCGGCCGGTCAGCGCGACCAGCTGGTCGAGGCCGGGTTGCAGCAGGGACACGTCACCGCGGAACTTGTTGACGAGGAAGCCCGCGATGAGCTGCTGATCTTCGGGTTCCAGCACGGCGACGGTGCCGAACAGGTGGGCGAGGACGCCGCCGCGGTCGATGTCGCCCACCACCAGGACCGGAATGTCGGCGGCGCGGGCCAAACCCATGTTCGCGAGATCGGTTGCCCTGAGGTTGATTTCGGCCGGCGAGCCCGCCCCCTCACAGATCACGACGTCGAATTCGTCACGTAACGAGGCCAATTCGGCCGCGACGACCTCGCGCAGCTCCTGCCGCCGAGTGAAATAGTCACGCGCGCCCACAGTTCCGACCGCTGTGCCTCGAACGACCAGCTGTGAGCGGCGATCGCTGCCCGGCTTCAACAGCACCGGGTTGAACCGCACGCTCGGCTCCAGCCCACAGGCTCGAGCTTGCAGCGCCTGGGCACGCCCGATCTCCCCGCCGTCGAGAGTGACGACCGAGTTGTTCGACATGTTCTGCGCCTTGAACGGCGCCACCCGCACCCCGCGCCGCGCCAGCATCCGGCAGATACCCGCCACCACGACACTCTTCCCGGCGTCGGAGGTGGTACCCGCGATCAACAGCGCGCCGCGCAGGGGCGCGCTCACGGCAGCGTGAGAATTTCCGCGCCCGTGTCGGTGACGACCCAAAGGCGCGAGCCTCGACCTGCGCCGATTCACGGCAAGGTCAGAACTTCCGCACCCGTGTCGGTGACGACCAGTGTGTGCTCGAACTGCGCGGTCCACTTGCGATCCTGGGTGACCACGGTCCAGCCGTCGTCCCAGATGTCGTAGTCGATACCGCCGAGGTTGATCATCGGCTCGATCGTGAAGGTCATGCCGGGCTCGATCACCGACTCGATGCTGGGCTGGTCGTAGTGCAGCACCACCAGGCCGCTGTGGAACGTGGGGCCGACGCCGTGGCCGGTGAAGTCGCGCACCACGCCGTAGCCGAAGCGGTTGGCGTAGGCCTCGATGACACGGCCGACCACGTTCAGGGCGCGACCAGGCTTGACCGCCTTGATGGCCCGGTTGGTGGCCTCTTCGGTGCGCTCGACGAGCAGACGCACCTCCTCGTCGACATCGCCGGCGAGGAAGGTCTTGTTGGTGTCGCCGTGCACGCCGTGGATGAAGGCGGTGACGTCGATGTTGACGATGTCACCGTCTTCGACCACCGTCGAGTCGGGGATGCCGTGGCAGATGACCTCGTTGAGCGAGGTGCAGCACGACTTGGGAAAACCCTTGTAGCCCAACGTCGACGGGTAGGCGCCGTGGTCGCACATGTACTCGTGGGCGATCCGGTCGAGCTCGTCGGTGGTGACACCGGGAACCACGGCCTTCCCCGCCTCTTCGAGCGCCCGCGCCGCGATCCTGCCCGCGATCCGCATCTTCTCGATGGTCTCGGTGGTCTGTACCCAGGGCTCGTTGCCCTCGTTCGCGGTCTTCTTCCACACGTATTCGGGCCGCTCGATGGAGCGGGGAACTTCCCGGATCGGCGACTGGGTACCGGGAACTAGTGGCTGACGGGTGCGCACGGACATGAGAGCAGTGTATCTATGCGCGCACGTCGCCGTCGGTCCCAGCCCGTCGGACCACCGGCTCCAAACGGACGATGATGCCTTTCGAGGTCGGCGTGTTGCTGATGTCGGCGACGCTGTCGAGCGGAACCAGCACGTTGGTCTCCGGGTAGTACGCGGCGGCCGAACCACGGCTGGCCGGGTACCCGACGGCGACGAACTTCTCCGCCCGCCGCTCGGTGCCGTCGTGCCAGATGCTGACGATGTCGACCACATCCCCGTCGGCGATGCCCCGCTCGGCCAGGTCGTCGGGGTTGACCATCACCACCCGGCGGGCGTGGTGGATGCCGCGGTAGCGGTCGTTGCTCGCGTAGGGAATGGTGTTCCACTGATCGTGGGACCGCAGAGATTGCAGCACAAGGTAGCCCGGCGGCGCGTCGATCATGTCGAAGTCGTTGCGGGTGAACTCGGCCTTCCCGCTCGCGGTGCGGTAGATGCCCTTGTTGACCGGATTCACCAGCAGCATCCCGCCCGGCGCGGTGACCCGTTCGTTGAAGTTCTCGAAGCCGGGCACGACCCGGGAGATCCGGTCGCGCACGGTGCTGTAGTCGGCGACGAATTCCTCCCACGGAATCGTGGACTCCGCCCCCAGCGTGCTGCGCGCCAGCCGGGAGATGATCGCGATCTCGCTGAGCAGCTCGGGCGAGGCCGGGTCGAGGCGCCCCCGCGATGTGCGGACCTGGCTCATCGAATCCTCGACCGTGTAGAACTGCTCGCCGGTGGCCTGGATATCGCGATCGCTGCGGCCCAGCGTGGGCAGGATCAGTGCCGTCTCGCCGCAGACCGTGTGGGAGCGGTTGAGTTTGGTGGAGATCTGCACGGTCAGCGAACACTGCCGCAGGGCGGCCTCGGTGACCTCGCTGTCGGGCGTGGCCCGCACGAAATTGCCTGCGACACCGACGAATACCTTCGCCTTGCCGTCGCGCATGGCACGGATGGAACCGACCGCGTCCAGCCCATGGGCCGCGGGCGGGGTGAAACCGAACTCGGTGCCGAGAGCGTCCAGGAACGACTGCGGCATCCGCTCCCAGATGCCCATGGTGCGGTCGCCCTGGACGTTGCTGTGCCCGCGCACCGGGCACACCCCGGCGCCGGGGCGGCCGAGGTTGCCGCGCAGCAGCAGGAAGTCGACGATCTCACGGATCGTGGGCACGCCGTGCTTGTGCTGGGTCAAACCCATCGCCCAGCACACGATGACCTTCCTGCTGGCCAGCACCTGCTGGTGCACGGCCTCGATCTCCGCGCGCGTCAGCCCGGTGGCGGTGAGCGCGTGCTCCCAGCTCACCGTCCTGGCGTGCTCGGCGAAGGCATCGAAACCGCTGGTGTGCGCGGCGATGAACGCGTGGTCGAGCACCGTGCCGGGCGCCGCGTCCTCGGCGTCGAGGAGCAGCTTGTTCAGCATCTGGAACAGGGCCAGGTCGCCGCCGGGGCGGATCTTGAGGAAGATATCGGCGATCTCGGTGCCGCGCCCGATCACGCCGCGTGCCTTCTGCGGGTTCTTGAACCGGATCAGCCCGGCCTCGGGCAGCGGGTTCACCGCCACGATCTTGCCGCCGTTGCGTTTGGTCTCCTCGAGCGCCGACAGCATGCGCGGATGGTTCGTGCCGGAGTTCTGGCCGACGACGAAGACCAGATCGGCTTCGTAGATGTCGTCGAGGGACACACTGCCCTTGCCGACGCCGATGGTCTGCGCCAACGCGGAACCGCTCGACTCGTGGCACAGGTTCGAGCAGTCGGGCAGGTTGTTGGTGCCGTAGGCGCGGGCGAACAGTTGCAGCAGGAACGCGGCCTCGTTGTTGAGCCGCCCCGAGGTGTAGAACAGGGCCTCGTCGGGGGTGGGGAGGCCGCGCAGCTCGCGTGCCATCAGGTCGAAGGCGTCGTCCCAGCCGATGGGCTCGTAGTGCGTGGCGCCGGGCCGCTTCACCATCGGCTCGGTGAGCCTGCCCTGCTGGTTGAGCCAGTAATCCGACATGGTGTCGAGCTCGGCGACCGGATGCTCGGCGAAGAACTGCCGGGTGACGCGGCGGGTGGTGGCCTCGTCGTTGATGTGCTTGGCGCCGTTTTCGCAGTACTCGTTGAGGTGGCGGCGCGTGGGCTCGGGCCATGCGCAGCCGGGGCAGTCGAAGCCCTTGGTCTGATTGATGTTGAGCAAGGTGAGCGCGGTGCGGGCCGGGGAGTTCTGCGAGAGCGAGTACTCGATCGCGTGCGCCACCGCGGGAACGCCGACCGCCCAGGTCTTGGGCGCGGTCACGCTCAGATCATCTTGCGGGTCCTCGATCGAGGTCATGTGTCAGCTTCTCTTCAGTTCTGCGGCACCGCGCGGTCGGCATATCTGACAAAAGGCTTCTCACATTGTCCACCCTTGTCAAAGCGGAAAGCCCGATCACCTGATAGGTGCCGGTTATCGGGCTTTCCGCCGCGCGTGTGACTCAGTCCTGGGCCGGCTCGAAGACGCTGCTGCCGTAGACGTCCTCGGCGGTGAGCGTGATGAGGTCGGACTTGCCCAGTGGCCGGTCGAGCGCGACCAGCCTGCGGGCCTGCCGCAGCCGGCAGCGTTCGATCGCGTTGCGCACGCTGCGCGCGTTGGAGAACCTGGGCTGCTCCATGCGCAGCGTCAGGTACTCGGCGAACGCCTTGTGCGCGTCGTCGTCGAAGGCGAATCCTTCCGACTCCACCATCAGTCCCGCGATCTGGGTCAGTTCCGCATGGTCGTAGTCGGCGAACGTGAGGTGGTGCGGCACCCGGGAACTCAGGCCCGGATTGGCGGCGAAGAAGGTCGCCATCCGGTCGGGGTAGCCGGCGAAGATCACCACCAGATCACCGCGCTCGTTCTCCATCTCGGTGAGCAGGATCTCGATCACCTCCTGCCCGTAGTCCCGCTCGTTCTCCGGCCGGAACAGGTAGTAGGCCTCGTCGATGAACAGCACTCCCCCGGCCGCGCGGGCGATCGCCTCCTTGGTCTTGGGCGCGGTGTGGCCGATGAACTGGCCGACCAGGTCGTCGCGGGTGACGGTGTGCACGCGCGGGGCCCTGATGTAGTCGAGCGCGTGCAGGATCGCCGCCATCCGCAGCGCGACCGTGGTCTTGCCGGTGCCGGGACCGCCGGTGAAGCTCATGTGCAACGTGGGTCGCGTGGTGGTGAGCCCGAACCGGCGCCGCGCCCGGTCGACCTGGAGCAGCGAGGCGATCTCGCGGACCCGGCGCTTGACCGAGGCCAAGCCGACCAGCTCGGCGTCGAGCGCGGCCAGGGTGTCGCTCACCCTGGCCGCGGCCTCGTCGGCCGAGAGATCGAGCACCTCGTCGTCACCCAGAATCGCGGGCTCGGGCGTCTGCTCCTCGACTGCCGTGGTCTGCGCCGTGCCGCCTGCCGACGGGCGGTGGAACCCGAATCCCTTTGGTGTGTCCATCAGTTCACTCGCCCGCGTACCGATCGCCGGTCGGACGGGCGGTGGCGTAGGACTTCACCGAGTACCGCTGGGTACGGTCGGGACCCTCGACGCGTTCGAGCAGGAAGCCGGGCTCGTGCGCGGGTCGCTGGACGAGGAACGACATCGCGGTGGACTGCCTGCCCAGCGCCGCGTCGTAGGCCAGCAGCCGGATGTAGTGCTGTGGGAAGGTGGCCCGGCAATCCGCGAGCTGGGCGAGCACGCCGTCGGGTTCGGCCAGGTCGAACATCGGCAGCCCCCACATCTCCCAGTAGACGTTGCGTGGGTGCGGGTCGTCGGTGTACTCCAGCGAGACCGGCCAGCCGTGATCGAGGGCGAACTTCACCTGGGCCGCGATCTCGTCATCGGTGAGGTCGGGCAGGTAGGAGAAGGTTCCGTAACGCAGTTTCATCGGGTGCTCCTGGTCAGATCGAGGGCACCGGAGTCGCCACCACATCGGGGGCGTCGGTGCTGGTGTAGTCGAAGGTGATGTCGCCCCAGGTGTCCAGAGCCGCCTGCAGCGGGGTGCAGAGCTTGGCCGCCCTGCGCAGCACGTCGGGTCCTTCGAACAGCAGATCGCGACCTTCGTTGCGCGCCTTGACCATTGCCTCGAGCGCCACCCGGTTGGCCTCGGCGCCCGCGGCGATGCCGTACGGGTGGCCGATGGTGCCGCCGCCGAACTGCAGGATCACGTCGTCGCCGAAAAGGTCTAGGAGCTGGTGCATCTGGCCGGCGTGGATGCCACCGGAGGCCACCGGCATGACGCCGGGCATCGAGATCCAGTCCTGATCGAAGAAGATGCCGTTGCCGAGATTGCGGGGAACATTGTTGTCGCGCAACGTGTCGTAGAAGCCACGGGTGGTGGCCGGGTCACCCTCGAGCTTGCCGACGACGGTGCCCGCATGCACGTGGTCGACACCCATCAGCCGCGACCACTTCGCGATCACCCGGAAGCTCACGCCGTGCGTCTTCTGCCGCGTGTAGGTGGAATGCCCGGCCCGGTGCAGATGCAGCAGCAGTCCGTTCTCGCGGGCCCAGTGCGCCATCGACTGGATAGCGGTGTAGCCGATGGTGAGGTCGATCATCACCACCACGCTGCCGAGCTCCTTGGCGAAGTTCGCCCGCCGGTACATCTCCTCCATCGTGCCCGCGGTGACATTGAGGTAATGGCCCTTGATCTCGCCGGTTTCGGCCATCGCCCGGTTCACCCCCTCCATCGCGTAGAGGAAGCGGTCGCGCCAGCGCATGAAGGGCTGGGAGTTGATGTTCTCGTCGTCCTTGGTGAAGTCGAGGCCGCCGCGACAGGCCTCGTAGACCACGCGCCCGTAGTTGCGGGCCGACAGGCCGAGCTTGGGCTTGATGGTGGCGCCGAGCAGCGGGCGGCCGTACTTGTTGAGCATCTCCCGTTCCATGACGATGCCGTGGGCGGGGCCCTGGAACGTCTTGGTGTAGGCGACGGGGATGCGCATGTCCTCCAGGCGCAGCGCCTTGAGCGGCTTGAAACCGAAGACGTTGCCGATGATCGAGGAGGTCAGGTTCGCGATGGAACCTTCCTCGAAGAGATCGATGTCGTAGGCGATGTAGGCGAAGTACTCGCCTGGCCTGCCCGGAACCTCGTCGACCTGGTACGCCTTGGCTTGGTAGTGGCTGTTGGCGGTGAGCCGGTCGGTCCACACGACAGTCCAGGTGGCGGTGGACGATTCGCCCGCGACGGCGGCCGCGGCCTCGATCGGGTCGACGCCGTCCTGGGGAGTGACCCGGAAGACGGCGAGCACGTCGGTATCCTTGGGGATGTAATCGGGGTTCCAGTAACCCATTCCGGCATAGCTCTGTACACCCGGATCCCAACGCTCTTTGGTCGCCGCGCCGTCGTTGTCGATCGTCGTCATCGCCGTTCCTTTCGGGTCACGCCTATGAAGCACTTTCAGTGTGTGGGCGCGACAGTTCAGCGACAATGGAATGTTTCCTGTGCACTGTTAAGGCATCATTGAACGATGTTCGCCAGCCCCGACCTGCCCGCGGCCGCTACCTGGGGTCGGCTGCGCACCTTTCTCGCCGTGTACGACACCGGGAGTGTGCGCGCCGCCGCGCAGACGTTGCATGTGACGCCGCCCGCGGTGTCAGCCGCGATCGCCGCGCTCGAAGACGCACTGGGCACAACACTTTTCGGCAAGTCCGGCCGGGGCATCGTGGCGACCGAATCGGGTGAGATCTTCGCCGGCTACGTGCGCAAGCTGCTGGGACTGCTCGCGGAGGCGGCCGGGGCGGTGCACGACGCCGATCGCGGACGGGTGCGCATCGGCGCGGTCGCGACGGCCAGCGAGTACGTGCTTCCGGCGCTGATGGCCACCTTCGCTCGAGCCCATCCGCACGTGGAACTGTCGCTGTCGGTGCTGACCCGTGGCGAGCTGTTCGCCCGCGCCGCCGATCACGTCTTCGATATCGCCCTGGCCGGTCGACCGCCGCGGGGCTCCGGGCTGGTCACCGCCGCCCAGCGGGCCAACCGGCTGCTGCTGGTCGGGCGGCCCGGACTGGTCGACGATCCGCTCACCACGCCCTGGCTGCTCACCGGGATCGGCTCCGGCACCCGCGACACCACGCTGTCGTTGCTGAGCCGGTTGCAGGCCGCGCCACCACTGCTCACCCTCGGTACCTCGGGCGCCGCCGTAGCCGCCGCACGCGAAGGGCTCGGCGTCACGCTCGTGCACGAGGAGGCCGCGCGCGAGCAACTCGCCTCGGGGGAACTGGTCTCCTACAGCGTGCCGGGAACACCTCTCGACCGGCCGTGGCACGTCTGCGCGACCCAGGAACCGACCGCGGCGACCCGAATGTTCGTGGCGCACCTGTGCGATCCGGAACAGGTGGGCGCGGCCGCATTTCACACCCGGGTTCGCCCGAAGGGGTGAGGACGGCGGCGACGGGATGCTCGCATGCTGGTCGTCATGACGACACTCCCCGCCACCGCCCTCGCCGACATCGCCCAGCAGCTCACCAGCGGCGGCCGCGGCATTCTCGCCGCCGACGAGTCGATCAAGACCATGTCATCGCGCCTGGAACAGGAAGGGGTTCCCGCGAGCGCGACGGCCCGGCGCGACTACCGCGAACTGCTGCTCACCGCCGACGGTCTGCCGGAATGGATCAGCGGAATCATTCTCTGCGACGAGACCTTCGGCCAGGATCTCGCCGACGGGCGCCCGTTCCCGATCGCGGCGCGCGAACTCGGCGTCCTGCCCGGAATCAAGGTCGACACCGGCACCACCGCGCTCCCCGGCCAGGGCGGTGCGCTGATCACCGAGGGGCTCGACGGGCTCGGCGCACGGCTGGCCTCCTATGCCGATCGAGGGGCCGCGTTCGCCAAGTGGCGGGCGGTGTTCGACGTGCACACCATCACCCCCTACTCCGCCGGCGCCAACGGGCACGCGCTGGCCCGCTACGCCGCGCTGTGTCAGCAGCACGGCATCGTCCCCATCGTCGAGCCCGAGGTGCTGTGCACCGGCGACCATGACCTCGCGGCCTCGGCGAGGGCGACACGCCTGGCTCTGAGCGCGGTGTTCACCGAACTCGTCGACGCCGCGGTGGATCTCACCGGCATCGTGCTCAAGCCCAACTTCGTCACCCCCGGTCTGGACGCCGCGGCTGTCCCGCCCGCCGACGTCGCGGCCGCGACCTTCGCCGTGCTGCGTGAGCTGGTGCCCGCCGAGGTGGCGGGCATCGCGTTCCTGTCCGGTGGGCATCCCACCTCGCGGGCGTGCGCCTTTCTGAGCGAACTCGCCGCCGTCGACGAGCGGCCGTGGCCTGTGACATTCTCCTTCGGGCGCGCGCTCGTGAGCGCGGCCCTGCACACTTGGGGTGGAACGAACTCCGAAGTTCCCGCAGCACACCGTGTTCTGCTCCAGAACTGCCGCAACGCCTCTGCTGCCGCCGAGCGCGCCGCGTAGGCGGGTCCGCTCGGCAGCCGTCCTGAGCGCGGCGGCAACACGCAGCAGCGGCGCTACCCCTCGGGCACCGCTGCTGCGTTCGTTGGCCGGTGCCCGCCGCTATTTCAGCGGTAGTTCCACCAGCACGGTGGTTCCGCGTCCCCGCATCGATTCCACGCGCAGCGAGGCTTCGATCAGGGCACAGCGTTCCGCGATCGAGCTCAGGCCGAAATGTTGTTCGCCGTCGGCGTCGGCGGCGCGATGGGCACGCTGCGCCGCCGGGTCGAAACCCGCACCGTCGTCGGAACATCCGAAGATGGCCGAGTCACCGACCCGGCGCAGGGAGAGCACGATCCGTTGCGCATCAGCGTGTTTCACCGCGTTCGCCAGCGCCTCCTGGGCGATCCGGTACAGGGTGGCGGCGGCATGGTCGGGGATGTCGTCGATGGCGGCGGCGTGATCGACGAGGAATTCGATCGTCGGCGGCCCTTCGCCGCTCACCGTGCGCACCAGCGATTCGATCGCGGCGACCAGGCCGAGGTCGTCGAGGACGAGGCTGTGCAGGCCCGAGATCGCCGCCCTGGTCGCGTTGTAGGCGAAATCGGCCAGCTCGCGGGCGCTAACGAGTTCGGCGCGGGCCCTGGCGAGGTCACGCAAGCTGGCCTCGTCGGTGACGTCGACGTGGGCGGCGAGTTCGGAGACGGTGAGGTCGGCGGCGGACAGGTGGAACGACATCGAGGCCAGGGCGGTGGTGACGCCGTCGTGGAGATCGAAGGCGATGCGCCTGCGTTCGGCCTCCTGGGCGGTGATCGCCTGTTCGACCAGGCGGTCGCGCTCGGTGCGCTGCCGGTTGACGGTGCGGAACAGCCGCTGCGCGTGCAACCACAGGCCGAGCACGCCCGCGTACTGCTGTGCGAGGTCGAGGTCGTGCTGCCCGAACGGATCACGGGCGCGGCGATGCACGGCGAGCACGCCGACCACATCGCCTTCCAGCCCCGGCAGCGGCAGACACATCCGCGCGACCGTCTGCTGCGGCTCCAGTCGTAAGAGCCTGCGGTGCAGGGCATTACGTGGCGAGTCGTTGTCGAGCAGCACCGGCGTACGAGTGCGGGCCACCAGCCCGGTCACCCCGAATCCGACCTGCAACCGCAACGAACCCGCCGAGGGATGCGAAGGCCACAGATCGACGATGCTCAGATCCTGGCCGTCGACGGCGTAGAGCAGCACGCCTTCGGCGCCGAGCAGTGGCGCCAGCTCCGCCGCTGTCGGCACCGCGCCGCTCGCGAAGCTCACCGGAACAGCCCCTCCCGCAACGCGACCGCGATCGCCCCGCTGCGATCGGACACCCCCAGCTTGCGATACAGCCCGCGAATATGGGTCTTCACGGTGTCCTCGCTGACCACCAGCTTGCTCGCGACCGCGCGATTGGAGTGGCCGGAGACCAACAGCCCCAGCACTTCCGACTCACGCTGGGTCAGTCCGAGGTGCGCGCCGGACCAGAACTGGCCCGCGCTGAGCCGCGCCGCGGCCAGCGCCACCCGACCGGCCAGTGCCGCGTCGACCACCGTCTCGCCTTCGCGGACGCGGCACAGCTGGGCGACGAGTTCGCGCCCGTCGACCCGCTTGAGAATGTAGCCCGACGCCCCGACGCGCAGCGCCTGGTACAGGTAGTGCTCGTCGTCGTAGACGGTCAGCAACACGACCTTGGTCTCGGGATATTGCAGGGTGATCTGACGGCACAGATCCAAGCCACTGGCCTTGCCGATGCGAACATCGCACAGGACGATATCGGGCCGATGTTCGGCGACCATCCGCAGCGCGGCGGTGTCGGTGGTGGACTGGCCGACGATCACCACGTCGTCGGGGAAGTGTCCGAGCATGGCGTCGAGCCCGTGCAGCACCATTTCGTGATCGTCGACGAGCACCAGCTTCAACGGGGTCGGAGGTAACTCCGGCATGACTCCACCCTACGGCGAGCGGCAGCGCGGCTACGGGCATTGACGAGATCTCACCCGGGCCGCCACCCCCGAGGGGGAGTGCGGCGGATACGCCGGTGCGGTCCGATGAACGGACCCGATCAGAAAGGCCGCGCCATGCCGGAGTCCTCAATTCGTCGGCCGCTCATAGTGCCGTCGGTCTTGCCCGCCGATTTCGCCTGCCTCGGTGAAGAAGTGCGCGATCTGTGCGCGGCGGGCGTCGACCGGATCCAATGGGACGTGATGGACGGCGTGTTCGTCCCCAACCTCACCTTCGGTCCCGATGTCATCGCGTCGGCGCGTTCGCACAGCACCGTGGGGTTCGAGGCGCACCTCATGGTGGTGAATCCCGATGGACTGCTCGGCACGTACGTCGACGCGGGTTGTGAGCTGATCATCGTGCACGCCGAAGCCTGTACGCATCTGCATCGAACGCTCGCCAGGATCCGCGAACTGGGCGCGCGCAGCGGTGTCGCGCTGAATCCACACACGCCCGCCGAGGTCGTCGCGCACGTGCTGGCCGAGACCGATCTGGTCCTGGCCATGACCGTGAATCCGGGTTTCGGTGGGCAGGCCTACATTCCGGCCGTCGAATCGAAGATCGCGCGGTTGCGCCGGATGATCGACGAGTCCGGGCACTCCGTCGAGCTCGAAGTGGACGACGGGATCACCGGCGACACGATCGGCGGGGCGGCCGCGGCCGGCGCCGACGTGTTCATCTCGGGATCGTGGATGTACGGCTGTCCCGAAGGCAAAGCGGCCGCGGTCAAGCGGCTTCGCGATGCCGCCACCGTTGCGGGAGAGGCAGCCTGATGACCGATATCGCGCCGACGACATTCGCGCCGTCGGTGGAGACCGACCAGCTCGCCGTCGACACCCTGCGCTTGCTCGCGGCCGACATGGTGGAGGCCGCGCAGTCGGGTCACCCCGGCATGCCGATGGGGGCGGCGCCGATGGCGTGGACGCTGTGGAGTCGGCACCTGCGCCATGACCCGGCCGATCCCGAGTGGGCCGATCGGGACCGGTTCGTGCTCTCGGCCGGGCACGGGTCGGCCCTGCTGTACGGGCTGTTGCACCTGTTCGGCTACGACCTGCCCGTCGAGGAACTGCGGCGCTTCCGGCAACTCGGGTCGCGGACGCCGGGGCATCCCGAGTTCGGGGAGACGCCCGGCGTGGAGTGCACCACCGGCCCGTTGGGTCAGGGGCTGGCGATGGCGGTGGGAATGGCCCTCGCCGAGCGGATGACCGCCGCCCGGTATCCGGAGATCACCGGTCATCGCACCTACGCGATCGTCGGCGACGGCTGTCTGATGGAAGGTGTCAGTCACGAAGTGTCCTCGTTCGCAGGGCATTTGGGGCTCGGCGGGTTGATCGTGCTCTGGGACGACAACGAGATCACCATCGACGGCGCGGTCGGGCGCTCGTGCGGTGACGATCAGGTGGCGCGGTTCGCGGCCTATGGGTGGCATACCGAAGTAGTGCCGGACGGGACCGATATCGAGGCGATCGACGCCGCGCTGACCCGGGCGAAGGGTGATCCCCGGCCGAGCTTTCTCGCGGTACGCACGGTGATCGGTCACGGTGCGCCCGACGTGGCCGGAACGCCGAAGGCGCACGGGTCGCCGCTGGGTGCCCAACGACTCGCACAGGCCAAAGAGCTGGTGGGATGGGCTCTTCCACCGTTCACCGTGCCCGAGCAGGTCGAGGCGACATGCGCGGTGCTGGCCGCGCTCGGTGGTGCGGAGCATGCGACCTGGCTCGAGGAGTTCGCGGCGTTCGACGCCGTCGACCCGGTGCGCGCCGCCGAGTTCCGGCGCGCCCGTGCGCGACTGCTGCCCGCGAGTTTGCCGGACGCGCTGGAGGCCGTCGCCGCGCAGGCACCGCGCGCCACCCGCCAGTCCTCGCAGGCGTGTCTACACGCCGCGCTGTCGGTGATGCCGGAATTGGTGGGCGGGTCGGCCGATCTGTCCGGGTCGACCGGCACGGTGTGTGGCGAAGTGGTGCATCGCGACGACTTCAGTTCCGGCGCAGTCGCTTTCGGCATTCGCGAGTTCGGCATGGCGGCGATCCTGAACGGGATGAGCTTGCACGGCGGGTTCCGGGTCTTCGGCAGTACGTTCCTGGTGTTCGCCGACTATCTGCGTCCCGCCCTGCGGCTGTCGGCGTTGATGGGGCAGCCGGTGATCTACGTGCTCACCCACGATTCCATCGCGGTCGGCGAGGACGGGCCGACACATCAACCCGTCGAGCATGTCGAGTCGCTCCGGCTGATTCCGGGGCTGCAGGTGTTGCGACCGGCCGACGACGCGGAGACCGCCCTGGCTTGGGAACTCGCGCTGAGCCGGGTCGACGGACCGACCGCGCTGATCCTGTCCCGCCAGTCACTGCCCCAGCTGGAACCCGCGGAGAGCGTTGCCCGGCCATGCATTCCGGGTGCCGATTGTGCGCCCTCGACAGCCGACGCGGTGGCCGACAGGTCATCCACAGCAGCGAATCCCAGCATCGACATCGTCGCTACCGGTTCGGAGGTCGCACTGGCGGTCGCTGCCGCCGAGCAGCTACGGGCGGAAGGGTTCGCTGTGCGGGTGGTGTCGGTGATGGATCGGACGCGCTTCACCCCCGGCGCCGCGGCGCACACCATCAGCATCGAGGCGGGAAGTACGGCGGGCTGGACCGGGCTGGTCGACCTGGCGATCGGTATCGACGAGTTCGGGCACAGCGGCCCCGGCGACGAGGTCATGGCCCGTCACGGATTCACCGTGCGCGCCGTACTCGACCGGATTCGCGAATACCTCGACGGTGCGCCGTGACTCGACTGCGGGCAGTGATCTTCGACGTCGACGGCACCCTGGTCGACAGCGAGCGCGACGGCCACCGGGTGGCTTTCAACGCGGCCTTCGCCGAGACGGGTCTTCCTGATCGCTGGGAGGTCGAGGAATACGGGAAGCTGCTGAAGGTGGCCGGGGGCGCGCAACGGCTGGCGTTCTGGTTCGAACAGCAGGGCAGGCCCGTCGAGCAGGCGCGGGCGCTCGCGCATCGGGTGCACCGCACCAAGACCCGCATCATGCGGCAGATGGCAGCCGACGGGCACATCCGTGCCCGACCGGGCGCGCGGGAACTGATCGAACGGCTCCGCTCGCACGGCGTCCGGTTGCACGTGGCGACCACCGGTACCCGCGCGTGGGTCGAACCCTTGCTGAAGCACGCTTTCGGTGAGCCGTTCGACACCGTGACCACCGGAACCGAAGTGCCCGTCCTGAAGCCGAGCCCCGCGGTGTATCTGGATGTCCTGATCCAGACCGGATTGTCCCCCGATCAAGCGGTGGCCGTGGAGGACTCGTCCAACGGCGTGCGATCGGCGGTGGCCGCGGGACTGCGGTGCGTGGCCGCCCAGAACGCCTACACGCGCACCGACGACCTCTCGGCGGCAGTGCTGGTCGCCGACGGGCTCGACGACCCGGAGCTGGTGACATGGTTCGACGACCACCTCGGGTGAGGTGGTCGTCGAATCGAGCTCAGCGCGTGCGGCCGCGACGTTCCATGAGCCGCAACAGCATCGGCGTGAAGATCAGCTGCATCGCCAGGTCCATCTTCCCTCCCGGACACACGATCGTGTTCGGGCGGGACATGAACGAGTCGTGCAGCATCGACAGCAGATACGGGAAGTCGATGCCGTGCGGGTCGGCGAACCGGATCACCAGCATCGACTCATCCGGTGTCGGAATAGTGCGGGCGACAAAGGGATTCGACGTATCGACCACCGGAACCCGCTGGAAGTTCACATGGGTGCGGGAGAACTGCGGGCACATGAAATTCACGTAGTCGTGCATGCGGCGCAGGATCGTCTCGGTCACCGCCTCGGTGGAGTAGCCGCGCTTGTCCTTGTCGCGGTGCAGCTTCTGGGTCCACTCGAGGTTGATCACCGGTACCACCCCGATGAGCAGGTCCGCGTACTGTGCCACGTCGACCTGTTCGTTGGCGACCGCCCCGTGCAGACCCTCGTAGAACAGCAGGTCGGTGCCGGGGCGCAGGTCCTCCCACGGTGTGAAGGTGCCGGGTTCCTGGTCGTAGGGCGCGGCTTCCTCCTTGTCGTGCAGGTACTTTCGCACCCGGCCCGTACCGGTCTCGCCGTAGCCACGGAACAGCTTCTCGAGGTCTTCGAACAGGTTGGCCTCGGCACCGAAATGGCTGAAGGTGTGGTCACCGTCCGACAGCGCTCGCGCCAGCTCCTGCTTCATGCCGGCCCGGTCGTACTTGTGGAAGCTGTCGCCCTCGACGTACGCGGCGTCGATGCCTTCCCTGCGGAAGATCGAATCGAACGTGCGCATCACCGACGTTGTTCCGGCACCGGATGACCCGGTGATGGCGACGACAGGGTGCTTGGCGGACATGAATCTCCTCCTCAGGTGGTGGAACGGTAGAGACCGCGGAGACCGAACAGCGGACTCCACTGGCCGTCGGGCTCCTCGGCCGCGTCGGCGTGGTACCTCACGATGCGCGCTACCTCGTCGCGGGAACCGAAAATGAACGCGATCCGCTGGTGCAGTTCGGTGGGGGCGACGTCGAGGATGCGCTCGCGACCGGTCGAGGCGAGGCCGCCGGCCTGTTCGATCAAGAAGGCGATGGGGTTGGCCTCGTAGAGCAGCCGCAGCCTGCCCTCCTTGGCCGGGTCCTTCGAGTCGCGCGGATACAGGAACACCCCGCCCCGGGTCAGGATGCGGTGGGTTTCGACCACCAGCGACGCCACCCAGCGCATGTTGAAGTCCTTCTCGCGCGGACCCGTCGCGCCCGCCAGGCATTCGTCGATGTAGCGGCGCACGGCCGGTTCCCAGAATCGGCGGTTGGAACTGTTCACCGCGTACTCCGAGGTGGACTCCGACAGCCGCAGGTTCTGCCCGGTCAGGAAGAACTCGCCCAGCTCGGGATCGAGGGTGAAGGCGTGCACGCCGGTGCCGACGGTGAGCACGAGCTGGGTCGCGGGGCCGTAGATCGCGTAGCCCGCGGCGACCTGCTCGGTGCCGGGCTGCAAGAAGTCCGCCGTCGTCGCGTCGATGCCGGGATTCGGGGCGCGCAGAATCGAAAAGATACTGCCCACAGCGACATTCACGTCGATATTGGACGAGCCGTCGAGCGGATCGAACGCCAGCAGGTATTTGCCGCGCGGATAATCGGGCGGGATCGTATACGGGTCGTCGAGCTCCTCCGACACCATTCCCGCCAGCTGGCCGCCCCATTCGTTGGCGCGCAGGAACAGGTCGTTGGCGACCACGTCGAGCTTCTGCTGCTGCTCACCCTGCACATTCACCACGCCGGCGCCGCCGAGGACGCCGGTGAGCGCACCGGAAGCGATGCGCTTGGAGATCGCCTTGCAGGCCAGCGCGACGTCGAGGATCAGGGAATTGAGCTCACCGCTGGAACCGGGATGGCGCCTGCGCTCTTCGATGAGGAATTGGGTCAACGTCGTGCGATCGGTCAGCATCCTTCGAGGACACCACCGAACCCCCCGGGCGGACATCCACCCGGGGGGTGAATCGCGGGGGTGGTTACCGCGATTCGCCGCGTCAGAAGGCCGGGACCGCTTGCGCGGCCGTTGCCTCCTCGGACGTGTGCCGCTTGCGCAGCACCAGAACGCTGACGATCATGGCCGCGGCGAGCAGGCCGGCCGCGACCGTGAACGCCAGCCGGTAACCGCTGGTCAGCGCGGCAGCGTCGGACGCTCCGGCCGCCAGTTCGGTGCCGGTCCGTGCGGCGGCGAGGGTGGACAACACCGCGACGCCGATCGCCATGCCGACCTGCTGGGTGGTGTTGAACAGCCCCGAGGCCAGGCCGGCGTCGTCGGCGTCGGCGCCCGACATGCCCAGCGCGGTGAGCGCGGGCAGCACCAGCCCGCCACCGGAGACGGCCACCATCACCGGCAGCACGTCGGTGAGATAGCCGGCGTCGACCGGAAGCCGCGTCAGCCACGACATCCCGGCCAGCAACAGGGACAGACCGGCGATGAGCACGGCCCGCTCACCGAAGCGGGTGATCAGGCGGGCCGAGGCGAACAGCGACACTCCGCCGATGGCGACGGCGGCGGGCAGCATGGCCAGGCCGGTCTGCAAGGCGTTGTAGCCCAGCACCTTCTGCAGGTAGAGCGCGACGATGATCTGGAAGGCGAACATGGCCGCGAGAGTGAGCATCTGGACCACATTGGCGCCGGAGACCGTGCGGGAGCGAAAGATTCGCAACGGCAGCAGCGGGTTCGCGGCGGTGGCCTGACGGAGGACGAAGGCTGCGAGCAGTGCGGCGGCGAGCGTGCCGAGGCCGAGAGTGTGCGCCGAGACCCATCCGTAGCGTTCGACTTCGACGACGGTGTAGATGCCGAGCATCAGACCGACGGTGACCAGGGCCGCACCCAGCACGTCGGCGCCGGCGGACCAGCCGAGGCCGCGGTCGGCGGGCAGCGCCCGCATCGCCACCAGCACGGTCAGCGCGCCGATCGGCACGTTGATCAGGAAGATCCAGTGCCAGTTCAGCGCGTCGGTGAGGACGCCGCCGAGGACCTGTCCGATCGAGGCGCCCGCGGCGCCCGTGAAACTGAAAACTCCGATGGCCGTAGCCCGTTGGCGGGGCTCGGTGAAGATCGTCACCAGGATGCCGAGGACCACCGAGGCGGCGATCGCGCTACCGACGCCCTGCAGGAATCGGGCCCCGACCAGCACGGCGGGGGTGGATGCCACACCCGCCAGCACCGAGGCCACGGTGAAGACGACGGTGCCGGTGACGAACATCGTCTTGCGGCCGATCAGGTCGCCGAGGCGTCCCGCCAGCAGGAGGAGACCGCCGAAAGCGATCAGGTAGGCGTTCACGGTCCAGCTCAGACCGGCCGGCGAGAAGCCGAGGTCCTCCTGGATCGCCGGCATGGCGACGGTCACGATACTGCCGTCGAGGATGGTCATCAGCATCGCGGCCGACAGCACCGCGAGGGCGGTGCGCTGGGACTTGGTCATGGGTCATCTCCTGCTGGAAGCGAACAAGAGTGACCGTACTAGATAGTTTTGTAATAGACAATCTATAACGGACTATTGCCTCGCGCGACGCGCGGGCGCGGCTTCCACCACAGTCGACAGATGCCCTTCCACCAGATGATTCAGTGCGCTCAGCAGGGATTCGCGCTCCGCCTTCGGCAGTGAACCGAGCGCCCTCTGATGGACACCATCGACGATCTCGGTACTGCGCGCGGCGATCTCCGCACCGGCCGGAGTCACCGAGATGATGCGAGCGCGACGGTCGGTGCTCGACGGCTTCCGTTCGGCCAGCCCCGCCTTCTCCAGCGCGTCGACGGTGACGACCATGGTCGTCTTGTCCATGTCGCCGAGCTCGGCGAGCTGAGCCTGGGTGCGCTCGGCCTCCAGCGCGTGGACCAGCACGCAGTGCATGCGAGCCGTCAGCCCGATGTCGGCCAGCGCCGCCGCCATCTGCGTGCGCAGGACATGACTGGTGCGGTCGAGCAGGAAGGACAGGTCGGGTTCGGTGCGCGTCGTCGCCAGGGCGGTCATACCGCTCACTATAGTTTTGTCATAGATAATCTGCATACTTCCATAAGTTGGGAATGTTATCGGACTGCGGTCCGTTTAGACGAGGACCACATCCCGAAGAGAGGTTCACATGGAACTGGGGCTCACCACCTTCGCCGAGCTGTACCCGACCGGCGACCGTCCCGCGCCGACCGCCGCCGAGCGGCTGCGCCAGGTGGTCGACGAGGCCGTCGCGACCGAGGCCGCCGGGCTCGATGTGTACGGCGTGGGTGAACATCATCGCCGGGATTTCGCCGCATCCTCCCCCGCCGTCGTCCTGGCCGCCGCGGCCGCGCGAACCGAGCGCATCCAGTTGACCAGCGCGGTAACGGTGCTCAGCTCCGACGACCCGGTGCGCGTATACCAAGACTTCGCGACACTCGACGGGCTGTCGAACGGGCGCGCGGAGTTGATGGCGGGGCGCGGGTCGTTCACGGAGTCGTTCCCGCTGTTCGGCTACGACCTGTCCGATTACGACGCGCTGTTCGAAGAGAAGCTGGCACTGCTGCTGCGGGTGCGCGAGGAAGGACCGGTCACGTGGACGGGCCGATTCCGGGCGCCGCTGCACGACGCCACCGTGTATCCGCGCACCGATGATCGACCGCTGCCGGTGTGGATCGCGGTCGGCGGCAGTCCCGAATCGGTGATCCGCGCCGGGCTGCTCGGCCTGCCGCTCGCCCTCGCGATCATCGGCGGTCAGCCCGCGCGGTTCAAGCCGCTGGTGGAGCTGTATCACCGGGCGCTCGCCGAAGGCGGTCACGAGAAGCAACCGGTGGCAGTGCACGCGCACGGCTATGTGGCCGACACCGACGCACGCGCCGTCGCCGATTTCTACGAGCCCTACGCCGGGGCGATGTCGGTCATCGGCCGAGAGCGTGGCTGGGGACCGATGACGCGCGAACAGTTCGACGCGCTGCGCTCGCAGAGCGGTTCCCTGTTCGTCGGCACCCCCGACTACGTGGTCGGCAAGATCGCCGAGGTCCGCGACACCCTCGGCCTCGACCGCTTCATGCTGCACACCAGCGTGGGGACGTTGCCGCCCGAGCAGGTGCTGCACAGCATCGAACTGCTGGGCACGAAGGTGGCCCCGCAGGTGCGGTGAGAAGGGCCTATTCGAGCGCTGGGTCGACGCCGGTGGTCCGGGCGGCCCGGCGTTCCCGCCTTCGTCGGCGGTAACGGCTGATTCGGCTGGCACACAGGTAGACCACCCACAAACCGATGGCCAACAGGGCCGCGGCGATCACGGCGGCCAGCACCGGGAAGAACACCGCGAGGGTGAGGACGCCACCGACCGTGAGGTCCTCGGCAGTGCTCACCGCGATATTGGTGACCGGTTCCGGCGAGGTGTTGATCGCCATCCGGGTACCTGCTTTGACGATATGGCTGAGCAGGGCGGTTGTCCCACCCACCGCCGCGGCGAACATCGTGGGCAGCGAATCGTCCTGCCCCGCGATCAGCGCCGAGACGACCGCGCCCGACGCGGGCCGCACCACCGTGTGCACCGCGTCCCAGAACGAGTCGAGGTACGGGATCTTGTCCGCGACCGCCTCGATCAGGAACAGCACCCCGGCGGCGACGAGCACATCGGTGCGTTGCAGCCCCGGCGGCACATCGCCCGCCCACCCGATCCGACCGAACAGCCCCAGCAGAAACACCACCGCGTACGCGTTGATACCGCTGGCCCAGCCCGCGGTGAAGATCAGAGGGAGCACCGACACCCGCTCAGCCTAAGCCCGCCTGCCGACACCGCGCGGCAAGGACGTACAGCGGCGAAATCTAGCAGCGCTAGACAAGCTAGCGAGCAACTGTTACCTTTGCTCCATCATCTAGCGATGCTAGATATTGAGGAAGGAAACCCGAAATGCTCATCGTCACCGGCCAGATCATCGCCACCGCCGCCGTGCTCGCCAATGCCGTCGTCTACGGCACCGATGTCTGCGCGGCCGTGATCATGCGGTCGGTGTACCGCAAGCTCGACGACGCGACCGTCACCATCAGCGCGGGGTGGGGCCACTACTACGGCGACCGGCGCATGCCGGTGGTCGGTGCGGGCGGCGTGATCACCGCAGTACTCACCCTGCTCATCGCGCTGCTGGCCGGACAGATCGGCGCCGCGGTCGCGGCGGGGATCGCGGTGGCCGCGCTGCTCACCTGGCTCGCCCTCTACGTCCGCATCGCCAAGCCGATCAATGCCAGGCAGACCGCCGCCGCCCAGAGCGGCGTCATTCCGGCCGATGCCCGTGCGCTGCAGGACAAGTGGGACAGCATCCTGAAGTACCGCGTCACCCTCCAGTTCGTCGCCATCGCCGGACTGTGCGCCGCGCTGATCCTGTTCTGATCTCGAATTCACCGAGGAGAATCCGTCATGAGTTTCACCAGCAATGAACAGCAGTTCCTCGCGGAGGCAGGGATCGGCCGGCTGGCCACGGTCTCGCCCGACGGTATTGTGCAGAACAACCCGACCGCTTATCGAGTGAATCCCGACCACACGATCGACATCGGGGGCATGCGGATGCGCGGCAGCCGGAAATACCGCAATATCGAAGCGGGCAGCCGGGTCTCGTTCGTCATCGACCAACAGGTTTCCTGGGAGCCGTACGTGATTCGCGGCATCGAGGTACGCGGCACCGCCGAAACGCTCGACGACGAGCAGCCACCGTTCGAACACCAGGAACGCGCGATCATCCGAATTCACCCCGAACGGATCATCTCCTGGGGCATCGACGGCGGATCCTTCGACTTCACCAGTCGCGCCGCCGAATAGCCGCGGCTCGGCTCATCATCAGCAACTCACCGCGACAAGTCGAAGCGCAGGAAGATCAGCCCGCACGGAAATCATCCGAGTAACGTTTTCGATCACCTGGCGATTTCTCAGACAACATCAATTCAGGAGGTTCGAAATGCTTTCTGTGAAGAGACTCGCCGCCGGCGCCCTCGTTGCCGCCGCCACCGCTTCCGCCGTCATCGTCGGTGGCGGTGTGGCCCAGGCCGACGTTCCGGTGTGGCAGGCCAACTGTCACGTGTACAACATCTTCAACACGGGCGGAATGGCCAATTGCGAACTGCCGACCTGGCACCAGGTGAAACTCACCTGTGTCGCGTGGCCGGTCCCGTTCGTCTACTGGAAGTACGGCCCCGCGCAGTACGGACAGAACCAGTCGTGGGCCAGCTGCGACTCGCTCAACGCCCTGGTGGGCATCGAGGTCATTCAGGCGTAGGCCACGCACCGCGATCGAGCAGCACCCCACTCGCCCCGTTGTTACCGTGGATTCATGGTCAGTGCGGCATCAACCCGGCGACACGAACAGCTCCGTGACTTCCTGCGATCGCGGCGGGAGCGGATCGGACCGGGCGAGGTGGGTCTGCCGGTAGCGGGGCGACGGCGAACCCCCGGCCTACGGCGCGAAGAAGTCGCGATGCTGGCCGGGGTCGGGGTGTCTTGGTACACCTGGTTGGAGCAGGGGCGTGACATCACGGTGTCCGGGGAGGTGCTCGACGCGGTCGCGGGGGTGTTGCGGTTGAGTGCGCCGGAGCGAACGCATCTGTATGTGCTGGCCGGGCTCAATCCGCCGGTGGCG
Organism: Nocardia sp. NPDC056952; assembly: GCF_042674185.1. NCBI lineage: Bacteria > Bacillati > Actinomycetota > Actinomycetes > Mycobacteriales > Nocardiaceae > Nocardia > Nocardia sp. NPDC056952. The sequence continues at coordinate 180,672 of NZ_JBHURA010000001.1, read as the reverse complement.
CGAGGGTCCGCGGTGGAGGTGACCGCGGAGATTCGGGCGCTCATCGATGGGTGGGTGCGTGGACCCGCGGTGGTGCGGGATCGGTACTGGAACATCTTGGCGTTCAACGTGCTTGCGGGTCGGGTGTTCGGGTGTGACGACGGCGAGCCGCACAATTGCCTGGTCACTTTCTTCACGAGCCCGCGATATCGCGGGCTGCCCGACCTGTGGGCCGATGCCGCACCGGGCGTGGTCGCCGCCTATCGCGCGGACGCGGCCCTCGTCCCACAGGACGACGAATTCCAGCGCGTAGCAGGCGAACTCGCCGCTGCCGCGCCGGAGTTCGCCGAACTCTGGGAGCGACACGATGTCGGCGCGCCGCTGCAAGCCGTGAACGCCCTGCACCACCCGGAAGCCGGGGATCTCTACTTCGACGCCACCACGCTCACCGTCGCCGACCATCCCCACTGGTCACTGGTGCTCTACAACCCGAAACCGAATACCGACACCGCCGACCGCCTGGCTGCCCTCCCCCGACTGCGTCTCTCCGAATCCGCGTAGCGACCCATCGCATGCGGGGAGCCGGATCGGCGCGACAGTTGCCGACCGTCCCGCGGTACCGTCGATCCTGGTGGTGACACACCCCTGATAACCGCGCACTGCCTGCTCGGGCTGTCACCCGCCAGGCTGAATTCATGACGCACAACGGTTCTCGATTCGATGGCAAGACCGCGCTGATCACGGGCGGTAGTAGTGGGATGGGGTTGGCTACCGCGCATCGCCTGATCGCGGAGGGGGCTCGGGTCGTGGTGACCGGCCGGGACAAGAAGCGGCTCGACGCGTCTGTCGCCCAGCTCGGTGGGCAGGCGCACGGAATCGCCGGTGATGCCACCGATCTCGATGATCTCGACAACCTCGCCGCGGCGGTGGCAGACCGCTTCGGACACCTCGATCTGCTGTTCGCCAACGCGGGCATCGGCTCGTTCCAGACGATCGAGCAGGTCACCGGCGAGCTCTTCGATCAGGTGATCGGCAGCAACCTCAAGGGCGCCTTCTTCACCATCCAGAAGATCCTGCCGCTACTCCCCGACCACGCTTCGATCGTCATCAATGCCTCCTTCGGCCTGCACCTCGGTGTGCCGGGCTCTGCCCTCTACTCCGCGAGCAAAGCCGCTGTCCACAACCTGACCCGCGCTCTCGCAGCGGAATTGGCGCCACGGCGAATCCGGGTGAACGCGGTCAGCCCCGGCTACATCGACACCCCGGCCTTCCGCGCGGAGCTCTCCGAAGCCGCTCGGCAGGGGGTCGCGGCCCTGTCCCCCGCGGGTCGCGTCGGCACCGCGACAGACGTCGCCGCCGCCGTCGCCTTCTTGGCCTCGGCCGACGCCGCCTTCGTCAACGGCCACGACCTGCGCGTCGACGGCGGCCTGACCGCGGTCGGCGCATCGGCGCTGGTGTAGGCCGGCTCAGCGCAGCGCGGCGCGTCCGCGTATGCGGCCGAGCACCACCAGCACCACCAGCGTGACCACGACCAGGACCGTGGTTCCGGCCGCGGCGTCGAAGACTTCGCCGCGGTCGGTCTGCGCGAAGATGCTGACGGGCAACGTCTTCCAGGTGGCGGGGTAGACCATGATGGTGGCGCCGAGCTCGCCCATGGAGAGGGCGACCGCCAGGCCCGCTGCCGCACCGAGAGCCGGTAACAGCAGCGGCAGGGTGATCTGGCAGAGGACGCGAACAGGACCCGCGCCAAGGGATTGCGCGGCCTGCCGGTAGGCGGGGTCGAGCCGATCGAGCGCGGCGGAGACCGCGCTGAAGGCGTAGGCCAGAACCAGGACCGCATGGGCGACGATGACGATCCACTTGGTACCGCCGAGGAGCAACGGGCGTTCGTTGAAGGCGATGAGGACGCCGAGACCGACCGCTACCGACGGGACGGCGACCGGGAGGTGGAAGACGGCGTCGGTGAGACGGCGCAACCAGGTGGGCGCCTCGCGGGAGGCCAGGGCCGCCCACGTGCCGAGGACGAGGGAGATCGCGCCGGCGAGCAGGGCGGTTTGCAGGCTCACCGAGAGGCTGGCCGCCTGCTCACCGCTGAGTGCGTTGCCGATATTGGTGAAGCCGAGGTCCGACGGCAGTGGGCCGGTCCAGCTGCCTGCCAGGGCGGCGGCGACCACGGTGGCGATCGGGGCGACGAAGACCACCGTAACCACCAGCCCGAACACGCCGAGTACCAGCGCTTTTCCGCGAGGGGTCCAGACGAGCACGATCATTGCTCCTTCGGGCGGGCGATGAACCGGGCGAACACGAACCGGTAGACGAGGTAGAGGCCCAGCGAGAGCAGCACCTGCACCGAGGCCAGCACCGCCGCACCGGGCAGGTCGAAGGTGACGATGCCCCGGGTGTAGATCAGCGCGGGCAGCGTGATGACGCCCTTGGCGCCGGTGAACAACACGATGCCGAACTCGTTGAGCGTGAGCAGCAGCACCAGCGACCCGCCCGCCGCGAGCGCGGGCCACGCCTCGGGCAGCACCACCTGCCGCAGCACCCGCCACGGTGAAGCGCCGAGACTCGCTGCCACATCGAGCTGTTCCCGGGGCAGCTGCGCGAACGCGGCCAGCACGGGTCGCACCACGAACGGGGTGAAGTAGGTGATCTCGGCCAGGATCACGCCGAGCGGGGTCGTCAGAAAGTCGATGACCGGTGTGGTGGCGCCGGTCAATTCGGCGATCAGGGCATTCACCGCGCCCGCCGTCCCGTAGAGGAAGGTGAAGGCGAGGGTGATCAGGAACGAGGGCAACGTCAGGATCGTGTCGATGAGCCTGCCGACCAGACCGGATCCGGGGAACGGCACGAAGGCCAGCACGATCGCCAGAAACGTGCCGAGCACCAGACACCCCGCCGTGGCACACACGGCGATGGAAACGGTGCGCCACAACGCTTCCCGAAATGCTTCGGAGCCGAGTACCGACGTCCACACCTCGGTGCCGCGCCCGGTCGGCGTCTGGGTGGACTCGGTGAGCACCCGCAGAATCGGATACCCCGCGATCCCGAGCACCACGAGCACGGGCGGCAAGGTCCACAGGATCGGCAACCACGACCGGCGAGGCGCGCGATCTTTCGACGGCGGCGACGCGTCGGGCCGATCGAGAACGACAGCGCTCACGACAGCACCTCGCTGATGCCCGGTTCGCGCACGATCGCTGTCATGACTGACCCTCTGCGGACACGGAACTTCCTGCCGTAGTGGATGTCTCGCCGATCGCGCGAGGGATGAGCACACCCGCCGGGTCCGGAAGCTTCACCCCGACAACGGCACCGGCCTCGGTCGTGAAGTGCCCCGACACGTCAGCCGCGAGCGTGCCGGGTAGCCCGTCGACCGACAGCTCTACCCTGGTCGTGGCACCACGCCATACCGAGGTCGACACGGTGGCACGCAGAGCGTCCCGCTCGCCCGGTTTGCCGACGGTGATCGTGTGCGGGCGGATACACAGCAGCGCGTCGTCGTCGGGCGCCCACTCCGCCAGTCCCACGCCGGGTTGCGGCGCCTGGGCGCGCAAGGTGTTGGTGCCCGCGGTGACCAGGGCCGCGGTGCCGGTGACGTGGTTGACGATGCAGGGCACCAGGTTCGCGCCGCCGAGGAACCCCGCGGTGAAGTCGGTGGGCGGGCGCTGCCACAGGTTTTCGGCCGTGTCGATGTCGACGAGGCGGGAATCGCGCATCACCGCGATCCGATCCGCCAGTGCCAGCGCCTCGGCCTGATCATGGGTCACGTACAGCATCGCGGTGTCGGGCAGCGCTTTTCGCAGCGCCTGCAACTCGCCGAGCATCGAATGACGCAATTGCGCGTCGAGCGCGGCGAGCGGCTCGTCCAGCAACAGGACGCTGGGCTTGATGGCCAGCGCACGGGCGATCGCCACCCGCTGCTGCTGGCCACCGGACAACTCACGCGGGAGCCGCTGCGCGTAGCTGCCCATGCCGACCATGTCGAGCGCCTCGGCGACCCGTGCGGCGATCTCCGCCCGCGGCACCCGATGCGATTTCAGGCCGAACGCGACATTGCTGTGCACGGTCATGTGCGGGAACAATGCGTAGGACTGCACGACAACACCGATCCCCCGCTTGGCGGGCGAGAGATCGGTGACGTCGCGGCCCGCCAGGCGGACCGCGCCCGAGGTGGGCCGGACGAAACCGGCCAGGGCCTTGAGCGCGGTCGACTTGCCCGAACCACTCGGGCCCAGGAGCGCGACGGTCTCACCGACGGCGACGCGCAGGGTGAAATCGGCCAGCGCGACGGCGGCCTTGCGGCCGCGGCCGTAGCTGACCCCGACCCGGTCGAACACGATCGCGGGTTCGGTGGTGGCCGCCACGGAAATGGCGGATCTCATCTGGAGGTCACCGTCGGACATCGTCAACTCCCTTGTGTCACAGCCGCAGTCAGCTGCCGGTTGCCTTCTGGTACGCCGCGACATCGGCGTCCAGCTCGGTCAGCACCTTGTTCCAGTCGACCGGGACCACCTCGACACCCGTCATGGCGGCGGCCGGACCACCGTCGGCCGGGGCGGGCACATCGGTGCGGGGCGACACGGCGAACGCCTCGGGGCCCAGTTTCGCCTGCGCGGCCGGGGCCATCAGGAAGCTCATCAGCTTGGTGGCGTCGTCCTTGTGCGGCGCGCCCTTGGCCAGACCCATCATGTACGGGACGGCCACGGTGGAACGCTTGCCTGCGGCGGCCGGGAAGAAGACGTTGAACTTGGAGCCCTTCTCCTTCACCGTGGTCAGGTTCATCTGCACGTCGCCGTTGGCGATGAGCAGCTCACCCTTGTCGACCTTGGCTTGCAGCTTGCCGGTCGAGGACGACGGGCCGACGTTGTTGGCCTGCAACGCGGCCAGGTAGTCGAGGGCGGCCTGCTTGCCACGCAGCTGCTGCAGCAGCACCAGTACCGCGGTGCCGTCACCGGCCTGGCCGGGAGTGGAGTACTGCAGCTTGCCCTTGTACTCCGGCTTCAGTAGGTCTTCCCAGGTGAGCGCCGAGGCGTCGACCGCGGGGTTGGCGATGAAGCACAGGAAGTTGTTGGCGAGGGTTACATAGCTGCCGTCGGCGTCCTTGGCCGCGGCGGGAACAGCGGCGGTGTCGATGCCGCTGGGCTGCAGCAGACCTGACTGCTTGGCCTTCTGGATGAACGGCGGCAGCGTGACGACGACGTCGGCCTGCGGGTTGGACTGCTCCTTGTCGACCCGGTTCACGACCTCGCCGGAGCCCGCCTCGACCAGGTTGACCGCGATGCCGGTCTCCTTGGTGAACGCCTCGAATTGGTTCTTGTACCAGCCACCGACACCGTCGGCGGAGTACACGGTGACGGTCTTGCCGTCCGCGGATTCGGTACCGGTGCCACCGCAGGCGCCGGTGAACGCGACGGCGGTGACGCCGGCCAGCAGCAGCGCGGCCTTGGACAGGCGGCGCGCGGTGAGGGAAGTACGCACGATGACAGCAACTTTCGTTTCAGATGTCGGGGGAATCGCAGGGGCGGGTGGATCGGAGGGCGACGCCGCGGCGAATACCGCGGCGGCAGGTTCGGCAGCGCACCAGCTCTCAGTGCGCGAGCACCAGCGCCGGGAAGTCGGCGACCGACGCCACGACGTGGGTGGCGCCGGCGGCGCGCAGCTGCTCGGCGGTGTGCGCGCCGGTCAGGGTGCCCGCGACGATGCCCGCGCCGGCGGCCAGGCCGGTGGCGATATCGCTGGTGGTGTCACCGAGCACGGCGATCCGGTCGACGGCGTCGACGCCGAGGCGCAGCGCGGCAGCCAGCACCATGTCGGGGTAGGGGCGGCCGCGTCCGGCGTCGGACGGCGCGAGGGTGAGATCGACCAGGTCGGCCCAGCCCAGCGCGGCGAGGAGTTTGTCCTGCGTGCTCCGGCTGAATCCGGTGGTCAGCGCGACCCGGACACCGGCGTCACGCAGTGCGGTGATCGCTTCCACCGCACCGGGAATCGGCGCGATATCGGCCTCGTCGACCAGTGCTTCGTAGGCGGTTTCGAAGGCGCTGTTGGCGTGGTGGGCGGCGGCCTCGTCGCCGTCGAGCAGCGCGCGGAACACCTCGATCTTGGACTGGCCCATGGTGTCGACCACGTAGCGGCGAGCCTGTTGCCGGCGCGGGCCCTCGGGCTCGATCCCGGCGGTGGTGGCGGCACTCTCGAAGGCGCGCAACACCAGTCCGCCGTCGGCGACGGTGGTGCCTGCCATGTCGAGGGCGGCGAGCTGAATCTTGTTGTTCGACACAGTTGTTCCTCACAGTCCGATCTGGTCGGCGGTCTGTTCGCCGATGGCGGGGCCGAGCGTCATACCGCGACCGCCGGGGCCGGTGACGACCCAAACGTTGGTATCGGCCCGCACCCGGGTGACGACGACTCCGGGGTCGACGCTCTGGCTGTAGACGCCCGCCCAGCGCCGCACGATCGGCGGCAGCTTGCGGCCGAGCAATTCCTCGGTCACCTCGGTGAGGTGGTCATAGGGTGCTTCGTCGACGTCGAAGGCGAACGGCTCGACGTATTCGTGGGTGTCGCCGATGGTCAGGCCACCGTGCAGGCGCTGCACGCACAGCAGCTGCATCTTGTGCTCGGCGGCGGTCGCGGTCTGCGATTGCTCGGCGGCCAGCGAATCCACCTGCGGACCCGCGAAACCCGGGTAGTACCGGAAGCTGTCGCCGTCGGCGATCGCGGTGGTGAGCGGTTCGCCCAGCGGGGCGGTCTGCATCATCTGCAGCCGCACGCGGCGCACCGGCAGTTCGCCCGCCAGCTCACGGGTGAGCCCGGAGTGGGCGGCGCCCGGGCAGTGGATGACGAGGTCGGCCTCGTGGCGGCGACCGTGATCGTCGACGACCACCGCGCCGGAACCGGTGTCGAGGACCGCACGAGCCTCGGTGCCCTCGTGAAAGGTGTAGCGATCGGAGGCGGCCATGTGGGCGCGCAGCGCGGGCAGTGCTTGCCGCGACTCCACGGCGGCATCGGTCGAGCAATGCAGGCCCGCAAGGTATTTGCCGCGCACCGCCGGGTTGATCGCGCGTACCTGGTCGGGGTCGAGCAGGGTGAACCCGCGGGCATCGGCGGAGTCGCCGGCAGCCGCGGCCTCGGCGACAGCGAGTTCGGCGGGGGTACGCACCAGCGTGATCGAACCAGCGGGCCGGAAGCCGACGCCAGCCACCCGGCCGCCGATCTCCTCCCACAGCTCGCGCGAACGCAGCGTCAGTTCCAGCTCGTTCGCCGACCGGCCCGAGACCCACACCAGGCCGAAGTTGCGGACCGTCGCGCCGCGGGCTTCGCGTTCGCGTTCGAGGTGCACGACCTCGTGTCCACGGGCTGTCGCCGCCCAGGCGTGGGCGGTGCCGAGGATCCCTCCACCGATGATGACCAATCGCATGCCACCGATAGTGGCAAATGGTCTAGACCGATAGGTGTGGGCCGCGAGAACGGCAAGTTAATTTTTGGTATAGACCAATCCGGGTAGGGTGGGCAGCATGGATTCGCCGCAGACGACCCGAGTTCCGAAGGTGTTCCTGGTTCGCACCGAAATCGATCTGCTGCTGGCCGATCTCACCGAGGGCGACCCGGTGCCCTCCGAACGCGACCTCGCCACCCGCTTCGGCGTCGCCCGCGAGACCGTGCGACAGGCACTGCGAGAACTGCTGGTGGAAGGCAGGATTCGCCGTCAAGGCCGCGGCACGGTGATCTCCCGCCCCAAACTCACGCAGCCACTGTCGCTGCGCTCCTATACCGAAGGCGCGATCAGCCTCGGCCGCACCCCCGGCCGCATCCTGGTGGCCTGGGAAGACGTCGCCGCGGACGCGGCGACGGCCACCGACCTCGAGGTGGAGCCGGGCACCGAGGTGATGCACCTCGAGCGGGTACTGCTCGCCGACGGTGAACGTGTCGGGCTGGAGAGCACCTACCTGCCACTGCACCGCTTCGCCGCCCTGCGCGGCAGCTATGACCCCACCACTTCGCTGTACGCCGCGATCCGCGCCACCGGCGTCGAACTCGCCGGTGCGCGCGAACGCATCGAAACCGTACTCGCCGCCCCGAGAGAGGCGGGTCTACTCGAATGCACCACCGCACTACCGATGTTGCTGCTGCACCGGCGCAGTGTCGACGCCGACGGCGCACCCATCGAACGGGTGCGCTCGCTCTACCGTGGCGACCGCATCGCCTTCGAGGCGAGACTGTCACCGGAGCCGGCGTAGCCCTTACTGCTCGGGCAGCCGCCGCCGCCCGCCGGCCACATCGGTGACCAGATCTGTGTAACCATCCACAAGCTCGGCGAGGTGGTACCAGTGCTTGTGGGTGTTGTCGCTTCGCGCGCCGTCGATGTCGATCGCCTGATTGGCATCCACCCAGCTACGCGCCATCCGGTCGACGACCGCACCGAGACTTTCGGTGTGCAGCGAGGCGCCGTTGCGATGCAACGGGATCTCCTGGACACACCAGTCGTTGATATCGTCGACGAGTTCACTTCGACGGCAATCGATCTCGGCGATCAATGCCGTATCACGCACCTGCCCCCGCCGTTCGTGCAGTTCAGCGAGTGCGTGCGCTGACCGCAACAATTCGCGATCTTGAAATCGCCGCCCCTGAAATGCGCACAACAATTGCGGAGCGGTGGGCAGTATGCCCATCACCGGCGCGCTCATCGCACGGCCCCGAATTCACCCGACACCCAAGATTTGTCTACCAACATGATTGGCTCTCGATTCGGTTATCCCGGTCATCTGTTTGGATTGTTCGCAACCAGGCTAACTGGATCATGCTCGCTCAGAAGGCGAAACGCAAGATTGCGTTATCACTCCTGCAGTAAAGCCGCCCTGACAGAACCGGGAGTCACATGCGCAGCGCCGCACGGTCTTCCGGCGTGCCTCGCGGACTCGCCGAACACCATGGCATGCCCTATGCCTCCGTCTTCGCCGAACGCGTGACATAGCGGCCTTGCAGCGCAATAATGCGTTTCATGGCAGGCAAGCGCACGACCCTGACCGTCCGGCTCCGCAGGCTCGCAGCCATGTTGCGCGAGTTGCGCGAAAGTGCCCAGCTGAGCAAGGAAGACGTCAGCGCGCGAACCGGAATCAACGTCACCACGCTGTACCGGATCGAAATGGCGCAGGCGCGCCCACAACGTCGCACTCTCGGCGCCATGCTCGACCTGTATCAGGTCGACGACAAAATGCGCGAGGAAGCACTCAGTCTGCTCACCGATGCGTTGAAACCCGGCATGTCGCGACCTTACGAAGGCGCGGTGTCGGAGGTGTACGCGAATTACATCAACTTCGAGGCGGAAGCGTTGTCTGCCAGGCAGTACCAGACCTCGACGGTGCCCGGCCTGCTGCAGACCTTCGAGTACGCCGCCGCCGTGATCGACACCTCGATGCCACGCCTGGATGCCTCGGTGATGGAGAGCCGGGCGCAGGCGCGCATGGATCGCGCCATCAACCTGACCAAGGACGACCCGCTGGAATTGTGGGTGGTGATGGACGAGGCGGCGATCCGCAGGGTGGTCGGTGGACCCGCGACGATGGCGGGCCAGCTCGACCGGCTGCTCGACGAGACCAAGCGCAAGAACGTGATCCTGCAGGTACTTCCGTTCGACGCGGGCGCGCACCCCGGCATGGCGGGCTCGTTCACGCTGCTCGACTTCCGCAATCCCGTCGACCCCGAACTGGTGTACGTGGAGAGTATGTCCGTGCACGATCTGGTCGAGGGGCACTCGGAGATCCGCCGTTTCGGCGTGATCTTCGACCAGCTGCGGGCGATGGCGTTGAGTCCCCGCGATTCGGCGAAGCTGATCACCGAGGCACGGGACGCGATCACCCGCTCCACGTCCGCTCAGTAGCGGCTGGCCCGGCGGAAACCGATCGCGGCCGGTAGGGCGAAGATCGCGATCGCGCCGAGCGACCACGCCAGAGTGGCCAGCAGCGGGCCACGCACCGGCCCGCCGAGCGAGAGTCCGCGCATGGTGTCGATGGCGTGCGTGAGTGGGTTGTGCTCCACGATCGGGCGTGCCCAACCGGGATAGGCGGCGAGCGGGACGAATCCGGTGCTGAAGAACATCAGCAACGACGATCCCAGCGAAACCACCTCCACCAGTGCGGCTTTAGCGGTGTACACCGCCAGTGCGGTGACCATCGTCGCGAAGCCGAGTCCGTACAGCACCGGGATGGCGAACAGGGCGATCGCGGCAGGCAGGCCCTGGGTGAAGCGGAATCCGAGTGCGATGCCGACCGCGAAGATCACCATGGTGCACACCAGGATCCGGACGCCTTCGGCCAGGACGCGCGACAGCAGACCCGAGGCGCGATGGACCGGCAGCACCCAGAATCGGGAGAGCAGTCCTTCGTCGCGCTCGCGGCCCAGGGTGACGGCTCCGGCCAGGGAACCCGACATCACCCCGACCAGTGCGACCATCGGGACCGAACCGTAGAGGGCGTCGGCGCCCGCGAACGACGACACCTGCTTGCCCAGTACGGCATTGAGCATCACCAGTAGCAGCGCCGGGAAGAGCAGGGCCTGCATCACGGTCAACGGGTCTCGAGTCCAGCGAGTCAGCAGGCGCCGGGTCTGGATCGCCGTCTGCGGTAGCAGCATTCGCAGCGACTCGCTGTGCCGTGCGAGAGCGGGCAGGGGAAGGGTCGTCATGCGGCCCGCCGGGCGGCATGACGCCAGGACAGACCGCCGCAGACCACCAGGATGCCGAGCGCCCAGGCCAGGCCGGGGCCCAGCGTCGCGAGGTCGACGGTGCCCGCGTCGCCGGTGGAATCGCCCGCCAGCGCGCGCAGGCCGTCGACGAACTGGGAGACGGGCTGATTGCGGGCGAAACCCTGGATCCAGCCAGGAAATTGGCTCGCGGGCGCGAAGCCGGTGGACACCATGCCGAAGATCAGCTGGGGCAGGACGAGGATCTGGGTGGTGGCCTCGGGACTGGCGGACACGCTGCCGAGCAGATCGGCACCGCAGCACAGGGCCGTCGCGATCAGCAGCGAGAACGCGAGAAAACCGACTGTGTGCCACCAGCTTCCGTAGAAGCGGAACCCGATGACGGCGCCGCAGACGAGCGCGGCGCCGACCGCGATCACCGCACGGTGGGCGGCCACGGTGATCCTGGCCGCGAACGGGACCCAGCGTGGCATCGGCAAAGTCGCGAACCGGACGTCGAGGCCGTCACGGGCATCGGTGGCGGCACGGAACGTGGCCGAGATGGCGCAGAACGCCACGGCCTGCATGACGATCATCGGCATCAGGAACTGGGCGTAGCTGCTCAGGCCGTGCCCGTAGACGGTCATCACGAGGTTGAGCGGGACGTAGAAGCCGAGAGTGAACACCGCGGGGGCGAGCAGGGCGGTGAGGATCTCACCGGTGCGCCATGCCGGGCGGATCAGCCGTCGCGCGAGCACCCACCACTGGGTGAACGCCACCGTCGGCGCGCGGTCGGAAGTGAGCTCGTCGGCGGTCGGCACGCCCCCATCGTGGTCGACGCGCGCGGTGGTGCCGGGGAACCCGGTCAGCATGTCGTGCGCGCGGAGGGCGGGGCGGTCGCGAGGATGCGGGCGATCTCGGGGAGGACATCGGGTGCGGTGAGTTCGTCCGGGGTGGCGTCGAGGACGAAGCCGGTGACCGCACCCTCGACGTAGGGGCGCCACCGGCGAACCGTGGCACCGGGGTCGAGGCGATCGGTGCCGCCGGGTTCCCGGCCCGGGATGCACACGGTGAGGTCGCCGAGGAGCCACGAGGGTCGGTGTCCGGACACCATGCGTGCGGCAGTGGCGCTCAGGCCGGCCAGGCGGTCGAGATCGTCGCCGGTGATGTCGATCGTTCCCGCCGTCGCGGCGTTGATCGCCGCGGCGTTGTCGTCGGAGGTCGTGGTTGTCGCGCCTTCCGCAGCTGCGTCGAAGGCCGGGCCGTCGGCGCAGAGCAGCGAGGCGATACGGTCGGCCGGCAGCGGCGCCGGGGCGGGGGCTTCGGGGTCGGTGGCGAGAACGACGACGCGAACTCGCTCGCCTGCCGCGCGGAGCCGAACCGCGACTTCGTGGGCGACGAAACCCCCTGCGGACCAACCGAGTAGCTGGTACGGGCCGTGCGGGGCGATGCGGCGGATCTCGGCGGAACAGCGGGTGGCGTAGTCGCGGATCGTGCGCGGTTCGGCGCTCGCCTGCAGGCCGTAGATCGGGACGCGAGGATCGAGGTGGGCGACCAGGCCCACATAGTTCCAGGCCAGGACCGCTTCTCCGGCCAGGCAGAACAGCGGTGCGCCGTCGACGTAGGTGGTGCGCGGGCGGATCGGCAGCACCAACGCCGTGGCCGCGGAATCGGCACGCTCGCCGACGGCCGACTCCGCCGAACAGGAATCGGGCCGACCTGCTGTCCACCCGCAGGCGGACGGCAGATCGGCCGGATCGTCAACAGTGCCCACAACAAATGATACGTCGCGCGAAACCCCCAGCAGCCCAATACTTTCGGGGGCTTCCGCCGCAGACCGACCGCGCATCCGAACTCCTTCGCCGACCCGACCACAGAGGGTGTGAGTTCCACTGTCGCGCGGGACGGCCCCGGCCCCAACCATCCCCGGGGCCCGGTCTCGCCCACCCAGGTGGCGGTGAATCCACCCTTGGTGTCAATACGTGTTCGCGGGCAGGCTGCGCGCACCGGACCACAGATCGTCGATCAGGCGCTCATAGCTGTCAGCGAGGTCGTCGAGGCGGACCCATTCGTCGTAGCAGACCGACACGGGGGCGCCGGCCAGGGCGACGAACGCCTGGGAACAGTGCTTGGCCAGACGATCGACCAGGCCGCCGAGAGTTTCGCAGTGTTCGTCCGCCGCGGCGTGCGGAACGGGGGCGGCGAGGATCACCCAGCGGTCGATCGCGCGCATCAACTGGGCCCGGCGCCGGTCGATGCGCTCGGACTCGCTCAGCGGGGAATGCTCGCGCAACTGATGCAGCAGCGCCAGCTCCCCGGCGGCATCGAGGATGGGGTGGTCATCGTGTGGCAAACCACGGAACGCCGCGAGGAGCACGTCCTTGCCGGGCAGCATCGACTCTCGTGCCGCGTGCCGCATTTCACCGCTCCCCCGCCGAACCGCCGACGTCAACGCGCGAAACCTTCATCTGGCACTCCTCCGGCTCGGGCACGGCACCCCGGTGGAGGTGCCATCGCGTGCGGACGGAACAGGCCGGGTGGACACCGATCGCATCCACCCGGCAACCATTCCGCCACCACTGTCCCCTACAACGGCCCGTCGGCGGAAGCGAATCGGCACGGACATCCACATTGTCCGCTTCGCCGCCCCTTGTCCGCCCCGCCCCCGAGCTTGCCTACTGCACGCGCAGGCTGCCGAAGAGGCCGTCCTTCTCGTCTTCGGGACCTGCCGTGAAGTAGAGGGCGTTCGCGTCGCCCAGGCTTTCGCCGTTGCCGAACATCAACGCCCACAGGCCCGCGATCTCGACCGGCTTCGCCTCACCGTCGCGCAGATAGTCGACAAAGGTGCCGGTGGTGTCGTCGTAGGCGAGGACCCGGCCGAGGCCACCGAAGTTGCCGATCAGCAGCTTGCCCGACAGCGCGCCGAAGTTCGACGGCGCGATCGCCACACCCCACGGCGCGTTGAGCCTGCCGCCGTCGTCGATGATGCGAACCAGCTTGCCCGCGCCGTCGAACTCGGCGACCTTGCCCTTGTCGGGCTTGCCGTGGGAATCCTTGTCCTGGTCGGCGTCGAGCGAGGCTTCCTCGGCCTTGTCGAAGGCCTTCGGGTCGTTCTCGTCGGGCTGCGTCACGGCGTAGGACACGAACACCCGGCTGCCCAGGGTGGTGATGTTGAACGGCGCGGGATCGCCGGGCCTGGCCTTCTTGCCCTTCTCGGGCGAGGACGCGTCGATCACCTCGCCGGTGGCGAACGGGTTGGCGAAACCGGTGGTCGCGACCGGCTGCCAGAACTTGTCGAAGGTGCGAACCTGCGGGTCGGCACCGAAATCGGCGGCCAGCAGTTTGTCACCCGAGGGCGCCAGCGCGATTCCGAAGAAGGCCATGCCCTGCGCGGAACCGTCGAACACCTGGTTCGCGCCGCCGTCGCGGCGCACGATCGCGCCGTCGGGGGCCTGCTCGGTCCAGGCCGAGATCTTGCCCGAGTCGGTGGCGAAGATGAAGCGCGAGGAACCGCCGAGCGGGATCGGCACACCGTCCACATCGACCCACTGGTCGCGCACCGCGAACAGATCCGAGGTGATCGGCGCCGGGTTGAACACGACGCCGGTGACCTTGCCGATGCTCTTGTCGGAGGTGTCGGCATCGGCGCCGGGGACGCCGACGAGCTTGAGCTGGTCCTGGGTCAGCTTCTGCAGCTTGGGATCCGAAGACGACTGCACGTCACCGAGGAACTGGAACGACTTGCCGCCCGCGCCGACCCAGAAATGCCCACCGGCGCCCTTCGGCCGATCTGCCAGCCCCCAGGCGTTGACCATGCCGGGCAGCGTGAACTGGGCGTGATAGGAGTCCTTGTCGGCGGCCAGGTTGGTCTGGCCGTAGCGGTTACCGTCCAGCGCGGCCACATCGTCGTTCGAGGGCTCGGTGTTCGAGCACGCCACGGCGAGCAACACTGCCGCGCCGAGTACCGCACCGCGCACCAGCCCGGACCGCACCCCGCGGGCGCCCCTCACATGTCCGTTCACGTTCTTGTCCTTTCGACCTTCCGCCGGACGGCGTTCAGGCGAGGCTGACCTTATCGTGGCTGATGCGGCGGTGTGCCGTGACCGTCGCAGGAAGCACAGGGCTACGCTGTCGGCCGTGGTCGAACCTTCCCCCAACATCGCCCCGCACCCCGACATCGCTGCCCTGGCACCACTACTCGGCACCTGGCGCGGTCGGGGCAGGGGCGAATACCCGACCATCGAATCCTTCGATTACGTCGAGGAGATCACCTTCGGGCACCTGGGCCGGCCGTTCCTCACCTACAAGCAGCGGACCAAGGCAGGCGCCGACGGCAGGCCGCTGCACGCGGAGACCGGCTACCTGCGCAGTCCGGCGCCGGGCCGGGTCGAACTGATACTCGCCCATCCGACCGGAATCACCGAGATCTGCGAGGGCACGATCACCGAAACGGTGGACGGAATTCGTCTGGAATTGAACTCCACGAATATCGGTCTGAGCGAATCGGCAAAGCCGGTTACCGCCGTCGGACGCTCATTCCATGTCACCGGCGACACCATCGAGTACACGCTGCGGATGGCGGCGGTCGGCGAATCTTTGCAGCATCATCTAGCGGCGACTCTGCAACGCGGCTGAGGCACGTGCAATTCGGCGAGTTACCCGAACATGACCTTTGATCAGTGCATTTGCCGGATCGAAACCGATAATTCACCTTTTCATCACGGCCCGGTAGCAGTTGTGTTCGAACACGCCCGCACATAGGGCAACAATTGTGTGTCGCTTGCTGCCGTCGCCTGTTGCCGAAGTAACCGCCGTTCTACGGTGGTGCATCAGCTAATCCTCAGACAATCGAACGACCTGCCCCGCGAACACGTCGAAACCCTGAATGAGGGAGACGAACCATGAGGCGTTCTACTTTGATCTTGACCACAGCGGGGATGATCCTCGGCGGCGCGGCCGCCATCGACGTCCTCGACAGCGCGGCCACCGCCGCACCCGAGCCCGTTGTCAGCTACAACGTGCTGCACGACACGGCGTCATCCCACACCGACAGCACATCGCTCGCGGTGGTGCGGGGTCTGCTGGCGACCGAGAACGCCGACTGACCCGACACCATCACGAGTCCCGTAGTGCCCGCTACCCGTTCGACCGGCGTACTCAGTAGCCGGCGGGTAGTGCGGCGAACATGTCCCGGGTGACGGCCACCGCGTTGTCGGAACTGCCACCCTTCACCAGCAGTGTCGCGAACGCGATATCCCCGCGATAGCCGACGAACCACGAGTGCGATCCACCGTCGACCTCGGCCTCGCCCGTCTTGCCGTAGACCTCACCCTGATCCCTGATGCGTTCGGCCGTGCCACCCGTGACCACCATGCGCATCATCGAACGCAGCCCCTCGACCACCTCCGGCGCGATCGCGGGCCGATCGCCGGTGATCTCGGTGGGCCTGCCCGCGATCAGATACGGCACCGGCGCGGCACCGTGCGCGACCGTCGCGGCCATCACGGCCATCCCGAACGGGCTCACCACCACCCGGCCCTGGCCGATGCCGTCTTCGGCGCGCTGGACGAGCCCCTCGGCCTTCGGCACCGACCCGGACACGGTCGGTAGACCTTCGACCTTGTAGTCCTGGCCGACGCCGAGACGCGCCGCGGCCTCGGTGAGCGCGTCGGGTTCGAGCTTGCTGGCCAGCCTGGCGAAGGTGGTGTTGCACGAGCGTTCATAGGCGGTGGCCATCGGCACTTCACCGACGGTGAACATGTTGTAGTTGGGGATGGTGCGCTCGCCGATGATGGTGCTGCTCGGACAGGCCAGTACGGTGTCGGGCGTGGCCAGCCCGGAGGCCATCGCCGCCGACGCCGTGACCGTCTTGAAGATCGAGCCCGGCGGGTACTGACCGCTGGTGGCCACCGGACCGTCGCGGTCGGCGAACTTGTTCTGGGCCACCGCGAGGATCGCACCGGTCGACGGGCGCAGCACCACCATCATCGCCTGCTCGGTGCGCAGGTCGACCGCGTGCTGGGCGGAATTCTGCACGAACCGGTCGATGCTCAGCGCGAACGACGGCGCCGGTTCGGCCGCTTCCTCGTGCAGCACATCGAGATCGGCGCCGTCGGCGTTGCGGGTGACCACACTCCAGCCCGCCTTGCCGTCGACCTCGGCGATCACCGTCTTGCGGACCTGGGTGAGCAGGTCGGGCGCGAATTTACGGTCGGTGGGCACCATGTCCCACTCCTGGGTCAGGGTCACGCCGGGCAGGCCGATCAGTTCGCCGCCGATGGTCTCGGCCTCGTACTCGTTGAGCAGGATCACGGTGTGCGCGCCGTCGGTCTTGCGCGCCGCGGTGAGGATGGACTGCGGGGTGTAGGCGACGGGGTCGATGCGGCTCAGCGCCGCGGCAAGCGCACCGGCGACGCGGCCGGGGTCGGGAGCGTCGGCCACGGTGAACTTCACCCGCGAGACCTTGCCGGGGACCAGCACGTCGCTGCCCGCGGCCTCGTTCACCCTGGCGCGCGGCGCGGGGCGGGTGCGCAACTCCATGCTCTGGGTGTCGCCGAGTTTGGGATGGATGTCGGCGGAGCTCCAGCGGACCAGCCAGCGCCCGTCACTGCGGCCCATCTGCAATTCGCCGGAATAGGTCCACTGACGACCCTTCGGCAGGGTCCACTCGTAGGTGTAGTCGACCGTCGCGGTGTCACCGTTGACGCGCGCGTCGCCGGTGCGGATCGACAACTTCTCCGCCTGCAACGCCTGCCACGTCGAAGTCAGTGCCGCCGCGGCCTTCTCGGGTGCGGTGGTGAGCGCCGCGGCCGCGGGGAGATCGTGTTCGGCGAATGCCTCGGCGAAGGCGTCGGCGGCGGGCACCGGCCCCTGGGCACCGGAAGAACAGGCCGTCGCCGCGACAGCGAGGGCGGCCACCGCGCACGTGGTGAGCATCCGTGTCCTCATCGGCACCGATGGTAGCGGCGAAAAGCCCCTCGACCTCGGCGCCACGCGCCAAAGTTTCAGTCCAGCAAGACGGTTGCGAAGGTAGCGATCTGACGGAATCCCACCCGGCTGTAGGCGCGGCGGGCGACGCGGTTGTAGTCGTTGACGTAGAGACTCGCCGTACGGCCTGTCGCCACAACAGCATTGGCGACCGAGGCGGTCCCGGCGGTCCCCACACCCGCACCCCGGAATTCGGGATGCACCCACACGCCTTGGATCTGGCCGGTGCGTCGCGACAGCGCGCCGATCTCGGCCTTGTAGACGACCTCACCGTCCTCGAAACGTGCCCAGGCCCTACCGGATTCGATGAGATTCTTGATCCGCCGCCGATAGCCGCGCCCACCGTCGCCCGTGCGCGGGTCGATGCCGACCTCTTCGATGAACATCGCGATCGCGGCGGTCAGATAGCGGTCGATCTCGTCGGGCCGCACGCGGCGCACTCCCCCGTCGGCGCGCGCGGCGGCCGGCCTGGCCAGTGCCAGCAGGGGCTGATCGGCGCGCAGTTCCCTGGCCGGGCCCCAGCTCGGGAGCAGCATCTCCCACAGCGGGAGTGCGAGTTCCTGCCTGCCGACCACCGAGGAACACACCCGCGGCCAGCGGCCTGCCCGATCGGCGAACGCGCGCAATGCCTGCTGGTCACCGCGCAGCGGCACCAGATTGGCGCCGGAGAAACACAGGGAGTCGGCCGGTCCGCCGCGGCTCCACAGCTCACCGGCACCGGTCCGGGAGTCGATCCCGAATTCCTGCACCCGGGCCGCGATCATGCACGACGCCACCGGGTCGGCGTCGAGGACGCGCAGCACCTCACCGAGATCTCGCACGGCCACCGGGCGCGCGGGAGCGGTTTTGGACCGTCGCGTCGGCTCCAGCAGACTCCGCACGGCACAAGCCTGCCACGAAAGCACGCCGAGCGGTACGGGTCCGCCGAATCCGGCGGATGACCGTGTACGGAGGTCGGTTCAGCTCACAGAGACAACGGGCTCCGCACCCGGCTCCGCGTCCATCTGTTCGGCGATGCGCATCGCCTCTTCGATCAGGGTCTCCACGATCAGATGCTCGGGCACGGTCTTGATGACCTCACCCTTGACGAAGATCTGCCCCTTGCCGTTACCGGAGGCGACACCGAGGTCGGCCTCGCGTGCCTCGCCGGGCCCGTTCACGACGCAGCCCATCACCGCGACGCGCAGCGGCACCTCCAGGCCGTCCAGACCGGCGGCGACCGCGTCGGCCAGGGTGTACACGTCCACCTGGGCGCGTCCACACGACGGGCAGGACACGATCTCGAGCTTGCGCGGGCGCAGGTTCAGCGACTGCAGGATCTGGCCGCCGACCTTGATCTCCTCGGCGGGCGGGGCCGAGAGCGACACGCGGATCGTGTCGCCGATGCCCTCGCTGAGCAGCGCGCCGAAGGCCACCGCGGACTTGATCGTGCCCTGGAACGCCGGGCCCGCTTCGGTGACACCGAGGTGCAGCGGGTAGTCGCTCTGCGCGGCGAGCTGGCGGTAGGCCTCGACCATGATCACCGGGTCGTTGTGCTTGACCGAGATCTTGATGTCGCCGAAGCCGTGCTCCTCGAACAGGCTCGCCTCCCACAGCGCGGACTCGACCAGCGCTTCGGGGGTGGCCTTGCCGTACTTCTCCAGCATCCGCTTGTCCAGAGAACCGGCGTTGACGCCGATGCGGATCGGGATGCCCGCGGCGCCCGCGGCCTTGGCCACCTCGCCGACGCGGCCGTCGAATTCCTTGATGTTGCCCGGGTTGACGCGCACCGCGGCGCAGCCCGCGTCGATGGCGGCGAAGATGTAGCGCGGCTGGAAGTGGATGTCGGCGATCACCGGGATCTGCGACTTCTTCGCGATCGTGGCGAGCGCGTCGGCGTCTTCCTGGCGCGGACAGGCCACCCGCACGATGTCGCAGCCCGAGGCGGTGAGCTCGGCGATCTGCTGCAGCGTGGCGTTGATGTCGTGGGTCTTGGTGGTGGTCATCGACTGCACCGAGATCGGCGAATCGCTACCGACGCCGACATTGCCGACCATCAGCTGGCGGGTCTTGCGCCGGGGTGCGAGAACAGCAGCGGGGGCGGCGGGCATCCCCAATCCGATTGTGCTGGTCACGTTCGGCTGCCTTCTTTCGTACGTTTCGCGGATCGACCTGGTTGTTGTTGCCGAGCTTAGTCGCGCAGGGTAACGGGGCGCCCTGTGAGGGGCATGACACCGGCCGTCTCACCTCAGGGCAGACGGATCGGGTTGACGATATCGGCGGCCAAGGTCAGCACCATGAACGCACCACCGATCACTACCGCCACATAGGTCACCGGGAGCAGCTTCAGATAGTCGACCGGACCGGCAGGGGCCTTGCCGAGCCAGCCGCGGACCGTGTTGCGGATCTTCTCGTAGAGCACCACCGCGATGTGCCCGCCGTCCAGCGGCAGCAGGGGCAGCAGGTTGAATGCTCCCAGGAAGAAGTTCAAGCTGGCCAGCACCATAATGAACATGCCCCACAGGCCACGTTCGGCGGTCTCGCCACCGATGCGGCTGGCACCGTAGACGCTGACCGGGGTCTCCGGATCGCGCTCGCCGCCGGTAACCGCTTCCCACAGCGCCGACACCTTCTGCGGCATCTTGGCGAGCGACTTCACCGTCTCGACGAAGAAATCACCGGTGAACGAGATGGTGGCCGGGATCGCCGCGATCGGGCCGTACTGCTTCGGCTCGGCGTAGTCGGGGCCGACGCCGACCGCGCTCACCTCACGACTCGCGCCTTCCTTGGGCGAGCGCACGACCCGTTCCGGGGTGACCGGGACCGTCAGCGTGGTGCCGTCGCGTTCGATCGTGTAGGTGAAAGTGCCGGTCTGCTTCTGGGTTTCGGCCTGGAACTGCGCCCAGGTGCTCACCTCGACGCCGTTCACGGCCTTCACCACGTCACCACGCCGCAAACCGGCGCGCTGGGCGGGTCCGTCGCCGGTGCAGGGGGCGAGGGTCTTCTGCGGGGTCTCCTGCGCGACACAGCTCATGGTGCCCAGCGCGGTGGCAGGCGGCTGCTCGAGCTGGGGCAGGCCCCAGCCGATCGCGAGGACCATCAGCAAGACGAACCCGAGCAGGAAGTTCATGCCGATGCCGCCGAACATCACGACGAGGCGCTTCCAGGTCGACTGGCGATACATCGCCCGGTCGACCTCCTCCGGTTCGAGCTCGTCGAGCGCCGTCATGCCCGCGATGTCGCAGAAGCCGCCCAGCGGCAGCGCCTTGAGCCCGTACTCGGTCTCACCGCGACGGAACGAGAACACCTTCGGCCCGAAGCCGATGAAGTAGCGGCGCACCTTCATGCCGGTGGCCTGCGCGGCCCACATGTGCCCGCACTCGTGCAGCGCGATCGAAATCGTGATGCCGAGCGCGAACAGTGCGAACCCCAGCGCGAAAACCATGTGGGCCCTTCTCTTTGGCGGCTGGCGCCGCGTGTTTTCGGCCTCGTCACCCCGAATCCGAGGGGCGATACTGCGCCTGCGGCGTTCCGTCTCGCCCCTCGGATCCGGGGCGGCCGAAAACGTGGTGGTCTCGTTGTGGTCGTCAGGTCAGGACGTTGTTTCACCGTCGATGGTCTTCGCGGCGTACTCCCGTGCCCAGCGGTCGGCCGCGAGGACGTCGTCCAGGGTATCGGGTTCGGCATGCCAGCGGTCGGCGGCCTCTACCGCGCGGGTGACGGTGCGCACAATGGCGGGGAAGGTGATCTTGCCGTCGAGGAATGCTTGGACGGCGACCTCGTTGGCGGCGTTGTAGACCGCGGTGACGCTGCCGCCCGCTTCCCCTGCCTGTCTGGCCAGCCGGACGGCGGGGAAGACCTCGTCGTCGACCGGCTCGAAGGTCCAGGTGGAGGCGGTGCCGAAATCGCAGGCGGCGGCTGCGCCGGGGATGCGGTCGGGCCAGCCCAGCGCCAGGGCGATGGGGAGCTTCATGTCAGGGGGGCTGGCCTGGGCCAGGGTCGAGCCGTCGGTGAAGGTGACCATCGAGTGGACGATCGACTGGGGGTGGACGGTGACGTCGATGCGGTCGTAGGGCACACCGAAGAGCAGGTGCGTCTCGATCAGTTCCAGGCCCTTGTTCACCAGCGAGGCCGAGTTCAGGGTGTTCATCGGGCCCATCGACCAGGTCGGGTGGGTCTTGGCCTCCGCGGGGTTCACCGATTCGAGCATCTCGGTGCTCCAGCCGCGGAACGGTCCACCCGACGCGGTGAGCACGAGCCGGTCGACCTCTTCCGCACGACCGCCGCGCAGGCACTGGGCCAGCGCCGAGTGCTCGGAGTCGACGGGCACGATCTGGCCGGGCGCGGCCGCCCGCGTCACCAGGGAGCCGCCCGCGACCAAGGATTCCTTGTTCGCCAGCGCCAGGCGGGTGCCCGCGTGCAGGGTGGCCAGCGTGGGTTCCAGACCCAGCGAACCCACCAGGGCATTGAGCACGACATCGGCGTCGGTGCGGCGGACCAGTTCGGTCACGGCGTCGGGGCCGCCGAGTGCCAGCCCGAGCGCCTGGGCGGCGGCGGGATCGGCGACGGCGACATTGCGGGTGCCGGTGGCGGTCATCTGCTCGGCGAGCAGGGCGGTGTTGCCGCCGCGTGCCGCCAGCCCGACCACCTCGAAGCGGTCGGGGTTGGCGGCGATCACCTCGAGCGCCTGGGTACCGATCGAACCGGTACTGCCGAGAAGCAGCACCTTCACCCGATCGGTGGACGGGGAACTGGCGTGCGCGGCACGCGTTGCGGGGTGGGACACGGGCCCATTGTGGCAGGGCTGCTGGCTACGACGGACGGTCGTATGCCACGATATGCTCACTCGCCCAACCAGAACTCGAGCCCTTAGGAGCGATCGTGGCAGCCACGGACCTCGATAAAGCCAGCACCGAGCGTGCCGTCGCCACCAGCGTCGACCCCGCCGAGGTGCCCTCGGCAGCATGGGGCTGGAGCGGTGAGTCGCGCAAGACCTTCCGCATCGCGGGTTGGGTCGTCGTCGTGGCCCTGCTCGGGATGACCATCGGCAACCACCAGGGTCATGTCGAGGACATCTTCCTCGTCGGCCTGGCCGGCGTGATGGCGCTCATCCTGGTCGTCGATTCGCTCACCCGGCGGATGCCGAAGTAGTTCTTCGACGACAATACGTCCACGCCTGCGGCAATCACCATGCGCCGCAGGCGTTTTCGTGTGTCAGCGGCCGCGGCGGGCTGGTTTGCGGCCACGCGCGACCGGCTTCTTCGGCGCCGGTTTCTTGGCCGCGGGCTTCTTCGCCGCGGGTTTGCGCGCGGGCGCCGCGGCGCGCTGCTCCGGTTCCGCGACCCCGCCGCGCGAGCTGTTGGCCGAGCGGCCGCGCACGATGCCGACGAACTCCTCGAGCAGATCACTGTCGGTCCCGGCAGGCCATGCCAGCGCGATCTCGGTGAACTCGGTGTCGCTGATCGGGCGGTAGACCAGGTCGCGGCGGTGATGCAGGCGCGCGATCGACTGCGGCATGATCGCCGCGCCACCCACGGCGGCGACCAAGGCGAGAGTGTCGACGGCCTGATCGAGGTCGGCGCCGGCCTGGATCGTCTCGTCGGCCAGATCCGCCGGGCTGATCGTCTCGAGCAGGGACAGCGCGTCGTCTTTCTGCACGACCGCGACCGGCGTCTCCTGCCACAGCGCGATCGCGTTGGTCGCGGTCCGGTCGATGGGCAGCCGGACGAAGCACAGGTCGACTCGCCCCTCGCGCAGCGCCGACTCCTGCTCGCCCTGCGCGACGCCGACGACCTCGAGCGGGTGGTCGGGTAGCCGTTCGCCCCAGATCCGCGCCCACTTCGACACCGTGACCCCCGGCACGAACCCCACCCGCAGGCTCGCGGGCGCGTCGGGCTTCTGCTCCCTTTCGGCCTGCTCGCGCACCCGGATCAGGTCCCTGGCACGCGCGAGCAGCGCGGTGCCGTCGTCGGTGAGCTGGGTCGGCGAAGCGCCCGGCACGAAGACGCGGGTGCCGAGCTCTTCTTCCAGCTCGATCACGGTGGCGCTCAGCGCCTGCCGTGGGATCCGCAGCGCCTTGGCTGCGCGGGCGAAGTGCAACTCCTCGGCGACCGCGACGAAACGACGCAACCGGTCGAGGTCGATGGAGTCGGCGGCGGTGACGTCGAAGTCGCTCATTCTGACCAGAATATGGCACCCGCCGATCGGGTCGACGAGCCGATCAGAGGTTGGCCAGCAGCGCGATCACGCCGGCGATCACGATGACGACGACCAACAGGACCGCGTAGGTGCCCAGCGCCGATCCCCAGCCGCCCCGTTGCGGCGGCGGATTCGGTATCGGCGCCGGTTGCGGCTGCCAATACTGCGGCGTGGGCGCGTACTGCGGCTGAGGCATCCGTGGGGGCATCGGAGCGGGGTTGTACTGCGGGATGGGAGTGCCCGTCGAACTCACCGGGCGCATGGGCTGCATGCCGACGAACGGCTGCGCGTGCGCCCCCGAGGTGGGCCGGGCGATCGGGCGGGCGCCGGTGGTTCCGGTGCGCACCGCCCGTCGGGCGGCGTCGACGAACTCCTCGCACGAGGTGAACCGGTCGGCGGGCCGCTTGGCCAGCGCACGCGCCATCACAGCGTCGAGCACCGGCGGCAGGCCGGCGCGACGCGGGCTGATCGGGGGTGGCGGCGCTTGCAGATGCCCGGTGATGACCGCGGCCGGGCTGGTCGATTCGTACGGTGCGCTGCCGGTCAGCAATGTGTAGAGCGTGCACGCGAGGGAGTACTGGTCGGCGCGGTGATCCAGTGCGGCGCCGGTGAGCTGCTCGGGTGCGGCGTAGGCCAGCGTGGCGGTGAACGATCCGGTCTCGGTGAGATGACCCGAATCGTCGCGCAGCCGTGCGATGCCGAAGTCGGTGAGATACACCCGCTCCTGGCTGCTGGAACGCGCCAGCAGGATGTTGGCGGGCTTGACGTCGCGGTGCAGTACCCCCGCGCGATGCGCGTAGTCGAGCGCGGCGGCGGTCTCACCGATGATCTGCAGCGCCCGGTCCGGCGGCAGGGAATGCGGATCCAGCGAGGAGGCATCGATCCCGTCGATGTACTGCATGCTGATCCACAGCTGATCGCCCTCGACGCCGCGGTCGAACACGGTGACGATATTGGGGTGGTCGAGCTGGGCGACCAGGTCGGCTTCGCGCTCGAACCTGGCCCGGATCTCCTTGTCGGAGAACAACTCCCGATTCAGCAGCTTGAGTGCCGTCCATCGGGGCAGACGCGGGTGCCTGGCCAGATACACCGACCCCATCCCGCCCTGACCCAGCTGCCGGTCGATCGTGTAGCCGGCGAACACCGTCCCGTCAGAAACCACTCTGACCCCCGAATCTCGCTCTTCGTCCGACGGCCTGGACCCTACCAAACGCAGGACCCGCGAATCGGTGCAGTACACCGCCGGGTGGCGGGTTCAACCCAGTGGGAAGCGGGCGATGTCGGCGAGGAGAACAGGCATGTCGGCCTCGACTGTGGTGAAAGCCGAGCCGCGCTGGAATACCAGCACCCACCGTTCTCGCGCGGGATCGCTGAAGGTGGACACCACGGCGGAGCCACTGTATCCACCGTTGTAGGTCTGTTCACGATGGTGGTCGGTCCGCGACCCCGACGACGCGTTTCCTTTGTCACCGGTCTCACCACGAAACCGATTCACGGCCTCGACCGCGTCCGCCGCGGTCGCGAAGGCGTAGAAGAAGTAGTCGGTATCGGCACTTTGCAGGCTGCCGCACGACCATTTCGCGTCTGCCTGCTGAAACGTCAGCTCCCACAAGAGTTCGTTCCGAATCTTCGTGTTCGCGTACGCCGAACACTCGCGGCCTTCGAATCCAGGGCCGTCCGCGAATCCGGTCGGCACCATCTGGGGAAATGCCTGCGACATCGCGGCCAGATCTTTGTGCGCACGCGACCGTTCCAGCATGTCCGATATCCAGGTGCTCTCGTCCTGCCACACCCAGGTGACGGCGCCGCCGATGATCAGTGTGAAGGTCAGCAACACCGCGACAGCGACCCGGCCGATTGGGCGCGAGTACAGGGCACTACACCCCAGCTCACTCCTCCACGCGCACACCCATCGATCGCGCCGTACCCGCGACGATGCGCATCGCCGCCTCCACATCGGTGGTGTTCAAGTCGGGAAGTTTGCGGATCGCGATGCGGCGCAACTGGTCCCGGCTGATCGCGCCGACCGGCTTGTGCCCGGGCTGCGGGGAGCCGGGGTGGCCGAGAGCCTTGCGGATCAAGGACGCGGTCGGCGGGGTCTTGAGCCGCATCGTCCAGCGTTTGCGGGCGTCGATCGTGATGGCGGCCGGAATGATCTCGCCACGTCGATCCGCGGTGGCGGCGTCGTAGCGCCGTTTGACCTCGAAGGGCGCAACGCCGGTCGGACCGAGCATCTTGCCGAGGACCATCAGCGAGGCATTGCCCGCTTCGAGCTCGAGAGTGACTGTGACAGAGGCTGTTTCGCGCGCCATAGTCAACGATCTCGGACGCACGCGTCGATCCGGTCCCACGACGATAACGCCTGGGCCGCAACCCGCTCGTGCGGTTCGGTTCGCCTGATCCCGATTCGCCTGTCAGTCTGTGGGCGTGAAACGGGACGTTTCCGCTCGCCTGGAGGTCGCGGTCCATGCCGATTCGGTGCTGCAGTGTCAGATCGCTGTCGCCCGCCAGCCAGGACTCGATCTCATCGAGTCCATGACATGCTCGCTCGACGGCGAGTTCTGCACGCCACGCGAAGTGGTCGGTCCGCACGGTTCCCGGATCCACGTGCTCGACGTGCGCGCGGGCACCCTCCGGATCGACTATCAGGCGACCGTCCTGGGCACCGCCGTCC
Organism: Nocardia sp. NPDC056952; assembly: GCF_042674185.1. NCBI lineage: Bacteria > Bacillati > Actinomycetota > Actinomycetes > Mycobacteriales > Nocardiaceae > Nocardia > Nocardia sp. NPDC056952. Next base: position 154,181 of record NZ_JBHURA010000001.1, on the reverse strand, counting down.
TCGCGCCGCCTTCCGACTACGACCTCGCGCTGTACCGGCGGCCGAGCCGCTACGCAGAGTCGGACAAGCTGCTGGGCTTCGCGGCGGCCGAATTCGGTTACGGCATAGCCGATCCCGAGGTGGCCAACCGCGTCTCGTCGTGGATCGGCAGACGGATCACCTATGTCTCGGGCAGCAGCACGCCCATCGACGGTGCGGTGGAGACGCTGCTCTCCGGCACCGGAGTCTGCCGCGACTTCTCGCATCTGATGGTCGCGCTGTTGCGCGCCGTCGGCGTCCCCGCCCGGGTCGCCGCGGTCTACGCGCCGGGCTGTGTGCCGATGGACTTCCACGCCGTCTGCGAGGCCTACATCGACGGCGAGTGGCGCACCTACGACCCGACCGGCCTCGCGCCGCGCTCGAGCCTGGTACGCATCGCCACCGGCCGCGACGCCTCAGATATCGCCTTCCTGGACAACCACGGCGGCGACATCACCCTGAACTTCATGTCGGTCAACGCCTTCGTCGCGGGCCCACTCCCCTACGACGACTTCATCGCACCGAGCAGCATCGTCTGAGCTCGAGCACGTCCTCCGAGCCCGTGAACGGCGACGAGCGCCGTCTAACCCTCGGCGGCGAGCTGACCGCAGGCGGCGGCGATCTCCTGGCCGCGGGTGTCGCGCACCGTGCACGACACGCCCTGGGCGATCACGCGGCGCACGAACTCCTTCTCGACCGGCTTGGGGCTGGCATCCCACTCGCTGCCCGGTGTCGGGTTGAGCGGGATCAGGTTCACGTGCACGAGCGGACCGAGCGCCTTGTGCAGTTTCTTGCCCAGCAGGTCCGCACGCCACGGCTGGTCGTTGATATCGCGGATCAACGCGTACTCGATCGACACGCGACGCCCGGACTTGTCGGCGTAATACCGTGCGGCGTCGAGCACTTCGGCGATCGACCAGCGATTGTTCACCGGCACCAGGGTGTCGCGCAGTTCGTCGTCGGGGGTGTGCAGCGACACCGCCAGGCGCACCGACATGTTCTCGTCGGCCAGTTTGCGGATCGCGGGCGCCAGGCCGACGGTCGACACCGTCACCGACCGCTGCGAAATGCCGAGCCCGTCGGGAGCAGGCGAAGTGATCCGGCGAACCGCGTTCACCACCCGCTTGTAGTTGGCCAGCGGCTCGCCCATCCCCATGAACACGATGTTGGACAGCCGGCCCGGACCGCCGTGCACCTCGCCGTCGCGCAAGGACGCCGCGGCGGCACGCACCTGGTCGACGATCTCCGCGGTCGACAGGTTGCGGGTGAGCCCCGCCTGCCCGGTCGCACAGAACGGACACGCCATCCCGCACCCGGCCTGACTGGAAATGCACAGCGTGTTGCGGTCGGGGTAACGCATGAGCACGCTCTCCAGCAGCGTCCCGTCGTGCGCCTTCCACAGCGTTTTGCGGGTGTCGCCCTCGTCGCACGCGATATTGCGCACCACCGACAGCAGCGGCGGGAACAGCGTCTCGCCGACCTTCGCGCGCACATCGGCGGGCAGGTCGGTCATCAGGGCGGGATCGGACTGCAGGCGGCCGTAGTACTGACGGGCCAGCTGGTCGGCCCGGAACTTCGGCAATCCCAGCTCCTGCACCGCGGCCTTGCGTTCGTCCGAATCGAGATCGGCGAGGTGGCGCGGCGGCATGCCGCGGCGCGGGGCATCGAACACGAGGGGCAGGGAGATGGCCATAGTTTCACCATTGTCCCAAACGCACCGTCGTGGTCACCACGCCGGGCAACGTTATCGACAAGATGCGTGCACGAGCCATAGCAGTCGGCAATGATCGAACTATGAGTACACACGCAGAATCCGGTGCGTCACCGGCCGAACACGACCCGCCGCCGACCGATCTCACCGGCAAGCACAACAAGCCCGCCGAACCGGCGAAGCCTGCTACCACACCGGCTCCGCGCGACGCCGTGCACGGATCGCGCACCGGCTACACCTGGATCGCGTTGCTGGCCGCGGCCCTGCTCGGCATCGTCTTGCTGATCTTCATCATCCAGAATCTCGACAAGGTCCGGACCAACCTGCTGTTCTGGCACTTCGAACTGCCGCTCGGCGTCACCGTGTTGCTGTCGGTGATCGCGGGGGCGCTGGTGATGGGCCTGGTCGGCGGAGTCCGCATCCTGCAACTGCGGCACGCCGCCAAGAGGCCCTGACGATCAGATCAGCGCGCTGAGTACCAGCCAGGAGACGAACGCCGAGGGCAGCATCGAGTCCAGGCGATCCATGATTCCCCCGTGCCCCGGCAGGAGCGTCCCCATGTCCTTGATGCCGAGCTCCCGCTTGATCTGCGACTCGATCAGATCACCGATGGTCGCCACGGCCACCAGGCCGACACCGAGCACCACACCGATCATCGAGTTCGCCTCGAGCAGCAGCGTGACGGTCAGCAGACCGCCGATCACGCTGAACACCAGCGACCCGCAGAATCCCTCCCACGACTTCTTCGGGCTGATCGCGGGCACCATCGGATGCCTGCCGAACAGCACACCGGCGACGTAGCCGCCGACATCGGAGCACACCACCAGGATCATGAAGGTGAGCACCCGTAGATTGCCGTCGGGTTCGAGCAGCAGCAGCGTCGAGAACGCGGCCAGCAACGGAATCCAGGTGAGGGTGAACACCGCGATCGCGGTGTCACGCAGGAAGTTCTTCGGCGCGGTGCTGAGGCCGTGGTCGAACAGACGCCACACCATGCACACCAGCGCGGTGGCGGCGAACGCGCCGAGCACCCCGCTCGCCCCCCACGGCCAGCCCAGCCAGAACACCGCCTGACCGCCCACCAGCAGCGGAATCCGCGGCACCAGCACATCGGCTTCGCGCAGCCGCTTGGTGACCTCCCAGGTCGCCACGCCGACGCCGATGCCCGCGACCGCGATGAACACCTTCGGGACGAACAACAGGATCGCGATCAACGACAGCCCGAGCGTCAGCCCGACTGCCAGTGCCGCGGGCAGATTGCGCCCGGCCCGTGAGGTCGGGGCGGGCGGCTGCTCGTCCTGCGGCGCGGCCGCGGTCTCCTCGACCTTGTCCGGCATGGGATCCGGTGCCGCCCCGGTGGCGGCGGCGTCTTCGGCCACGATTGTCCCGTCGCTCAACTCGTCGTTCCGTTCATCCCCCGCACGAGCGGGACTGGCGAGATCTGGCGCTCAGACCTCGAGCAGTTCGGCTTCCTTGTGCTTGACCAGCTCGTCGACCTGGGCCACGTACTTGGCGGTGGTCTTGTCGAGCTCCTTCTCGGCGCGCCCGACCTCGTCCTCACCCGCTTCGCCATCCTTCTGGATGCGACCGAGTTCGTCCATCGCCTTGCGGCGGACGTTGCGAATCGAGACCTTGGCGTCCTCGCCCTTGCTCTTGGCCATCTTGACCATCTCGCGGCGGCGTTCCTCGGTGAGCTGCGGCACCGAGATGCGCAGGATGTCGCCGTTGTTGGTCGGGTTCACACCCAGGTCGGAGTTGCGGATGGCGTTCTCGATCAGGCCCAGCGAGCTCTGCTCGTAGGGCTTGATCACGACCATGCGCGGCTCGGGCACGGTGATGCTCGAGACCTGGGTGATCGGGGTGAGCGAGCCGTAGTACTCGATCAGCACACGGGTGAACATGCCAGGGTTGGCGCGACCGGTACGGATGCTGCCCAGGTCGTCCTTCGCCACCGTGACGGCCTTGTCCATCTTCTCTTCGGCATCGAAGAGCGCTTCATCAATCACGACCGAATCCTCCACAGCGTCGTCATCGTCATCGTCCGCGGGTGCGGGGTCACGACCGAACCAGGGTGCCGATGGGTTCACCGGCGACCGCGCGGGCAATATTGCCCTTGATCAACAGATTGAACACCAGCATCGGCATCTGGTTGTCCATGCAGAGACTGAAAGCGGTGGCATCGGCCACCTTCAGGCCCTTTTCGATCACTTCCTTGTGGGTGATCTCGGTGAACATGCTCGCATTCGGGTCGACGCGCGGATCGGCGTCGAACACACCGTCGACCGCTTTCGCCATCAGCACCACGTCGGCGCCGATTTCCAGCGCGCGCTGAGCGGCGGTGGTGTCGGTGGAGAAGTAGGGCATGCCCATTCCCGCGCCGAAGATCACGACGCGGCCCTTCTCGAGGTGGCGCTTGGCGCGCAGCGGCAGGTAGGGCTCGGCGACCTGGCCCATGGTGATGGCGGTCTGCACGCGGGTGTCCACACCCTGCTGCTGAAGGAAATCCTGGAGGGCGAGGCTGTTCATCACGGTGCCGAGCATGCCCATATAGTCGGAGCGCGCCCGCTCCATGCCGCGCTCCTCCAGTTCGGCGCCGCGGAAGAAGTTGCCGCCGCCGATCACCACGGCCACCTGCACGCCGGTCTCGACGATCTCGGCGATCTGCTCGGCCACGGTCTGCACGACGTCGGGATCGAGGCCCACCCCGCCACCACCGAACATCTCCCCACCCAGCTTGAGCAGCACCCGGTTGTATCCAGGGCGGTCGTTACCCGGGTCGGTCATGGGTGTCGGTCTCCTTCGGCGAGGTCGAGAGCGGGGCGAGCAGGCGGCATCCATCCTGCCCTATCAGGTTGCGGTCACCCGGAAGTGGGGTCGGTCGATCCATGAGGAAAGCCCCTCCGGTGCGGTATCACACCGCGCCGAAGAGGCTATTCGTGAAGTTCAGGCGGATCAGGCCTGGCCGACCTCGAAACGAGCGAAACGCTTCACGTTCACGCCCGCCTCTTCCAGAAGCGCCTTGACGGTCTTCTTGGAGTCGGTGACGGCGGACTGCTCGAGCAGCACGACGTCCTTGAAGAAGCCGTTGACGCGGCCTTCGGTGATCTTCGCCAGCGCGGCCTCGGGCTTGCCCTCTTCGCGCGCGGTCTCCTCGGCGATGCGACGCTCGTTGTCGACGACATCGGCGGGCACCTCCTCGCGGGTCAGGTACTTGGCCTTGAGCGCGGCGACCTGCATGCCCGCGGCACGCGCGGCGTCGGCAGCGGCGTCGCCGGTGCCTTCGTACTCCACCAGCACGCCGACGGCGGGCGGCAGGTCCGAAGCGCGCTTGTGCAGGTAGGTGGCGACGGGGCCGTCGAAGGACACGACGCGACGCAGTTCCAGCTTCTCGCCGATCTTGGCCGACAGCGCCTGCACGGCGTCGTCAACGGTGCCGTCGGTCAGCTTGAGCGCCTTGAGGGCGTCCAGGTCGGCCGGCTTGGCCGCGGCGGCCGCGGTCACGATGGTGTCGGCCAGCTGCTGGAACTCGGCGTTCTTGGCGACGAAGTCGGTCTCGCAGTTGATCTCGACCATGACGCCGTCCTTGGCGATGACCAGGCCTTCGGCGGTCGCACGCTCGGCGCGCTTGCCGACGTCCTTGGCGCCCTTGATACGCAGCACCTCGACGGCCTTGTCGAAATCGCCGTCGGAGTCGGCCAGCGCGTTCTTGCAGTCCATCATGCCGGAGCCGGTGAGCTCCCGGAGCCGCTTCACATCAGCAGCGGTGTAGTTCGCCATCGGGGGCGAGCCTCCTGTAATTTTTGGCGGCTGGCGCCGCAGGTTTCTCGGCCCTGTGGGCCTCGATCTTCCCTCCCGGCGGGCACTCCTTCGTCGCACCCTCTGGTCAGTCCAGATCGAGGCGGCCGAGAAACCACGGAAAAGACATCTCGGCCGAGGCCATGCACTTACTTGTTCGGGTATTACGCCACCTTGCCGACCACATCTGAATTCAGACGGGTCGGCAAGGTGAACAGTGCGCTACCGGTCAGCTCAGAAGTCGGCCGGGGTGTGCTGTGCCGGGTCGGCCTTGACCTCGGCCTCGGCCTCGGCCGGGGTCTCGACGGCCGGGGCCTCGGTCGCGGCAGCGACATCGGCTTCGGCAGCCGGGGTCGCCGAGGACAGGAGCTCCTGCTCCCATTCGGCCAGCGGCTCGCCTGCGCCGGCTTCGGGCTTCGCGTCGCCGGAAGCCTGGCCCGCGCGGGCCTGCACGCCCTCGGCCACCGCGGAAGCGACGACCTTGGTGAGCAGTGCGGCGGAACGGATCGCGTCGTCGTTACCCGGGATCGGGTAGTCGACCAGGTCGGGGTCGCAGTTGGTATCCAGGATCGCGATGACCGGAATGTTCAGCTTGCGCGCCTCGCCGACGGCGATGTGCTCCTTGTTGGTATCGACGATCCAGATGGCCGAGGGAACCTTGGCCATGTCACGGATACCACCGAGGGTGCGGTCCAGCTTGGTCATCTCACGCGTGAGCATGAGGATTTCCTTCTTGGTACGACCCTCGAAGCCACCGGTCTGCTCCATCGCCTCGAGTTCTTTGAGGCGCTGCAGGCGCTTGTGCACGGTGGAGAAGTTGGTGAGCATGCCACCCAGCCAACGCTGGTTGACGTAGGGCATTCCGACGCGCAGCGCCTCGGAAGCGATCGACTCCTGGGCCTGCTTCTTGGTACCGACGAAGAGGACGGTGCCACCGTGGGCGACAGTCTCCTTGACGAACTCGTAGGCCTTGTCGATGAAGGTCAGCGTCTGCTGCAGGTCGATGATGTAGATGCCGTTGCGGTCGGTGAAGATGAACCGCTTCATCTTCGGGTTCCACCGACGAGTCTGGTGGCCGAAGTGCGCGCCGCTGTCGAGCAGCTGCTTCATAGTTACGACAGGCATAGCCTTCGTATCTCTCTTTCGTTGCCGGTTGTCGCGGTCGATCGGCGATCGACTGCCCTGGCGCCACCGAAACCGCCGGACCCGATTCGAAGAATCCGGGACCAGCCGACGATTTCCCTGTTCATCCGCTGGAGAACTCGCGCTGACATGCCCTCGCGGACCGTCTGCATTGCGAGCGACGACCGGATGGACGAGCACGGGTGGCGCGCGAAGTCGGTCCGTGCTGTGCACACGCATTGGCTGCTGAGCACAAACCGCTTGTTCAGTCTACGCGGAGCAGGGCCAGGTCCGAAATCGCCCCTGCGCAACGACCGCCCATTTCGCGGATGAAGTACGCGATATCCACATGCGGGCAAGTTGTCCACATTCTCGAAGTCGTTGTCCCGGTGGGGTTGTCCGGCGCCCAGAGTTGGGGCATGAACACTTTGACACGCACCCTGATCACGACGTTTCCGCTGCTCTGCGCGGCGGGAATCGCTGCCGCACCGGCCGCGGCACACCCCGAGAGCGGCGCTCCGGGCGCAGTCCGACCTTCCGCCGCCGACGTCGCGCCGACGCTCTCCCCTCACAGTGGATCATCGTCCGTATGCGCCGGAGTGCGCGGGGCTGTCGTCCTGGCCCACCCACCCGAGGGCGTCGGCCAGGTGATTCGCCCGGCGCAGCGTGCGGCCGCGCCCGGCGCTGTGCCGATAGCACCGCCCGTGCCGAATCCTCAGAGCGCGCCGACCTCGCCGGGCAGACCGGCGGCGGACGTAGCCGTCGAAATCAACCTGGGAGCAGCGGTGGCTGTGGAACTCCCGCCGAGGCCGACGCCGGAAGGTGTGCGCAGGAGCGCCGCGCCTGTGCAGCCGCGGGAGCGCCCGTCCGGCCCTGTCTCGTGCGGCCGGGAATCGACCGCGGTTCCGGTGACCGTGCCTCGACGCGAACTCGTTCCCGCACCAGTTCCGGTTCGGGTGACGGTCCACGATCTCGGCTCCGCTCCGGCGCGGCCGCAGGGGATCGATCAGAGTGCGGGGGCTCGGTCGGAGATCGAGATCGTGGTGCGAGCGGGCGGCGGAAGTGGATCAGCGGCCGAACTCCCCGCAGTCCTGCGGGAGATGCTGCGGTCGCTGGCCGGGCAGCAGCGTGTGCCGACACCACGACCTCACCGCTGAGGCCTCGATGTTCGAAAGGTTCCCTGCCGATCGCCCGCGGCCCGACAACACGGCGTGGCCGGGCAGGACCGGTCGCGGTCGGCGGCCGCGCACATCCTCGACGATGCGGCAAGCGGCGCTCCGGACGTGGACGATTCTCGGGAGGGTGCTGGGTGTCGTCTGCCTGGTGGCGATTGTGCTCAGTGGGGCGGTGCCCGCCGAGGCGGCGGAATCGGGGCCGTTCGGTTGGCCGTTGCGGCCGCGGCCGACGGTGGAGCGCCGGTTCGACAAGCCGGAGCGGAATTGGCTGCCGGGGCATCGGGGGGTGGATCTGGCGGGTAGCGCCGGGCAGACGGTGCTGGCGGCGGGGGACGGCATCGTGGTGTTCGCGGGGGAAGTGGCGGGCAAGCCGGTGGTGTCCATCGATCATCCGGGCGGCTTGCGCACCACCTATGAACCGGTGACGGCGAAGGTCGCGGTGGGGAGCCGGGTGGTCAGGGGCACGGCGATCGGCACGCTGGTGGCCGGACACGAGGGGTGTCCGGCCGCCGTGTGCCTGCACTGGGGAGCCCGCCGTGAATCCGGCGCCCACAACCGGCGCGAATACGTCGACCCGCTGGGACTCCTGCACGAGGTGCCGGTCCGGCTGAAACCGTTGGAACCGTGATGTGACGAAACGCTCCGCCACCCCGCCCCCGCGGCAGCCGGTCGCGGACGAGAATCGAGGCGTGTCCGAGAAATCAGCGCCTTTCACCTATCCCGACGTGGGCGCCACCCGCGCCACGATGCCCGACGGGTACCACCGGTTCCGGAATCGACGGCCGATCGGCCACGGCCGCGATCTGTTCGAGCGCGCGGCCGCCCATATTCTCGACTTCGGAATTCAGAAGGGCGTCGGCACCTTTCGCGGCGCCGACACCGAAACCGCGCAGCCCGGAACCGAGTTGACGGTCGTTCTCCGCATCGGGCCACTGAACATCAGTGCGCCCTGCCGCGTCGTCTACGTCCTCGACGAACCCGACCGCCGAGGTTTCGCCTACGGCACCCTGCCGGGGCACCCCGAGGTCGGCGAGGAACTGTTCGCCGTCGAATACGACCCGACCGACGACACCGTCTACGGCCTGATCACCGCCTTCTCCCGGCCGGGCGCCTGGTACGTCCGTCTCGGCGGACCCGTCGCCCGGCTGATCCAGCGCTGGTTCACCCATCGCTACCTGAACACCTTGCCCACCAGCAACTGACGTCGCGGCCCGGCCGGCACGGGTACGGCCATCAGAGCAGCGTGGCCAGCGTGTCGGCTTCGGCGCTCAACCGATCGCGGCGATCGATCGCGCCGAGTCGGTCATATTCAGCTGCCGCGCAACGTCTTTCGTCGATCTCTCGACGGACGATCGCTTCGATCTCGACCTCGGTGAGGTCGCGGCGAACAGCCTCGGCCGCACCGAGGCCGACTGGGCTTTCCTCCATGGCGCCGGCTCGTACGTCAGCGGCATCGATCGCCTCCGCGTTGTCGATCGCCGCCAGCGCCGAACGCAGCGCCGTGACCGCACCGAGGTCGCGGGCCTTCATCGCAGGTTTCAAGGCGGCACGCAGCCGCTCACGCAGGGAAGTCACGTCCACCACACTATTTTCTGAGAACGCCCCCGGTGCCGAGTACGTCGCAGGGCGAGCGCGAGCTACCCGTTGAGCAGTACGGTGACCGCCGCGATGAGGGAGACGGCCGCGACAGCGAGGGTGGTGGTCGCGACGAATCGGTGCGCGGTGCCAGAGCGTCCGCGATCGAGTGCGCGGCCACGCGACCAGCCGACTCCGGACACGAGCAGGGCGACCGCAGCAGCGGCGAAAGGGACCGGCCATGTCGGCCAACCGTCGACAGTCGCCTCGTGCACGAAGAGCAGGGCGCAGCCGGCCGCTCCGAGAGCGGTGCGCCGCCAAGCCAGGGCGGTGCGCTCCATCGCCAGGGTCGGTGCGGTCACGACAGCACGACCGCCACGCAGGCGAGCACGGCGACGATCGCGACACCGGCCGACAACACGGGAACCAGGACCGTTCCGGGCAACGGTCGCCCGGAACGCATCGCGAGATCGACCCGGCGCCAGTGCCGGAAGGCGGCGAGGGCCACGGCCAGCGCCATGATCAGGCAGATCATCGAGATGGCACCGGCGAATCCGGCCAGCCGAGTCGGCTGCACGAGGGTGTGCACCGCGACGCCGCCGGCGAGCAGACCGATCGCGGTCCTGATCCACGCCAGAAACGTCCGCTCGTTAGCGAGGGTGAACCGATAGTCGACCTCTTCCTCGCCGTCGTCCGATTCGGCCCCGACCTCGGGCAACGTCACGACCACCACCTCCTGCCCCCATCATGCGCTACCCCGATCCACCCACCGATGATCCGCATGAGCGCGGCGTCGATCGTGTTGTCGCCGCTGATCTGTGCGGCGACAGCGCGGCGCCGATCGTGCGCACTCCATGACAGGGACGTGTGAGGGTTCCCGGCCGTCCGAGGAACTTCCGGAGCGGCACTGTTCCGGGGAGCCAACTTCCCCAGACCGGACACGAGAATCGGCACGCTGCGGGCCGACCAAGGTCACCTGCCGACGCGGGGAAAGTGTGAACCCGTTTCAAGGCGACCAGTCGCAGGGGGCGGCCCCTGACCGCTCTAGCCAATCGGCCGCGCACGGGGCCTGGCCGAGAACCCACTCGGCACGATCAGCCATCGAAGGCGGCCGGGCCGAAGACCGACTCGACGCGGTCAGGCGCGGGGGTGGGCTTGGTCGTGGACTCGCTTGAGGCGTTCTACGGAGACGTGGGTGTAGAGCTGGGTGGTCGCCATGCTGGCGTGACCGAGGAGTTCCTGGACGACGCGTAGGTCGGCGCCGCCTTCGAGGAGGTGGGTGGCGGCGCTGTGGCGCAGGCCGTGCGGGCCCATGTCGGGAGCGCCGGGGATCGCGGCGATGACGTCGTGGACGACGGCGCGCGCTTGGCGCTGGTCGAGGCGGCGACCACGCTGGCCGAGGAACAAGGCGCGGCCCGAGTTGCTGTTGACCAGCGAGGGACGGCCGGCCCGGAGCCAGGCCTCGAGCGCCGTGTCGGCCGGACCACCGAACGGTACCGAGCGCTCCTTGTTGCCCTTGCCGAGCACCCGCACCAGGCGGCGCTCCCGGTCGATGTCGTCGAGATCGAGACCGCACAGCTCGCTGACACGAATCCCGGTGGCGTACAACAACTCCACCACCAGCCGATCCCGCAGCGCCATCGGATCCTGCTGCGCCGCCCCGGATTCCGCCGCCACCATGGCCTGTTCGGCCTGACCGCGGCCGAGCACCGCGGGCAACACGCGATGGGCTTTCGGAGCCTGCAGGCGCAGCCCCGGGTCGACACCGAGTCGCCCGGTCTCGGTCAGCCACGCGGTGAAAGTCCTTGCCGCCGATGCCCGCCGAGCCAGGGTCGTCCGGGCCACCCCGGCCGCCGCCAGCTCGGCCAACCACGACCGCAGCAGCGGCAGATCCAGCTCCCGCACCGCCGAATCCGCCGACCGCGCGTACAGATGCTCGAGCAGCGACCGAACATCCCCCAGATACGCGCGCACCGTATGTGCCGACCGATTCCGGCCCAACCGCAGATGCCGTCCGAACTCGGTGAGCAACGCGGTCAGGTCATCGGGCAACACATCCATGACCCAACCGTCACCCTTCCCGGTCCCCCACGCAACCCACCACGCCGCCGAGCCGACCGAACGGTCCGCTGCGCCGAACTGCCCGTCTGCGCACCCGTCGCCGCCCTGCCGGCGAAGCACTCAGTTGCCCTACCACTCGACGATCGCCGCGCAGCCGGGACAGACCCTGCGCTCGCCCGGCCCGCCGATGTCCACACGTCACCCTGCTGGGCGCTCACCACGTCAGCTGGCTCGCCGACCGGAGGTCCGAAACCACCCACCGGAATCGCAGCCGACCAGTTCGGCGAGCTCCAGGCTCGGCAGGACCGCTCGAACCGTGGCCAGGTCCAAGCCGGACTGCTGCGACAGTTCGCGAGGTAGACGCGAGCCGATGGTGGGTAGCGCCGCGTAGATCTCAGCTTCAGCACCGCGCAGGTGTCCGGCGAGGTCCGCCGTGCCACCTGCGCTGACGGGGAGACGGAGGGGACCCGCTTCGTCGATGATGTCGTCGGCTCGGGTTACCAGCAGCGCCTCGCCGTCTCTGATCATGCGATGACAGCCTGCCGAGGAGGCCGACCCGACCGGTCCCGGCACAGCCATGGCCGGCCGGCCCAGTCTGCGGGCCCATTTCACGGTGTTGCGAGCGCCACTGCGTAACCCTGCCTCGACCACCAGAACCCCGTCCCCGAGCGTCGCGATCAACCGGTTCCTCGCCAGGAACTGATGTTTCTGCGCCGAGATACCCGGCGGGTATTCGCTGACGACCAGACCACTTTCGGCGATGGCGGCGAGCAGGCGGTCGTGCTGCGCCGGATAGGGACGATCGACACCGCAGGCGAGGACCGCGACGGTGGTTCCACCGACGGCGAGGGCCGCCCGGTGCGCCGCCGCGTCGATGCCGAAGGCCGCTCCGGAGACGATCGTCCAGCCCCGGCCTGCCAGGTCGCACGCGATCTCGCTCGCCACCTGCAACCCGTATCCACTGCTACACCGCGAACCGACTACCGCGACAGCGCGTTCGGACGCGCTGTGGAGCGAGAGGGGACCCCGCGCCCACAGCACCAGCGGCACAGCCGCCTCGCGATCACGCTCGCTGTCGAGCTGATCGAGTCCGAGCATCCGCCAGCCCGGCCATTCCTCGTCGTCGGGAGTGATCACCCGCCCGCCCAGACGCGCGATCGTCTCCAGATCCGCTGCTGCCGAGTCGATCTCACGCCGCATCGCGGTGGGACCACGCAGTGCCGCGGGCAACTCGTGCTCACGGACAGCACGCGCGGCCTCGCACACCCCGACCGAGGCGATCAAGGCCGACAGTGGCGCACACGGCCCCTGCACCACCCGCGACAGGTACACCCAGGCGAGTCGGCGCTCGTCCGGATCACCGTCGAGGTCCACCACCTCGCCGACCGCACGCGATTCGCTCATTGCGCGCCTCGCTGCCGGAAGTTCAACGACGACATCACATCCTGCACGGTGGGCCGCTCCCCTTCGCGCAGATCGCAGACCGTCCAGGCGACCCGGATGGCCCGGTCGGCGCCACGGGCCGACATGCGGCCCAGCCGTAAGGCCGTCTCGATCGGCGCGATCGCTTCCCGCGGCAACGTGAATCGCTTCCGCAGAATGTGGCCCGGCACTTCGGCATTGGTCGCCCACCCGTCCTCGCTCCACCGCTGCGCCGCGCGGGCTCGCGCCCGGGCCACGCGTTCGGCCACCGTGCTGCTGCTCTCGGCCTGTTCGTCGCCGAACGTCGCACCGGCGTGCCCGTGCATCTGGACCCAGATATCGATGCGGTCGAGCAACGGCCCCGACAGTTTGCCCAGGTAGCGGCGCCGTGCCAGTGGCGCGCAGATGCAGTCCACATCGCGTGCCGGAGCACACGGACAGGGATTGGCCGCCAAGACGAGCTGGAAGCGGGCCGGGTACCGGGCAACGCCGTCGCGCCGGGCGATGCGCACTTCCCCCTCTTCGAGCGGAGTCCGCAGTGCCTCCAGGACTTTCGTGCCGATCTCGGCGCATTCGTCGAGGAACAGGACCCCGCGATGGGCCCGGCTGACCGCGCCGGGACCGGCCATGCCGGAACCACCGCCGATCATGGCGGTGACCGATGTCGAATGATGCGGCGCGACAAAGGGAGCCACCGTGAGCAACGGCTGCTCGGCCGACAGCGATCCCGCCATCGAATGGATCGCGGTCACTTCCAGCGACTCCGCTTCCGACAGCGGCGGCAGCAACCCCGGAAGACGTTGTGCCAACATCGTTTTGCCGATTCCGGGCGGCCCGGTGAGCAGCAGATGGTGCCCGCCTGCCGCAGCGACCTCCAGCGCCCAGCGGGCCTCGTCCTGCCCGACGACATCGCTGAGGTCACCGCACGGGACCTGTGTCCCCGGCACGACGCCGTCGGGTTCGAGCAGCCGGCCCTCCCCGCGCAGCCACGCCACCACTGCCCGCAGGCTCGTCGCCCCGAGCACCTCGATTCCCTCGACCAGCCCCGCTTCGGCCACCGCCTCGGCGGGCACGACCACCGTGGGCAGCCCGGCCCGACGGGCCGCGATCACCGCGGGCAGCACCCCGCGCACCCGCCGAACCCGCCCGTCGAGCGCCAATTCCCCCAGCAGCACCGTTTTCACCAGCCGCTCGCCGGGCACCGCCCCGGAGGCGTCGAGCACGGAAACCGCCAGTGCGAGGTCGTAGACGCTGCCCACTTTCGGCAGTGTCGCAGGCGAGAGGGCCAGGATCACCCGGCCGTCCGGCCACTTCTCCCCCGTATTGGCCACCGCCGAACGCACCCGATTGCGCGATTCCTGGAGGGCGGTATCGGGCAGACCGACCAGATTCACCGAGGGCAGACCCTGACCTATATCGGCCTCGATCTCCACGAGCTGCCCGTCGACCCCCGTCACAGCGACCGACAGCGCCCGTCCGAGCGCCATCAGAACGCGCCGGTCAGATGTTCGATGACCGGCCCGCGCCCCCGCGGCATCAGAACCGACACGACGTCGAAGCGGATCCGCCGCCACGGCCCGTCCTGTTCGGCCAGCCACAGCAGCGCCAGCCGGCGGATGCGCTGCTGCTTGCTGAAGGTGACCGACTCGGCCGGAGTTCCGAACCCCAGGCCCGACCGCGTCTTCACCTCGACGAACGCGGTGATCGACGGGTCCTGGGCGATCAGGTCCAGCTCACCGTATCGACACCGCCAATTGCGGGCGACGATCTCCATCCCCGACTCGCACAGATACTGCGCGGCCAGCTTCTCCCCGTACGCCCCGAGCGCCTGTTTGTGTGCCATGAGCGAAAGCATGGCCACAGACGCTCACGTGGCTGTCCCCCGCGACCTGGGCAAACAGAAATCCTGTGGATAACCGCGCCCCTGTGGACAACTACTCCGGCAGGCGCAGGTCCGGCTTCTCCAGCTCCTCGATGTTCACGTCCTTGAACGTGATCACCCGAACGTGCTTGACGAACCGTGCCGGGCGGTACATATCCCACACCCACGCATCGCTCATCCGCACTTCGAAATACACCTCGCCGTCGGCGTTCTGCGGACGCAGCTCGACCGAATTGGCCAGGTAGAAGCGCCGTTCGGTCTCCACGACGTACGAGAACTGGCCGACGATGTCCTTGTACTCGCGGTACAACGACAGTTCCATCTCGGTTTCGTACTTCTCGAGGTCCTCAGCACTCATCGGGTGGGACGTCCTCCTGCTAGCAGCGCCGCGTTCATTGGTGACATCATCGCGCATGTGCCGCGCGAGTAGCCACTCGGCTACCTCCGGGCACCTCGAGCTCGCGCACATTCCGCCAGGAACGGCGGTGTTCTGTGCTCGGTCCGAGCTGCCGCAGGGCGGCGGTGTGCTCGGGCGTGTTGTAGCCCTTGTGCGCGGCGAAACCGTAGCCGGGTAGCTGCGCGTCGAGCTCGACCATCATCCGGTCCCTGGTCACCTTCGCCAGGATGCTCGCGGCCGCGATGCAGGCCGCGGTGCCGTCGCCGCCGATCACCGGCAGTGACGGTGCGGGCAGGCCGGGGACCTTGAATCCGTCGGTCAGGATGTAGCCGGGGGTGCGTTCGAGACCGACCACGGCTCGGCGCATGCCCTCGATATTGGCGACGTGGATCCCGATCGAGTCGATCTCCCACGCAGGTACCACCACGACGCTCCAGGCCAGCGACAACCGCTGAACCACCGGAAACAGCTCCTCACGAGCCGCCTCCGTGAGTTTCTTGGAGTCGTCGAGCCCGGCGAGCTTGTCGTAGGCCTTGGGCGCCAGCAGGCACGCGGCCACCACCAGCGGACCCGCGCAGGGTCCGCGCCCCGCCTCGTCGACACCGGCCACCGGCGCGAGGCCACCGCGCACGAGCGCGGCCTCGAGCGTGCGTAGTCCCGCCGCCCGGCGCATCACCATCCGCGGCGGCCAGCTGGTCCGATCCTGCCCCACAGTTCGATTGTCCCGTCGCGTCAGTTCGACCGGGTGTTCCGGGTGCGTGTTCGCCCCGGAACATCCCTCCTCAACGTGTCAGTTCTCTTGCGCGTTCTGAGTCTTCACTGGGCACAGAACACTCGTCCTCATCGTGTCAGTTCTCTTGCGCGTTCTGGGTCTTCACTGGGCCCATCCGGTTCGGCGGCCAGATCTTGAACACCGTTTTGCCCCGGACGTTGTCCACCGGCACGGTGCCCTGGAGATCGTCGCTGACGTGGGCGCGCGAATCAGCCGACTCGTTGCGGTTGTCGCCCATCACCCACAGATTGCCCTCCGGCACCTTCACCGGGCCGAACACCCGGCCTGCCGGGTACACGGCGTTGGGACGGTCGGTGTACCAGGGGTAGTCCTTCTTGATGTACGGCTCGTCGAGCGGTTTGCCGTCGACCATGACGCGACCCTGCGGATCGCAGCACTGCACGGTTTGCCCGCCGACCGCGATCACGCGCTTGACCAGATCGTTCTCGTCCGGCGGGACCAGCCCGAAATAGGACAGGAAGTTCTGCAGACCGCGCACGACAGTGTTGTCCGAACGCACCGACTTGTAGTGCCCGTTCCACGACGGCGGCCCGACGAACACCACCACGTCGCCCGGTCCGGGTTCGGAGCCGTAATAACTGATCTTCTGGACGTAGATGCGATCCCCGATCAGCAGCGTGTTCTCCATCGACTGCGAGGGGATCACATACGGCCGACCGACGAAAGTCACCATCAGCGCGGCGATCACAGCCGCGATCACGACGAGTATCGGCAGCTCCTGCCAGAACGGGCGCTGCTTCTTGTCGCCGCGCTTTTTTCTGCGCCGCCCGCCTTCGTCGCCCGAATCGGACACCGACACCGACCCACTTTCGTCTGCCACGCCGAACAGAGTAGCCCGGCACCCCGACGTGAGTCGGGTACCGGGCTACCTGAAGAATTCTGGTACTGCGAAGTGCTACTGCGAGATCAGCGCTTTTCCTTGATCTTGGCAGCCTTGCCGCGCAGGTCGCGCAGGTAGTACAGCTTGGCGCGACGCACGTCACCGCGGGTCACGACATCGATGTGGTCGATGTTG
Source organism: Nocardia sp. NPDC056952 (assembly GCF_042674185.1). Taxonomy (NCBI): domain Bacteria; kingdom Bacillati; phylum Actinomycetota; class Actinomycetes; order Mycobacteriales; family Nocardiaceae; genus Nocardia; species Nocardia sp. NPDC056952. The sequence continues at coordinate 137,215 of NZ_JBHURA010000001.1, read as the reverse complement.
GGGCTGTGCACGGGGAAGGTGCGCTCGACACCGACGCCGAAGGACACCTTGCGGACCGTGAAGGTCTCGCCGATGCCGCCGCCGTGACGCCGGATCACGACGCCCTTGAAGACCTGGATGCGCTCCTTCGAGCCTTCGATGACCTTCACGTGCACGTTCAGGGTGTCGCCCGGACGGAAGTTGGGGACATCGCTACGCAGCGACTTCTCGTCGACGAAATCAAGGGTGTTCATTTTCCACCTTTTCGGATTCTTTGCGTGAACAGAGGAACCTGGCGGCACTCGCGCGCTCGACCGGTTCATGCTCAGAACAGGAGTGCTCTCGGACATGACTCGTCCAAGGCAACCGGTTCATTGTGCCAGACCGGGTAGCCCTGATCGAAATCGGGCCTCACTGCTCGTCGGTCTGGTCGGCCCGGCGGCGCGGCAGCAGGTGCGGATGCGGCGGCGGTGCCGAGGGCGCCGGGACGACGGTCCGCGCCAACTCCGCCTCGGCTGCCGTGCGCGCGTGCTCGACGTCGGGCTTGCCCGCGATGAGGTCCTGGATGAAGATCTTCGCGCGGATGACCGGGCGACGATAGCGCCGCTCCCGCGCGACCGCCCGGTTCATGGTCTTGGGCCGGTGACCGTAGCGCCAGCGCGCCCACGGGGCGCCAGGCCTGCTCAACCGCACCGCGCCGACCAGCAGCAGCGGCGTGAAGAACATGCCGAACAGCCCGGTCCAGATCTTGCCCTTGGCGATCACGATCGCGGCGAGCACCAGATTCACCGTGATCGTGATCACCACCCCGACCCGCACCCCGACACCGCGCGATGCCCGGAAGTCGTCGTAGTCCAGAAACGTCGCCGGTTGGACGCCGAGCAAGAGCAGACCGGTCACGGCGAAGGCGACGAAGACGGCGTCCACCGAGGTTCGGCCCTGCTCGGACCAGTAGACGTCACGCAGATAGAAGATCAGCGCGAATTCGTCGAGTACCAGCGCGGCGCCGATCCCGAAGATCGCGGCCAGCACGCTCGAGGTGACCTGGGTGGAGTCCTCGGCGGTGGCGATCAGCCCGATGCCGGACAGCAGCACGGTGATCACGCCGAACACCATGTGGTGGATGTGGGTGTCGCCGGCTTTCACATTGCCCGGCCACCAGCGCACATTGGCCCGGATCATCCGCACACTCACCCGGATCACCACGAAGCCGAGGATGAATCCCAGCAGGAAACAGAGCAGGGGCAGGCGGCCGTGCGCGATCACCTCTTCTTCGAGCCACCGTCGCATGCCGCCCGCCCTGTCGTCGAGTCGCTACCTACTTGTTGCCGAAACCAGCCGCGCGCAGGGCGTCTGCCATCGAACCGCTCGGTGCCGCAGCCTGCTTGCGCTGGTTACCGCCGCCGTTGCCCTGACGCCCCTGTCCCTGGTTGCGGGCAGGTGCCGGACCACGACCGCCTTGCTGTCCACGACCCTGCCCGCGCGGCGCGCCACCCCCACGATTGTCCCCCTGCGCGGGCTTGCCCGGCTCGTCATCGAGCCGCAGGGTGAGCCCGATCCGCTGACGGGCGACGTCGACCTCGAGAACCTTCACCTTCACCACGTCACCGGACTTCACCACTTCGCGCGGATCCTTGACGAAGGTGTGCGACAGTGCCGACACGTGCACGAGACCGTCCTGATGGACGCCGACATCGACGAACGCGCCGAACGCGGCCACATTCGTCACGACGCCCTCGAGCACCATCCCGGGCTTCAGATCGGCGACTTTCTCGATGCCCGCGGCGAACTCGGCGGTCTTGAATTCCGGACGCGGGTCCAGACCCGGCTTCTCCAGCTCGGCGATGATGTCGCTGACGGTGGGCACACCGAACTTCTCGTCGGTGAAGTCGCCGGGCTTCAACGCGCGCAGAGTGCTGGTGTTGCCGATGACCTCGGCCATCTCCCGGCCGGTGTGCTCGAGAATGCGGCGCACCACCGGATAGGCCTCGGGGTGCACGGCGGAGGTGTCCAGCGGGTCGACACCGCCGCGGATACGCAGGAAGCCCGCGCACTGTTCGAAAGCCTTCGGCCCCAGGCGCGGAACCTCGAGCAGGGCCTTGCGGCTGGCGAAAGGCCCGTTCTGATCGCGGTGGGCCACAATGCTTTCCGCCACCGACGAGGAAACACCCGACACGCGCGAGAGCAGCGGCACCGAAGCCGTGTTCACGTCGACACCGACGGCGTTCACCGCGTCTTCGACGACCGCGCCCAGCGAGCGCGCGAGCAGCGTCTCGGATACGTCGTGCTGGTACTGGCCGACGCCGATCGACTTCGGATCGATCTTCACCAGCTCGGCGAGCGGGTCCTGCAGACGCCGGGCGATGGAGACCGCGCCGCGCAGCGACACATCCATGTCGGGCAATTCGGCCGAGGCGTAGGCCGACGCGGAATACACCGAGGCGCCCGCCTCCGACACCACGATCTTGGTCGGCTTGTTCTCCGGAATCCGCGAGATCAGTTCCACCGCGAGGGCATCGGTCTCGCGCGAGGCGGTGCCGTTGCCGATGGCGATGAGCTCCACGCCGAAGCGGGCGACGAGCGCGGCCAGCACCGCGAGGGACTTCTCGGTCTGCCCCTGCGGCTTGTGCGGGTAGATCACCTCGGTCGCGACGGCCTTGCCCGTGGCGTCGACGACGGCGACCTTCACGCCGGTGCGGTATCCGGGGTCGAGGCCCATGGTGGTGCGGGTGCCCGCGGGTGCGGCGAGCAGCAGGTCGCGCAGGTTCGCGGCGAACACGTCGACCGCGTCCTTCTCGGCCGCCTGGCGCAACCGCATCCTGGTGTCGATACCCAGGCTCACGGCGAGCTTGGTGCGCCAGGCCCAGCGGACGGTGTCGAGCAGCCAGGAATCGGCCGGACGGCCCTTGTCGGCGATGCCGAAGGCGACCGCGATGCGGCCCTCGTAGAGGGTGCGCTCGCCGGGTGCCGGTTCTTCGGTGTCGGCTTCGAGATGCAGTGTGAGCATCTCTTCCTTCTCCCCGCGCAGCAGCGCCAGGATCCGGTGCGAGGGCAGCTTGTGGAAGGGCTCGCTGAACTCGAAGTAGTCGGAGAACTTGGCTCCCGCCTCCTCCTTGCCCGCGCGCACCGTGGAGGTGATCTGGCCGCGGTTCCACATCAGCTCACGCAGCTCACCGACCAGGTCGGCGTCTTCGGCGAAGCGCTCGACCAGGATCGAGCGGGCGCCGTCGAGCTGTTCGGCGGTGTAGACGCCCGGATCGGTGCTCGGGTCGCCGATCAGCGCGTCGGCCACCGGCTCGTGTCCGGCCTCGCGCGCGATCTGCGCCTTGGTGCGGCGCTTGGGCTTGTACGGCAGGTAGATGTCTTCCAGGCGCGCCTTGGTCTCGGCGAGCATGAGCTGCGAGTGCAGAGCGGGATCGAGTTTGCCCTGGCCGCGGATGGATTCGATGATCGCGCCGCGGCGCTCGTCGAGCTCACGCAGATACCCGAGCCGTTCCTCGAGCTGGCGCAACTGAGCATCGTCGAGGCCGTCGGTGACCTCCTTGCGGTAGCGCGCGATGAACGGAACCGTCGAACCACCGTCGAGCAGTTCGACGGCGGCGCGGACCTGGGTCTCGCGCACCCCCAGTTCATCGGCGATCCGCCTGCCTACGCTGGCGATGGTGGTCGTGCTGTCGGCGATCTCGGGCGCTGTCGTCACAGCCGCAGAGACTACAGCTCATGACCGACACCTCGCTGGCACCCAGGTCAGCGAACTGTCCGCACCTCGGGTTCGGTGATCGGACGATCCAGCACGGTGTCGGTGCGCTCGCGCAGGAATTTGTCGAACATCGCCGCGACGTAGCCCCGCACGAGCGATGCCATGCGATCCGGATCGATGGCGCCGATGTAGGTCGACGCGGCGGGCCGGGCGACGGCGGGTACCAGCGACGGCATGTCGGTGAAGTCGTAGTGCGCCGAATCCGCTATGGCCAGATGACGTTTCCAGCCGGTGGCCCCCCGCCAGAACGCGTCGAGGGACGGATTCGCGTCACCGACTTCCTCGATCTGCTCGCTGGTCAAAACCAGGGTGGGCCGGTCGACGCCCTCGGTCACCGCGCGGCCGAATGCCTCGTCCACCCCGATCTGCCCGTCCATGTCGACGGCCGCGTCGATGCGACGGTCCCCGTGCATGGCCTCGACGGCGGTGTACCCACCCGACGAATGTCCGACGGCGCCGACCCGGTTCAGGTCGAGCACCCGCCCCAGATCGGTGGGTAGGGGGTCGGATTCGGCATCGGGGTCGGTCCCCGCGGCCAGCCCGGCGAGGGAGTCGAGAACGAACCGGAGATCGAGCAGCCGTGCGGCGATGTACTTCTCGCGGATCGCGGTGTCGAAACCGTTGGGCGCCGGGGCGGGCCGCACGAGCCGGCCGCCGGGGAACTCGACGGCCGGACCGGTTTCATAGGTGTGATCGACGGTCACCACCACGTAGCCGCGCGACGCCAGGTCCTCGGCGAGCCCGGTGCCCAGAATCCGCGAGACACCGGCGCCGGGGGTGTACAGCACAACCGGGTAGGCGCTCGCCGCCTGCGCGGGCGCCTCCCGGTGGGCGTGAGTCAGGGCGCCGGGCAGCTCGATGCCGAGTTCGTCCTCCAGTCCGGGGATCAGTTCGGTCGACGCGTAATGCGCACGCGGGTAGCGATCCACCTCGGTCGCCGGGTAGAACACCGAAACCATCAGTTCTCTCGACCGGTCGGGCTGGAACGGATCCGGCCGTGCGTCGTCGACCAGGTGCAGCGTCGTGGCGCCGACCGGCAGAGTCGCGCTGGGACTCGGGAGAACGCCGACCCCGGCCGGCCCGGCGTCGGCACCACCCACACTCGACGCGACCAGCGCGCAGACCGACATCGACACCATCACCACACGACGGAACACCGTCTCCCCCATCACTATTCGGTACCAGCCCGAACGACCGCCCGTCGCGAACACGCTAGCAAGAAGCGCCGGTGCCCGCGACGGATCGAGTCATGGTGCGCCCCAGCCGCTCAACCGAGGATATCCCTGGCCATTTCGCGCATCTCGGCCTTGCGAACCTTGCCGGTGACCGTCATCGGGAACTCGTCGACCACGTGCACATAGCGGGGAATCTTGTAGTGAGCCAGGCGTCCGGCGCAGAAGGTGCGGACGGCGTCGGCGTCGAGGGGTGTCGCGCCCTCACGGAGCCGGAGCCAGACCATCAGCTCCTCACCGTATTTGGCGTCCGGGACACCGATGACCTGGGCGTCGACGATATCGGGGTGGGTGTAGAGGAACTCCTCGATCTCGCGGGGGTAGATGTTCTCGCCGCCGCGGATCACCATGTCCTTGATCCGGCCGGTGACCGCGAGGTAGCCGTCGGCGTCCATGACGCCGATGTCGCCGGTGTGCATCCAGCGGGCGGCGTCGATCGCCTCGGCGGTCTTGTCGGGCTGTTCCCAGTACCCGAGCATCACCGAGTAGCCGCGGGTGCACAGTTCGCCCGGTTCGCCGCGCGCCACGGTGCGCCCGGTCTCCGGATCGACCACCTTCACCTCGAGATGCGGGCCGACCCGGCCAACCGTGGCGGTGCGCCGGTCGATGCTGTCGTCGTGACGGGTCTGTGTGGACACCGGTGAGGTCTCGGTCATGCCGTAGCAGATGGAGACCTCACTCATCCCCAGCCGATCGATCACCCGTTTCATCACCTCGACCGGGCACGGTGAGCCCGCCATGATGCCGGTACGCAGGCTCGACAGGTCGTAGTCGGCGCCGGAATCGAGTTCGGCCAGCATCGCGATGAACATCGTCGGCACACCGTAGAGCGAGGTACAGCGTTCCGCGGCGACAGCGGCCAGCGCTGCGGCCGGGTCGAACGACGGCGACGGAATCACCGCGGTAGCACCGTGGGAGGTGACCGCGAGATTGCCCATCACCATGCCGAAGCAGTGGTAGTACGGAACCGGGATGCAGACCCGGTCGGCTTCGGTGTATCCGCACAGTTCGCCGACGAAGAATCCGTTGTTGAGGATGTTGTGGTGGCTCAGCGTCGCGCCCTTCGGGAAACCCGTTGTTCCCGAGGTGTATTGGATGTTGATCGGGTCGTCGGCCGACAGCGTCTCGGCGATCGCACCCAGCCGCTGCCTGTCCGGCACGGTCTCGGCCACCTGCCGCCACGGCTCGGTGCCGAGAATCAGCACCTGCTCCAGCGCGGGACAATTCGGCCGGACCTGCTCGATCATCGCGACGTAGTCCGAGCTCTTGAACTCCGGTGCGGCGATCAGCGTGCGTACCCCGGCCTGGACGAGAACGTATTCGAGTTCGCTGGTGCGGTAGGCGGGGTTGATGTTGACCAGGATGGCACCGATCTTCGCGGTGGCGTATTGCACGAGGAACCATTCCGCGCAGTTGGGTGCCCAGATGCCGACCCGGTCACCGGGTTCGATGCCGTGTGCGGCGAGACCGGTCGCGACGGCGTCGACCGCCGCACCCACCTCGCGGTAGGTCCAGCGACGCCCCGCCGGGCAGTCGACGAGCGCGTCACGCGCGGGGTGGGCCGCGACGGCGCGGTCCAGATTCGCGCCGATGGTGTCACCGAGCAGCGCGACCTCGGCGGGACCGCAGCTGTAGCTGAGTTCGGACATCAGCCGATCTCCTTGCCGCGCAGCAGGAATCGCTGCACTTTGCCACTCGGTGTCTTGGGCAGGCTGTCCACGAAATGAACCCTTCTCGGATAGGCGTGGGCGGCGAACTCGTCCTTGACCAGCTGCTGCAGTTCGGCTGCCAGCTCGGCGCTGCCCTCGGTGCCGGTGCGGGTCACAACGAAGGCTTCCAGCACCTCCCCGCGCAGTTCGTCCGGCATCCCGACCACGGCGGCCTCGGCGACCTGCTCGTGCAGGACCAGCACACTTTCGACCTCGAACGGGCCGATCCGGTAGCCCGCCATGATGATCACGTCGTCGTCGCGGGAGCTGAAGCGGAAACAGCCGTCGGTATCGCGGGAGCCGACGTCACCGGTCAGATACCAGCGTCCGTCGGCGGTGAATCGGCTCGCGGTGCGCTCCGGATCGTCGAGGTAGCCGAGGAACCAGAGCAGCGGGCTGTGGTGGGTGTCGATGGCGACCCGGCCGATCTCACCGGGTGCCGCCTCGGTGTCGACGTCCTCGGCGAGGACCGCACAGGACCACCCGGGGAGCTGCCTGCCCATCGAACCGGGCGGGACGGCCATATCGAGGGCGGGGTGCCACGCGTGGCAGATCACCATGCCGTGCTCGGTCTGGCCGTAGTGGTCACGCACCGCGACCCCGAGTGTCCGCTGCGACCAGGCCACCACGTCCGGGGTCAACGGCTCGCCCGCCGACGACGCCCGGCGCAGGGCGAAGCTCTCCGGAGCCGCGGCGCTGTCGGCGCGCAACGCCCGATAGACGGTCGGCGCGGCGGCGAAGTTGGTGACGCCGAAGCGCTGCAACACGTCCCAGGTGAGTGGCGCCGAGAACCCCGCGTGCAGCAGCAGGCTGCGCATGCCGGTGGCCAGCGGCCCCAGGATCGCGTAGTAGAGGCCGTACGCCCAGCCCGGATCGGCCGCGTTCCAGAAGACGTCCTCGGGGCGCACGTCCAGGGCGAACTCCTGATACGCGTGGAAGGACGCGAGCGCGCGCACGGGGATCGGCACCCCCTTGGGGGTGCCGGTGGTGCCGCTGGTGAACAGCTGGACCAGCAGGCCGTCACCACCGACCGCCACCGGCCGCGCGCGCGGATCGTCGGATCCGTACCCGTCGAGCAGATCGCCGAAGCGCAGCGTGCCGGGAATCTCGGCGCCGACGACGATTGTTCGGTAGTCGGTCGCCGCGAGTTTCGGCGCCTGGTCGGCGTCGGCGACAACGACTTTCGCGTGGCTCGCCCTCAGCCGGAACTCGACCGCGGGTGGCGCGAACGCGGTGAACAAGGGCACGTGCACCGCGCCGCGCCGCCAGATCCCCAGCAGCGCCACCACGAGCTCGACGGATTTCGCCATCAACGTCGCCACCCGATCGCCGGGTTCGACGCCGAGTTCGGCCAGCGCGGCGGCGAACCGGGCCGAGCGCTCCCGCAGCTCACCGTAGGTCAGGTCGTAGGCGCGCAGATCGGACTCGATCACCGTGAACGCGATATGCCCGGCCGGGTGCCGATCGCAGAGCAGATCGGCCGCACAGGACTCTGGTCGGTCGTAGTGGTCGAGCAGGTCGCGCACCCGCGCGTCCAGATCGGTAGTCATCGCAGCTTCTCCTCATCACCCGGGTATCGGCCACCGGGTCTGTCCTAGAATGTGGCATAGCTCACGTGCCCCACTACCCCCGAAAAGGGGTGATCCATGACTTCCCTGTTGCGCCCGCGCGACGGTGACGCGCTGCGCGCCGAGATCCGCTGGGTGGCGGGACGGGCGAGCGTCCCGGTGGTGTTCGGCGGCGCGGTGGACGAGGACACCCTGCTGCTCACCGAGTTCGTCGGCACCGTCACCACCGGTCTGCGCGGGCTGTCGGTGCTGCGCACCTCCGGGCTCGGCGGGCAGGCCATGGAGTACCGCAGGCCCGCGTCGGTGGCCGACTATCGGGGCTCGTCCGCGATCACCCACCACTACGACGCCGCGGTCGTCGGCGAAGGGTTGCGGTCGGTGATGGCCGTGCCGGTGCTGGTCGCCGACCGACCTCGCGCCGTGCTGTACGCCGCCACTCGCGGCACGGGCCCCCTCGGTGACCGCACCGCCGAGGTGATCCTGCAGGCGGGTAAGCGACTGGCCGCGGAGATCGCCGTCCGCGACGAGGTGGACCGGCGGGTCCGGCTGCTCGAGCTCGCGACACCGCCGACGGCGACCACGCCCGCGGCGACCGAGGAGTTGCGCGAGATCCACGCCGAGCTTCGCGCCCTCGCGACCACCACGGGCGATCTCGCCCTGCGCGACCGGCTTTCCGGGGTGTGCGAACGGCTGACCGGAGTGTTGACCGGCGAGTCCGTCGGCGATGCGCCGCGGCTGTCGCGGCGCGAACTCGACGTTCTCGCCCAGATCGCCCTCGGCTGCACGAATCAGGAAGCCGCGCTTCGACTCTCGCTCGGCGCCGAGACCGTCAAGAGTTACCTGCGGCAGGCGATGAGCAAGCTGGATGCCGGCACCAGGCACGAGGCGGTGGCTCGGGCGCGGCGGCACGGCCTGCTGCCCTGACTGCCGCGACCCCTTCACCCCCCACGCCAGATGTGGGATATATCACCGTCATTCGGCCGCCGGATCTACCGGAATGCCTCCGGCGCGGCCGAGCGGACCGGCAAGGTCTCACACCGTGGGCGCGACACCCCACACCGAAGGTCGCCGAGCGCTCACTCGGGCAGCGCCCAATCATCAAGGGACGCAGTGCCTGTACTGGGAACATCGGCGCACAGTCCGCTCAACCTTGTCGCGTCCGACCCGGCCCCGCCGACGGACGCTGGGACCGAACCCATTCCGGATGGAACCAGCAACCCTCACTATGGACGATCGCACAAAGAACGACCGGGATGGATACCCAAATGTCTTTAGGGCAAAACAATCTCGGTCCCCGTCGGGCCCGGTAGCGTCGCTTCGATGACGGAGCCTTTTCAACTGGCCGGCCTCTCACTGGACTGTGACGACCCCGAGTCCCTCGCCCGCTTCTACCTCGGGCTGCTCGGTGGCCGTGTCCTGTGGAACGACGCGCACAGCGTCGGGATCCGTATCCCGTCGGGACTGACGGTCGCCGCGCAACGCGTCGAGGACTACTACCCGCCGCAGTGGCCCGGCACCGCCGCGGTGCACCTGGACCTCGCCGCCGACGCCGACCTGGATCTGTGCGAACAGCACGCCCTCGCGATCGGCGCGAAACCCGCACCGGTACAACCGGATCCGCGCTGGCGGGTATTGCTCGACCCCGCTGGCCACCCGTTCTGCATCACCACCCGCGTGATCGCGGGATAGGTCAGGGCAGCAGGTCGGGACGGCGCTGCGCCGTGCGTTCCAATGACTGTTCGTGCCGCCACGCGGCGACCTTGGCATGGTCGCCCGACAGCAGGATCGGGGGCACCTCGAGGCCACGCCACGACACCGGCCGGGTGTAGCTGGGACCTTCGAGGAGTCCGTCGGAGAACGAATCCTCCTGGTGGGACTGCTGATTGCCGAGCACGCCGGGGATCAGACGCACGACGGCCTCGGTCATCACGAGCACCGCGGCCTCGCCGCCGATGAGGACGTAGTCGCCGATGCTCACCTCTTCGACGCGGACGCGGCGGGCGGCATCGTCGAACACGCGCTGATCGATGCCCTCGTAGCGCCCGCAGGCGAACACGAGGTGCTTCTCGGTGGCCCAGCGCTGCGCGGTGGCCTGGGTGAACGGCACACCGGCCGGCGTGGGGACGACGAGCAGTGCGTCGTCCGGGCACACCTCGTCCAGGGCGTCGCCCCAGACGGTGGGCTTCATGACCATGCCGGGACCGCCCCCGTAGGGCGAATCGTCGACCGATTTGTGCACGTCGTGCGTCCAGTGGCGCAGATCGTGCACGCCGATCGAGATCAGGCCCTTGTCGACAGCCTTGCCGAGCAGCGCGGTCCGCAGCGGCTCGAGATACTCCGGGAAGATCGTGACGACGTCGAGTTGCACGAATTACTCCGGATCGAGCAGGCCCTCGGGCGGCGTGATGACAACCAGTCCATCGGCGAGCGAAACCGTCGGCACGATGGCGGTGACAAAGGGAATGAGAATCTCGCGACCGTCGTCGGCGGCGCGCACCGACAGCAGTTCGCCCGCGGCCGAATGCAGCACCTCGGTGACCGTGCCGACGAGGGTGCCGTCGGTGAACTCGACCCGGAGGCCTTCGAGTTCGTGGTCGTAGAAGGCGTCGTCATCCTCCGACGGCGGCAGCGAATCGCTGTCGACGACGAACAACGTGCCACGCAGGGCGTCGGCGGCGGTGCGATCGTCGATCCCGTCGACGAACACCAGAAGCCGGCCCGAGTGCTCTCGGGCCGACTTCACGGTGTAGTCACGGGTCGCCGAGGACTTCGGCATCCTGCCGCGCAGTGTGACGCCCGGCGCGAACCGGACGTCCGGTTCGTCGGTGCGAACATCGACGACGAGTTCGCCGCGCACACCGTGCGACTTGGCGACCCGACCTACGACGAGTTCCATCTAGGCGTCGGTATCGACCACGTCGACCCGGATCCCACGGCCGCCGATGCCGGCGACCAGGGTGCGCAGCGCGGTCGCGGTACGACCACCGCGCCCGATCACCTTGCCCAGGTCTTCAGGATGGACGTGGACCTCGACGGTGCGTCCACGACGTCCGGTGAGCAGCTCGACACGGACGTCGTCAGGGTTGGCGACGATGCCGCGAACCAGATGTTCGACGGCATCGGCAACAACAGCAGTCATTACTCGGCAGCCTCGGTGGCGGCTTCCTCAGCGGCAGCCTCGTCCTTCTTGGCGGCCTTCTTCTTCGGGGTGACGGCCTCGGTGGTGGGCGCGTTGTCGGCGGCGGCGAGCGCGGCGTTGAACAGGTCCAGCTTGGAGGTCTTCGCGGCCTTCACCTTCAGGGTGCCCTCGGTGCCCGGCAGGCCCTTGAACTTCTGCCAGTCGCCGGTGATCTCCAGCAGACGCTGCACCGACTCGGTGGGCTGCGCGCCGACCGAGAGCCAGTACGCGACGCGCTCGGCGTCGATCTGGATCAGCGAAGGCTCTTCCTTCGGGTGGTACAGGCCGATGGACTCGATGGCCCGGCCGTCACGACGGGTGCGGGCGTCGGCGACGACGACGCGGTACTGCGGGTTGCGGATCTTGCCGAGACGAGTGAGCTTGATCTTGACAGCCATGCTGTTCAGTCTTCTTTCAGTAGTTTTGGTCACCACGCGATTCGGCGACCCACATGGTCTGCGGGTCCGGTTTCGCGCATGAGTGCGTGACCGCCGCGCGGTACGTAACCGGAGACGGGCTGACACTGTCCAGGAAGGACGAGGGTTCATTCTGCCAGACGACCCGCCGCGGCCGGAAATCGCCTCCGCTATCGCCGCGCAACGCCATTTCAGCGGTGTCCGGTGACCGGATCGGGGGTCTTCACGACCAGGCCGCGCAGCACGACCCATTGTGGGTCGGTGAGCGACCGCGGGTTCACGCGGGGGTCGTGGGCGTAGACGACGAAGTCGGCCGGGGCGCCCTCGTCGATACCGGGACGGCCGAGCCAGGTGCGGGCGTTCCATGAGGCGGCGCCGAGAGCCTCGTGAGGTGACAGGCCCGCGCCGGACAGGGCGGTGATCTCGTCGGCGATGCGGCCGTGGCGGATGGAGCCGCCCGCGTCGGTGCCCGCGTAGATCGGGACGCCCGCCTCGTGGGCTTTGCCGACGGTGTCGCGGACGCGGCGGTGCAGGTCGCGCATGTGGGCGGCGTAGACCGGGAACTTCGTGGCGCTGTCGGCGATGCCGGGGAAGGTGTCGATATTGATCAGGGTGGGGACGAGCGCGGTGCCGTTGGCCACCATCAGTTCGATGGTGTCGTCGGTGATGCCGGTGCCGTGTTCGAGGCAGTCGATACCCGCGTTGATCAGGCCCGGCAGGGCGTCCTCACCGAACACGTGGGCGGTGACCCTTGCCCCGTTCGCGTGGGCGGCGTCGATGGCCTGCTTCAGGATGTCGTCACTCCACAGCGGGCGCAGGTCGCCGACGGAGCGGTCGATCCAATCCCCCACGATCTTCACCCAGCCGTCACCGAAGCGGGCCTGCTCGGCGACGATCTCGGGCAGGTCGCGCTCGTCGTCGAGTTCGATGCCGAGTTCGCGGATGTAGCGCTTGGGGCGGGCGATGTGACGACCCGCGCGGATGATCCGCGGCAGCTCCGCGTGCTCGTCGATGAAGCGGGTGTCGATCGGCGAGCCCGCGTCGCGCAGGAGCAGCGCCCCCGCGTCGCGTTCGATCTCGGCCTGCTCGATCGCGCCGTCGTGGGTCTCGTCCCCGCCGCCGTAGCGGATGCCGACATGGCAGTGCGCGTCGACCAGGCCCGGCACGATCCACCCCGCGCTGCACAAAGTCTCGGCATCGCGCACCGGCTCGAACGTCACGACGCCGTCGACGACCCAGAGGTCGCGCTCCCGGTCTTCGGGGAGAACCACACCACGCAGATGCACTCGAACCTCCAGTCGTCGGCCTGGGTCCGAACCTACCGCGCACGATCGGCGCACGCACAGTCCCGATGCCCCCACCACCACGGCAGCACCAGGTGCCGGCCCGCCACCTCCGGGCCAGCCGTCAGTCGCCCGAAGGATCGCCGTCGAGAAAGACCCGCACAGCGGTGATCCGCGGCCGGTCCGGAGCGAAGTCGACGAAGGCCACACCGCGCGACGCACCGACCCGCACGCTCACGCTGACGGTGCGACCCGCGGCGATCATCTTGTCCCACTCCATGTCTCGCGCACGGTCGGCGAACTCCGCCACCGAGACCGGATGTCCGGCGGGCAGCTCGACCACCGTCCGCTCATCGAGCAGCGCTCGCACGCCCCCTGTGTCGCCCGAGGCGACAGCGGCGAAGAGCCGGCCGACGACGCGTTTGCCGGACCCACCGATGCCACGCAGCGCCCGCATCATGCCCATCGCACCGCCCATGCCGAGCTCGCCCACGAGTTGCGGCCCGAGCTTCGCTCCCGCGAGCAGTCCGGACGGGCCGGTGCGCAGCAGGCGCGCGATCATCACCCCCAGCTCCCAGTGCGCGGCGAGCCGGGCGATCCGCCAGCCGCCGTCGGTGTCGACCAGGTCGTAGCGCAGATGCATCGGCACGGTGACGGTGGCGCCCGTCGACATCGTGGTCTCGATGTGCAGGTCACGCACCACCGTGTAGCCGGCGACGATGTCGCGGTCAACGCGGAAGGCGATGGAGTTCGGCGCGATGAAGACGTTGTAGAAACGCGAGATCGCGTCCGGGCCGATGTGCTCGCGCGAGCCGTACGGGTCGTGCACCGCGGCTTGCTCGGCGAACAACCCGACCCACGCGGTCTTGTCGTGCGCGGCCACCGCGCGCGGTGACTCCCGCACCGCCGCCAGCAGGTCCTCGGCGGTCCGATCCAACGACATGTAGGTCCTCCATAGTCACGCTCACCCTCCGCGATCCATGATAGAACGTGTTCTAGTTTTGCGTCGGCGATCGTGCGCGGCGCCTATTGGACAAGAGGATCTCGATGGACTGGTACACCGGGAACACCACCTACGACACCGTGCTGACCATCGCCTTCGCCTTCGCCGCGTTCGTGATCGTCGGCGGGCTGTTCGCGCAGAGCCCCTACGGCCGCTTCGCGTCGAACAAGGTCGGCTTCAATCTCAACCCCAAGCTGGGCTGGTGGCTGATGGAGCTGCCCGCGACTGTGGTGTTCGCGGTGTTCTACCTCAGCGGCCCCGATCGTTTCGAGCCGGTGCCGCTGGTGCTGGCCGCCATCTGGTTGCTGCACTACGGCAATCGCGGCTGGTTCTTCCCGCTCTCCATCCGGCAGGTGCCGGGTAAGACGAGCAGTTTCAATGTCTCGGTGGTCGCGGCGGGCGTGTTCGTGACGGCCCTGCACGGCTATCTCAACGGCGCGTTCTTCAGCAACGACTACAAGAACCAGTACGGCACCGCCTGGCTCACCGATCCGCGCTTCCTGATCGGCCTGGTCGTGTACCTGTGCGGCTTCGGGCTGCTGGTGCGATCCGAGGCGATCGTGCGCAATCTGCGGGACAAGAACAACCCCGGCGCCGCCGAATACCGCATCCCGCACGGCGCGGGCTTCCGCTTCGTCAGCAGCCCGGCCTACCTGGGCGAGCTGATCGCCTGGGCCGGGTTCGCCCTGCTCACCTGGTCGCTGGCCGGTGTCGCGATCTTCTTGATCACCGCGGGAAACCTGGTGCCGCGCGCCTTCGCCACCCACCGCTGGTACCGGGAGAAGTTCGCCGACTACCCAGCGAACCGGAAAGCGCTGATCCCCGGCGTGATCTGACACACCGACCACCACCCGCGACCCTGAGGGAGCGGCGGCCACGAAGTGGCCGGTCCGCGGCCCCTCAGGGCCGCGGACACGCGCGCGCCAGCGCGCCGACAACTCAGTTCTTGGGGAACTTCAGCTGGGACAGATCGATGCCGTCCAGGCCGGGCGGCAGCTGATCGAGGCCGGGCGGCATGTTCGACAGATCCATGCCCGGCGGCAGGCCCGGCATCCCGGCGGGCATGCCGGGGAACCCGCCGCGCACCTTCGGCGGCGTGGGCCCACGCCCGCCCTTCTTGCCCTTCTTGCCGCCCTTTTTGTTGTTGCCGCGGCGAGCTCCCGGCATGCCCATCTGCCTGCCCATCATCGCCATCATCTTCTTGGCTTCGAAGAACCGGTCGACGAGCTGGTTGACCTCGGACACCTGCACGCCGGAACCGTTGGCGATGCGCAGGCGGCGCGAGGCGTTGATGATCTTCGGGTTGTCCCGCTCGGCACGGGTCATGCCGCGGATGATCGCCTGCACCCGGTCGAGCTGCTTGTCGTCGACCGCGGCCAGCGCGTCCTTCATCTGGCCCGCACCCGGCAGCATGCCGAGCAGGTTGCCGATCGGGCCCATCTTGCGGATGGCCAGCATCTGGTCGAGGAAGTCCTCGAGGGTGAGCTCGCCGCTGCCGATCTTGCGCGCGGTCTCCTCGGCCTGCTGGGCGTCGTAGACCTGTTCAGCCTGCTCGATGAGGGTGAGCACATCGCCCATGCCGAGGATGCGCGAGGCCATCCGGTCGGGATGGAAGACGTCGAAGTCCTCGAGCTTCTCACCGGTGGAGGCGAACATGATCGGCGCGCCGGTGACGTTGCGCACCGACAGAGCGGCACCACCGCGGGCGTCACCGTCGAGCTTGGTGAGCACGACACCGGTGAACCCGACGCCGTCGCGGAAGGCCTCGGCGGTGCTGACCGCGTCCTGACCGATCATCGCGTCGAGCACGAACAGCGTCTCGTCGGGCTGCACGGCATCGCGGATGCCCGCGGCCTGGCGCATCAGCTCGGCGTCGATACCGAGGCGACCGGCGGTATCGACGATGACCACGTCGTACTGCTTGGCCTTGGCTTCTTCGATACCGGCCGCGGCGACGGCGACCGGGTCGGCCGCGGTGATCCCGAGCGGGTTTTCGCCGCCACCGATGGAGGTGCCGCCGTGCGGGGCGAACACGGGCACACCCGCGCGCTCACCGACGACCTGCAGCTGGGTGACCGCGCCGGGACGCTGGAGGTCACAGGCCACCAGCAACGGCTGGTGCCCCTGACCCTTGAGCCATTTGGCCAGCTTGCCCGCGAGAGTGGTCTTACCCGCACCCTGCAGACCGGCCAGCATGATGACCGTCGGCGGGTTCTTGGCGAGATTGAGGCGACGGGTCTCGCCACCCAGGATCGCGACGAGTTCCTCGTTGACGATCTTGACGACCTGCTGCGCGGGATTGAGCGCGCCGGAGACCTCCGCGCCCTTGGCGCGTTCTTTGACGTTGGCGATGAAGCCGCGCACCACGGGCAGCGCGACGTCGGCCTCGAGAAGTGCGAGGCGGATCTCGCGCGCGGTGGCGTCGATGTCGGCCGGTGACAGACGCCCCTTACCGCGCAGATCCTGCAGTGCACCGGTAAGCCGGTCGGACAGGGATTCGAACACCGATCGCGCTCCTGATCTGAAAGGGTCTCAGGTCGTCTGACCGAAGCCGGACGTCTCTTGCCCTCCCAGGGTAATGGAGGTTATTCGGTATGTTGCACGTGCGGTGGCGCCGTGCGGCGCAACTCGTGGGATTCGATGTCCACCAGATACACCGCTTCTCTGCCGGTGAGGCCGAGTTCCCGCGAGAGCGCCTCGATGCGAAGCCATTCGGAATCGGCACTGTCGGCGTGGTGGGCGGCGGTCGAGGCGATGGTCATCGCGGCCAGCGCCTGCGCACCACTGAGGGTGCGACCCGGCAACCACGAAACCACCCACAGGTCACCACCGACGCACCGCGCGATGTGCGCGGTCGCGTCGCTGGTCATCATCGACGCGGAAACGACTTCGATAGCCACGGATCAGCTCCCCTCGTACGAGTGACAGCCGGACCAGGGGAATGCTATAGGTCCCATATCGACTTATCGGGCCGCGAGGACGCTGTGTAGCAACCTGATAGCAATCAGTGAGTAAACCGTGTCCTTGCGGTATCAGTCGGCGTCGGCTGTTTCGGTCGGCGGCGGGGTGGGCGCGGGCCGCGGAACCACGTCCAGGACGGCCTTTTCGATCCGGTCGCGCAGCGCTGGGCTGTCGGTGTCGCCCAGATCGAGGCAGAAGGCGTCGACCACAGCCGAGCCCATCGTGACCACCTTGGCCCATCGGACATTGGCTCCCGTCGCGGCGAACGCACCGGCCAGCCTGCTCAGCAAACCGATCCGGTCGTCGGCGCGCAGCTCCAGGATCACCTGTCCGGGAGTGCTGCTCGGTGACCAGATCAGGCGCGGCGCGGCGCGCGCGTACCGGCCGGGCCCGGTCCCGACAGCGTCGGTTTCGCGTTTGGCCAGCACCGCGGGCAGGTCGAGCGCGCCGGTGGAGGCCCGGATGAGTTCCTGACGCAGCAGACCCGCGTCCGGCGGATCGCCGAATTTCGGCATCACCACGAAGGTGTTGATCGCCGAGTCCCCCGCGCTGCCCAGTGCGGCCGAGAGCACCCGCAACGAGTGCAGTGCCAGGACACCGGCGGCGTCGGAGAGCAGGCCGGGCTCATCGGGGGCGATCACCGTCACCACGAAGGTGTGCTTGCCGTCACCGGGCGCGAGGGTGACGTGCACGCCGCCTGCCCTGGCCTTGTCCAGGAGCTCCGGGTCGATCGGTTCCGGTTGTGGCAGCGGCTCGCCCGCCATGACGAGCCGGCAGCGGCGCACCAGCTCGCCGATCAGCGAGGCCTTCCAATCGCCCCATACTCCGGGGCCGGTCGCCATCGAGTCGGCCTCGGCGAGCGCGTGCAGCAGTTCGAGCAGGCCGACGTCACCACCGAGCGCGTCGGCGACGTGCTGCACGGTCGCCGGGTCGTCGAGGTCGCGCCGGGTCGCGGTGTCGGGCAGAAGCAGGTGGTGGCGCACGATCGCGCTGAGGGTGCGCACATCCGAAGGCCACATTCCGAGCCTGCGGCCGATATGGGTGGCCAGCTCGGCGCCGACGATGCTGTGGTCGCCCTGCCGCCCCTTGCCGATGTCGTGGAGCAGCGCGCCGAGCGCGAGCAGGTCGGGCCGGGCGACCCTGGTGCTCAGGCTGCTCGCGTAGGCGACCGTCTCCATCAGGTGCCGATCGACGGTCCAGGTGTGCATCGCATCGCGCGGCGGCAGATCGCGGACCGCACCCCATTCGGGAAAGAGCCTGCCCCACAATCCGGTTCGATCGAGCGCCTCGACCGCGTCGATGCTGCCGCGGCCCGCGCCGAGCAGGACGAGCAGATCGTTGAGCGCGTCCTTGGGCCACGGTTCGCGCAGTTCGGGCGCGTCCTCGGACAACCGGTTGAGCGTGGTCGCCGACATCGGCAGCCCGGTCTGCGCCGACGCCGCCGCGACGCGCAGGATCAGCCCGGGATCACGCTGCGGGCGGGCGTCTCTGGCGAGCACGACCTCGCCGGAGTGCTCGACCACCCCCTCATCGAGTGGTCGGCGCACCGGCATGCGGCGCAGTCTGGCCAGGCCGCGCCGCGGTAACGCGTTGGCGGCCGTGCGCAGACCGACGTCGCACGAATAGCTCACCGTACGCGCCGAATCGGTCAATGTCCGGGCGAGATCGAAGCGGTCGCCGATGCGCAGCGCGGCGCCGATCTCGTCGGCGTCCTGGGCGCGCAGCTGATCGCGGGCCCGGCCTGCGACGCGGTGCAGTTCGGTGCGCACATCGAGGAGCCTGCGGTGTGCCTGTTTCAGGCCGCCGCCGGGGACCTCGGGACCCAATCCCGGCATGGCGTCGGTCAATTGGGCGATCGAGAGCGCGTCGAGCAGCTGGATATCGCGCAGCCCGCCGCGACCGTTCTTGAGATCGGGTTCGGCGCGATGGGCGATCTCGCCGCTGCGCTGCCAGCGCGCGGTGGTCTGGGCGATCAGATCGTCGAAGCGGGACCGGATACCGGTGCGCCATTCCCGGCGCACGCCACCGATGAGCAGATTGCTGAGGTCTTGGTCGCCGACGATGTGGCGCGCCTCCAGCAGGCCGAGCGCGGCGATCATGTCGTCGGCGGCCACCCGCAGCGCCTGCGGCACGGTGCGCACGCTGTGGTCGAGCTTGATGTGGGCGTCCCACAGCGGATACCAGAGTTGATCGGCGACCGCCGAGACCACCTTGGGGTCGACGTCGTCGTGCAGCAGCACGAGGTCGAGATCGGAGTAGGGCAGCATCTCGCGGCGGCCGAGTCCACCCACCGCGACGAGCGAGAGGCCGCTGTCGGCGGTGATGCCGAGTTCGTTGCCCTTACTGGTGAGCCACAGTTCGAACAGGTCGACCAAGGCCTCGCGCAGCGATTCCGGATCGAGCCGCGGATTGCGGGTGCCCGCTCCGTCGAGCAGTTGCGCCCTGGCCTTGACCAGGTCCGCCGCTCCGTTGTTCTGAATACCACCGTTCCGCTGTGCCACAGCCCACACCACCATTTCATGCGGGCGGCCCCGCCCCGACCGGATCAGTCTCACCGGTGGGAGCGGGGCCGCCGCTCGATCGATTTATCGTGCGTGCCCTACCGAATTACAGTGCGTCGCTTCCGCGTTCGCCGGTACGGACGCGGATGATGGTGTCCACCGGGGTCACCCACACCTTGCCGTCACCGATCTTGCCGGTGCGCGAGGCTTCGACGATCACCTCGACGACCTTCTCGACCGACGCATCGTCCACGACGACCTCGACCCGGACCTTGGGCACGAAGTCCACCGAATACTCGGCACCGCGGTAAACCTCGGTGTGGCCCTTCTGCCGGCCGTATCCCTGGACTTCGCTGACGGTCATGCCGAGCACGCCTGCCTGTTCCAGCCCGGACTTCACATCTTCGAGCGTGAACGGTTTGACGATTGCCGTAACCAGTTTCATGTTCGTCATGCCTCCTTGACGAGCGTGCGTGCCGTGCCACCCACAGCAGCGAAATCGTAAGCGGTTTCCGCGTGCTCGGACTCATCCAGGCCCGCAGACTCGGATTCTTCACTGGCGCGCAGGCCGATCGTGAACTTGATCGCGTACGCGATGACGGCCGTGGCGACCAGCGAGTAGGCGAGAACGGCGAAGGCACCGACGGCCTGCAGCTTCAACTGCTCGACCCCACCACCGTAGAACAGTCCATCGACACCCGCGGGAGCTTCGCTGGTAGCGACGAGTCCGACGATCAGCGTGCCGACCAGACCACCGACGAGGTGCACACCGACGACGTCGAGCGAGTCGTCGAAGCCGAAGCGGAACTTCAGGCCGACGGCCAGGGCGCACAGCGCACCGGAGACGACACCGACAGCCAGGGCGCCGACCACGTTGACCGAGGAACAGGCCGGGGTGATCGCGACCAGACCGGCGACGATGCCCGAGGCAGCGCCGAGCGAGGTCGGGTGACCGTCGCGGATCTTCTCCACGAGCAGCCAGGCGATCATGGCGGCGGCGGTGGCGATCGTGGTGGTGAGGAAGGTGGCACCCGCGACACCGTTGGCGCTCAGCGCCGAACCCGCGTTGAAGCCGTACCAGCCGAACCACAGCAGACCGGCGCCGAGCATCACGAACGGCAGGTTGTGCGGGCGGAACGGCGTCTTCGGCCAGCCCTTGCGCTTGCCCAGGATCAGGCAGAGCACCAGACCGGCGGCACCGGCGTTGATGTGGACCGCGGTACCACCGGCGAAGTCGATCGCCTTGAGGTTGTTGGCGATCCAGCCGCCGTTCTCACCGGTGTAGCCGCTGAAGGCGAACACCCAGTGCGCGACGGGGAAGTAGACGACCGTGGCCCAGATTCCGGCAAATACGAGCCACGACCCGAACTTCAAGCGGTCGGCGACCGCGCCCGAGATGAGTGCGACCGTGATGATCGCGAACATGAGCTGGAAGGCGACGAACACCGAGAGCGGGATCGTGCCGAACAGCGGGATGGCGGCGGGGGCCGCGGGGTCGGTAGTCGCTAGATAGTCGCCGCCCAGGACGCCCTTGAGGCCGAAGTACTGGAGCGGGTCACCGACCAGCTTTCCCTTGTCCTCGCCGAACGCCATCGAGAAGCCGTATAGACACCACAGGATGGTGATCAGGCCCATCGCGGAGACGCTCATCATGATCATGTTCAGCACGTTCTTGCCACGGACCATACCGCCGTAGAAGAACGCCAGACCCGGCGTCATCAACAGCACGAGGGCCGCTGACGCCAGCATCCAGGCGGTGTCACCGGCGTCCGGTGCGCCGATCAGTGGAAATGCCACCTTGTGTTCCTCCTCATCTCGGGCCCTGCCGATGACGGCAAAAGGACCTGTACAGAAGGGTCGCCACTCGGTGTTTCATCCGTTGAGCTGTGGTGTTTCACCTGAGTGAACGGATAGCGCTGTTGTGTTGCATCCACGTTTCGCGTGGTTGGCACGAGCCTGTCAGCTCACGGTGAGGTTGGTACGGATGTGCGATTCGCCGCGAGTTCGCGCGGCGATTCCCCACACCACCACTGTCCGGAAACAGTGATGTCAGCCCGGGAAAACAGCGATGCCCGCCCGATCGCTGGATCGGGCGGGCATCGGCGGGACCGTTACGCGGTACCCCCGAGCAGCGCGTCGACGAACGCGCCCGGCTCGAACGGCGCCAGGTCGTCGGCGCCCTCGCCGAGGCCGACGAGCTTCACCGGCACACCCAGTTCGTGCTGCACCTGGAACACGATGCCGCCCTTGGCGGTGCCGTCGAGCTTGGTGAGGACCACGCCGGTGATGTCGACGACGTCGGCGAACACCCGGGCCTGCATCAGGCCGTTCTGGCCGACGGTCGCGTCGAGGACCAGCAGCACCTCGTCGACCTCGCCCTTCTTCTCCACGACCCGCTTGACCTTGCCCAGCTCGTCCATCAGGCCGGTCTTGGTGTGCAGGCGGCCCGCGGTGTCGACGAGGACCGCGTCGACTCCCCGGTCGATGCCCGCGGTGACCGCGTCGAAGGCGACGGCGGCCGGGTCGGCGGCCTCTTTACCGCGCACGGTCTCGGCGCCCACCCGTTCGCCCCAGGTCTGTAGCTGATCGGCGGCGGCGGCGCGGAAGGTGTCGGCGGCGCCGAGCAGCACCCGGCGTCCGTCGGCGACGAGCACGCGGGCCAGTTTGCCGGTGGTGGTGGTCTTACCGGTGCCGTTGACGCCGACCACGAGCAGGATCGCGGGCTTGTCGCCGTGCGGGAGGGCGTGGATGGAACGGTCGAGCTCGGGACGCAGCGCCTCGATGAGCACGTCACGCAGGGCGGCGCGAGCCTGTTCGGGAGTGCGCACGCTGCGCGAGGCCATCTCCTCGCGCAGGCGTTCGACGATCTTGGCGGTGCTCGCGGTGCCGATATCGGCCAGCACCAGGGTGTCTTCGATCTCTTCCCAGGAGTCCTCGTCGAGGTCGCCGCCGCCGAGCAGGCCGAGCAGGCTCTTGCCGACCGCGTTCTGGGAACGGGCTAGGCGACCGCGCAGTCGGACGAGGCGGCCGGTGGTGGGGTCGATCTCGTCGATCGCGGTGGTGGTGGCGTCGAGTTCGGCCGGGGCGGTCTCGGCCGGGGCGGGTGCGGTCTCGGTGGCCGGTGCGGCGGGAGCCTCGGTCGAGGATGTATCCGCGGGCTCGACTTCGGTAACAGCCGGGTCGGTCGGCGCGGTCTTCGCGGGGGCCGTGTCCGCGGTCTCGGTGTCAGGCTCGGCAGGTGCGACCGTGTCGAGGGCGGACGCGTCGTCGGGGACGACCACGGGCTCGTCGACGGCGACATCGCCCTCGGGCAGCGGAACATCGGTGATCCCGCGGCGCGGGGCGTCACGCGGGACCGCGGCGTCGTCGCCGACGTGCGGTTGACCATCGGTATCGGTGCGTTCGGGAACGGGTTCGGGCTTCGGCACGGTCGCCGTCGAGCCGCCCTGGCTGAAGCTGAATCCACCGGACGCGGTGTAACCACCGGAGCGGTCCGTCAACTCCTTGTCCGGCTCGGGCGGGGCCAGCGAAATCTGGCGTCGCTTGTACAGGACGAAACCCGCGACGAGCGCCACCAACAGGACGGCGGCGATCGCGGCGATCAGGATCCACGCTTGCGAACTCACCCGGCGAGTCTATTCGGGCGGGGAGTTGCCGCACGTCGGCGGCGTCTGCGCGGCGGGTCGGCGGCCCGATCGCGGGCCTGTAGCCGTATGGCGGAAACACTACAGATTCGTTGTCCTGCGGAACTTCTGGCGGTTGCCCCATAGGATCGGCGGAGTGACCGATCGAAACGTGCTTGGGGGGCCGCTGGAAGAGTGCGGCACCGATCCTCTCACGGGCTTCTACCGGGACGGCTGCTGCAGCACCGGTCCGGAGGATCTCGGCAGCCACACCGTGTGCACCGTCGTGACGGCGGAATTCCTGGAGCATCAGGCCTCCATCGGCAACGACCTCAGCACCCCACGCCCAGAGAACAACTTCCCCGGGCTGCAACCGGGCGACCGCTGGTGTGTGGTGGCGGTCCGCTGGTTGCACGCCCACGAGGACGGCGTAGCCGCACCCGTGGTGCTGGCCGCGACCCATGAGAACGCGCTGGAGGTCATCTCCATGGACATCCTGCGCAAATATGCCGTAGACGTCCCCGACGACGTCAGCGACCTGCTGTAAGGGGCCGCGACCCGTTGCGGAGGCGGTGGGCCTTCTGGCGGCAGGCCGGGGAGCAGTAGCGGGCCGGCCTGCCGGTGGCCGGTTTCCGGACGGGTGCGCCGCAGACGGCGCAGGGTGCGGAAGTTTCGTTACCTTCCGCCGTTTCGTTACGGTTCATTGTCGGATGTTCCGTTACGGGTGACGGGTGAGCGCGCAGGGCGTCGAGGATGAGCGCGACGGCCGGGGCGAGTGGGTCCCGGGCGCGGCGATGTCGTTGGATCGCAACGCATCCGGTGAAGATGTCCAGCACATCGGTGACGACCACGTCGCGCCGGACCGCGCCCTGACGTTGAGCCGAGGCCAGCAGCGCGCCCAGTGCGCGATGGAAGCGGTTGCCCGCTCCGCGCAGCAGGGCACGCGGCCAGCCGTCGTCGGATTGCACCAGGTCGCAGAGGTCCTTGTTGCCGGGTGTGGTCACGATGACGTGGGTGCACACGGCGAAGAAGGCCGCGCCCGGATCCGGATCGGTGAGGTGGTCGGCGGCCAGCGCCGCCAGCCGGTCGACGCGCTGTTGCATAACCGCTTCCAGCAGATCGGTTTTCGTGGGGAAATGCCGGTGGACAGTGCCCGCGCCGACACCGGCGCGGCGGGCCACCTCGGCCAGCGAGACGGTGGCGCCGCGTTCGGCGAGCGCACGCTGCGCGGCAGCCAGGATCAGCGCGCGATTGCGGCGCGCGTCGGACCGGATCGCCGGTTCCACGCCGTCCTCATCCGTCATTTCGTTACGCCTTTCCTGCTCCGGACCTGGCCAACCGGGTGCGACCACCCGTACCGTCCGGAATACGGGTCGACCGACCCGATTGTAGGCACACGATCGATCACGAAACGGAGCTCCTCCGCAATGACGTCAGCACTTCCCGTTCTGATCACCGGCGCGACGGGCAAGCAGGGTGGCGCCACCGCCCACAGATTGCTCGCCGAAGGCCACCCGGTTCGCGCGCTGGTGCGCGACCCCGACTCCCCCGCCGCCCGCGCACTGGCCGATGCCGGCGCCGAACTGACGGTCGGCGACTTCGACGACGCGGCGTCCCTGCGGGTGGCGGCGACCGGAACCCGAGCCGTATTTCTCGTTCCCCCAGCCGATTACCGCGTCGAGGGTTGGGGCGAGGACACCGAGGCCCGCCGCGGTATCGCCATGATCGACGCGGCCCGCGCCGCCGGTGCCGAACAGATCGTGTTCACTGGCGTCGCGACGATGGGCGATGCGAAATCATGGGGCCAGCAGGGCAAACGGCAGATCGAAGAGGCTCTCGCCGCGTCCGGTCTGCGCTACACGGTGTTGCGCCCTGTGCGGTTCATGGAGAACTACCTCCTGCACGGCTCCCCTGTCGACGGTATCCGCGACGGCGGCGAACACCCGCACCTGTTCCCCGCCGATCGCCCGCTCCAGATGATCGCCGTCGATGACATCGCCGCCTTCGCTGCCCTGGCCTTCGCCGACCCCGAAGGCTGGCACACCCGCATCCTCGAGCTCGCGGGCGATGCCATCACGCCCGTCGACGCGGCCGCTACCATCGGTGCCGCCATCGGTCGCCCCGTCCACTACCGCGAGGTCACCGAGGAGGAAGCCGACGCGATCGGCCCCCAGCTCGGCAACACCTGGCGGCTGATCCGCGACACCGGCGGCTGGCACGCCGACATCCCCGCCTTGCGCGCCCTGTACCCAGAGCTGACCTCCCTGCGGAATTGGCTCGCCCGCGGCGGCACAGCGCGGATCATCGACCGGATCGACTCCGCGGTCCCGGCGACCCGGTTCGGCTGAGAATCCGTCCGGCCGCGCGAGCGCCGACCTCAGGCAGAGGCCGGGACCGGGTCGGGGTCGGTGACCTCGGCCCGGTTCAGCCGCTGGGAGATGACCTGGGTGATGCCGTCGCCGCGCATGCTCACGCCGTAGAGGGCGTCGGCGATCTCCATGGTCGGCTTCTGGTGGGTGATGACGATCAGCTGGCTCTTCTCCCGCAGCTGCTCGAACAGACCGATGAGGCGGCGCAGGTTGGTGTCGTCCAGGGCCGCCTCGACCTCGTCCATCACATAGAACGGGGAGGGGCGAGCGCGGAAGATGGCGACCAGCAACGCGACCGCGGTGAGCGACTTCTCGCCACCGGAGAGCAGCGAGAGGCGCTTCACCTTCTTGCCGGGCGGGCGCGCCTCGACCTCGATGCCGGTGGTGAGCATGTCCGACGGGTCGGTGAGCACCAGCCTGCCCTCGCCGCCGGGGAACAGTTTCCCGAAGACGCCGACGAATTCGCGTTCCACATCGGCGTAGGCCTCGGTGAACACCTGGAGGATGCGGGCGTCGACTTCGGCGACCACGTCGAGCAGGTCCTTGCGCGCGTTCTTGACGTCCTCCAGCTGGGTGGCCAGGAAGGTGTAGCGCTCTTCCAGGGCCGCGAACTCTTCCAGCGCAAGGGGATTGACCTTGCCGAGAGTGGTGAGGTCCTTCTCGGCGCGTTTGGCGCGGCGCTCCTGGGTCGGCCGGTCGTAGGGCATCGGCTGCGGCACGCTGACCTGCTCGCCGCGCTCCTTGGCCTCCTCGTACTCGTGCAGCTCCAGCGCCGAGGGCGGCAACGGCACGTCCGGCCCGTATTCGGCGACGAGGTCGGCGAGCGCGATGCCGAACTGTTCGGAGATCGTCGTCTCCAGCTGTTCGATGCGCAGTGCCGCTTGGGCTTTGGCGACTTCGTCGCGGTGCACGGCGTCGGTGAGCTGGGTCAGCTGGGTGTTCAGCGCGCGTGCGCGTTCCTTCACCTGTTCCAGCGCGGCCGCGCATTCGCCACGGCGACGGACCAATTCGTCACGCCGTGCCGCGGCGGCGGCCACGACCTGCTCGAGTTCGTTCTTGATCTCGGTACCCGATTCGGCGACGGCTGCGGCGACAGCGGCAGCCTGGCGCCGAGCGGCCTGCGCGCGTTCGGCGCGAGCTCTGGCCTCCCGCTCCCCACGGGCCGCCCTGCGCAGCGCATCCGCTTTGCCGCGAACAGATTCCGCGCGCTCCTCCGAGGTGCGCACCGACAGTCGGGCCTCGACCTCCATGGTCCGGGCCTCGGCGAGCGCGGCGGCGGCTTCCTCACGGGCATAGCCCGCGGTCTCGGTGCTCGCGGCGCCGTAACTGTCGTCGCTGCCGTCGTGTTCGATCTCGGCGTGCCGCAGCCGGTCCTCGAGTTCGGCGAGCGAGGCGAGCGACTTCTCCCGCGCCGCTTCGGCTTCCGCGCGCTGGGTGGAAAGCCGCTCCCCCTCGGTCTGCGCCGCACGGGCGTTCTGCCCGACCCGGGCGAGCCGGTCGTAGATCGCCAGCAGCGCCTGATCGGATTCGTGCAGCGCCATCAGCGCGTGGTCGGCGGCGTCCTTGCGGTCGGTCTGTTCGGCCAGCGCGCCGGCCAGCGCGGCCTCCAGCTCCTCGGCCCGCCGTTGCGCGGCCGCCAATTCCGCAGTGGCGGTGTCGATATCGGCCTGGACCTCGAGCTGGCTCGGCATCCGTTCCGAACCGCCGACGATCCAGCCCGCACCGGCCAGATCGCCGTCGCGGGTGACCACCCGCAGTTCCGGGCGCAGGGCGACGAGCTCGGTAGCGGTCGCCAGATCGTCGACGACCACCACGTCGGCAGTGAGCGCGGCCAGCGCGGGGCGTACCTGCTCGTCGCCTTCGAGCACGTCGGCGAGCCACTGCGCACCGGCGGGCAACGCGGAACGCTCGGCCGATATCGCCGCGTCGGTGGCGAAGACGAACGCCACCCGGCCACCGTCACCGCTGCGCAATTCCCGCACCGCCGAGTCGGCGGTGGTCGCGGTATCGGCGGTGATGGCATCGGCGAGCGGACCGAGCAGCGCGGCCACCGCGGCCTCGAACCCGGACTGCACGCGCAACAGGCCCGACAGCCGTCCGCCCAGCCCGCTCACCCCGTGTTCGAGCAGCCAGGCCGCGCCGTCCTTGCGGGCCAGGTTCATCCCGAGCGCTTCGATGCGGGCACCGAGCCGGGCGACCAGCTTGCTCGCCTCCCGGTCGAGTTCCCGCAGTTCCCGCACGCGCTCGTCGGCCAGTTCCTGGGCGGCGACGGCGTGTTCGTGCTGGGCGTCCAGACCCTTCTCGCCCGCGTCGAGTTCACCGAGTTCGTCCTGCACCGAGTCGTATTCGACCTGCGCGGTCTCACCGCGGTGCCGGGCGTCGGCGATGGCCACGGACAGCCGCGCGATCTCGGCGTCCACGGACTGGGCGCGAGTGCGCAACGTGTCGACCTGGCCCGACAGCCGGGCCAGCCCTTCGCGCCGGTCGGCGATCGCGCGCACGGCGGCCAGGTGCGCCTGCTCGGCGGCCTTGGCGGCGTGTTCCCGCTCGGCGAGGGCTTCGCGGGCGGCTTCGAGGGTCTCGGTGGCCATCTCGACCGCGTACCGCAGTTCGGCCTCTTCGGCTTCGATCCGGTCGGCCTCGGCTTCGAGCTGGTCCGGGTCGCGTCCGGTGCCGACCGGCGCCTCGGTGTGCAGATGCCGGGCCCGGTCGCTGGCGATGCGGATGGTGGCGTTGACCCGTTCGGTCAGCGCCGAGAGCTGGAACCAGGTCTGCGCGGCGGCCTCGGCGCTGGGGCTCAGCCGCGACAGCTGGAACTCCTGCTGTGCCAGTGCGGCGTTGGCGGCGTCGAGTTCGGTCTGCACGTTGATCTGCTGTTCGCGGGCGTAGGCCTCTTTGCTGAGCTGGGATTCCAGCTCGCCGCGGCGGGTGACCAGGTCGTCGGCGGCCAATCGCAGCCGGGCGTCGCGCAGGTCGGCCTGCACGGTCTGCGCGCGGCGGGCGACCTCGGCCTGGCGGCTGAGCGGCTTGAGCTGGCGGCGCAGTTCGGTGGTGAGATCGGTGAGCCGGGCGAGGTTGGCCTGCATCGCGTCGAGCTTGCGGACCGCCTTCTCCTTGCGCCTGCGGTGCTTGAGCACGCCCGCGGCCTCTTCGACGAACGCGCGCCGATCCTCCGGTCGCGATTCCAGGATCGCCGACAGCCTGCCCTGACCCACGATGACGTGCATCTCGCGCCCGATACCCGAGTCCGACAGCAGTTCCTGCACATCCATCAGCCGGCACGTGCTGCCGTTGATCTCGTACTCGCCCGCGCCGTCGCGGAACATCCGCCGGGTGATCGACACCTCGGCGTAGTCGATGGGCAGCGCGCCGTCGGAGTTGTCGA
Source organism: Nocardia sp. NPDC056952 (assembly GCF_042674185.1). Taxonomy (NCBI): domain Bacteria; kingdom Bacillati; phylum Actinomycetota; class Actinomycetes; order Mycobacteriales; family Nocardiaceae; genus Nocardia; species Nocardia sp. NPDC056952. The sequence continues at coordinate 108,248 of NZ_JBHURA010000001.1, read as the reverse complement.
TGGTCAGTGTCACCTCGGCACGCCCGAGCGGAGCCCGCCCGACGGTCCCGGCGAAGATGACGTCCTGCATCTTCCCGCCCCGCAACGCTTTGGCACCCTGCTCGCCCATCACCCACGACAGCGCGTCCACGACATTGGACTTACCGGACCCGTTCGGCCCGACGACGCAGGTGATGCCCGGTTCGAAGCGCAAAGTGGTGGCAGACGCGAAGGACTTGAAACCCTTCAACGTCAAGCTCTTCAGATGCAAGAGAACTCGTCCGCCTCTCCGCGACTCAGGCCAGACCTAGGTGCGTGCAGGCATCGCACGCGGCCAGCGGTGATGGGGGTGACTCGGGCAGCCGGTTCCCGACGAGTTACCCATGTGCTCGCGAAAGCCTAGCGGACGTAGCGGCAGGTTTGCGGTCAGTGCGGGTTGATGTGCTTCATCTGCTTCTGCAGCTGACGGATATGGGTTGCGGTACCAGGGCTCGCTTCCCAGCCGGTGATCACGCGGAAGACCAGGACCGCGCCCCACGGGCCGATCACCCACATCGGCCAGAAGTAGGTGAGCTCGCCCGCGGTGAGCGAGATCAGACCCCAGATGACCAGCACGATCACGCTGACGCCGAGCCAGCTGCCCGCCTCGATGCGCTGCCAGATCGGGAAGCGCGTCCCGGGCGCGCGTTCGACCGGTGCGTCCGCTTGCTGCTGTTTCGTCAGCGCGGGCAGGTCGGACAGGACGACGGCGAGTTCGTCGCGCGTGGTGGTCGCGTAGACCTTGGCCACGCGCAGATCGTATTCGCCCAGGTCGAGCCTGCCGTCGGCCAGATGCGTGCCCAGCTGGGCGACGATCGCGTTGCGTTCGGCATCGGACGCGCGCGTACCCGGGGTGATATCCATGCCGACGTCCTCTCGGTCACATCCACGGTGGAGTGCTGGTTTCCAGCGTCCACCCTCCACAGTGCGATGTCAACCGCTCACCCTCGCTCAGAGAATGGCGAAGGCCACCACGAGACCCAGCGCGAAGTGCGCGGCGGCGACGACGAGAACCTCGGGGGTGTAGGTCTCGGCGTGCAGCGTGCGGCCGATGTCGATGCCGGTGACCTTCTCGATCACCCGGACCGAGATCACCTGCGCGATGATGCCGACCAGGCCGTACACGATGGCCGCGATCAGCCCTTCCGACAGCTTGCCGCTGCCGCCGGTGGCCAGCACCGCGAACACGACGATGAACGCCATGCTGATCATCCCGGCCGCCGAGACGATGATCGCGTTCGGCTTACCCGCCACCACCAGGTCGCGCAGCTTGCCGGGCGTGGTCAGGTCGATGGCGAAGAAGCCGATCAGCATGAGGACGAGGCCGATCAGGCAGTACAGGATGATGGCGCCGACGCCTTCACCGAGCGCACTCCAATAACCCGATTCCAGGGCGAGGGCGGTCATCGTGGTCCTTTCGAACAATGTTGTGAGGTCAGGTGTCAGTCGACGATGCGGTGCGGCACGAACGCGGCGCCGTCATCGGTGATCAGGCCGGCGGTCTCCCGAATGCCGAGCCCCGCCGCGGTGTCACCCACGACCCAGGCGCCGAGCACCGGACGCATCCCGTCGAATTCCGGTAGCGGGTCGAGCAATTGGTAGACGAAACCCTCGGCGCCGTAGACGCCGCCGGTCGCGGTCTCCATACCGGGGCCGACGATGGTCATGTTCGCGCCCTCGCGGCCGAGCTTGGGTTTGCGAATGTATTCGGTGAGCTCGTGCGGGTTGTCGAGGTAAGCGGGCAACAGGTTGGGGTGGCCGGGATACATCTCCCACAGGATCGCCAGGATCGCCTTGTTGCTCAGCAACGTGGTCCACAGCGGTTCGATCCACGCGGTCGCGGGCAGGCTGCCGACCACGCGCTTGCCGAAGTCGTCGTCGAGGATCCACTCCCACGGATACAGCTTGAAGATCGCCTCGATCGGCGCCTCGGCCAGATCGACGAACCGGTTCAGCTCGGTATCGAAACCGACTTCCTCGATCGGCAGCGCGACCGTGTCGAAACCGGCTTCGGCCGCCGTCTCCTGCATGTAGGCGGTGGTGACGTTGTCCTCGCCGGTCGCGTCGGCGCCCGACCAGGTGAAGTGCAGTTCGGTACCGGGCAGCACGCCGCGCAGTTCGGTCCAGCGCTCAACCAGCTTCTCGTGCAGCGAATTCCATTGGTCGCCACCGGGATACACCTGCTGCAACCAGTGCCACTGGATGATCGCGGCCTCGAGCAGCGAGGTGGGGGTATCGGCGTTGTATTCCAGCAGTTTGGCCGGGCGGCGCGCATCGTAGCGCAGGTCGAAGCGGCCGTACACGTAAGGGTCACTGCGACGCCATGATTCGGCGATCGGGCCCCACGTCCATTCCGGCAGACCGAAATCGGCGAAGCGCTCGGTGAGTACCACGTGCTCGACGGCGTGCAGACACATCGTTTGCAGCAGTTCCACGTCGGCTTCCAGCGCGAGGATCTCGTCCATCGAGAACTCGTAGTGCACCGACTCGTCCCAGTACGGGCGCGGCTGACCGCTGGCATCGCGCCCCGGCGCGCCGTAGACGAGTCCCTGCTTCTCGATGATCTGCTGCCAGTCCCGGCGTGGTGTGCTCTTGTTGCGCCGCATCTACGACCCACTCCCGCCGGTCGACTTGCTGCCGAGTCCGCCGCGCTGCACCGTGGTGCCGCTCTTGGTCGTGATCTGGGCATTGCGCGGCTTCACCGAGGTGCCGCCCGTGGGTGGCTTACCGATCGTCGGTGTGCCGCCGTAGTGGTAGCGATACTGCGGCCAGCCCAGAATCAGCAGTCCGCCGCCGTGGCCGCCGCTGGAGCTGTCACTGCGGAAATTGGTCTTGCCGTCGCCGCACTTGTCGTCGGGGACAACGACTTCCTGCCCGTTCTCGTCGATCTGCACGCACGAGGCCGTCACCTGGTCGGGTGCGGTGATCGCCCGGTAGGCGAGGTAACCGCCGCCGACGAGCGCGGCGACGCCCACGATGGCGACACCGCCGATCATCACGCGTTTACGGTTGCGCCGCTTCTCCTCGGCCGCCGCGGCTGCTGCCCGCTCGGCCTCTTCGGCTTGCCTGCGGGCCTTGTCCCTGGCGCGCGCCTCGCCGACCGTCGGCGGACGCGGCTGGGTGACGCCGGGTTCCTGCCGCGACATCCGGCCTGGTTGCGGCTGGCCGACGGGATGCCCGCCAGTGCCGAAAGCAGGCGGCGTCGCCCCTGCGCCGGGCTCGGACGGGGTCGAACCCGCATCCGGTGCGGACCATCCCGCGCCGGGATCGGGTGGCGTCCACGGGGACCTGCCCGGCTCGCCGTTCGAGGGTTGTTCCGGTCGATCGGGCGGTCCGGGGTTCTGTGTGCTCACCGCTGCCGCCCCCTAGCCCCCGAAGTCACCACTAGCGCTCCTCGAATCCGGTCAGGTCGCCCCGCGCGGGCTCCCAGCTTTCCACAACCAGGTCCACCCGCCCAGGAGCACGCCCGGACAGACCATGTGTCGCGTGCCCGATGGCGCGAGAGCTATCGGGCGCTTCGCCGGACCGTAGCAGTTCCAGCAATTTCTCGCCCGCCGTTCGTGGCCCTTCGGCGACAACGTGGACGCGACCGTCGCGATGGTTGCGCGCGTAGCCGACCAGGCCGAGTTCCAGTGCGCGCGACCGCGTCCACCACCGGAATCCCACGCCCTGCACGTACCCGTGCACCCACGCGCTCAGCCGAACCGGCTCCTCGCTCATGCGTCGATGTTGAACGTCAACGTCACCTTGGTGCCCGCTTTGAGCGTGCGACCCACGGTGCACACCTTGTCGACGGCACGCTGCACGGTGACCAGTAGTCGTTCGCGGGCGGCCTCGTCGAGTTCGGACAGATCCAGTTCGAGGACCTCGTCGAGCTGCGGGTAGAGCTCGTTCTCCCGGTCGGCGTCACCGGAGACGCGGATGGTGGCGTCGAACTCGTCGCCGAGACGACGCGACAACGGCAGGTCGGAGCTGAGCCCGGTGCACCCGGCGAGGGCGATCTTGAGCAGCTCACCGGGAGTGAAGGCACCGGGAACACCCTGGGAGGCGATCAAGACCTCCGCGCCGCGGTTGCTGCGCCCGGTGTAGGCGCGGGTTCCGGTGCGCTCGACCCACAGTTCGGTCGGGGCATTGTTCACGGGTGCGGTCTGCTCAGCCATGCCTTGATCCTGCCATTCGCTCGAGGACGATCCACGCCTGGGAACGTCCACGCCACTCCCGGCATTCCGGGCACGTGACCGGGCGCACGCTCATTCCTGGAAGCGGTATCCCATCCCCGCCTCGGTGAGCAGATGGCGCGGGTTGGCCGGATCGTCCTCGAGCTTGCGCCGCAACTGCGCGAGGTAGACGCGCAGGTAGTGGGTCTCGGTCGCATAGGCAGGCCCCCACACCTCACGCAGTAATTCCTTGCGCCCCACCAGCTTTCCGCGATTGCGCACCAGCATCTCGAGCATGCCCCACTCGGTGGGCGTCAGGTGCACCGGCGCACCCTGCTTGGTGACCTTCTTGGCGACGAGGTCGACGGTGAACGAGTCGGTGACCACCACCGGTTCGGCGGCGTCGGTCGCGCTGGCCCCACGCCGAACCGCCGCCCGCAGCCGAGCCAGCAGTTCGTCCATCCCGAACGGTTTGGTGACATAGTCGTCGGCGCCCGCGTCGAGCGCCTCGACCTTGTCGGCGGAATCCGTGCGCGCCGACAGCACGATCACCGGCGCGGATGTCCACCCGCGCAGTCCGGCCAGCACCTCGATCCCGTCCAGATCCGGCAGGCCCAGATCGAGAATGACGACGTCGGGATGCTTCTCGGCGGCGGCGCGCAAGGCGGCGGCCCCGTTGCCCGCGGTGATCACCTCGTAGCCGCGTACGGACAGGTTGATGCGCAGAGCTCGCACGATCTGCGGCTCGTCATCGACCACCAGCACCTTGACTGTGCCGCCTCCCCGCGTCTTCGAGCCGGACTCACGCGCGTCGTCACGCAGCGTCGGCGGCCGACCGTCCTGCGCGTCGACTGGTTCGCCCGTCCCCGATGAGTTACCCATGTGCTCACTTTCCTCGGGAGTCGACTTCTGGCGCCGCTGCGGGTGTGCCGGACGGTAGGTCGACGAGCATCGTCAGACCACCGCCTGGGGTCGGCTCGGCGTGCACGGTGCCGCTCATCGCTTCGACGAAGCCGCGGACGACTGACAGGCCGAGGCCGACGCCGGTGGTGTTGTCGCGATCGCCGAGGCGTTGGAAGGGTTCGAACAGTTGCTCCTCGGTGCCCGACGGGACGCCGGGGCCGATGTCGACGACCGCGATCGACACTCGCTCGCCGTCGTGTTCGGCGGTGACCCGCACGGGCGATTCGCGACCGGAATGCCGCAGGGCGTTGTCGATCAGGTTGGCCAGCACGCGTTCGAGCAGGCCGCTGTCGGCGAGCACGGACACCTCACCGACCTCGACCTTCACCCGGTCCATCGCCGCCCGGCGCAGGCCGCGGGTGCCCATGCCGACGCTGACCAGCGCGCGATGCACCGCCTCGTCCATGTACACCTGTCGCAGCTGCGGCGTCACGACGCCGACCGCCAGTCGCGAGGAGTCGAGCAGATTACCCACCAGCGCGGTCAGCTGGTCGACAGACTCCTCGATCGCTTCCAGCAATTCGCCGGTGTCCTCGGCCGAGAATTCGATGTCGTCGCTGCGCAGGCTGGACACGGCCGCTTTCGCACCGGCCAGCGGGGTGCGCAGATCGTGGCTGACCGCCGACAGCAGCGCGCGGCGCAGCCGGTCGGCTTCCAGGAGCGCCGCCGCGGCACTGGCTTCCTCGGCCAACCGAGCCTGACGCACCAGCCCGACCGCCTGGTTGGCGACGGCGTTGAGCACCGGCCGGTCGGTGGAGTCGATCGCCCGCCCGGCCAGCAGCAAATGGCTCTGCGCGTCTCCGGCTTCGATGAGGGTCTCGGCATCGGCCGGACGCGTCGGTGGGTCTGTACCGACCGCGGCGACGATCTGATCCCCGCACCGCACGCTCACCGCGCGCTGGCCATAGGTTTCGCGAACCTGCTCGAGCAGGTTGGGCAGGTCGGCGCCGTGCAGCACGGATCCGGCGAACATCGTCAGCAGCTCCGCTTCCCGCGATGCCTTGCGCGCCTGCAGTGTTCGCTTGGCCGCGACGTCGACCAGCGCCGCCACGGCCACCGCGACGATGAGCAGCACGACCACGGTGACGAAGTTGTCCGGCTCGGCGATGGTGAAGCTGAAGCGCGGGTCGGTGAAGTACCAGTTCAGCAGCAACCCCGACAGCAACGCCGACAAACCGGCGGGGACGACACCGCCGAACAGCGCGACCGCGACCACCCCGACGAAGAACATCGCGCTGAGCCCGCCCAGCTGCAACCACCCGTCGAGGAACACCCCGCAGATCACGCTCACCAGGACCGGCACGACCACAGCCGCGAGCCACGCGCTCACCGGCCGCCGCGGACGCAGCCAATGCCTGCGCACCCCGCGGCCGGCCTCCTCGTGGGTCACCATGTGCACATCGATCTTGCCCGAGCGTTGCACCACGGTGGAGCCGATGCCCTCGTCGAGCATCCGCGCCCAGCGCGAGCGTCGCGAGGTGCCGAGCACCAGCTGGGTGGCGTTGACCTCACGCGCGAAATCGAGCAGCGCGGAAGGCACGTCGTCACCGGTCACTGTGTGCAGCGAGGCGCCGAGACCGGCGGCGAGATCGCGCAGCTTGGTCATCCGCTCGGTCGACACCCCGACCAGCCCGTCGCCGCGCACCACGTGCAAGACGACCAGGTCGGCACTGGACTTGGACGCTATCCGCCCGGCCCGGCGCACCACCGTCTCCGATTCGGGACCACCGGTGACCGCGACGACGACGCGCTCGCGCGCCTCCCACAACTCGGTGATCTTGTGGTCGGCCCGGTATCTGGCCAGCGCCGCGTCGACCTGGTCGGCCAGCCACAGCAGCGCGAGTTCGCGCAGCGCCGTGAGATTGCCGGGGCGGAAATAGTTGCGCAGCGCCGCGTCGACCTTGTCGGCGGCGTAGACATTGCCGTGGGAAAGCCTGCGCCGCAACGCCTCCGGTGTCAGGTCGACCAGTTCCACCTGATCGGCGCCGCGTACCACCGCGTCGGGCACCGTCTCGCGCTGCTCGATGCCCGTGATCTGCTGGACCACATCGTTGAGGCTCTCGAGGTGCTGCACGTTCACCGTGGAGATCACGTCGATACCCGCGGCCAGGAGTTGCTCCACGTCCTGCCAGCGCTTCTCGTGCACGCTGCCCGGTGCGTTCGTGTGCGCCAGCTCGTCGACCAGCACCACCGCGGGCTTGCGCGCGAGCACCGCGTCGACATCGAGTTCGGGTAGCTCGGTCCCTCGATAGGAAACGGTCTTGGGCGGAATGCGCTCGATGCCGTCCAGCAGTTCGGCGGTCTTCTTGCGCCCGTGCGTCTCCACGACGGCCGCCACCACATCGCGGCCGCGTTCGGACCGCCGATGCGCTTCGCCGAGCATGGCGTAGGTCTTGCCCACGCCCGGCGCCGCACCGAGGTAGATGCGCAGTTGTCCGCGTTTCACCGGTCCATCATCGCGTGCCTGCGCGCCGGAACCGGCGGTCGCACCGGCAACACACCGACGCTCACCATCGGTGCGTGCGCGCTGCTGTGCCGACCGAGCACCCGGATCAACAGCAGCGATCCGACGAAACCTCCGATCACCGCAAGGGTCACAACAGACACCGCGATCTCACTTTCCGCGAACTGGGTCCGGCGGCGCCTTTCGCCTGCCGGTACATCACTGTCTACCGCGCCGGAATTCGCCTGATCTCGATCTTTACGGAGTGTTGACGGCTATCGGCCCCGCTTTGACGGCATCCGCACGGCCGCGTGCGTCAACATTCCGCAAAGGCGGCGCCGCAGGGCGCTAAGGAGTCGTAAGGAAACCGCGCCGAGCCCGAAATCGGCGTTTCACTCACCTCGGCGCTTCACCTCGGGGCGTCGAGGAGGTTGGAAATGTCTGTCGTGGTGTTCACGGTGCTCACCGTGGCGATCTTCGCGCTGCTGGGCCTGATCCAGCGGGGGGTGGAGAAGCTGTGATCGCGAACCTTGTCGGTCTGGTCCTGGCCGTTATCGTCGCCGTCTTCATGGTCGCGGCGTTGCTCTTCCCCGAGAGGTTCTAGGTGAACACGACAACCGCGGGCATCGCCTTCGTGGCGGCCCTGGTGATCACGTTGGCCCTGGTGCACGTGCCGCTCGGCGACTACATGTTCCGGGTGTACAACGCCGGCAAGCACTCTCGCGTCGAACGGCTGATCTACCGTGCCATCGGCGCGAAGCCCGAGGTCGAGCAGACCTGGCCGATCTACGCGCGCAGTGTGCTGGCGTTCTCCGCCGTGGGCATCCTGTTCCTGTTCTTCTTCCAGCTGGTCCAAGGCGCGCTGCCGCTGCACCTGAACGACCCGGGCACCGAGATGACCCCGGCGCTGGCGTGGAACACCGCGGTCAGCTTCGTCACCAACACCAACTGGCAGAACTACTCCGGCGAGTCCACCCAGGGACACCTGGTGCAGATGGCCGGTCTGGCGGTGCAGAATTTCGTCTCCGCGGCCGTGGGCATGGCGGTGGCGGTGGCCCTGGTGCGCGGTTTCGCCCGCCGCCACACCGGTGAGCTGGGCAATTTCTGGGTCGACCTGGTGCGCGGCACCCTGCGCATCCTGCTGCCGATCGCGTTCGTCTTCGCGATCGTGCTGGTCGCCGGTGGCGTCATCCAGAACTTCCACCTGCACGATCAGGTCGCCCAGACCGTCGGCGGCGCGCAGCAGACCCTGACCGGTGGTCCGGTCGCGAGCCAGGAGGTCATCAAGGAGCTGGGCACCAACGGTGGCGGCTTCTACAACGCCAACTCCGCGCACCCGTTCGAGAACGCGAGCACGTGGACGAACTTCCTGGAGATCTTCCTGCTCCTGCTGATCGCGTTCTCGTTGCCGCGCACGTTCGGGCGGATGGTCGGCAGCACCAAGCAGGGCTACGCGATCGTGGCGGTGATGGGAACGATCGCCCTGACCAGCATCACGCTGACCAACTTCTTCCAGCTGCGGGCCCACGGCACGGTGCCGACCGCGATCGGCGCGTCGATGGAGGGCGTGGAAACCCGGTTCGGCGTGGCCGATTCGGCCACCTTCGCCGGCGCGACCACCCTCACCTCGACCGGCGCGGTGAACTCGTTCCACGATTCCTACACCAGCCTCGGCGGCATGATGACGATGTTCAACATGCAGCTGGGCGAGGTGGCGCCCGGCGGTGTCGGCTCCGGTCTGTACGGCATGCTGATCCTGGCGGTGATCACGGTGTTCGTGGCCGGTCTGATGGTCGGTCGCACGCCCGAGTACCTCGGCAAGAAGATCACTCCGCGCGAAATCAAGCTGGCCGCTTCCTATTTCCTGGTGAGCCCGCTGATCGTGCTGATCGGCACGTCCGTCGCGATGGCACTGCCGGGGCAGCGGGCGAGCATGCTCAACAGCGGCCCGCACGGACTCTCGGAAGTGCTGTACGCCTTCACCTCCGCGGCCAACAACAATGGTTCGGCCTTCGCCGGCCTCACCGGCAATACCGAGTGGTTCAACACCGCGCTCGGTCTGGCGATGGTGTTCGGGCGGTTCCTGCCGATCATCTTCGTGCTGGCGTTGGCCGGATCGCTGGCACGCCAGGGCACCACTCCCGCGTCGATCGGCACGCTGCCGACGCACCGGCCGCAGTTCGTCGGCATGGTCGTCGGCGTCACGGTGATCCTGGTCGCGCTCACCTTCCTGCCCGCTCTCGCGCTCGGGCCGCTCGCCGAAGGAATCCACTGACATGACAACTCCCACACTCCAACCCACGGTCACGCCGCGGACCAAGGGCGTGCGCAAGGGCGTCCTCGACCCGAAGCTGCTGCTCACCTCACTGCCCGACGCGGTCCGCAAGCTCGACCCACGCACCCTGTGGAAGAACCCGGTCATGCTGATCGTGGAGATCGGCGCGGTGTGGTCGACGATCCTGGCGATCGGCGACCCGACCTTCTTCGCCTGGGCCATCGTCGTCTGGCTGTGGCTCACCGTCGTGTTCGCCAATCTGGCCGAGGCCGTCGCCGAAGGGCGCGGCAAAGCGCAGGCCGACACGCTGCGAAAAGCCAAGACCGACACCGTCGCTCGTCGTCTGGCGGACTGGACACCCGGCGGCCGGATCATCGAAGAGCGCGTCGCCGCCACGGAACTGCGGCGCGGTGACTTCGTGGTCGTGGAGGCCGGTCAGGTCGTCCCCGGCGACGGTGACGTCGTCGAAGGCATCGCGTCCGTGGACGAATCGGCCATCACGGGTGAATCCGCACCGGTCATCCGCGAATCCGGCGGCGATCGCTGCGCGGTCACCGGCGGCACCACGGTGCTCTCGGACCGGATCGTCGTCGAGATCACCCAGGAGCCGGGCGCCAGCTTCATCGACAAGATGATCGCGCTCGTCGAAGGCGCGAGCAGGCAGAAGACGCCCAACGAGATCGCGCTCAACATCCTGCTGGCCGCGCTCACGATCATCTTCGTATTCGCGGTGGCGACCCTGCAACCCTTGGCGATCTTCGCCAAGTCGAACAACCCCGGCGTGCCGGACACGTCGGCGCTGGACGCGCACGGGATCACCGGCATCGTGATGGTCTCGCTGCTCGTCTGCCTCATCCCGACCACCATCGGCGCGCTGCTCTCGGCCATCGGCATCGCGGGCATGGACCGCCTCGTGCAACGCAATGTGCTGGCCATGTCCGGTCGCGCGGTCGAAGCGGCGGGCGATGTGAACACCCTGCTGCTCGACAAGACCGGCACCATCACCCTCGGCAACCGGCAAGCCGCCGAATTCATCCCGGTGCCCGGCGTTCTCGACGACGAACTGGCCGACGCGGCACAACTGTCGAGCCTCGCCGACGAAACACCGGAGGGCCGCTCGATCGTCGTGTTCGCCAAGGAGGTGTTCAACAAGCGCGAACGCAGCGCGGGAGAACTGCCGGGCGCGACGTGGATCGAGTTCACCGCACAGACCCGCATGTCCGGTGTCGACCTCGCCGACGGGCACCAGCTGCGCAAGGGCGCGGCCGGCGCTGTCTCCGACTGGGTTCGCGCCCAGGGTGGTTCGATTCCGAGCGAGGCAGCCGCGATCGTCGACGGCGTCTCCGCCTCCGGGGGCACCCCGCTGATGGTCGGTGAGCTCCGCGACGGAACACCGCGGCTGCTCGGGGTGATCCACCTCAAAGACGTGGTCAAACACGGCATGCGGGAACGCTTCGACGAGATGCGCCGCATGGGCATCCGCACCGTGATGATCACCGGCGACAACCCGTTGACCGCCAAGGCGATCGCCGACGAGGCGGGCGTGGACGACTTCCTCGCCGAAGCCACGCCGGAGGACAAGCTCGCCCTGATCAAGTCCGAACAGGACGGCGGCCGCCTGGTCGCGATGACCGGCGACGGCACCAACGATGCCCCCGCGCTCGCCCAGGCCGACGTGGGTGTGGCCATGAACACCGGCACCTCGGCCGCCAAAGAGGCGGGCAACATGGTCGATCTGGACTCGGATCCGACCAAGTTGATCGAGATCGTGGAGATCGGCAAGCAGTTGCTGATCACCCGTGGCGCGCTCACCACGTTCTCCATCGCCAACGACATCGCCAAGTACTTCGCGATCATTCCCGCGCTGTTCGTGGCGCTGTTCCCCGGTCTGGACGCGCTCAACATCATGCGCCTGGCCAGCCCCCAGTCGGCGATCCTGTCCGCGGTCATCTTCAACGCGATCATCATCGTGGCGCTCATCCCGCTGGCGCTGCGCGGTGTCAACTACCGGGCGAGCAATGCCTCGGCGCTGTTGAGCCGCAACCTGACGATCTACGGCCTCGGCGGCATCATCGCGCCGTTCGCCGGGATCAAGCTCATCGACCTGCTCGTCCAACTTCTCCCCGGGATGGCCTGAAATGCGCATGTCGACCTGGATCCGGCAGCACCTGGCCGCGCTGCGCGCCCTGCTCGTGCTGACCGTGATCACCGGAATCGTCTATCCCGTCGCTGTTTTCGCGATCGCCCAGCTGCCGGGGCTCAACGAGAACGCCGAAGGCTCGCTCCTCGAGCGGGACGGAGAACTGGTGGGCTCCAGCCTGATCGGGCAGTCCTTCACCGATGCCGACGGCAAGGCGATGACGCAGTATTTCCAGAGCCGTCCCTCGGCCGCGGGCGAGGGCTACGACCCGCTGTCCACCGCCGCGAGCAATCTCGGCCCGGAGGACATCGTCGACACCGCCGACCGCACCAGCCTGCTGACCACCGTGTGCACCCGGTCGAAGGAGGTCGGCGACCGTGAGGGGGTCGACGGCGCCCGCCGGTTCTGCACGAAAAGTGGTGTGGGCGCCGTGCTCTCGGTGATCGGGCCGCGTGACGCGGACGGTGATGTGTCGCAGCCGGTGCAGGTGGTCAGTGTCAACGAACTCTGCCCCGCGCGACCGTTCCTGACCACCTTCCGCGGTGTCCCCGTGGAGTGCGCGAAGGAGGGCGAGGACTACGCCGTCGGCCGGATCATCCCGATCCTCGGCGACGCACCGGCCGAGGCCACGGTCCCCGCCGACGCGGTCACCGCGAGCGGCAGCGGACTCGACCCGCACATCTCCCCCGAGTACGCGGCCATCCAGGTCGAGCGGGTCGCGAAGGCGCGCGGCATCACCGCCGCCCAGGTGCGCGAACTACTCGCCGCGCACACCGACGGGCGCACGCTCGGATTCCTCGGTGAGCCACGGGTGAACGTCGTCGAACTCAACCTCGATCTCGACGCCCGCTACCCGTTCGCGGGCTGAAGCACAGCGATCGGGGCCGCAACCATCGCAGGTTGCGGCCCCGATTCCGCGCTCTACTCCTCGTCGGTGATCAGAGCCCAGCCCTCGGGCAAGCCCGTCACGGTCACCGCCGAGCCGCACACCTCGAGATCCACCGTCACCCCGTCGCCGAGCCGGAACTCCGACATCCGCACACACCCCCAGGCCGGGGGAATCTGCGGCCGCAGCGTCAATGTCCTGGCCGGCACATCGGGATCGAGCCCGAGGAACGACCGAACCAGCAGCAACGGCGCCGCACTGGCCCAGGCCTGGGGCGAACACGACGTCGGATACGGCACGGGCGCAGCGAATCTCGCACGCGGGAAGCCACAGAACAGCTCGGGCAACCGGCCGTCGAACGCCGCGGCGGCATCGAGCAGACCACCCGACAGCTTCGTCGCCAGTTCCACCGCGCCCGGCACATGCTGGTATCGCATCAACCCGGCGACAGCGATCGCCGTGTCGTGCGGCCAGATCGACCCACAGTGGTAACTCATCGGGTTGTAGGCGCCCATATCGGAAGCCAACGTCCGCAGCCCGAAGCCCGAATCCATCTCCGCCCGGGACAGATTGCGGATGAGGATCTCGGCGTGCTCGTCGGTCGCGATGCCCGACCACAGACAGTGTGCCGCATTGCTGGTCAGCGCGTCGACCTGCCGTTTACGTCCGTCCAAGGCCACCGCGTACCACCCGTAATGGGGTAGCCAGAACTGTTCGGCGAACTTGGTTCGCAACTCGTCGGCCCGCTCCCGCATTCGCACGGCCAGCTCGGGGTCATCGAACTGGTCGGCGAGCTCCGCACGGGCCAGGAACGCCGCGTACACATATCCCTGGACCTCGGCCAGCGCGATCGGGGCCTCGGCGATATGTCCCGCGGCGTCGTTGATTCCGTCGAAACTGTCCTTCCAGCCCTGATTGATCAGGCCGCGATCGGTGGCGCGCACGTATTCGACGAAACCGTCGTCGTCGCGGTCACCGAAATCGGTGATCCAGCTGATCGCGGCGTCGGCCGCGGGCAGCAGGGTGGCGATCGACGCCGGATCCGCGCCCCATCGCAGACATTCGGCGAGCAGCATCACGAAAAGCGGTGTGGCGTCGACGGTTCCGTAATAGATCTGTCCGCCCAGCACCTGCCCGACCGAGGGACCGCGCCGCATCTCGTGCATGATCCGGCCCGGCTCCTCTTCGACGAGAGGATCGATCGTCTGCCCTTGCAATTCGGCCAGCTGCTGCAAAGTGCCCAGTGCCAGATCGGTTTCCAGTGGCAGCGACATCCACGCCGTGAGCAGGGAGTCCCGGCCGAACAGCGTCATGAACCACGGCGCACCCGCGGCCACGAAGGGCCGGTTGGTGCCCGAATCGGTGTGGATCTGCAAGGCGCCGAGATCGCTTTCGGTGCGCCGCAGGATCTGGTTGAGCAGGCCCGAATCCGCGGAGATATCGGTGGCGGTGGCTCGCCAGGCCTGGATCTTGCGCACGGGCTCGCTGGCCCGATATCGCTCGCCCGGTGTCCCCGCGATCTGCGGGCGTTGCGCGGCGCCCGCCGGCTGGGCGGTGATCTCGGTCTGCCAGCGTCCGCCCGCGGGGACCACGACCCGCCAGATCATGGTGCCGGGCAACACCATCGGCTCGACGGTCGAGGTGAGCGCGAGCCCACGCGACAGATCGGCGCGGTCGTGCAACAGCAATTCACCGTCGGTGGTGGTCATCTCCGCCCGGCGCCCGTGGGTCCGGCCTTCCTTCACCGCGAACAGGTCGACGAAATCGGCGTCGACGTGCAGTTCGAGCACCACCGCTGTCGCCTCACGGCTCATGTTCTCCAGCGTGATCAGCTCGTGCATGCCCTCGGCGACGAGCCGATCGCGCACCACGAGCAGGGTGCTGTCGGCCCGACCCTGTTGCGGCGGCCTGCGTAGCACGAACCGTGCCGCGAAAGCCTCCGGGCTCAACACCGACAGCGCCTCGGGCCGTTTGCCGTCGATCATCAGCTCCCAGCGCGAGATCACCCTGGCGTCACGGAAGAACAGGCCCTGCGGCTTACCCGGCTCGATATCGCCGAGCCGGTCGGACAGGCAGAACGTGCCGCCTTCGACAAGGGTGATGTTGCCGCCGCCGCCACCGAGCCCCGCGGGTTCCCCCGCGTTGAGGGGGCTCGGCGCCGAGGCGCTGTCGGTGCTCATGCGCGCCCGTTGGCCGCCACCCCGACGGGCATCGGCATCGCATACGCGGTGTCGTACCCGATCGTGGTGCGGGCGAGCAGTTCCCGGTACACCTGCTCGTAGCCGCGGCCGAGGGTGTCGGCGCTGAAGTTGTCGACCACGTGCTTGCGGCAGACCGCAGGATCGTAGGTCTGAACTTCGGCGATGGCCTCGGGCAACTCGGCCGGATCGTCACAGATCCGCCCGGTCACCCCGTCGACCACCACTTCGCTCACCGCACCGCCACGCAACGCGACCACCGGCGTACCGCAGATCATCGCCTCGATCATCACCATGCCGAACGGCTCCTCCCATCGAATGGGGAACAGCAGACACTTAGCTCCGGAGAGCAGCTTACGCTTGGCGGCCGCGTCGGCGAGACCGAACATCTGATCCTGATCGGTCATCCGCGGCTGCACGAACTTCTCGAAATAGGCCTTCTCCGGCGGCTCACTGCACTTGCCCGCCAGGATCAGCGGCATGCCGGCGGCGTGGGCGGCGTCCAGCGCCAGATGCGGGCCCTTGTCGTCGCTGAACCGGCCGAGGAACAGCGCGTAGTCCTGCTTCTCGGTCTGGAACGGCCACTGATCAGGACGCAGCGCGTTGTGGACCCGGCCCGCCCACGGCAGATCGGGCGCCAGCGCGCGCTGACGGTCGCTGATCGCGACGAGCGAGCACTCCTCGCCCAGTTCCTTGTAATAGCGGTAGCAGTCGTCCTGCACCGGGCCGTGCACGGTGACCACTGTCGGCAGCCCGAGATTGGCGTAGGCGGGCGCGTTCAGCGGGCCTGCGAACGTGTGGTCGTGGACCAGGTCGATGCCTTCGGTATCGGCCAGCCGCTCGATGGCGCGGCGCACCCGCAGCGCGTGCACGATTTCCGGGAACGGGTCGCCCAGCCGTTCGGGCTGGATCCGGTCCCACAGCGGAACGAAATCCGCCTGGGTACCGTCGACACCCGCACCGAACAGGGTGACGTGATGGCCGCGCTCACACAGGGAGTCGACCAGATCGGCGACTACGGCCTCGACGCCGCCGTAGGCCTTGGGTGGAACGTCGAAATACGGTGGAACAACCATCGCGATCCGCAAGGGACCACCGTGGTGATCGATCGAATAGAGATCGGACGCGGACAAACCGGTCGGCGACATTGCCGACGTGTCTGTACTCATGACCTTCCTTCCAGGGACGCAACCTCGCAACACTTGCGCGAACAAGAGATGGCCGCCTCGGCGGAGGTGGAGACGAGAGCTTCACCGCCGTCCATGGGGCATGGTTGGCCTGGCCAGACGCGATGCGCACCGTTTCGGGTGCCCGTCTGAACAGAGGGGCCGTCAAGGAACGTACCCCGCTACCGCAGAGTAAACCAGCGTGTTGCTGGAAATGTTCTATATCGATTCCCTACCACGGCAGGAGATTACGCGGTCAGAGGCGGTCTACGGCGTACAGATTGCCTGTCCAACCGAATCGAGGCACGGAATATTGCCGAACTCCCGAATAGTGGCCCTGCCCTGACCGTGCATCAGGTAGTCGATGAACTGAGCCGCTAGCGAATCACCGGCCACCTGCCCGTGTGTATCGGCGTACTCCACCACCGTGAGCGGGTATGTCCGCATCTTCATGGTGTCCTCCGACGCGCTGACCCCGTCCAGCGCGACGAGTTTCACCTCGCCGCTGACCGCCGAAGTCTCCATGTACCCCACCGCGCCTGGGGTCCGCGCGACGAACGATGCCACCCCCTCGGTGGTCTTGACCTCGCATTGTTCGCCCTCCGATGGCCTTCCGGCGCACGGGATGAACGGGAACACCTTGCGGTTACCTTCGAGCAACCGATTCTCGAGCGCCGTTCGGGTACCGGAACCCGCCTCCCGGTCGATCAGCACCACCGGCTGATCGGGCCCACCGATCTGGTTCCAGTTCTTGATGTTTCCCCGGTACAGATCACGGACCTGCTGCGTCGTGAGATTCGGCAGCTCGACACCCGGGTGGGTCACGATCGAGAAGGAACTGAGAGCCAATTGATACTCGATCAGTTTGTCGAAGCCGTTGCCCTTGGGACCATCGCTGATCGCGAGCATCTCCTGCGTCGGGCCGGTCTGGACCAGCTCGACGAGCCCGTTGGAGGTTCCCGCGAAGTCGAAGGTGAATTTCGCTCCGGTGCAGGTCTTTGCGTAGTTCTGCGCGGCCGTGCGAATCATCGGCGCCATCGCGGTGGAACCGACCAGGGTGAGCTCACCCTCCGCGCAGTCACGCGGTGGCGGGTCCGGTTGCAGGGCGAGTACCGCTTGCACCGCGATCAGCGCGACCAGGAATCCCGTCAGCGCCATCAGTTTCTTCGACGGGCCGGAGTGACTCGTGGTCTCGACGACCTTGCCCCGCTTGACCCGCCCGGTCAGCACCGGTTCCGCCGGCTCCCCGTCACCGTGTACCCGCTTCAGCACCGCCAGAATCTTGTAGTGCTGGCGTCGTTCGAGCTGCACCTTCGGCAGATCGATGATGCCGGCGAAGTTCTCGCCCTCGCCTCTGGCCCGCTTGCCGATGCCCGATCCGGGGCCGAGATTGTCGGAGAGCGGCCCGTCCAGCTCGGTCACCGCCAGACCGATGACCTCACGGCCGGGGAACGTGACATGAAGTCCGACACGTGGATCGGTTCCACTCATCGTGTAGTCGTCGGGGTCGATGGCGAGCGTGCCGCTGTTCTCGACGCGGACCAGCACCACCGACAGCTTGGCCAGGTCCAGCTGTGGCCCACCGGCTTCCGGGGTGCTCAGATTCGCCAAGGCACCGACCAGCGACGCGGTGTCCGTCTCGCCGGTCACCGGCGTGTCCATCTGGAAGCGGTACCCCAGCCGACGCCGCCCGACCAGGACGAATTCGCGGACGAACGCCGCCGAGGCCACTACGAGGCCGATCGCGGACAGGATGAGCTCCACCGGAATATCCATCAATCCCCCCACTAAACAAGTTCGATCAGCGAGTTGATGTGTACCAGGCGGGATTCGGCCGATCGGAGATCGAAATCAGTTGTTGGGCAAGACTTCACCCATTCGATTCCGAACACCAGGCGAGCAGCTCCTCGACCGGCCAGGTATCGATCACCTTCTCGGCCGTCACCCCGTGCGCCAGCGCGCGCTCGCATCCGTACCCCTGCCAGGCCAGCTGGCCCGGCGCGTGCGCGTCGGTGTCGATGGAGAACAAGCAGTCCATCTCGACGGCCAGCTCGATCAAACGCCCGGGTGGATCACGGCGTTCGGGGCGGCTGTTGATCTCGACAGCGGTGCCGTAGCGACGGCAGGCTTCGAAGACGAGTTCGGCGTCGAACGACGACTCCGGACGGGTGCCGCGAGACCCTTCCACCAGGCGACCGGTGCAGTGGCCCAGGATATCGACATGGGGGTTCGCGACGGCGTAGACCATGCGCTTGGTCATGGTGTCGCTGTCGTCGCGCAGGTGCCAGTGCACGCTGGCGACAACGACATCCAGGCGTTCGAGCAGATCTGCCCGCTGGTCGAGGGTGCCGTCGTCGAGGATGTCGACCTCGATACCGGTGAGGATGCGAAACGGCGCCATCTGCTCGTTGAGTTCGGCGATCACGTCGAGTTGGCGCAGCAGCCGGTCGGCGGACAGGCCGTTGGCGACCTTGAGACGCGGCGAATGGTCTGTCAGCGCACAGTATTCGTGGCCGAGCGCGGCCGCGACGCCCATCATCTCGGCGATCGGGCTTCCCCCGTCGGACCAGTCCGAGTGGGTGTGCAGATCACCGCGCAGCGCCTTGCGCAGTTCTTCGCCCGCGGGCGCGATCGGCTTCGCCTGTGCGCGGAGCTCGGCAAGATAGCCGGGAACCTCACCGGCACATGCCTGCTCGATGATGGCCGCCGTCTTGGGCCCGATTCCGGCGAGCTCACGCCAACTGTGTTCGCGTGCGCGCGTGGCCACCTCGTCCTCGGCGAGCCCGGCGATGACATCGGCGGCCCGGCGGTAAGCCTTCACCCGGTGTGTTTCGGCACGACCGCGTTCGAGCCAGAACCCGACCTCGCGCAGTGCCGCCACCGGACCCGGACTCGCCGCCGATGTCATCGCGGCTACTTGATCCGGCCGTACTTGAGGAACGCGACGCCGTCGGCGTACACCCGGCTGGTGATCACCCGGAACTTCTCCGGCGCGGGCAGTTTCGCCCCGCCGCCGAACAGCGGCCTGCCGGTGCCGAGGACCACCGGGTGCAGCTTCAGGAACACCTGGTCGATCTCGGGCAGCAGCGCCTGCGCCAGTTCACCGCCACCGCAGAGCCAGATCCCCAGTCCGTCTTCGCGTTTGAGCTCACGCACCGCGGCGACCGGATCCTCGGCGATCAATTCCACGCCGGGAGCGGGCGATTCGGGCAGTGTCGTGGACACCACGTACTGGCGCAGGTGCTCGTACGGGCTGGCGGTGCCGGTGCGTACCCCGAAGTCGTGGGTCTTGCGGCCCATGATCACGGTGTCGAAGTAGATGTTGCCCGCCGCGATCCCGCGCGCCTCGCGCACCTTGGTGGGCAGGGTTTCCGGGTACTGCGAGATGATCGCGGGCCCGTGATCACCGCCTACCGGGAAGAAGTCCAGCGTTCCGTCCTCGGCGGCGATGAAACCGTCGATTGTCGATGCCACGAAATAGGTCAGCTTGCGCATAACGTCCTCCCTGCACGGACCCGGTCTGTCACGACCTGTCAGAGGAAACGTTAGCGTGCCCGGATCAGCGGCGGCGCGGCTTCCGTTGACACTTCGGACAGGAAAACGACGACCGATTCATGAACTGTTCCCGCACCAGCAGCGTCGCACACCGATCGCACGGTTCGTCCTCACGCCCGTAAGCGGCCAGTGACCGGGAGAAATAGCCGGATTCGCCGTTCACATTCACGTACAGGGCGTCGAAGGAGGTGCCACCGACGGCCAGCGCTTCGGTCATGACCGCGCTGACCCCGTCGAGCAGGGTACGCACGACCGGGCGGGTGAGTTCGGCGGCGACGCGGGTGCCGTGCAGTCCGGCCCGCCACAGTGCTTCGTCGGCGTAGATATTGCCGATGCCCGAGATGACCGTCTGGTCGAGCAGCACTCGTTTGATCTCGGTGTTCTTGGCACGGATGGCCGCGACCACGGCCTCGCGATCGAACAGTGGGTCGAGCGGATCGCGGGCGATATGGGCCACGGAATCGGGCACCACGGTCCCGTTCACCTCGACGAGGTCGGCCAGCGCCCAGCCGCCGAAGGTGCGCTGATCGACGAAGCGCAATTCGGCGCCGTCACCGAGCACGGCCCGGATGTGCGCGTGTTTCTCGACGGGAGCGTCGGCGGGCTGCACCAGCATCTGACCGCTCATGCCCAGATGCACGACCAGTGCGGTGTCAGGCTCGTCGAAGGTGAGCCAGAGATACTTCCCGCGGCGCTGCGCGGAGTCGATCCGCAACCCGGTGAGCCGGGCCGCCAGATCAGCACCACCCGCGGCGTGCCTGCGCACGGCCCGCGGGTGGGTGACGGTGACGGTATCGATCGCCCGGCCGACGGCGTGATCGGCGAGACCGCGCCGGACAACCTCGACCTCGGGCAGTTCGGGCACGGGTCAGGCGTTGTCTGTGGATTCGGCGGTCAACGCCTTGTAGGCCGTACCGGCAGCCTTCTGCTCGGCTTCCTTCTTGGACCGGCCGATGCCCGAACCGTACGGATGACCGGCGATCACCGTGGTGGCGGTGAACTCCTTGTTGTGGTCCGGTCCGGTGGAGGTGATCTCGTAGGCGGGCACACCGAGACCACGTTCGGCGGTGAGCTCCTGCAGGCTGGTCTTCCAGTCGAGGCCGGCGCCCATGCGGGGGCCGCGCTCGAGCAGATCGGCGAACAGCCGCAGCACCACACCGCGCGCGGTTTCGATGCCGTGCTCGAGGTGCACCGCACCGAGCAACGACTCCATGCCGTCGGCGAGGATGCTCGGCTTGTCGCGGCCGCCGGTGAGCTCTTCGCCCTTGCCGAGCAGCAGATACTGACCGAGACCGCCGTCGCCGAGACCACGCGCCACCTCGGCGAGCGCGTGCATGTTCACCACACTGGCGCGCAGTTTCGCGAGTTCACCCTCGGATTTCTCCGGATGCTCGGTATACAGGCGCTCGGTGATGCTGAGGCCGAGTACCGAGTCGCCGAGGAATTCCAGGCGCTCGTTGGTCGGCAAACCGCCGTTCTCGTACGCGTACGACCGGTGCGTCAGCGCTAGGCGCAGAAGCTCCGGTCGTACGTCGACACCGAGGGCGGTGAGCAGGCTGGCGTGATCCGCCGCGCCTACATTGTCTTTACTGGCTGTCACGTTGCTAGGAATGATCTACAACGATCAGACTGCAGAGGTGACCTGGCGGCCCTTGTAGGTGCCGCAGGACGGGCACGCGATGTGCGGGAGGGTCTTCTCACCACACGCGCGGTTCGGGCAGGTGACCAGGGTCGGCGCGGTGGCCTTCCACTGGCTGCGCCGCGACCGGGTGTTGGAACGCGACATCCGACGCTTGGGAACAGCCACGGCTACTTCTCCTCTTGGTTTTCGCTGACTACACCGGCATCAGATGCCGCGGCAGCGGTTTGGTCTTGGTGGTGGAACCCTCAGGCGGGGTCGCCGGTACCGGGCTCGTCAGTGGCAAAATTCGCCAACTTCGCCCAGCGAGGGTCCAGTATCTCATGCCCATGATCAGGACCCGCAATCGCCATCCGCACACCGCACTCGGGGCACAGGCCCGCGCAGTCCGGCGAGCACAGCGGCTGCAGCGGAAGCTCCAGCCCGATGGCGTCGAGGATCACCGGCTCGAGGTCGACGAGGTCGTCTTCCATGCGGTAGACCTCGGCATCCTCGGTCGTCTGCTCGGTGGTGCTGTCCGGATACGCGAACAACTCCGTCAGACGAATCTCCACCTGGTCCTCGAACGGTTCGAGGCAGCGCGAGCACTCCCCGGCCGTCGGCCCGGACGCCGTGCCGGTGACCAGCACACCCTCCGAGACCGCCTGCAATTGCAGATCGAGTTCCACCTCGGCATCGGCCGGGATGGCGATCAGGTCGAGACCCAGCCGCTCGTGGTCGGTGACCGTGCGACGCAGCTCCCGCATGGTTCCCGGCCGACGGCCGAGATTGCGGACATCCAGCACAAAGCCCGCCTCCGACACAGGACCACTGGTCTTGCGTGGACGCGCGGACGAACCGGAACCGGCGGACATCACGGACTCACTTACCGTCGAGGGGATAATGGGCAACCACTCCACAGTACGGCAGGACCCCGCCGGAACTCAAAACGCGCGCTGGGCGCCAGGACAGGTCAGCGCCGGTGCTCGGCAGCGTATTCCGGGTATTCGGCGGCTGGTGCGCCGCGCATCTGCTGGCGGCCGCGGGTGATCGAGCGCCGGGTGGTGTTGAGCGTCTCCTCCATGGATGCGAGCCTGTTGCCGAAATCGGCCATCTGCTCGTCGACGTAGTCGTCGCATTCGGTGCGCACCCGATCGGACTCGGCCTGGGCCTCGTCGATCAGACGGGCGGATTCGGCGTGCGCGACCCGAACGACCTCGGTCTGCGCGACGAGGCGGGCCTGCTCGGCCTTCCCGTCGGCGACCGAACGCTCGTAGGAGGCCTTACCCGCTTCGATGGCCCGGTCGGCGTCGATCTGGGCGCGAGCGGTGAGCTCGTCGTACTCGGCGTTGCCGTCGGCGACGACCTGATCGGCCTCGGCCTGGGCCGACGTCACCAGGCGGTCGGCGTGGGCGGTGGCCTCGGCGACCATCCGGTCGGCGTGGTCCTTGGCGTCGGCGAGGATGCGATCGGCCTCGGCGCGCGCCTTGTCGATGGTGGTGCGTGCCTGCTCATTGGCCGTGGTGACCGTCGTTTCGGCACCGCTGCGGGCGTCGCCGACGATCTTGTCGCGGTGATCGAGCACGTCCTGGGCGTCGTCGAGTTCACCGGGCAGCGCGTCGCGGACGTCGTCGAGCAGCTCGAGGACATCGCCGCGCGGCACGATGCAACTGCGGGTCGGCGGGATGCCACGCGCCTCTTCGACGATGGCGACCAGTTCGTCGAGTGCTTCGAATACGCGATACATGCTCACTACCCTCCTGCGGACTCACGGCGAAACCACTACCGCCGACGCCCAGTGTGCCTGTCCGGGGCGGCTGCGCCGAATGTCGTCGCGGTGTGTCGCGACAGTGTCCAAGATCGCACAGATATCAAGTGGAGTGCAGCCCTCCACTTCGGCTACCATCGGTAAGCACGACAACGCCGTCCGCCGGGAAGCACCGCAACTTTTTCGCTGTTGTACTCCTCGACGTCTGTTCATTTGGGATCGGAGTCGAACATGACCCTCCTGGAAACTCCTAGGAGTCCGGTGTCGCACGTCGCGGGCATGTTCACTCCCTGGACCGGTCCGTTCCCCGTGGTGACGCCGAGTGAAGTCGCACCCGCGCTGCGCCCGCAGTTCGAGGGCGCGCTCACGTACCTGCGCGGCGATCGCGCGCTTCCCCAGCTCTTCCGCTTCGCCCTCGTCGGCGGCTCGAGCAATATCGCCTATGTGCTGCTGTTCTTCGCGATGCACGGCATCGGCCCGCTGATCGCCAATGTGGCCGGATCGGTGGTCAGCACGGTCATCGCCAACGAATTCCACCGTCAGCTCACGTTCCACGCCACCGACCGGGTCACCTGGTTCACGGCGCAGTGGGAAGGTGGCGGGATCGCGTTGATCGGACTCGCGATCACCACCGCGTGTTTGGCCGGACTGGATTTCTGGGCACCCGGACTGGGTGACATCACGCAGGCACTGACGGTCCTGGCCATCACCGCCGCGGTCGGCGGCATGCGATTCCTCGCCCTGCGTGGACTGTTCCGCCTGCCCGCGACTTCCTAGCCCTTGCGCTCGGCCAGGCGGTCCAGCAGACGCTTGTGGACAGCGGGCGGGAGCATGTCGCTCACGTCGCCGCCGTAGGCCGCCACTTCCTTGACCAGCGAGCTGGACAGGAAGCTCAGCGACGGGTTGGTGGCGATGAAGAAGGTGTCCACGCCGGCCAGTTTGTGGTTCATCTGGGCCATCTGGAGCTCGTAGCCGAAGTCGCCCGCGTCACGCAGGCCCTTGACGATCGCACTGATCCCCTCCTGCTTGGCGAAGTCCACCGTGAGGCCCTGCCAGGAGGCGACGCGCACATTCGGCAGGTGGGCGACGGATTCGCGCAGCAGTTCCATGCGCTCCTCGACGGTGAACATGCCCTGCTTCTTGGGGTTCACGTTGACGGTGACGATCACCTCGTCGAACTGGGCGGCCGCGCGAGCGAACACGTCGAGGTGACCGTTGGTGACCGGGTCGAAGGAGCCGGGGCACAGTGCTGCAGCCATACCTCAGACGCTAGCACCGAACTCGGCCAGCTCGACTCTGGTCTCCCCGTATTTGCGTGTCTTCAACGCCACATAGCCTGCGGGCCAGGTGATCTCGGGTGACCGGCTCGACCGTTCCACCACCACCAGCGCTTCCGGCGCGAGCCAGCCGTTGTTCGCGAGCGCGGTGAGGTCGGCGATCACGTCGTCGGTGCTCACGTCGTAGGGCGGATCCGAGAACACCACGTCGTAGGCCCTCGGCGCGGCCTGCTTCAGCACCGAGGACACGCTGCCGAGCCGCAGTTCGGCACCGGGCAGACCGAGCTCGGCGATATTGGCGCGCACCACTTCGCCCGCCTTGCGATCGGACTCGACGAGCAGCGCCCGCTGCGCCCCGCGCGACAGCGCTTCCAATCCCAGCGCCCCCGAGCCCGCGTACAGGTCCAGGACCAGCGTCCCGTCCAGATCGAGGCGGGCGTCGATCGCGCTGAACAGCGCTTCGCGCACCCGATCGGAGGTGGGCCGGGTACCGGCGGGCGGCACCTTCAAGCGCCGCCCGCCCGCCACACCCGCGACGATGCGTGTCATTCCGACTCGCGTGCGACCAGTTCCACCAGCAGGTCGCCGCCCTCGACCTGGGCCACCTTGGTGGTCGCGATCCGGCCCACCACGCCACCGCGCGGCGCGGTGATGGCCGCTTCCATCTTCATCGCCTCGATGGTGCCGACCGTGTCGCCGGCGTGGATCTCGTCGCCCTCGGACACCGCCAGGGTGACCACACCGGCGAACGGTGCCGCGATGTGGCCCGCGTTGTTCTTGTCCGCCTTCTCCGCCGCGGGCACCTCGGACGCGACGGACCGGTCACGCACCGCGACCGGGCGCAACTGCCCGTTCATGATGCACATCACCGTGCGCATGCCCTTCTCGTCGGGCTCGGAGATCGCCTCGAGGCCGATGAGCAGGGTGACGCCCTTCTCCAGCTGCACGCGGTGCTCTTCGCCGCGGCGCAGGCCGTAGAAGAACTGGTTCTCCGACAGCCCGGTGGTGTCGCCGTACTTCTCACGGTGGGCGTTGAACTCGGCGGTCGGGCCGGGGAACAGCAGCCGGTTCAGCGTGGCGCGACGCTCGGCGGACGAGCCGTCGAGCGCCTTCTGATCCGCCGGGCTCAGCGGGGTCTCGGGCTTGGGCTCGTTACGCCCGGCCAGCGCCTTGCTGCGGAACGGCTCCGGCCAGCCACCGGCCGGGGTGCCGAGCTCGCCGCGCAGGAAGCCGATCACCGAATCGGGGATGTCGTAGCGGCCCGGATCGGCGGCGAAGTCCTCGATGTCGACACCGGTGCCGACCAGGGCGAGCGCGAGGTCACCGACGACCTTGGACGACGGGGTCACCTTGATCAGGCGACCCAACAGCCGGTCGGCGGCCGCGTACTTGGCCTCGACCTCTTCGAACCGGTCACCGAGGCCGAGCGCGATCGCCTGCTGACGCAGGTTCGACAGCTGACCACCCGGGATCTCATGGGTGTACACACGACCGGTCGGCGCGGGCAGACCCGACTCGAACGGCGCGTAGACCTTGCGCAACGCCTCCCAGTACGGCTCGAGATCGCACACGTTCTGCAGGTTCAGACCGGTGTCGCGATCGGTGTGCGCGGTGGCGGCCACGATCGCCGACAGCGCGGGCTGTGAGGTGGTGCCCGCCATGGCCGCGGACGCGCCGTCGACCGCGTCGGCCCCGGCCTGCCAGGCCGCCAGGTAGGTGGCCAGCTGGCCGCCGGGGGTGTCGTGGGTGTGCACGTGCACCGGCAGATCGAAGTTACTGCGCAGTGCGGTCACGAGTTTCGCGGCGGCGGGGGCGCGCAGCAGGCCGGCCATGTCCTTGATCGCGAGGACGTGCGCGCCCGCGTCGACGATCTGTTCGGCCAGCTTCAGGTAGTAGTCGAGGGTGTAGAGCGATTCGTTCGGGTCGAGCAGGTCGCCGGTGTAGCTGAGCGCCACTTCGGCTACGGCGGTACCGGTTTCGCGAACCGCGTCGATCGCCGGGCGCATCTGGTCGACGTTGTTGAGCGCGTCGAAAATGCGGAAGATGTCGATACCGGTGGTGGCGGCCTCGGACACGAAAGCGCGCGTGACCTGTTCCGGGTAGGGCGTGTAACCGACGGTGTTGCGACCACGCAGCAGCATCTGCAAGCAGATGTTCGGCACGGCTTCGCGCAGCGCGGCCAGGCGCTCCCAGGGGTCCTCGTGCAGGAACCGCAGTGCCACATCGTAAGTCGCGCCGCCCCAGGCTTCGATCGAGAGCAGTTCGGGGGTCAGCCGCGCGACATGACCCGCCACACCGAGCAGACCGTTGGTGCGGACACGGGTGGCCAGCAGCGACTGGTGTGCGTCACGGAAGGTCGTGTCGGTGACGCCGAGCGCCTTCTGCTCGCGCAGGGCCTTCGCGAAGCCGTCCGGTCCGAGAGTGAGCAGACGCTGGCGCGAACCGTCCGGCGGCGGCAGCGTGAGGTCGACAGCGGGCAGCTTGTCGTAGGGGTACACCGTGGTCGGGCGGTCACCGTTGGGCTTGTTGACGGTGACGTCGGCCAGATAGGTCAGGATCTTGGTGCCACGGTCGGCCGACCCACGCGAGGTGAGCAGTTCGGGACGCTCGTCGATGAACGAGGTGGTCACCCGGCCCGCCTGGAAATCGGGGTCGTCGAGCACCGACAGCAGGAACGGGATGTTGGTCGTCACGCCGCGAATGCGGAATTCGGCCAGTGCGCGTTGGGCACGCGCGGCCGCGGCGGGCAGGTCACGACCACGGCAGGTGAGCTTCACCAGCATCGAGTCGAAGTAGGCGCCGATCTCGGCGCCGAGGTTCGCGCCGCCGTCGAGGCGGATGCCCGCGCCGCCGGGGGTGCGGTAGGCGGTGATGCGGCCGGTGTCGGGGCGGAAGCCGTTGGCCGGGTCCTCGGTGGTGATGCGGCACTGCAGGGCGGCGCCGCGAATCTGCACCGTCTCCTGGCTCAGCCCCAGGTCGGCGAGGGATTCGCCCGCCGCGATGCGCAGCTGCGACTGCACCAGGTCGACGTCGGTGATCTCCTCGGTGACCGTGTGCTCCACCTGGATGCGCGGGTTCATCTCGATGAACACGTGGTTGCCGCGCTCGTCCAGGAGGAACTCCACGGTGCCCGCGTTGATGTAGCCGATCTGACGGGCGAAGGCCACCGCGTCGGCGCAGATACGCTCGCGCAGTTCCGGTGACAGGTTCGGGGCGGGCGCGAGCTCGATCACCTTCTGGTGGCGACGCTGCAGCGAACAGTCCCGCTCGAACAGGTGCATGACATTGCCGTGCTGGTCGGCCAGGATCTGCACCTCGATGTGGCGCGGGTTCACCACCGCCTGCTCGAGGAACACCGTCGGATCGCCGAACGCCGACTCGGCTTCGCGCGACGCGGCTTCGATCGACTCACGCAGCTGCTCGGGTGCGGCCACCCGGCGCATGCCACGACCACCGCCACCGGCGACGGCCTTGACGAAGATCGGGTATTCGAGTTCGGCCGAGGCGGTGAGCAATTCGTCGATATCGGCCGAGGGCTCGCTGGACTTCAGGGTCGGCAGTCCGGCCGCCTTCGCCGCCGCGATGGCCGTGGCCTTGTTGCCCGCCATCTCCAGGATCTCGGCGGTGGGGCCGATGAAGGTGATGCCCGCGGCGGCACAGGCCGCGGCGAGGTCGGGGTTCTCCGACAGGAAGCCGTAGCCGGGGTAGATCGCGTCGGCGCCGGCGGCCACCGCTGCGTCGATGATGGCCTCGATCGACAGATACGCGCGAACGGGATGACCCTCTTCGCCGATCTGATAGGACTCGGCCGCCTTCAGGCGATGCACGGAATTGCGATCCTCGTACGGGAACACCGCGACCGTTCCGATGCCGAGTTCGTAGGCCGCGCGGAAGGCACGGATAGCGATCTCACCACGATTTGCGACCAAGACTTTCGAGAACATTGGCCTACGGTACCCGGCCACGAGCCGGGGCCGGACACGCAAGGTGGCTTCGCAGCAATCTTCACACCGCACACCTGCCTACCTGCGAAGTTGCGTTCATCGGGCCGTCACATCTCACCGTGCGCAGCGGTGCGCGGTGCGCACGGACGGCGTGGGCGCAACCGCAGGTCACGGCCGTGTTCGGGATGGGGCGGTGACCCGTGGCCCCGCTGAGGGCCTATGCTGAGCGGGCAGCTGGTTCGCGTGCGCGGTGGAAGAGTCGGAGCCCCGACCTCCCGCGCAGGCGTCGAAACCCGGGTGCGGATCATGTTCCGCATCGGGTGAGAGGGAACCCGGTGAGAATCCGGGACTGTCCCGCAGCGGTGAGCAGGAACGACCGCCGTCATCAGCACTGGGCTGCACGCCTGGGAAGCGACGGCCAGTAGGTCGGTCGATCACACGACCGGTGCCCGCGAGTCCGAAGACCTGCCGACTGTGCCGGATACGCCGTATCCGGCGGCCACCGCCTCGTGGATCGGGCGCGCGGACCACCGATGCCGACCTGTCGGATCTTTTCGCGACTCTGTCGGCTGTGTGGCGTGTGCCCGCGAAAAGGCGGCGGCTCTCCCTGCACGACACTGGAGAATCTCCGTGACTGTTTCGCATACCCCGTTCACCGCAACGGTTCTCGGTCTACCGCGAGTGGGCCCGAACCGGGAACTCAAGCGCGCCACCGAGTCCTACTGGGCGGGCCGCGCCGATGCCGCGCATCTGCACGCGGTCGGCCGTCAGCTCCGTCGCGCCCAGCTCACCGAACTCGCCGCGGCCGGATTGGATTCGGTGCCGGTGGGCACCTTCTCCTACTACGACCAGATGCTCGACACCGCGGAGCTGCTGGGCGCACTGCCGGCGCGGGTCGCCGCAATCGCCGATCCGCTCGACCGCTATTTCGCGGCCGCGCGCGGCACCGACGCGGTCGCTCCGCTGGAGATGACCAAGTGGTTCGACACCAACTACCACTACCTGGTGCCCGAAATCGACGCGGCCACCACCTTTTCCCTGCACCCGGGCAAGCTGCTGACCGAACTCGACGAGGCGATCGAGCTCGGGGTCCCCGCACGGCCGGTGGTGATCGGTCCGATCACCTTCCTGAAGCTCGCCAAGGCCGTCGACGGCGCCGCGCTGGAGCGGCTGCCCGAGCTCGTGCCGCTGTACCTCGACCTGCTGGCCCAGCTGGCGGACGCGGGCGCGCGGTGGGTACAGATCGATGAGCCGGTGCTGGTCACCGACCTGACGGAGGCGGAGCTCGCTCTGGTCGGCCAGACCTACGGTGCGTTGTCGGCCGCGCAGAACCGCCCCGCGATCCTGGTCGCCACCTACTTCGGGCACCCCGATGCCGCACTGGCGGCGCTGGCCGACACCGAAATCGAGGGTATCGCTCTCGATTTCACGGCGGGCGCCGTCGTCTCGGCGGTCGCGGCACTGCCCGCGCTGTCCCGCAAGCTCGTGGTGGCGGGTGTGGTCGACGGCCGCAATATCTGGCGCGCCGACCTCGACGCCACCCTCGGCACCCTGGACGACCTGCTCGGCAGCGCCGACGCGGTGGCGGTGTCGAGTTCGTGCTCGCTGCTGCACGTGCCGTATTCGCTGACCCCGGAGACCGGGCTGGACGAACGGCTGCGCTCGTGGCTGGCCTTCGGCACCGAGAAGGTCGGCGAGGTGCGCGTCCTGGCCACCGCCCTCACCGCGGGTGCCGACGCCGTCGCCGACGAGCTGGCCGCGGCCCGCGCCGCCGCCGACTCACGCCGGACCGATCCGCGTCTGCACAACGACCAGGTCCGCGGCCGGCTGGCCGCGCTCGACGAGAACGACCTGACCCGCTCCCCCGCCGACGAGCGTCGCGCCCTGCAGCGTGATCACCTCGACCTGCCGGTGCTGCCGACCACCACCATCGGCTCCTACCCGCAGACCTCGACCATCCGGCTGGCCCGTGCCGCGCTGCGCAAGGGCGAGATCGACCACGCCGAGTACGTGCGGCGGATGCGGGCCGAGATCGCCGACGTGATCACCCTGCAGGAAAAGCTCGGTCTCGACGTGCTGGTGCACGGTGAACCCGAACGCAACGACATGGTGCAGTACTTCGCCGAACTGCTCGACGGTTTCGCCGTCACCGAGGCGGGCTGGGTGCAGTCCTACGGCACCCGCTGCGTGCGTCCGCCGATCCTGTTCGGCGATGTCACCCGGCCCGAGGCGATGACGCTGTCGTGGATCGGGTACGCCCAGTCGCTGACCACCAAGCCGGTCAAGGGCATGCTCACCGGCCCGGTGACCATTCTGGCGTGGTCGTTCGTCCGCGACGACCAGCCGCTGGACGACTCGGCCCGCCAGGTCGCGCTCGCCATCCGGGACGAGACCGTCGACCTGGAAGCCCAGGGCGCGCGGATCATCCAGGTCGACGAGCCCGCCCTGCGCGAGCTGCTGCCGCTGCGCGCGGCCGAACAGCCTGCCTACCTGCGGTGGTCGGTGGACTCGTTCCGTCTCGCCACCGCGGGCGTCGCCGACACCACCCAGGTGCACACGCACCTGTGCTACTCGGAGTTCGGCGAGGTCATCTCGGCGATCGCGGGCCTGGACGCCGATGTCACCTCGATCGAGGCGGCGCGCTCGCACATGGAGGTCCTCGACGATCTGAACGCGGCCGGTTTCGCGCTCGGTGTCGGGCCTGGCGTCTACGACATCCACTCGCCGCGGGTGCCGTCGGTCGAGGAGATCACGATCTCCCTGTCCGCAGCGCTGAAAGCCGTTCCGGCCGAACGGCTCTGGGTGAATCCGGACTGCGGCCTGAAGACCCGCGGACCGGTGGAGGTCGAGGCGTCGCTGCGCAATCTGGTGACGGCCGCCGCGGCACTGCGCTGACCGACGGGAGCTGACCACCGCGACGGTGAGCGGCACACAGACCACTGCCCCGGACGGAGATTTCCGTCCGGGGCAGTGGCTCGGTTCAGCTCGCCCTGGCGACCGGAACCGCACGCTGGGCCACGCCGTGATACTCCGACAGCGGCCGGATCAGCGCGTTGGCGGCCGACTGCTCGGCGATGTGCGCGGTCCAGCCGGTGATCCGGCTCATCACGAAGATCGGCGTGAACATCTCGATGTCGAAGCCCATCAGGTAGTAGGCAGGCCCTGCCGGAAAGTCGAGATTCGGCGCTATGCCGGTCTTCTCGGCCATCGCGGCGGCGAGTTCGTCGTACATGCGGACCCAGTGCTGTCCCCCGGTCACCGCCGCGACCTCGTCGAGGGCCGCCTTCATCGTCGGCACCCTGGAGTCGCCGTTGCGGTACACACGATGCCCGAAGCCCATCACCTTGCGCTTGGCCTCGAGGGTTTCGGCGATCCACGCCTTCGCGTGCGCGGGGTCGGCGATCTCCAGCATCGTGTGCATCACCGCCTCGTTGGCGCCGCCGTGCAGCCGCCCTTTCAAGGCGCCGATCGCCGCCGTGATGGCGCTGTAGGAGTCCGAGCCGGTGGAGGTCACCACGCGAGCGGCGAAGGTCGAGGCGTTGAAACCGTGCTCGGCGTAGAGGATCAGCGAGATCTCGAACGCGCGCACGATCCGCGGATCCGGTACCGCGCCGAAGCACATGTACAGGAAATTCTCCGCGAAACCGAGCTGGGAGTGCGGTGCGATCGGGTCGAGCCCCCGGCGCCTGCGCATCGCCGTCGCGATCACCGTCGGCAGCAGCGCGGTCAATCGCAGTGCGGAGTCCAGCCTTTCGCGCTCACTCGTGCTCTCGGAGGCCGCGTCCTCGGTGCCGAGGTAGCTCACGACCGTGCGGACGGCGTCCATCGGGTGGCAGGTCTGCGGCATCTTCTCCAGCAGGGCGAGCACCGACCGATCGATCCGGCGCTGGGCCCGTTCTCGCTGGCAGAGCAGTTGCAGCTGACCGTCGTCGGGGAGTTCGCCGTACCACAGCAGGTAGGCGACCTCCTCGAAACCGCAGCGCGCGGCCAGGTCCTGTACCGGGTAGCCACGGTAGGTCAGCGAGTTGGTCTCGGCGACGACCTTGGAGATGCTCGTCGTGTCGACCACCACCCCGGCCAAACCCTTGGCGATGGCGGGTTGCGTTGTCTGTCCGCTGGTCATGGCGTCACTCACTCACCGTGAAGTCGAAGATGCCGGAGTCGAATGCGTTGTAGTGCCGGTAGCCGAGCAGTTCGTAGAGCCGAGACCGGTGCTGCATCCGGTCCAGTAGTGCTGATTGCGTTCCAGCCGTGGCTATCTCGCGCAGACCGTCTTCGATCGCGCCCATCGCCAGGCGCAGCGTGGTGACCGGGTAGATCACCGCGTTGTAGCCGAGGTCGGTCAGTGTCCGCGCGCTCAGCAACGGCGTCTTGCCGAATTCGGTCATGTTCGCGAGCAGCGGGACATCCACGGCGGCACGGAACTTCGCGAACTCGGCCTCCTCGGCCAGCGCCTCGGTGAAGATCAGGTCCGCGCCCGCGTCGACGTAGGCTCTCGCCCGCTCGATCGCCGCGTCGAGACCCTCGATCGCGCGCGCGTCGGTGCGGGCGCAGATCACGAAGTCAGGATCACGGCGCACCGCCACCGCGGCCCGGATGCGGCGCACCATCTCGGCGGTGTCGACGACCGCCTTGCCGTCGAGATGGCCGCATCGTTTCGGGTTGACCTGGTCCTCCAGATGGCAACCTGCCAGGCCCGCGTCCTCCAGCAGGGCCACGGTGCGGGCGGCGTTCATCGGTTCACCGAAGCCGGTGTCGGCGTCGATGAGGACGGGCAGATCGGTGGCGCGGGCGATCTGGCGGCCACGCTCGACGACCTCGGTGAGCGTGGTCAGGCCGATATCGGGCAGTGCCAGCTCGGCCGAGATCACCGCGCCCGATACGTAGACGCCGTCGAATCCGATCTCCTGGATCAGCTTGGCCACCAGCGGGTTCACCGCTCCCGGCAGTCGTTGCAGGCGCCCGGAGGCCAGCCCGGCGCGGAAACTCGCGCGCTTCTGCGCGGCAGTGGTGTGCGCGGCGAGCAATCCGGCAACAGTCATCAGAACAGTCCTTCCCGTGCGGTGGGCAGCCGGTCGAACAGCGCGGGGTCGACGGTGAAGCTCAGTTGATCGAGCTCCTCCGCGCCGAGTTCCGGTGTGCGCTGGGCGGCATCGAGGAAACGGTCCTGTTCGGCGGGCGTCACGACACCGTCGGCGAGGACGCGGAACTTCTCGACGTACTGCTCGCGCGCGAACGGCCGCGCGCCCAGTGGATGCGCGTCGGCGACCGCGAGTTCGTCGACGATCACCTCGCCGTTGTCGAGAGTCACCACGGCACGGGCGCCGAAGGCCTTCTCGGCCGGGTCGGTCGCGTGATAGCGGCGCGTCCACTCGGGATCCTCGACCGTGGAGATCTTGCGCCACAGCGCCACCGTGTCGGGTCGCTGGGCGCGCTCGGGCGCGTAGGAGCGCTCGTGATGCCAGGTCCCGTCCTGGAGGGCGACCGCGAAGATATAGGGGAGCGAGTGGTCGAGGGTCTCGCGGCTGGCGTGCGGATCGAACTTCTGCGGGTCGCCGGATCCGGTGCCGATCACGTAGTGCGTGTGGTGGCTGGTGTGCAGCACGATCGAGGCGATGCGGGCGGTGTCGGTGATCCGCTCGCGCAGTCGGCGGGCGAGGTCGATCGGGGCCTGGCTCTGGTATTCGGCGGAGTGTTGCTTGGTGTAGCTGTCGAGGATGGCGCGCTTGGCCGTGCCCGGAGTCGGCAGCGGCACCTGGTATTCGGCATCGGTGCCGCCGAGCAACCAGGCGATCACGCCGTCGGCACCCTCCCAGATGGGCGCCGGCGCACCTTCACCACGCATCGCCCGGTCGACCGCCTCGACGGCCATCTTCCCGGCGAACGCCGGGGCATAGGCCTTCCAGCTGGAGATCTCGCCCTTACGGGACTGCCGGGTGGCAGTCGTGGTGTGCACTGCTTGGCCGACGGCCTGATAGATGGTCTCGGTATCGAGACCGAGCAGCGTGCCGATGCCCGCGGCGGCCGACGGGCCGAGGTGAGCGACGTGGTCGATCTTGTGTTCGTGCAGGCAGATCGCGCGCACCAGGTCGATCTGGATCTCGTAGCCGGTGGCGAGCCCGCGGATCAGCTCGGCGCCGGACCGGCCCGTGTGCTGGCCGACGGCCAGAATCGGCGCGATGTTGTCGCCCGGATGCGAGTACTCCGCCGCGAGGAACGTGTCATGGAAGTCGAGCTCGCGCACCGCGACCCCGTTCGCCCACGCCGCCCACTCGGGTGAAACGCGCTGCGCGCCGGGCAGTCCGAAGACGGTGGCGCCGTGGCGTGACGAGGCGGCGGACAGTGGATGGGCCGACGCCTGCGCGCGGGCGGTGCGGACCGGACCGCGCAGGACCGACGCCGCGGCCACCGCGGCGTTGTCGATGATGCGGTTGACGATCATGTCGGTGACCTCGCCGGTCACCGCCACCGGATCGGTGGCCACCTCGGCGATCAGCGTGGCCAGATGCTGTGACCGCGGAAAGTCCTCGGCGGCCCCGACGCTGCGAACGATATGGGTTTTCATTGCCATGGTTCGCACGCTACGCACTGGATCTATCGCTGGATATGGGCTGAACAAGCGTATTTTTGCGTGCGATGGGCGACAGATCAGCAACTATTGCGAAGATCGGCGATCACCGCCGGAACGGTGATACCGAAGCGCTATGGTTGATTCTCCCGGCAACCACGCAGAGAACGCGCGGGCACCCTCGGCGGCAATTCGGTCACCGCAGCCCGAGGTCGCACCTGCCGCCGACCGCGACTTCGCATGTTACGCACGGGTAGACACAGGTAAAATCCCTTGCGGGACTGGACTTCTCCCGAGGCATTCGCCACTTTGAGCAAACATTGCGAACAGCTCGCGTTAGGATCTGCGACGTGCGGAAGATGTACGCGGGGGCCAGGCTACGAAGGCTGCGCGAAGAACGGCGGATGACCCAGGCAGCGCTCGCGAAGTCGCTGGACCTCTCACCCAGCTATCTCAATCAGCTCGAGCGTGATCAGCGCCCGCTGACCATTCCTGTTCTGCTGAAACTCAACTCGACCTTCGACCTGGACGTGCAGTTCTTCGCCGCCGACTCCGACGCGCGGCTGGTCTCGGACCTGCACGAGGTACTGGTGGAAGCCGCGGGCGGCGGCGACACCGCCCCGATCACCGAGGTCGAGGAACTGGCGACCCGGCTGCCCGAGGTGGCGCGCATCGTCATCGCGATGCACCGGCGGTTGCGCGCGGCGACCGACCAGCTCGACCTGCTGTCCTCACGCGTCGACACACCGGCCGGCGCGCCGGGCACCCCCATGCCGTACGAGGACGTACGCGATTTCTTCTACGACCACCGCAACCACATCTCGACCCTCGACCATGCCGCCGAGCAGCTGTTCGAGGAATCCGGTCTGAGCATCGGCTCGCTGGATCGTCAGCTGGCCAGGATCGCCGAGGAACGCGCGGGCGTCACGGTGCTGGTCCGCGGCGACGGCGCCGACCCGGCCATCCCGAAACGCCACTACGACCCCGACACCCGAACCCTCACCCTGGCCAGGCGACTGCGCCCCGGGCAGCGTGCCTTCCAGATCGCGACCACCCTCGGCCTGCTGCTCTACGGCCGCGAGATCGACAACGTGCTCGCCGAATCCCGGGCGCTCACCGGCGAATCCCGCACCTTGGCCAGGGTCGGGCTGGCCAACTACTTCGCCGGCGCGCTGATCCTGCCCTATGGCCGGTTCCTGCGCTCGGCCGAGGAACTGCGCTACGACGTCGACCTGCTCGCATTGCGGTTCGAAGTCGGCTTCGAGACGGTCTGCCATCGGCTCAGCACACTGCAGCGGCAGGGTCAGCGCGGCGTGCCGTTCTTCCTGGTGCGTACCGATCGGGCCGGCAATATCTCGAAACGCCAGTCCGCCACCGCGTTCCACTTCTCCCGCGTGGGCGGCAGTTGCCCGCTGTGGGTCACCCACGAGGCGTTCGCGCACCCCGGACGCATCCTCACCCAGATCTCGGAGATGCCCGACGGCCGCCGGTACCTGTGGATCGCGCGCACCACCCCCGCCGCCGCGCAGGGATTCGGGGCGGCGTCGAAGAACTTCGTCATCGGACTCGGCTGCGACATCGAATACGCCGACCGGCTGGTGTATTCACAGGGGCTGCAGTTGGACGATCCACAGGTCGCGGTGCCGATCGGGGCCGGGTGCAAGGTGTGCGAGCGACCGTCGTGCCCGCAACGCGCGTTCCCGCAGATCGGGCGGCCGCTGTCGGTGACCGAACACACCAGCACCGACCTGCCGTACCCGCGTCTACCTCGCTGATACCGCGCGGGTGTCAGGACTTGGCGAGGTATTCGATGCGTTCGCCGTCGACGGCGGCGTGCATCATGCCCGCCAAGCCCGGATGATTCACCAGACCCGGGTCCTCGGCGACGACCTGGCGGGCGAGTTCCTGTGCGGCGGTGATCACCTCGAGGTCGTCGAGCAGCGAGAGCAACCGCAACGACCGGGCGGTACCGGACTGCGCCGAGCCGAGGACGTCACCTTCGCGGCGCTGCCGCAGGTCGAGCACCGAGAGTTCGAAGCCGTCGGTCGTCGCCGCCACCGCCTCCAGCCGCGCCATCGCGGTCCCGCCCGGCGCGGCATCGGTGACCAGCAGGCACAGGCCCGGATGCTTGCCTCGGCCGATGCGACCGCGCAGCTGGTGCAGCTGACTCACCCCGAACCGGTCGGCGTCGACGATCACCATGACGGTCGCGTTCGGCACGTCGACACCGACCTCGACGACCGTGGTGCAGACCAGCACGTCGATGGCGCCGTCGTTGAACTGGCGCATCACGTGGTCTTTTTCGTCGGACGGTAGCCTGCCGTGCAGCAGCCCGACGCGCACACCGGAGAGCGGACCGGCGCTCAGCGTCTCGTACATCTCCACGGCGGCCGCGGTGGTCGGCCCTTCCTTCTCTGCCTTCTTCCCCTTGGCCGGTGGCGCGTCGGGATCCTCGCCGATGCGCGAACAGACGACATAGGCCTGTCTGCCCTGGCCGACCTCCTCGACGATGCGCTCCCAGGCACGATCCACCCAGCCCGGGTGCAGTTTGCGCGGAACAACTTTCGACACGATCGGTGAACGGCCCTTGGGCAGCTGGGTGAGCGTGGAGGTTTCGAGATCGCCGAGTGTCGTCATCGCGATGGTGCGCGGGATCGGGGTCGCGGTCATCACCAGCAGGTGCGGGCTGATGCCGTCTTTCGC
Organism: Nocardia sp. NPDC056952; assembly: GCF_042674185.1. Classification (NCBI taxonomy): domain Bacteria; kingdom Bacillati; phylum Actinomycetota; class Actinomycetes; order Mycobacteriales; family Nocardiaceae; genus Nocardia; species Nocardia sp. NPDC056952. Next base: position 70,569 of record NZ_JBHURA010000001.1, on the reverse strand, counting down.
CTTGGCACGCAACGCGTCTCGCTGTTCGACTCCGAAGCGGTGTTGTTCGTCGACCACCACGAGGCCGAGGTCGTAGAACTCGACGGCATCCTGGATCAGCGCGTGGGTACCGATGACGATGCCCGCCTCACCGGTCATCGCGTCCAGTAGGGCCGCCTTCTTCGCGGCCGTCGACATCGATCCGGTGAGCAGCACGACCTTCGTCGAGTTCTCCGCGGCGCCGAGTTCGCCGGCGTTGCCGAGGTCGCCGAGCATCGACCGCAGCGACCGATAATGCTGGGCGGCGAGGACTTCGGTCGGCGCGAGCAGGGCGCATTGACGCCCCGAGTCCACGACTTGGAGCATGGCGTTCAGCGCCACGATCGTTTTGCCCGAACCCACCTCACCCTGCAGCAGGCGGTGCATCGGGCGGGTGCGGGAGAGGTCTTCGGAGATCTCCGCGAGCACCTGCTGCTGGCCTTCGGTGAGCTCGAACGGCAAGCGCTCGTCGAAGGTGGCGGCGATGCCGTCGGCCGAGGGCGGGCAGGCGGGGGCGGTGCGGCCCTCCACCTCGTGGCGGCGTTCGGCCAGCACGAGCTGCAAGGCGAGCGCCTCATCGAAACGAAGCCTGTCCCTGGCCTTCTCGATATCGAGCTTGTGCTCAGGGAGGTGGATCAGGCGCAGCGCTTCCGAGAGCGGAAGCAGTCGGCGCTCCTCGCGCAGGTCGGCGGGCAGCGGGTCGTCGATGGGGTCGAGCTGGTCGAGTACCTGGCGAATGCAGGCGAGCAGGTCCCAGCTCTGGACCTTCGCGGTCGCCGGATACACGGGGACGAATTCGCGCTCGAAGAACGAGGCATCCACTCCGCCCGCGCCTTTCGCGCTCTGCGCCAGCCCGCGCAGCGCGCCGCTGCCGCGCACGGAGGTGAGTTCCTCCACGCCGGCTTCGGCCTTGTCGGGCAGGATCAGGTAGTCGGGGTGCGAGAGGTTCCAGCGGTCGGGACGCCACCAGTGCACGGTGCCCGACATCATCGCTCGCACACCTTCTTTCACCAGATACCGCACCTTGTCGCCGTTGAAGAAGGTGGCTTCCAGTGGACGCTGGGCGCCGGTGTCGAGCTGCACCTTCAGCAGGGAGCCGCGCCGGTTCTTCATCGGGCGCAGTTCGGTTTTCGTGATGCGACCGATGACGGTGATGTGCGCACCCTCCTCCGGCTCCTCCTCGGTGAGGGGCTGACCCTGCGTGGCGTAGCGCACCGGATAGTGGCGCAGCAGATCCTCGACGGTGGTCATGTCGAACGCCTCGGTCAGCCGGTCGGCCGCCTTGACGCCCAGCACATGGTCGAGCCGGTCACTCAACGTCGCCATCTACTCGACCCCTATCTGCACCAGATCCGCTTGCTGTCCACCGGAATACACGACCACCTCGACGCCGGGGAAACCGGCCGTCACATGCTCGGCGAGCACCTGCGCCAGCTCGGGCCCCGTATCGGCGCCCATCAGCAGCGTCACCAATTCCCCACCGAGACCGAGCATCCGGTCGAGCAGGATGCGTCCCGCGCCGACCACATCGGGGTCGATCACCACCACATCCTGGCCGACGAGCCCGAGTCCGTCACCGGGAGAACACATTCCGACCATCGTCAGGGCCCGCACCCGGGCAGCCCGCAGGGCACCCCACCGCATGGTCGCCGCAGCCTCCGACATCGCGAACGCGTCATCCACCGCGATCCGTCCGCGATCGTGCACCGCCAGCGCCGCGAGGCCCTGCACCATCGACGCGCTCGGCAGCAACAACACATCACGCGACCCGTCACGGGCGGCCACACCGACGGCGACGAGTTCCTGCGCGGGCAGGGCGCCGTTGGGCAACACGAGCACTTCACGATGTGGCATCCGCCGAATCGCGGTCAGCAGAGTGCTCGTATCGACCTGCCGATCCCCGCGCAACACCACCGCGCCGGCGTCTTCGAACAGGCGCGTGGCGGCAGCGCCGGCGACCACCGCCAGGACGCCGCGGTCCGCGAGGACATCGCCGGCGGTGTGGTCGCCGACGGCGCGGCCATCTCCGGTGGCGGATACGACGTCTCGGCCCACGGGACGGGACAGTCGATTGCCAGTACCACTCGCAACCGCCTCACACAGCGCGGAGGCGTCGCGCGCGCTGTCGCTGCCCCGCGCGTGCTGAGTGGCGAGCCAGTCGGTGCCGTGCTCGTGGTGGCCGCGGTGGGGTGCGGTCACCGCGAAACTCTCGATCCGAATGCTCGTCACCGTGCCCACCGCGAGCCCGGCCTCGATCGCCGCCCCCGCGTCGCGGCAGTGCACATGGGCCGACCAGGTGCTGTCACCGTCGCCGACCACCACCACCGAATCACCGAGAACGGCGAGTCGATCGCGCAGCCCACCCGCGGCGGTCTCGTCGGTGCCGGAGATCACGTACATGACCTCGAAATGTGGATCAGCGTCCCGATCACGATGATCGTGGTCGTCGCGGGTGTCGAGTATCCGGCGCTCCCGGCCGTCGGAATCGGCCTCCCCCTCGTGTCCGTGATCGATGTCACCGGACCCGCCGGGCAGCGTCACTGCCTGCTCGTTGCCGTCGTCCGGCCGCCGATGCGGCCCCTGGTCCGCCCGCTCGCCCCGCGTGTACCTGACTCGCGCGGGTGCCTCACCGCAGACCTCGGTCACGAGGCAGTCGAGCAACACCAGCAGCCCGCGCGCCCCCGCGTCGACGACTCCCGCCGCGCGCAGCACACCCAGCTGGGTCGGAGTCCGGCTCAGTGCCCGCGCGGCACCTTCGGCGGCGGCGCGGGCCACCTCTTCCAGGGAGGGTTCGGCGACCTCGGCGGCCGCGGCGGCGGCGCGGTCGAGAACCGTCAGGATCGTGCCCTCGACCGGGGCACTCAGTCCCGTGCGCACCAGCACGGCCGACCGCCGTAATGCCTCCTGCAGCCGCACACCGGTCAACGGACCAGCGACAACGGCCTCCGCGATCCCGCGCAGGACCTGCGACAGGATGATGCCCGAGTTTCCGCGCGCGCCCGTGGTGGCACCGCGGGCCAAGGCCTGGGCGACGCGGTGGGACGTGGCGTCCTCCGCGTCGAGCACGGCCCGCTCGGCCGTCGCGACCGCGGCTCGCATGGTGGCGAGGAGGTTGGTCCCGGTGTCGGCGTCGGCGATGGGGAACACGTTGAGCGCGTCGATCTCCGCGCGGCGTAGCTCCAGGTCGGTGCGGCAACCGCGGGCCCAGACCAGCAGATCGGGGCCGTCGAGAGACTCCCGCACGTGCGCCACCGCCACCTCGCTCCCCGTTCTGCGTACCCGCGCGCCGAGCACGCACGCCAGGTTAGCGGCAGCTACCGACCGGGGTACGCTGACCTCGGACGGGCCCTCAGCCGGGCTGTGCTCGGCAGGTCGACCGGGATACCCGGTTTGGAACTTCGAGGCCCGGCCCGCTAGTCTTGCAGGGTTGCTTTGTGCGGCCCACGTGGGTCTGCGCTGGCCGACGACAGTCGGCAAGGCATTTGACGACATCAGTTTCCGGTTCAGCGGGCATACGTGCGCCGCTGTCCGCTTATGACATGAAGGAGCTCGCGACATGGCTGCCGTTTGCGACGTCTGCGCCAAGGGCCCCGGTTTCGGGAAGTCGGTCTCGCACTCGCACCGGCGCACCAACCGTCGCTGGAACCCGAACATCCAGACCGTGCGTGCGCAGGTTGCCCCTGGCAACACCCGCCGGATGAACGTGTGCACCTCCTGCCTCAAGGCGGGCAAGGTCGTCCGCGGCTGATTTTCAGCCCGTACATTCTGCCGACAATGCCCCGGCACCCCTCGTGGGTGATCCGGGGCGTTGTCGTACAACGGCCCCGCGCCGTCGAACGAGCGCGCCGTGTCTGACTGGCGGATCGCGCCGCTCACGGCGAACCGGGTCGCCGAACTCGCCGCGTGCCACATCGCCAGCTGGCGTGAGGCCTACGGTGCGCTCGTCCCCCGCCACATCCTCGACGGCTTCGACCTCGAACGCTCCGCGATCAATTGGGAACGTCGTCGTGCCGCGGGCACCCACCGATTGCCGGTCGCGCTGGCCGGCGACCGCCTGGTCGGTTTCGCCGCCGGGCGGGATCGGCCCGTACCCGACCGCCCGGCGGACCGGTGCCCGTCCACCGAGGCCGAACTCGAAGCGCTCTACGTCCGCAGCGCCTGGCACGGCACCGGCATCGCCGACGCCCTGATCGACGCGGCCGCACCCGGATCGCCGTGCACCCTCTGGGTCTTCGCCGACTATCCGCGTGCCCACGCCTTCTACCGCAGGCACGGCTTCACCGACACCGGCAACCGCCGCACCGACCCGTTCACCCTGCTGCCCGAACAATTGTGGCGACGCGAGCCGGGTTAATGTGACGCCATGAGTACCACCGAACCGGTCGCCGCCGCCGAGATCATCGACGGCGTGCTCCAGCTGACCATCGCCACCTCCGCCGCGGGCACCTCGATGGATTTCGACCTGATCAACGCGGGCACCGCGGCCCTGCGCGCCCTCGACCCGTCGGTCGGCGCGATCCTGCTCACCGGCGCGGGCGCGAACTTCTGCGCAGGCGGCAATGTCCGCAATTTCGCCGGGGCCGATGACCGCGGCGCCTATCTGCACCAGCTGGCCGACGAACTCCACGAGTTCGTCCGCGCGCTCGCGGCCGCCCCCGTTCCCGTGATCGCCGCGGTGCAGGGCTGGGCGGCGGGTGCGGGCATGAGCCTGGTCTGCGCCGCCGACATCGCGATCGGTGGGCCCTCCACGAAACTGCGCCCCGCCTACCCCGGCATCGGCCTGTCCCCCGACGGCGGCATGTCCTGGCTGCTCCCCCGCATCGTCGGCCTGGGCCGCGCCAGCGAGATCCTGCTCACCGACGCCGTCCTCGACGCCGACGAAGCCGTCCGCCTCGGCATCCTGAGCCGCACGGTCGCCGACGACGACATCCGCGCCGAAGCCCTCCGGCTGGCACAGACCTTCGTCAACGGCCCCCGCGCCACCTACTCGGCCATGAAAAAACTGCTGGCCCAGTCGCCTACAGCGATTCTGGACCAGCAGCTGGACGCCGAACGCGACAGCATCTCGGCCGCCGCGAACAGCGACACCGGCCGCGAAGGCGTCGACGCCTTCGTAGGCAAGCGCAAGCCGAACTACGTCGGCCTCACCTAGAAGCCACCAACTCCGACGTAGAAGTCACCAACTCCCGCGACTGAACTGACCACCCGGCGCGACCAACGCCACGCCGGGTGTCAGCCACCACGGGTTTTCGGCCGCCTCGCATCCGAAGGGCGAGACGGAACGCCGAAGGCGCAGTATCGCCCTTCGGATGCGAGGCCCTCAGGGCCGAAAACCCCGCGGCGCCAGCCGCTCTAACACGCAGCACCGAGGGCGCTGAAGGTGTTCTGCAGCAGGCAGGTCACCTTCGCGTTCACGCCCGAGGAGATGGTCGAGGTGCCGGTGGAGGTCCATTCCTCGCCGACCTGAGTGGTGGCCACCGGCGCGGCCTGCTCGTTGTAGGGCTCGAGCTGCAGGCCTGCGGCGGTGGCCGAGCCCGCGCCCGCGGTGATGGCGGCGGCGACGGCGGCGGTCGCGAGGGCAGCGCGAACGGTGGAGATGTGCATCGGGTTGTGCTCCTTCATCATTCTCTTCTGGTGCGGGCGACGCCCCGGGTCAGGGCAGCCGCCAGTCGACGGGGTCGGCGCCGAGTTCGTCGAGCAGTTCGTTGACCCGGGAGAACGGTCGTGAACCGAAGAACCCGCGCGAGGCGGAAAGCGGTGAGGGGTGCGCCGATTCGACGTAGGGCACCTCGGCGGCGACGAGTGTGGGCTTCAGTGAGCGGGCGTCGTTGCCCCACAGCACGGCCACGAGCGGCTCGTCACGGTCGACCAGCGCCCGGATCGCCTGCTCGGTGACCGCTTCCCAGCCTTTGCCCCGGTGCGAGGCGGGCGCGCCGGGGGTGACGGTGAGTACCCGGTTCAGCAGCAGCACACCCTGATCCGACCAGGGGCTCAGGTCTCCACAGGTCGGCGTATCGAAGCCGAGGTCCTTGCTGTATTCGGCGAAGATGTTGGACAAGCTGCGTGGAACCGGCGAAACCTGCGGTGTGACAGAGAAACTCAGTCCCATCGCGTGGCCCGGTGTCGGGTACGGATCCTGGCCGACGATCAGCACGCGCACCGCGTCGAACGGGCGCTGGAACGCGCGCAGCACGTTCTCCCCTTCGGGAAGATAGCCGCGGCCCGCCGCGTTCTCTTCTCGGAGGAACTCGCCCATTTCGCTGATGCGGTCGGTGACCGGCTCCAGTGCCCGGGCCCAGCCCGGATCGATGATCTCCGACAGTGGTTTGGCACCCATGACCGCACAACCTATCGTTCGTCGCCGGTGGGCGTGGCGTCCGCCCCACGGAACGATTCCCAGCCGGTGCCGCCGGTGGGTGCCACGCCGTCGACCGTGACGCCACTGCCTGCGGTTACTATGCCGATCGGCCGCCAGCCCGCGGGGAGCGCCACCTCGGCCGGCCAGGTTCCGGCGAAGGCGTGGTCTTCGCCGCCGGCCAGAATCCATTGCGCGGCATCGGCATCGAGCAATTTCGCGAGGGCCGACAGTTCGGGGTCGGTCAGTGCCGCGCTGTGCACGTCGATCGCGACGTGCGAGGCGGCGGCGACATGCCCGAGGTCGGCGAGCAGTCCGTCGGAGACATCGGTCAGGGCGGTCGGGGGGTGCGCGCCGAACGCGTCGATCACCGCCGCGTACGGCGGCTGCGGAACACGATGTGTCGCAAGGGCGTAGGTGAACTCGGGATCGGTGAGGTCCGCGTCGCCGGTCAAGACGGCCAGCCCGGCGCCGGACCAGCCGAGTTCGCCTGCCACGGCGACGATGTCACCGGCCACCGCGCCCGAGCGGGTGATCGCGGGCTGTCCGCCGAGGTCGCCGAACGCGGTCACCGAGACGACCAGCTGATCGCTGCGCACCAGGTCGCCGCCCGCGATGGAACCCCCGGCGCGGCCGGCCTCGATCCACATTCCGTCGGCGATCCCTTCGACCACGGACACGGGGGTGTCGGCCGGGCAGCCGAGCGCGACCACGAACGCGGTAGGCCGCGCGCCCATCGCCACCACATCGGCGGCGTTCTGGGCGATCGCCTTGCGGCCGATGTCGACGGGCGAGGACCAGTCGAGGCGGAAGTGTCTGCCTTCGACGAGCATGTCGGTGCTCACCACGAACCGCCCATCGGGCGCCGCGACCAGCGCGGCGTCGTCACCGGGGCCGAGCAGCACGTGCGCGGCCTGCTCCCGACCGGCGTTGATCCGGTCGATCAAGGCGAACTCGCCCAGCTCACGCACCGTCTGCGGACGGCTGTCCTCGCTGATGACCGACCCCTTCCCGCTGTGCTGCTGACCGACGAAATCGCCCCGACGGTACCCTTTCGGAGGCGATCGGGCACCACCGACGGTGCAGGCGGACCAGCGAACGGAAGGACCACACAGCTATGGCGGACTCGACACCGGAGGATCGCGACGAGGCGACCGCTCCCGACGACACCGCCGCTGCCGACGCGATTTCGTCCGACGCTGAGCCGACGTCCGACGACTCACCGTCGTCCGGCGAAGACGTCCACCCGGAACCCGCCGTCGAGCCCGGCCTCGCCGACGACACAGACAGCGACGCGGACGATTCGGATTCCGGCGACGAGGACTCCGACGATGCCGACCTCGAGTCACACCACTCCCCCGCGCTGATCGCCACCGCGGTCGCCCTGCCCGTCGTCTTGATCGTCGCCGTCCTGGTCGCCGCCTTCATCGCCCTGCGCGCCCCGGTCGAACGCGAACCCCTCGCCCTCGGCCCGGTTCCGGCTCCCGCGGCCGACGGCCCCGCCTGTCAAACACTGCTCCCGGCCCTGCCCGCCGATCTCGGCGACTACACCAAGTCGACCCTCGTCGAACCCGCCCCGCCGGCCACCCGCGCCTGGCAGCTCCCCGACGGCGGCGACCCCATCACGCTGCGCTGCGGCCTCGACCGCCCCCTCGAGTTCAACCGCGCGTCACCGTTGACGGTGATCGACGGCGTGAAGTGGTTCCAAATCCGCGACGAGGTCGGCAAGACCGGCACCTGGTTCGCCGTCGACCGCGAGACCTACATCGCACTGACCGTCCCCGACGGCTCCGGCACCAGCGGGGTGCAGACCGTGTCCGACATCATCACCGCGAATCTGCCCGCACGCGAACCGACTCCGGGCGAACTCTGAGCTAATCGACTGGCGCCGTAGAGCTTTCGTGCACGACCCCGCCGAAAGCCCTGCGGCCGAACAGAACTACCGCAGCCCGGTTCCGCGCGCGAGCGCCGTCTCGATCAGCGTCGACACCAGCGTCGGGTAGTCGATACCGGTCGCTTCCCACATCCGCGGGTACTGCGAGATCGGCGTGAAGCCGGGCATCGTGTTGATCTCGTTGATCACCGGACCGTTCTCGGTGACGAAGAAGTCGACCCGCGCCAGCCCCTGGCAGTCCAGCGCGCGGAACGCACGCACCGACAGCTCCCGGATCTCGTCGGCGACGTCGTCGTCGAGCTTGGCGGGCACGTCGAATTCGCACACGTCGTCGAGGTATTTGGTGGCGAAGTCGTAGAACTCGGGCGCGGCCGCGTCGGCATCGGGCATGCGGATCTCGGAGACGACGCTGCCACGCACCTCACCGTCGGCGAATTCCAGTACGCCACACTCGACTTCGCGTCCGACGATGCCCGCTTCGATGATCACCTTGGGGTCGTGCGCGCGGGCGGCGGCGATGGCCGCGGCGAGATCGGCCCAATCGGTGATCTTGGTGATGCCGATCGAGGAGCCGCCGCGCGCGGGCTTCACAAAGGCGGGCAGGCCGATCCGGGCCCGGTCGGCCTCGGACAGGGTCTCGGTGCCCGGCCGCAGCACGACCTGCACGCCGACGGGCAACGACTCGGCGGCCAGCAATTTCTTGGTGAACTCCTTGTCCATGCCCGCCGCGCTGGCCAGCACGCCCGCGCCGACATAGGGAATCCCGGCCAGTTCGAGCATGCCCTGCAACGTGCCGTCCTCACCGAAGGGCCCGTGCAGGATCGGGAACACGACATCGACATTGCCGAGGACGTCGCTCGAGTCGAGAGCGACCAGCGCACCGGAGCGGCCGGGGTCAGCGGCGAGCGTGAGGGCGGTTCCCGACGCGTCGACCTGTGGTTGCACGCCGTGGCTCAGCGCCAGCTCGCCGATCCCGTCGGCCAGTACCCAGCCGCCGGTCGGGGTGATGCCGATCGGCACCACCTCGTAGCGGGTGGGATCGAGGTTGCGCAGCACACTGCTCGCCGACACGCACGAGACGGCGTGCTCGCTGCTGCGCCCGCCGAACACCACAGCCACCCTGATCCGTTCCGTCATGAACGTCACCGTAGTAGGTTCTCGCCGCCATGGCGCTATCGCCCTTACTCGGGCTTGATCCGCCTGCCGAGCAGGCTGCCGACCGCCTCGCTCACCGATAGCCCCTCATGACACACCCTGTGCACCGCGTCGGTCAGCGGCATCTCCACCCCGTGCTCGGCGGCCAGCGCCCGCACCGATGTGCACGACTTCACACCTTCGGCCACCTGCCCATTGGTCGCTTCCTGCGCGGCGCTCATCGTGCCGCCCGCACCGAGGGCGTACCCGAAGGACCGGTTGCGCGACAGCGGCGAGGTACAGGTAGCCACCAGATCGCCGACACCCGCCAGCCCGGCCAGCGTCACCGGCTGCGCGCCCAGCGCCACCCCGAGCCGGATCACCTCGGCGAGCCCGCGCGTGATCAGGCTGGCCGCCGTGTTGTCGCCCAATCCCATTCCCGACGCGATGCCGCAGGCGAGCGCGATGACGTTCTTGCACGCACCGCCGATCTCGCAGCCGATCACATCGGTATTGGTGTACGGCCGGAAGTACCCGGTGGCACACGCGCGCTGCGCGACCCCGGCCCGCTCGGTGTCGGAGCAGGCGATCACCGTCGCCGCGGGCTGACGTTCGACGATCTCGTGCGCCAGATTCGGACCCGACAACACCGCGATGCGCCCCGGCTCGGCCCCGGTGACCTCCGCGATCACCTGACTCATCCGCAGCAGCGTGCCGGTCTCGATCCCTTTGGCCAGACTCAACAGCGTGGCGTCGGACCCGATATCGCCCTTCCACAGATCCAGATTCGCCCGCAACGATTGCGACGGCACCGCCAGCACCACCAGATCCGCCCCGTCCAGCGCGACCCGATGGTCATCGGTTCCCCGCACCGGCGGCAACTGCACGCCGGGCAGGTAGAACGGATTGCGGTGCTCGGTGTCGAGCGCCTGCGCCACCTCGGGCCGCCTGGCCCAGATCGTCACGTCTGTCCCCGCCTCGGCCAACACCTTCGCGAACGCCGTACCCCACGACCCCGCACCCATAACCGCCGCCCTCGTCATCAGCCCAATATGCCATGCAAGGATCGGAACCATGCACACCGTGCACGCCGTGATGGCGGTCAAACACATCGGCCGGGCCAAGAGCAGGCTGGCGAACGTGCTGAGCACCGAGCAGCGGGCCCAGCTCGTGCTCGCCATGTTCACCGACACCGCCGTTGCCGCCACCGCGGTGCCCGAGCTGTCGTCGCTGACCGTGGTCACTCCCGATCCGCTGGTCGCCGCCCGCGCGCACGAGCTCGGCGCGCACGTGATCGATGAGCCACCGGCCGGTGCCGACCCGCTCAACACCGCGCTCGCGGCGGGCGCCGCCCACGTGCGCGATCGCCACGGACCCACCGCGCTGCTCGCGCTGCAGGCGGATCTGCCCGCTCTTCGCCCGTCCGAACTGGCCGACGTGCTCGCCGTCGCCGTCAGCGCGCGATCGGTGGTGATCGATCACACCGGTACCGGCACCGCCGCATTGCTGATCCGCGACACCACCGCACCGCTGTCGCCCCGCTTCGGCGCCGATTCCGCGCGCGCACACCGCGACGACGGCGCCGTGCCGCTGCTCGGGCACTGGCCCGGCCTGCGCTGCGATGTCGACACCCCCGAGGATCTCGAGCTCGTCCGCACGCTCGGCGTCGGCGAATTCACCACATCGACCCTGCGTGAATTCGGATTCTCATCGCACAGAAGTGATCCCGTTCGCACCGTGTGCTAGCTGATCGCCACAATCGGACCGGTCGGAACGAATCGTGCAATGTCGTGATGCGCGGCGCCCGTTCCTCGAGGGATGATTGATCTCGTGAGCGATACGGAAACCATCAAGCAGCTGCCCCCGATTTCCCCGCCACCTGCGGCCGCCCTCGCCTCGGGCGGTGACGCGAGCGCGCAGCGGTTGCCCAGAGATCGCTACCTCAACCGCGAGTTGAGCTGGCTCGACTTCAATGCCCGTGTCCTGGCCCTGGCCGAGGACGCCTCGTTGCCGTTGCTGGAGCGAGCCAAATTCCTCGCGATCTTCGCGTCGAACCTCGACGAGTTCTACATGGTGCGTGTGGCCGGCTTGAAACGCCGTGCCGAGACCGGCCTGTCGGTGCGCTCGGCCGATGGTCGCTCACCGTCGGAACAGCTGGAGATGATCACCGCCCGTGCCCAGGAGCTCGCCGAGCGGCACGCGAAGGTCTTCATCGACGCGGTGAACCCGGCGCTGGCCGTCGAGGGCATCGACATCATCGGCTGGAGCGACCTCGACGACGATGAGCGCCAACGCCTGTCGAACTACTTCACCGACCAGGTGTTCCCGGTCCTCACACCCCTCGCCGTCGACCCGGCGCACCCGTTCCCCTACATCTCCGGCCTGAGCCTGAATCTGGCCGTGACCGTGCGCGATACCGGCACCGGCGGTGAGCACTTCGCCCGCGTGAAGGTGCCCGACAACGTCGACCGTTTCGTGCGCGTGCGCCGCACCGGCGCGCCGTCGGCGATCGCGGCGTTCCTGCCGATGGAAGACCTCATCGCCGCCCACCTCGACCTGCTGTTCCCCGGTCTGACCGTGGTGGAGACGCATTCGTTCCGGATCACCCGCAACGCCGACTTCGAGGTCGACGAGGACCGCGACGAAGACCTGCTGCAGGCGATGGAGCGCGAACTCGCCCGCCGCCGCTTCGGCAAGCCGGTGCGCCTCGAGGTCTCCGACGACATGACCGAGCACATGCTGGAGCTGCTGTTACGTGAGCTCGAGGTCGACCCCGCCGATGTGATCCAGGTGCCCGGCCTGCTCGACCTGTCCTGCCTGTGGCAGGTCTACGGTGTCGACCGCCCCGAACTCAAGGACGCGCCGTATGTTCCGGCCACTCCGGCGGCCTTCGGCGAGCGCGAGACCCCGCGCAACGTCTTCGCCGCGCTCCGCGAGGGCGATGTGCTGGTGCACCACCCCTACGACTCCTTCTCCACCAGCGTGCAGCGCTTCATCGAACAGGCCGCGGCCGACCCCCAGGTACTGGCGATCAAGCAGACGCTCTACCGCACCTCCGGTGACTCCCCCATCATCAATTCCCTGATCGAGGCCGCCGAGGCGGGCAAGCAGGTCGTCGCGCTGGTCGAGATCAAGGCCCGCTTCGACGAGCAGGCCAACATCAAATGGGCGCGCGAGCTGGAACAGGCGGGCGTGCACGTGGTCTACGGCCTGGTCGGCCTGAAGACCCACTGCAAGACCTGCCTGGTGGTGCGCCGCGAGGGTTCCACGATCCGGCGCTACTGCCACATCGGCACCGGCAACTACAACCCGAAGACCGCGCGCCTGTACGAGGACGTGGGGTTGTTCACCGCCGCACCGGAGATCGGCGCCGATCTCACCGACCTGTTCAATTCGCTGACCGGCTACTCCCGCAAGGAGGACTACCGCAACCTGATGGTCGCGCCGCTGGGCGTGCGCGCGGGCATCATCGAGCGGATCGATCGCGAGATCGAACTGGCCGGACAGGGTGCGGCCGCCCGGATCCGGATCAAGGCCAACGCGATCGTCGACGAGCAGATCATCGACGCGCTCTACCGGGCCTCCCAGGCGGGTGTGCCGGTGCAGATCGTGGTGCGCGGCATCTGCGGCCTGCGCGCGGGTGTGCCGGGTCTGAGCGAGAACATCGAGGTGCGGTCGATCCTCGGCCGGTTCCTCGAGCATTCCCGGGTCATGGAATTCGGTGCGCAGGAGCAGACCTGGATCGGCAGCGCCGACATGATGCACCGCAATCTCGACCGCCGCGTCGAAGTGATGGTGCAGGTGAAGGATCCCAAACTCGTCGCTCAGCTCGCGCAGGTGTTCGATTCGGCGCTCGATCCGGCGACCCGCTGCTGGATCCTGCTGCCGGACGGCACCTGGCAGGCCAGTCCGACCGATGTCGAGGCCGACCAGGTGCGTGATCACCAGGCCTTCCTCATGCGTCGGCGTCGCCCCGATCAGCCGTGAGCGCACAGAGCAAGGACGCGTCGTTGCGTGACCCGCGTGTACGGCCCAATATCCATGCCGCGGGGGCGGTCCTGTGGCGTGCGGGCGCGCTCGGCCCGGAGATCGGCGTGATCCACCGGCCGAAATACGGCGACTGGTCGCTGCCGAAGGGCAAGCTCGATCCCGGCGAGACCCCGGTGGTCGCGGCCGTGCGCGAGGTAGCCGAGGAAACGGGCCTGCCGGCCACGCTGGGGCGCTATCTCGGCCATGTCACCTACCCGATCCCGGGGCACCGCCAGCTCAAGCGGGTCGACTACTGGGCCGCAGAGGCCGCAGACGGCGATTTCGCCGTCAACAACGAAGTCGACCAGATGCGGTGGTTCCCGCTGGCCCAGGTGATGGACCAGTTGTCGTATCCGATGGATCGCCAGATCGTGCGGATCTTCGCCCGGCTGCCCGCCCGCACCAACACGGTGCTGCTGGTGCGCCACGCCAAGGCGGGCAAGCGCAACCGCTACGACGGACCCGACGAGTTACGGCCACTCGAGGCCGCCGGGGAACAGCAGGCGAAGGGATTGACGCCGAATCTGTTGGCGTTCGGCGCATCCGAGATCTATTCCGCCGATCCCCTGCGCTGCATCCAAACCGTGACCCCGTTGGCAGAACAGCTCGATGCCGAAATCAATTGCGAGCCAATGTTTTCCGAGCAAGGTTACGATTCAGCGAAAAGCGCGGCGCGGCAACGATTTCTGTCGTTGGTAACAGATCGGGGGGTACCGGTCGTGTGTAGTCAGGGCGGGGTGATTCCCGATCTCACCCAGTGGCTGGCCGAGCAGGGCGGGCTCACGCTGCCCTCGGCGCGCAATCGCAAGGGCAGCGTCTGGGCATTGTCGTTCGTCGCGGACCGATTGGTCGCGGCGGACCATATGGACCGTTCGTTGTCGACGGCAATCGTGACGACCTGAGTCACCAGCACCGCCTCGGAAACAGCCGAAACGGCCCCGGGATTCCCGGGGCCGTTCTCGGTCCAGTGGTGGGTGATGCGGCCTACGTACACATTCCCCGACCTGATCCCGCTGCGGCAGGATCAACGAGCACGACGGGCGGCAGTCTTCTTAGCAGCAGTCTTCTTGGCGGCAGGAGCCTTCTTCGCAGCGGTGGTCTTCTTGGCGGCCGTGGTCTTGGCCGCCGTCACCTTCTTGGCAGGAGCCTTCTTGGCCGCCGTCACCTTCTTGGCGGGCGCCTTCTTGGCCGCCGTCACTTTCTTTGCCGCTGTGGTCTTCTTGGCGGCAGGTGCCTTGGTGGCGGCCTTACGGGCCGTGGTCTTGGCCGGACCCTTGGACGGCGTGGCCTTCTTGGCCGCGGTCTTCTTCGCCGCGGTCTTCTTGGCTGCCGCCTTCTTCGCCGCCACCGGGGCATTCACGCCCCGCTTGACGGCAGGCCCGGACGAGGCCAGCTTCTGCTTACCCGCGATGACTGCCTTGAACTGCGCGCCCGGCCGGAAGGCAGGCACCGAAGTGGCCTTCACCTTCACGGTTTCACCGGTACGCGGGTTACGGGCGACCCGGGGAGCACGCTTGCGCTGTTCGAACACACCGAATCCGGTGATGGTGACGCTTTGACCCTTGTGCACGGCACGGACGATGGTGTCGACAACATTCTCGACAGCCGCGGTTGCCGTCCGCCTGTCCGTACCCAACTTTTCGGTCAGAACGTCGATCAGTTCCGCCTTGTTCATTGAATCCTCCGCAGACTAATGGCCCGTCGTCGGACCGACTAGGTACCACGGTAAACCCAGTTTGAGCAAGAGTCTATGTGCCACGCCAAAATTCATGTGGTTTAGCACACGTCCAGCTACCGCCGCCCCGGATGCGCCCCTAAGCGCCCCAGCTGATTACGCCCGTGAAATAGGCTCCGGAAGCGTCACGGGTTTCCATGACGGCCTTCCCTTTTCGAACTCGCTGATCTCGTCGGCGCGGCGCAGCGTGAGGCCGACATCGTCCAAACCCTCCAGCAGACGCCACCGGGTGTAGTCGTCAATATCGAACGGCAACACGACGGTTCCCGCTGTGACGGTGCGCGCGGACAGGTCGACAACCAATTCGATGCCGGGCTGTTCCTCGATCAGCTTCCAGAGCATTTCGACATCGTTCTGTGACATCTGCGCGGCCAACAGGCCGCCCTTGCCCGCATTTCCACGGAAGATGTCCGCGAAACGCGACGAGATGACCACCCGAAAGCCGTAGTCCGACAGCGCCCACACAGCGTGCTCACGCGAAGAACCGGTACCGAAATCCGGGCCCGCCACCAGCACGCTGCCCCGGGTGTACGGCTCGGTGTTGAGAATGAACTCCGGATCGGCACGCCAACCGGCGAACAAGCCGTCCTCGAAACCCGTTCGGGTCACGCGCTTCAGGTAAACGGCGGGGATGATCTGATCGGTGTCGACATTGGACCGGCGCAGCGGTACGCCGATGCCTTTGTGAACGGTGAAGGCTTCCATAACGATTCCCTTTCGATCTGTAGGTGATCGGTGACTCAGGCCAGATCGGCAGGCGAGGACAGGGTTCCACGGACCGCCGTGGCGGCCGCGACCAGCGGCGAGACCAGGTGCGTGCGACCGCCCTTGCCCTGCCTGCCCTCGAAATTGCGGTTCGAGGTCGACGCGCAGCGCTGGCCGGGTTCGAGCTGATCGGGATTCATACCCAGGCACATCGAGCAGCCCGCCTGACGCCATTCCGCGCCCGCGGCGGTGAAAATCTCGCCGAGTCCTTCTTTTTCCGCCTGCGCGCGCACCCGCATAGAGCCAGGCACAACCAGCATTCGCACGCCCTCGGCGACCTGGCGTCCCTTCAAAACATCGGCCACCGCGCGCAAATCTTCGATCCGGCCGTTGGTGCACGAGCCGACGAATACGGTGTCGACACTCACCTCACGCAGCGGCATTCCCGGCGTCAGGTCCATGTAGCGCAAGGCCTTCTCGGCGGATTCGCGCTCGTTCTCGTCGGCGATCTGGGCCGGGTCGGGCACATTCGCGCCCAGCGGCAGGCCCTGGCCGGGGTTGGTGCCCCAGGTGACGAACGGGGTGAGCGTGTTCGCGTCGATGTGGACCTCGGCGTCGAACTGCGCGCCTTCGTCGGTGACCAGCGCGTCCCAGGAGGCCACTGCGGCATCCCAGTCGGCTCCCTGCGGTGCGTGCGGGCGGCCCTTCAGGAATTCGTAGGTCACCTCGTCGGGGCCGATCATGCCGGCGCGTGCGCCCGCTTCGATGGACATGTTGCAGATCGTCATCCGCGCTTCCATCGACAGCTTGCGGATCGCCTCGCCGCGGTACTCCAGCACATAGCCCTGGCCGCCGCCCGTGCCGATCTCGGCGATCACGGCCAGGATCAGGTCCTTGCTCGTGACGCCCGGCGCCAATTCACCGTCGACGGTGATCGCCATCGTCTTGAACGGGCGCAGCGACAGCGTCTGGGTGGCGAGCACGTGCTCGACCTCACTGGTGCCGATGCCCATCGCCAGCGCGCCGAACGCGCCGTGGGTGGAGGTGTGGCTGTCGCCGCAGACGACGGTCATGCCCGGCTGGGTGAGACCCAGCTGCGGACCGACCACGTGCACGATGCCCTGCTCCGCGTCGCCCATGGAGTGCAGGCGCACGCCGAATTCGGCGCAGTTGCGGCGCAGCGTCTCCACCTGGGTGCGCGAGATCGGGTCGGCGATCGGCTTGTCGATATCGGCGGTGGGGACGTTGTGGTCCTCGGTGGCGATGGTGAGATCGGTTCTGCGCACCGGACGGCCCGCCGCGCGTAGCCCGTCGAAGGCCTGCGGACTGGTCACCTCGTGCACGAGGTGCAGATCGATGTAGATCAGGTCGGGTTCGCGGGAGGAACCATCGCCTTCGCCAGTGACGACGACGTGCTGTTCCCACACCTTCTCGGCCAGTGTGCGAGCGCGCTCGGCCATAGCTTGATCACCTTTCGACGAGCATACTTGGTATCTCAGCATTTGAGACGTTAGTATCGTTCTATGAGACAGCATAGCGGTATCGGTGTTCTCGACAAAGCCGTGGCGGTGCTCTACGCCGTCGCCGACGAGCCCTGCGGTCTCAACGACCTGTGCACCCGCACCGGCCTGCCACGCGCCACCGCGCATCGGCTGGCGGTCGGGCTGGAGACGCACCGGCTGCTGGCCCGTGACGGCAACGGATTGTGGCGGCCGGGGCCCGCGCTCACCGAGCTGTCGGCAGGGGCGGCCGATCCACTGGTGGAAGCCGCCGGTGCCATTCTGCCCCGCCTGCGCGAGATCACCGGCGAGAGCGTCCAGCTCTACTGCCGCGACGGTCACGCCCGAGTCTGCGTCGCCGCGCTGGAGCCGCCCGTCGGCCTGCGTGACACGGTGCCGGTCGGTTCGCGACTACCGCTCACCGCGGGTTCGGCGGCGAAGGTGTTGCTGGCATGGGCCGATCCCGAGTTGCAGCGCACGGTCCTGGCCGACGCGGTGTTCGGCGACCGGGCACTGGCCGAGGTGCGCAAGCGCGGCTGGGCGCAGAGTGCCGCCGAGCGCGCGCAGGGGGTGGCGAGCGTGTCGGCGCCGGTGCGCGATGCCGGCGGGGTGATCGTGGCCGCCGTGTCGGTCTCGGGGCCGATCGATCGCATGGGCCGTAGGCCGGGCGCGCGCTGGGCCGCGGATCTGGTCGCGGCCGCCGAGGCACTGCACAAGCGATTGTAGAAACGAAGAAGGCCCCCGGTCGGATTCGACCCGGGGGCCTTACTTTGCTTTGTAGCCCCGACGGGATTCGAACCCGCGCTACCGCCTTGAGAGGGCGGCGTCCTAGGCCGCTAGACGACGGGGCCAGGACGATCTCACAGAGTGAAACCTTGCTGGGGTACCAGGACTCGAACCTAGAATGGCTGTACCAGAAACAGCTGTGTTGCCAATTACACCATACCCCAAAGACCGAAACGCCCGACCTTGCAATCCCCACCGAGTGGTTGTCGGTGTTGCGAGGCCGTGTTCCGCGGCGATGAGAAGATTACCAAACACTAGGGGGTAAACTACAAATCGCCTGGTCAGAAGCCGCTTTTTGGTCGTTTTCGACCCTGCTGGAGCGGATGCGACGCACGGGCCGCACCCGCTCCCACAGCTACTGCGCGGCCGGGACCCAACCACGGGCGGCACGCAGTCGATCGAGCGAAGCCTCGCGACCCAGCAATTCCATCGACTCGTACAGCGGCGGGCTGATGTGCGAGCCCGTCACCGCGACCCGCACCGGCGCGAAGGCCTTACGCGGCTTGAGCCCCAGATCGTCGATCAGCGCCTTTTTCAGCGCCTCCTCCAGTGCCGGGGTGGTCCACTCGCCCAGCGGCTCCACAGCGGCGATCGCGGCGTCGAGCACGGGGTCGGCCTCGGCGCCGAGATTCTTGGTGCCCGCCGCCTGGTCGATCGCGAACTCCGCGGGAGCGACGAAGAGGAACTTCAGCAGGTCCCACGCGTCACCGAGCACCACGATGCGGGTCTGCACGAGTTCGGCGGCGACCAGGAAGGTCTTCTCGTCGACTTCGGCCCCGATGTGGCCCTTCGCGGTGAGGAACTCACGCAGACGGTGACCGAAATCGCCGGGCTCGAGAAGGCGAATCTGCTCGGCGTTGATAGCGTCGGCCTTCTTCTGATCGAAGCGAGCCGGATTCGAATTCACCGAGGAGATATCGAAAGCCGCGACCATTTCCAGCATGGAGAACACATCGCGGTCCTCGCCGATGCTCCAGCCGAGCAGGGCGAGGTAATTCAGCAAACCCTCGGGGATGAATCCGCGGTCCCGATGCAGAAACAGATTCGATTCCGGGTCGCGCTTGGACAGTTTCTTGTTGCCCTGACCCATCACGAACGGCAGATGACCGAACTCGGGCGTGAACTCGGCAACCCCGATACGCTGCAGCGCGGCATACAGCGCGAGCTGACGTGGTGTCGAGGAGAGCAGATCCTCACCCCGCAACACATGGGTGATCCGCATCATCGCGTCGTCGACCGGATTCACCAACGTGTAGAGCGGGTCACCATTGCCACGGGTGAGGGCGAAATCGGGGACGGTGCCGGCTTTGAAGGTGGTTTCGCCGCGAACGAGATCATTCCATCCGAGATCTTCGTCGGGCATCCGCAAACGGACCACGGCGGGGCGACCCTCGGCTTTGTACGCCGCGATCTGCTCGGCGCTGAGATCGCGATCGAAATTGTCGTAACCGAGTTTCGGGTCGCGGCCGACGGCACGGTGACGGGCCTCGACTTCCTCCGGCGTCGAGAATGCCTCATAGGCCTCACCGGCCTCGAGCAACCGGCGCACCACGTCCAGATGCTGATCGCGGCGCAGCGACTGCCGGTAGGGCTCGTAGGGTCCGCCGACCTCGGGGCCCTCGTCCCAGATGAGCCCCAGCCAGCGCAGCGCGTCGAGCAGCGCGCGGTAGGAATCCTCGGAATCGCGGGCGGCGTCGGTGTCCTCGATGCGGAACACGAATTTGCCGCCGTGGTGGCGCGCGAACGCCCAGTTGAACAGCGCCGTGCGCACCAGGCCGACGTGCGGCGTGCCGGTCGGCGACGGGCAGAAACGGACCCGTACTTCAGTCATGACTCTCTTCTCCGCTGGTCTCAGCGCTTGGTGGCAACAGGGTTGGTGAGGGTGCCGATGCCCTCGACGGTGACCGACACGTTCTGCCCGGCCTGTAGCGGACCGACGCCTTCCGGTGTGCCGGTGAGGATCACGTCACCGGGCAGCAGGGTCATCACCGAGCTGATCCATTCGATGATCTTCGGAATATCGTGCAGGAACAGCGACGTGCGGCTGCGCTGACGGACCTCGCCGTCGACCTCGGTGACGATCTCCAGATCGCTTGGATCCAGCGCGGTTTCGATCCACGGGCCGAGCGGGCAGAACGTGTCGTAGCCCTTGGCCCTGGTCCACTGGCCGTCGTGGCGCTGCTGGTCACGAGCGGTGACGTCGTTGGCGATGGTGTAGCCGAGGATCACCTCGGACGCCTTGGCAGCGGCCACGTCCTTGCACGGACGGCCGATCACCACGGCCAGCTCGCCCTCGTAGTCGACCTGAGAAGAGCTGGGCGGCAGGATGATCGATGCGTTCGGGCCGATGATCGAGGTGTTCGGCTTGATGAAGATCACCGGGTCCACCGGCGCCGCACCGCCCATTTCGGCCGCGTGGGCGGCGTAGTTCTTCCCGATGCAGATCACTTTGCTCGCCAGGATCGGTGCCAGCAGGCGGATATCGGCCAGCGGCCAGCTCCGTCCGGTGAACGTCGGCGAGCCGAACGGATGTTCGGCGATCTCCTTGGCGACGGCATCGCTTCCGTCGCCCTCGATGCTGACGAAAGCGACTCCATCGGGACTGGCAACTCGACCTAAGCGCATGCCCCGGAGTCTATCGAGACGGGGCTACCTGCCCGAACGCACCCGTGATGCGACACCGGCCGCTCGATAGCCGCTCGGGGCAAGTGCGGGCAAGCTCACACCGATGTGATTCGAAGCCGCTGCCCGCCTGCGGGATTCGCGCGCGCCGATGTGACCCGTCAGACACCTCGCCGGTGCGGAAATTCCACGGGTCATCGGTGTAGCGTGATCATCGATGTTCAAACAATGAGACATCAATCTCATATAATGAGATGCAATCGTGCAATCCGGCGAGGTGAGAATCGTGACAGACGCGCGGCCGATGGCCCCAGTGACGCGGATCGGTGACGGCAGACGCTGGATGATGCTCGCCCTCGGTGTCTTCGCGCAGACCTCGAGTTCGATCTTCATCCACGGCACCCCGTTCCTGCTGCCCGCGCTCACCGCTCGTGGCGATTCACTCGCGTCCGCCGGGGCCCTGGTGGCATTACCGACCGTAGGTCTGGTCTGCACCCTGATCGCCTGGGGGTACGTGGTCGACCGGATCGGCGAACGCATCGTGCTGGTGGCGGGGACCCTGCTGATGTTCGTGGCGGGCGTCGCCGCGGCCGTGGTGGACAACCCGGTCGCGTTCGGGGCGCTGCTGTTCGTGGGCGGTATCGGCGCCGCCAGCTCCAACGGCGCCAGTGGCCGGGTGATCGTCGGCTGGTTCCCGCCGGACCGGCGTGGCCTGGCCATGGGTATTCGCCAGACCGCGCAGCCACTGGGCGTCGGCATCGGCGCGCTCACCATTCCGTGGGTGGCCGCGCACCACGGCATCCCCGCAGCGCTGCTGGTGCCCGCGTTGATGGCCGGGGTCGCCGCGATCGGCTGCCTGGTCGGCATCATCGACCCACCACGACCGGCCGCGAAGGCCGCCGACCGCGCCAATCCCTATCGCGGCGACTCCACCCTGTGGCGCATCCACGGCGTCTCGATCCTGCTGGTCGTCCCCCAGGCCACCCTGTGGACCTTCGGCCTGCTGTGGCTCCACGTCGATCTGGGTTGGTCACTGGCCGCGGCGGGCGCCGTGATGACCGCCACCCAATTCCTCGGCGCCGCAGGCAGAATCGGCGCGGGAGCCTGGTCGGACCGAGTCGGCTCCCGCCTGGGTCCCCTGCGTCAGGTGGCCATCGCCGCCGCCCTCGCCATGGCCGCCCTGACCGTCACCGCCTGGACCGACTGGTGGTGGGCCGCCGTCCCGTTGATGGTCGCGGCTTCGGTGATCTCGGTGTCCGACAACGGATTGGCGTTCACCGCCGTGGCCGAGATCGCCGGCCCCTTCTGGAGCGGTCGAGGCCTCGGCATCCAGAACACCGGCCAGAACCTCGCGATAGCCGCCGTCCCACCACTTTTCGGTGCGGTGATCACGGCGACCGGTTTCCCCGTGGTGTACGCGTTGGCGGCGCTCGCCGCAGTGGCGGCGGTGCCCTTGGTACCCCGAGATTCACGAAAGTAGCTGTACGACCGGTTGGTTCAGCACGACCCGCGAATCGCGTTCCGGCAGGAGCGAATACCGGTACCACCACTCGCCGAACATCATTCGATCAGCACCCAGCAATGACAAAGGCTCGCTCCGGCATTCAGCCGGAGCGAGCCTTTTCGCGTGCGGTGGGATCAGACGATGGCCGCGATGCGGTCGCCGACCTCCACAGTGGACGCGGTGCCGGTGCGCGAGGCCAGGTCCTTGGCGACGGCGGACTCGATGCGCGCCGCGCCCTCGGTGTTGCCGAGGTGGTTGAGCAGCAACGAGACCGAGAGGATGGCGGCGGTCGGATCGGCCTTGGACTGACCTGCGATATCGGGGGCGCTGCCGTGGACCGGCTCGAACATCGACGGGTTCACACCCGAGGCGTCGATATTGCCCGAGGCGGCCAGACCGATGCCACCGCTGACGGCGGCGGCGAGGTCGGTGATGATGTCGCCGAACAGGTTGTCGGTGACGATCACGTCGAAGCGGCCCGGGTCGGTCACCATGTGGATGGTGGCGGCGTCGATGTGCTGGTACGCGGTGGTCACATCCGGGAATTCGACCGCGACCTCGTCGACGGTGCGCTGCCACAGCGAACCGGCGAAGGCGAGCACGTTGTTCTTGTGCACCAGGGTGAGGTGCTTACGACGGGCCTGCGCGGTCGCGAAGGCGTAGCGCACCACGCGCTCGATGCCGAAGCGGGTGTTGTTGGAGACCTCGGTCGCCACCTCGTGCGGAGTGCCGACGCGGATCGCGCCGCCGGTGCCGGTGTACGGGCCCTCGGTGCCCTCGCGCACGACCACGAAGTCGATATCCGGGTTGCCCGACAGGGGGCTGGTGACGCCCGCGTGCAGCTTCGACGGACGCAGGTTCACGTGGTGATCCAGCGCGAAACGGGTCTTGAGCAGCAGTCCACGCTCGAGCACGCCGCTGGGTACCGACGGATCGCCGATCGCGCCGAGCAGAATCGCGTCGTGCTGCTTGAGCTCGGGCAGCACCGACTCCGGCAGGATCTCCCCGGTGCGGTGGTAGCGCGCGGCGCCCAGGTCGTACTCGGTCTTGTCCACACCGGGCACCACCACGTCGAGCACCTTGAGCGCCTCGGCGATGACCTCGGGGCCGATGCCGTCACCGGCGATTACTGCGAGTTTCATGAACTAGCTCCGTTCGAAGTCGGGGCGGACCGTGCCGCGCCGGGATACAGGTGCGCGCCGCCACCGTGAGGTGACGGCGCGCAGCTGCCGATGTCCCGGCTGTACCGGGACGAACAACTCAGGCCAGGTCTACGAGGACGACCTTGGACGCGCCGACGGCCTCGGCGATCGCGGTCTGCACCTCGGCGGACACCTCGGCGTTGACACGCAGCACCACGGTGGCGCCTTCGGCATCCACGTCCTGGCTCAGCTGCGCGGCCAGGATGTCGATCTCGGCCTCGCCCAGCAGGGTGCCGATCTTGCCCAGCGCGCCCGGCTTGTCGCTGTAGTTCAGCACGGCCAGGTTCAGGCCCTCGGCGCGCATGTCGTAGTTGCGGCCGTTGATGTTGACGATCTTCTCGACCAGGTTGGGCTCGGTCAGGGTGCCTGCCACGTTCAGGGTCGAACCGTCGCCGAACACGGCGCGCAGGTCGACAACGCTGCGGTGGGTCGGGCTCTCCGAGGCGGTGGTGACGGTGGCGGTGATGCCACGGTCCTTGGCCAGCGCCGGCGCGTTGACGAAGGTGACCTGGTCCTCGACCAGTGCCGAGAACACACCGCGCAGCGCGGACAGCTCCAGCACGGCGACGTCCTGTGCGGACAGCTCGCCGCGAACCTGCACCTCGACACTGACGGGCAGCTCGCTGGCGATGGCGCCCAGCAGCGCGCCCTGCTTGCGCACGACGTCCAGCCAGGGGGCGACCTCGTCGTTCACGGCGCCACCGGTGACGTTCACCGCGCCCGGCACGAACTCACCGGCCAGCGACAGCAGCACCGACTTGGCGACGTCGGTGCCCGCGCGGTCCTGGGCTTCCGAGGTGGAGGCGCCGAGGTGCGGCGTCACGACGACCTGCGGGAGGTCGAACAGCGGCGAGTCGGTGCACGGCTCGGTCTCGAACACGTCCAGGCCTGCGGCACGCACGTGGCCGGACTTGATGGCGTCGGCGAGCGCCTGCTCGTCGATCAGCCCGCCGCGGGCGGCGTTGACGATGATGACGCCCGGCTTGGTCTTGGCGAGGGTCTCGGCGTTGAGCATGCCCTTGGTCTCGGGCGTCTTCGGCAGGTGGATGGAGATGAAGTCGGCGCGCTCGAGCACCTCCTCCAGGCTCAGCAGCTCGATGCCGAGCTGGGCGGCGCGAGCGGGCGAGGTGTAGGGGTCGTAGGCGACGATCTTGGTCTCGAAAGCGGCCAGACGCTGCGCGAACAGCTGCCCGATGCGGCCGAGGCCGATCACGCCGACGGTCTTGCCGAAGATCTCGACGCCGTTGAACTTGCTGCGCGCCCAGGTCTTCTCCCGCAGGGTCGCGTCGGCGGCCGGGATCTGGCGCGCGGCCGAGAGCAGCAGCGTGACGGCGTGCTCGGCGGCGGTGTGGATGTTGGAGGTCGGCGCGTTGACGACCATCACGCCCCGCTCGGTGGCGGCGGGCACGTCGACGTTGTCGAGGCCGACGCCGGCACGGGCGACGATCTGCAGCTTCTTGCCCGCGTCGAGCACTTCGGCGTCGACGGTGGTGGCGGAGCGCACGAGCAGTGCGTCGGCCTCGGGGACCGCGGCGAGCAGCGCCGGGCGGTCGGGTCCGTCGACCCAGCGAACCTCGACACCGTCACCGAGTGCGTCGACGGTCGACTGGGCGAGCTTGTCGGCGATCAGAACTACAGGACGGCCTGCTTGGCTCACTGTGGGGTACTCCTGGGGAAGAAAGGGGGTCGGCAGTTACCGCCGACCAGGATAGTCGCCCGGACTTCGGCTGCCCTTACCCCCCTGCCCGAAAACCGGGTGAACCCTGGGCGCCCGCCGCTCTACGATCGCCTCATGTCCTTGCGCACCGTCCCCGAATCGATGGACCCGGCCGTGGTGGCCGCCGTCGACGCAGAGCTCGATCGGGTGGCTGCCGAGCACACTGTGTCCATCCGTCTCGCGATCGAAAGCGGCAGCCGTGCTTGGGGTTTCCCCTCGCCCGACTCCGACTACGACTGCCGTTTCGTCTATGTGGCCGGCCTGGAGACCTACCTGTCCCCCTGGCGCACCCGCGACGTGATCGAAACGCCGCTGATCGGGCTGCTCGACGTGAACGGCTGGGATCTGGCGAAGGCGCTGCGCCTGCTGGTGGCGGGCAACGCCGTGCTCGTCGAATGGTTGATGTCGCCGATCGTCTACCGCGGCGACGCGGCGTTTCGCACCCGGCTGCGCGAGGTCGCGAGGGAGGTGGCCGATCGCGACCGGATCGCTCGGCACTACCTGCACCTGGGCGCGCGCCAGTGGGCGCTGTTCGAGCGCAACGGCGGTTTGAAGAAGGTGTTCTACGCGCTGCGGCCCGCGATGGCGCTGCGCTGGTTGCGTGAGCACCCGGGTGCCGCGGTGGCGCCGATGCACCTGCCGACGCTGCTCGCCGAGTGCGAGTTGCCGGTCGACCTGGTGGCGGCGATCACCGAACTGACCGATCTCAAGTCGAAGACGAGAGAGATGGGTTCGGCCGCCCCGCCGGCGCTGATCACGGCGTTCATCGACGCCGAATTCGACAGGGCCACCACGGAATTCAGCGCCCGCGGGCCACGTGATCTCACCGCATCGATGGCCGTCACCGGCGAGTTCTTCCGCGCCGAGGCGCTGCGGTGACTACCCCCGGATAGCAGAAACTCCGCACCAACTGGTGCGGAGCTTCACATTCGTACGCTGGTCAGCGCAGAATCAGATGGCGCGAACGTCCTGAGCCTGGGGGCCCTTCTGACCCTGACCGACCTCGAACTCCACGCGCTGGCCCTCTTCGAGGGACTTGAAGCCGGAGCCGCCGATCGCGGAGTAGTGAACGAAGACGTCCGGGCCGCCTCCGTCTTGGGCGATGAAGCCGAAGCCCTTTTCGCCGTTGAACCACTTAACAACACCCTGTGCCATTTCAAAAACCTTCTGTAGATGAGCTAGGTCCTAATAGTCCGGCCCTGGTCTCGGTGTCCACCATGCCATGATCCGACGAATTCGGCCACATCGCACAGTGCAAAGTGTGCGAACTGTGAGGAAGGCAACCCCCAGATCCTGCCAGCAGCCGCTGGCAGGGACGTGACGCGGCCCGGTTTCGGGGTGGATGCTCGCCGTATGCCGAGGTAGTTGCTCCACGGATGCCGGATTAGCTGGGAGCGCACACCAAACCGACTGGAACGCTTCACCATCGAGCGCTCTACGCAATAGGGACATGTCATCGTCAGCAACCCTAGACATTTTCGAGAAACCCAGTACGGCAAATTCTCTACCAGCGTATTTTCCGAGATCGTGAGGGATCGCACGCCTCGCCGAGAAATCACGCTAGGAGTAGACGGTGCTGGATATCAACCATTTCACTTACGGCTGGGTGACCCCCGTGCTGGCCTATGTCATGTCGGTCGTCGGGTCGATGCTGGCGCTGCGTTGCATGGTTCGCTCGCGCGCTTCCGGCATGCACGGCGGTTGGCTCACAGCGGCCGCGATCGCACTCGGTGGCACCGGTATCTGGGTCATGCATTTCATCGCGATGCTCGGCTTTTCGGTACGCGGCGTGACCATCCGTTACAACGTTCCCGTCACCTTGTTCAGCGCCGCCGTCGCCATGGGTGTGGTGTGGCTCGGATTGTCCATCGTGGTGCGCCGCAGCTGGGACAGCGCCGCATTACCGGTCGGCGGCACGATCACCGGGCTCGGCGTCGGGGCCATGCACTACGCGGGCATGTACGCGATGAAAACCGACGCCGAGATCATCTACGACCCCGTCGTGGTCGCCGCGTCGCTCGCCATCGCGGTGGTGGCTTCGATCGCGGCGCTGTGGTTCGCCCTGCACATCCACGGCATCGTCGCCACCATGGGCGCGGCCCTGCTGATGGGCGTGGCCGTCACCGGCATGCACTACACCGGCATGTTCTCGATGAGCGCGCACACCAGCGCTCACGTGGCCCATGCCAGCGGCGCCACCGCGGCCCAGCTGCTCACACCCCTGATCATCGGCATCAGTATGGTGACCATGATCCTGCTGATGCAGGTCGGCATTACCGAAGCCGAGGACCCCAACCTTACCCGCCCCGTCCACGGTCAACGCGCGAGCCGCTTCTGGCCCAGCGGCCAGAACTGAAACCTGTCGGACCCCGCCGGCCGCACCGCCTCACCGATCAGCTGCTGATCCTGAGCGCGGTCGTCTCACTGGCGGCAACGGGACTCGCCGCCTACGCGGGTGGCTGTCTTCTGATCACCCGGCCCGCACATCGTGCGCTTCGGGTCCGCGCCGGGTCTCGGTGACGGTGTATTCCACGCGCTGACCGTCGCGCAGCGTACGGAAGCCCGCACCGGCCAGCGCGGTGTATTCGACGAACACGTCGGGTCCGCCGGCGTCGGGAGTGATGAATCCGAATCCCTTGCCGCTGTCGAACCAGGTGACGATCCCGCTCGGCATCCACCGACCTTCCGACTCCTGTGCCTGCCAACCTGATTCGCTAATCGTCGCATGCCGGTGCCCGCGACACGACCGGCATTCGATTCGAGGAGCCGATCGCCCGGTGCCGAAGTGGATATGCTCCGGACACGGTCCGACCGGACCGGGTCAGCCGCGAGAACGGGGATTCGGTGCAGCCTTCGACCGTTCGCTGCGCGGCCGAAACCGTCACGATCTTCGTCGCCACCTCGGTGGCGGCGCTCGCGATCATGTTGCCGATCAGTTTCGCGTCGTTGGCGGAATCGCTGCACGTCGACCTGCTGGTGTTCAACGTTCCGCGGGCGATGACCGGTGCGGCGTTCATCGCGGTGATCACCGCCGCCGTCACGGTGGCGATCGGCAGCGTGCGAACGGCCCGCTGGACCGCGCTGATCGCCCTGGTCGGCATCTTGGTGAACCATCTCGCGCTGATCCCGGACAGCGCCGATGGCCACCTCGACGTTCTGTCGCTGCCCACCCTGAACTTCATCGACGCACTACTGGCGGGGGCTGTCATCGGCGCGCTCGCGGTCGCGGTCTGGAACGAACCGCTCCTGCGCACCGTCTATCTGTTCGGCACGCTCGGCGGCACCATCCTGGGCGACCTCACCCAGTCGCCCACCGACCCGAACTCCGACGGCTTCAGCGGTGCGCTCGGCGGCGCACTGCCCCTGTGGTTCATCGCCGCCAGCGTGCTCGCGCTCGCGTACTTCGCGCTCACCACCGTGGCCACGCCCCGCTGGACCACCGAAACCGCCATTCCGCTGGCGCCGGTGTTCGCCGCCGTCGTCGCCTACACGACGACCATCATCACCGCGCTCGCCGTGGCATCCCACAAGACCAGCGCCCCCTATCTGATCGTCGCCTCGGTCGTCGCCATCGCGGCCGCGGTCGCCGCCGCGATGATCCTGCCGGGACGCGACGGGATCCTTGTCCTGCTGATGAGCAGTTTCTCGGTGGCGGGCAGCCTAGTCATCACACTGCCGCGCTCCGGCTGGGTCGATCTCGCCACCCTCGCCGCCACCGCCGCCGGCCTACTGATCGGCATCCGCACACCGCGTCCGCTGGTAGCCGCGACGAGTGTGCTCGCCCTGGCCTGCCTCGTCCTGGCCGCCGACATCTTCTCCCCACCCGCCACACTCACCGCGGCCCTCGGATGCCTCGCCCTCGGCTCGGTCGCCGGGTATTGCCTCGGCACGGCGGTTCCACAAAGCCCCACGTCCGGGACCGTCGGCCTGGCGATCCTGTTCGTGCCCTCGATCGGTGTCGCCCTGAGCGACACCGACTTCGGTCACCTCGCCTATTCGTCGTCCTGGTACCGCACCACCGACGTCGACCGCGGGATCGGCCCCGGCGCGGTCGCGATCGCCGTGGCCCTCGGCTGCGCGATCGCCGTTCTGGCCCTGATGCGCCTGCGCTCCGAGCCCGCGGAAATCGTCAGCCCCTAGGCGAATCCCAGCCGTATTCCGAGAACGCTTCCCCTGTCATCACCTTGCCGATGCCGACCCGGCAGTAGTCGACGATCTCCTCAGGCAAGCTTTCTGGCTCGAACCATGTCAGTTCCGAACATTTTTCGGGCTCCCGGTTGGTGACCGCGCCTGTCCAGCGTCGTACGGTGAAGAACATCTGGACCCGCTCGTCGCTGTACAGCACATGCGCGAATTCCACGTCCCCAGCGTCGATCTCGACCCCCACCTCCTCGCGAGCCTCCCTGATCAACCCGCCCACCGCCGACTCACCGGCCTCCAGATGTCCCGCGGGCACATGGAACAACCCATCACCGAACCCCGTGTTCACCCTGCGCCCCAACAGCACCCGCCCCCGTGCGTCGACCAACACCAGATGAACCCCCACGAGCACCCGGTACTTCTCCACTGTCACCCCTCCTGATCGAATTGCCCACCCAAGAACTTCGAGACCGCCGCTGTTGCAGATGTTTTCGGGGTATACCCACATCATGAGTTTCCCGGTTTCCTTCGGGTTCGCCCAGGTCGGTCTCCTGGCATTGATCGCCCTCGCAGCCGCCCTACTGGTCATGGCCGCACTGGCCGCCACCCGCCGTCGCGGCCCCAAAGCCGTTCTCGGCCGCGCGGTCCCCGGCGCGGCCCTCCTGCTCGTCGCGGTCCTCCTACTCTGGATCGCCACCCTCCTGCAGACCTATCTCGGCCTCACCGGCGAGATCAAGGCCGCCCACGTAGTCGCCAAACCCGTTGCCGGCCACGAACACCAACTCGATCTCGTCCTCACCCAGTTCGACGAAGACGGAAACGCGAGTGAGCCGACAACCCATCGCATCGAGGGCGACATGTTCGCCCTACAGTCCAACATCGTCGAACTCGAACCGTGGGTCAACGCCCTCGGCTTCCACTCCGGCTACAAACTCAGCCGCCTGTACGGCCAGCGCCTCGACGGCAAATCCCCCACCCAAGACCAGACCTTCCTCAACGGCGGCGACCGCGACTTCTTCGAAGACATGAACAAAAACCGCTGGTACACCAGCCCTTTCATCCGCTCCGCGTACGGCAACGCCACCATCGCCACCCCCGGCGAATACGACGTCTACATCTCCCGAGACGCCATCAAAGTCCGCCAGACGAACTGATCCCCGGAACGGGCCCGGTGATCCCTTCATCAGCCGGCGGCGCGGCCAACACGTTCTGCGGCAACCACGGCCCGTCCCCGAATGGGAGTTCACCACTGCGAACCCCCAGGTCTTTTCGAGCGCATTCGTAGAAGGCATTCCGCTTATGACCTGCCGCCTCATAGGCGCGCAGCTAGTCGTCATGCCCCATCTCGCGACCCATCGCTACGAGACTGAGCTCCCACACCGCCTTGTTCCACAGACGCGCAGCAGCAACAGCTTCGGGCGATACGAGCAGCAACACCATCTCCCACTTCAGCGTCTTCTCGGACTCGGCCTCGGCCAGGAGCTGCGCACCTTCCTCTGCCGAAAGCGGCTGCCCTGCTTGCGGAAACCCCCTCCCCGCGACCATCCGCTGCGACACCACCGCGAAATGCTTCAGCGAGTGAGCGAACTCGCTGTACGCAACGAGCCGCCGGTCATCCCACCGGCTGCGCTGAGTCCGCTGCCACTTCGACCGCTCGGTCAACGCTGCCCCCGCAAACGTCGCCCCCGCTCCGAGTAGTACACCAGCAACGGTAATCACTTGCTGCACAACAGCATTCATACATCCAGTGTGCAGGCAAGCCCGTCGGCGCACCAGAGATCCAGTCAGGCACTACTGGATCCAGGACGCTCACGTATGAGCTGGGGCGAATGAGCGATGTTCTGCCTCGTCTCACCCGGATTGCCCAGATAAACCGTGCCATCGATACTGCGAGACCGAATACCGCGCGATCAACGCTCGTGGCACTGTCTCAGAGTTGTTGCACAACTACCTGCGGCTCGTGGAGCAAGGTACGGCGCCGTTGATCAACGACCGAGATGCTTCCTGCCGGCGCTCGGGCTATCCGACGTCGGCCCAGTGCGCTGCCCCTTACACACCATCCACAGCATCCAGCACCCGGTCCAGCAGCGCTTCGGCATCAACGTGTCGTTCATGCCGAAGTAGTGGACGGAGGATCTGGAGCACTTCTCGCTCGTCCCGCAGCCCGGCGTAGTTGATAATTGCGTCAACCGCATCCGGCAGATCGAGATCGCGGCAGGCAATCACCGCGCTTGCCGCCTCGTCCGGATCGGCTTCCGTAGCGACATGATGAATGAGACGGTTCGATTTCTCTAGCTGGCCAGCGGTGAGGTAGCCCGCAAGATCAGTTGCCGGCGGCCACAGCACCGGTCCACTCGGCCACGCAATATCGATCACAAGGCCGGAACCGATGCGCCGGTCCCCATGCGCCAGGGGGACCGGCGCAACCACTCCCGACACAGCATCTGCTGGCTCTGGGCCCGGGCCAGCGGTTTCAGAAAGCTCGGCAGGAGCTGGTGTCCCGCATTGCGGGCATGCGACCGCAGCTTTCTGCACTGCGGAGCGGGTTTGCCCGTCTGGTGCGCCAGCGAAACCCTGCCGAAGGTCGAGGAAGTCCTTCCGCGCGATGACATCCAAGTCTCCATCGATCGCCGACTTGGCGAAGTCGTAGAACTCCTCCAGCGTCGACACCCTCGGACCGTGCTTATGCTGGCCCTTCAGGAGCCTGAACACTGCGTCTTTGCTGATATTGGCTCCACTGGCAAACCTGCGGTGAGACAAGCGGGTGCAACACATCAGCTTGCGAACTTCGAAATAGAACCGGGCTTGGCTGGCTGACCAGGCCCTGTCGAACTCGTAGCGCGAACACACGATCAATTCCACTCGCCCCCAAGCATCCGGCACACGATCGAACCAATTGTGCCTGGTTGAACACCCCAGGTAAACGGGCCGAGTGTCCTGACTTCCGGCTCTGCCGGGTCTGAAAAGTCAGGACAGCACATGACTTTCCGCGGACGGAGTTTTGCTGTTCAGTTGATGTCGCCGGGAACCACTGAACCGATCCGGCTCAGTGGTTCCTGGCACATCGACACGAGAGGAAGATTCCTGATGGACATGCCTGCCTGGGATGACCCGAAGCTCGGAACCATGAAAGCCTGCGCGCTGTGGTTGGTGCAGGAGATCGGGGTCGGTGAACTCTTCACAAAGAGTCAGCTGAGGGATGCGTTTCCGGCTACGTCCCAGATCGACCGGCGGATGCGGGACCTTCGCGACTTCGGCTGGCGGATCGACACCAACCGCGAAGACGCATCCCTGGGTCCGCACGAACAGCGGTTTGTCGAACAAGGTGCAGCCGTGTGGGAACCGGGCAAGGCGACGCGACCTGCAGGTGCCAGCGTCACGGCGGCCGAACGGCACGAGCTGATGGTGCGGGACGGACGCAAATGCCGCTCCTGCGGCATCGGCCCGGGTGAGAACTATGCCGGCACCTACGTCCCGTCGCAGCTCGACGTTGCCCGGCGCGCGGTGAAACTGCCCAATGGCGAAACTAAGGTGCAACTGCTCATCGAGTGCAGTCGGTGCCGTATCGGGGGCCGGGATTCGATCGTGGACCTCGCGGATGTACTGGATAGAGTCGATAAGCTGACGGTCTATGAGAAAAAAATGCTGAGCCAGTGGATCGAGCGCGATGCGCGCGGCTTCAGCGAGGCCGAGGACCTTTGGGCCCTGTACAGGACACTTCCGGCGGAATCCCGGGATGAGGTCCGGGACCAATTGACGTAGTTGCACCGTAGCCCGAGTCCGCACAGTTCGATCGAAAGAGACCGCACGAATATGTTCACAAATTTAGGCGTTCCCCCCACGGCGGACGCTGTTCGGACGATGGTTGCACAGCGACTCGAGGATCTCGACCGCAACGGGAGCGTCGCCGAGACACTGACTCTGGAGTGGCGCGATGCCCCCCTTCATGTCCAGGTCATCGACATGCCGCTCAACACGCTCTACTACAACCCCGGTACGCATCGGATTCGTGCGCAGCGCAGCCTGGATCAGGTTCGTGACGCAGCGCTGTCGGCTGATCCGTGGAGTCAGGAGAGCCAGAACTACCTCAAGCATCTGCTGACATGCCGACCTGCAGACCCGACGCTGCCTGACCCTGACTTCGGCAAGCTGGCAGATCACCTCGAGGAATTCGGTCAAATTGAACCCGGCCTGATCACCCGCGAAGGCATTCTGGTCAACGGAAATACCCGTTGCGCTGCGTTGCGCGGGGGCTCAAAAGCAACCAGCATGCGCGTCGGGGTGCTGCCGGCCTCGTGCACATGGGACGACATCAACGCCGTCGAGGTCTCTCTGCAGCTGCGGCGCGACAAACGCCGCGACTACTCGTATATCAACCACCTGCTCGCGCTGGAAGAACAGCGCGACCAGCTTCATCGCCCAATATCGGTCATCGCAAAAGCATTTCATACGACCACAGCAGTATGTGAGCGGGACTTTTGGGTCCTGGCCGAGCTTCAGAATTGCATCGAACGCAGCCGGACGCCTGACAGGGAGTCGATGCGGCTCATGGACTTCGAAGAGTCCAAGGAGAAGCTTGCCGAGCTCTACCGCGTGTACCGCGAAGAGCACAAGAAGAACCCTCGACGAGCGGAGTTACTCAAGGAGTCTCGGCTCGCCGCGATCGTGCTGGAATACTCAAAGACCGACGTCCGGTTCGTCGGGTCGGATTTCCAGGAGCGATATCTCGACAAAGGATTGATCGAGGAATTCGGTCAGACCGAGCCGGGCACCGTGGCCGCTGTCGCAATTCCTGGCCTGGATCGTAGCACGAGAGCACCCAGTGCCGATGTGACGACAGCCCGCGCGATCACTGACAAGCTCTTGCGAGCCAAGGCTGTCAAAGCTGCCGGCGACGCGGTCGGAGAGCCTACGAAAACCGCTGCCAGCAAGCTGATTTTGTCGTACCAAGCGGCATTCGACGATGCGATCACCATCGCAGGTCGTGACGCCATGCTCCGGAAAAAGCGTCTTGCTGCGCCCGATCGAGTCGTTGCGGCGTGCAAGGATCTCGAGCAGGCCGTTACAGACCTTGTCTTGGCGCGGGGCAACTCCAGTCTTGACGAAGACGCGTTCGACGACGCACTCATTCAGGTGCATACGGTTCTGGAGCAGCTTGCGATCGAAGCACAGCGATCGGTCAAGATTCCTGGCAGCGGCCTCGACTGGCTCTCCGCCGCAGTTGAGAGCAGGCCCCAGCGCTGATGAGCATCATTAGGAACGATCCGTCGCTCCGGCTGCGGTTCGGAATGACACGGACGCGCGTGGAGTTGCTCACGACACCCGCATTCCAGCGTGAATTTCAGCTGCTGGCAGCTCGACTCAGCACTTCCGGAGCGAGAGGGGACCTATCTGCAGAAGTCGATCTCGATGATTTTCTCGTGAATCTGGGCGAACTCGGTAGCTGGTCGGATCCTGACGTGGAGTGGGCCGACGAACTGAAGGCGCTTGTCACCGGCGTGCTCGATGACGCCGAGGCCGTAGAGCGGAACCTGAACGGGGTGACCGATAACTCATCGGGAGCTGTTCAGCCGGATGCTGTCACAGGGCTGCTCGGCAACGAGTGGATCGCTGAGCTCACGTCATTCCAGCAAAGAGACATAGCGAGGCTTCTGTCGCTGCGGCATGGAGCGAACTT
Source organism: Nocardia sp. NPDC056952 (assembly GCF_042674185.1). Lineage (NCBI taxonomy): Bacteria > Bacillati > Actinomycetota > Actinomycetes > Mycobacteriales > Nocardiaceae > Nocardia > Nocardia sp. NPDC056952. The sequence goes on along the minus strand of NZ_JBHURA010000001.1, from coordinate 35,552 downwards.
CAGCGTTCCCGGCGCAGGCAAAACCCGTGTGGCACTGGCTGTCTACGCTGCGGCCCGCGCGCGCGGAGAAGCGGAACGGCTCCTCGTCGTCGGGCCGAAGTCCGCGCACGAATCGTGGGAATACGAGAGCACGTACTGCTTCACAAAACCACTGAGCAGTGCCGTGACCGGGCGATCCACTGATCCTCACGCAGAACTCTGCATCGTGAACTACGAACGTCTCGACCGTTCTCTGGACACCCTGGTTGCCTGGCTTCGGGCAAAGCCCTCGATGATCGTGCTGGACGAGGCGCACCGAATCAAGCTGGGCGCGCGCGGAACTTACGGTTCTGCGGCCCTTGCACTCGGCCCCTTGGCTAACCGGCGCTTGATCTTGACAGGGACGCCGGCGCCGAACGGTGCGCGGGACCTCGAAAGCTTGCTCTCGTTTGTATGGCCGGGTCACGGCAAACGGGCGGTGATCGAGGCCGTCAATGGTGGTGATCTTGCGCGTGCCAGCGCCGTGCTGCGTCCACTGTTCACCCGCACGACAAAGGACGAGCTCGGTCTCCCGCCCTTCGAACCGCGAATCCGATACGTGGACATGCCGCCGATACATGCGGAGGTTTACGAAGCGCTGAAAGGGAACTTCTCCGCCCGCGCAGAGGGTTCGAGGGGAAGTATCGAAGCCCTCGGGCGGGCGATGCTTCGGATGCTGATGGCTGCGACGAGCCCGGCACTGCTCCTCGAAGGATCTAGCCGATTCGAGCCGCTGGAATACCAGCTCCCGCCACTTCAGCCTTCGCCAGGTGATTCTCTCTTCGACCTGTTCCAGAAACTCCCGCAAATCGAGTTTTCGCCCAAGTACCGGGAAACCGTGAAGATCGTCGCAGACAATGCAGCTGTCGGCCGGAAGACACTGGTGTGGACAACATTTGTCCGAAGCTTGACAACTCTTGAGAAGCTGCTCCAGAACTACGGACCAGCGACGGTGTACGGCGGAACGCTGGACCGCAACGAGCAGCTACGCCGATTCCGGGAAGATCCTGACTGCCACGTCCTCATCTCCAACCCGGCGACACTCGGTGAAGGCATCAGCCTCCACCATGTATGCCATGACGCGGTCTATGTCGACAGGGACTTCATGGCCGGTCGATTCCTACAGAGCCTGGACCGTATCCATCGCCTCGGACTGCCGCCGGATACGGAGACGCGAGTGACTGTTCTTGCCACTCGCGGCACCATCGACGAAGTAGTACGTCTCCGTCTGGACGCGAAGCTGAAATTCATGGCGGCGATTCTCGATGATCCAGACGTCCAGCAGCTGGCAGACTTGGAAGAGGAGCCTGCCGAAGGTGCAGGCATGGACGCTGCCGACGTGCGCGCACTACTTCGGCATTTCGACGAGGAAACCGCTGCGCCCGGATAGCTGACCTTTGGAGAGCGGCTACCCGGTTCGATTCACCAGGTAGCGAGCGACGCAGGAAGTAGCGCGTAGTCGAGCAGCCGTCCCTGCTCGGTGACCTCTGCCCACGCATCTTGCTGTTCGCCCGTACCGACCGCTGCCACCGCATGTGCCATAGCCGAATACGCCAGGTGGTACGTGGCGTCGACTTCCCCGGTGCCGCGCGCGATCGATGCTAGACGTGTCGGAAGGGGTTCCGCGGTGATGGTGACCAAATGCGGCAACCGCCCCCGCCGATGCCGGATCATGTTGCGGTTTTCGTGACGGATGTTCTGCACCCGGTCGGATCGTATGGTCCATTTGCAAGCAAGCGCGGCGTGCAGCCACGGATGGTCAGTCGCCGTCGGGGTTCCGAGAAGTCCGACCAGGACATCTGGCTTTATCAGGTAGTCGGTTCCCAGTGTCACGCGAAGGTTCGGGTCGTTCGCGATCGCCCGATCGATGGCGGCAAGATGCTGGTACTGGGCATATTTGACGATGCTCTGCCCTTTGCGCACGTCCCAATTGCGCCGCGGATCCAGCTGCGGAAGCTCCGTGGCGAGGTCTGCCGTGACTTGTGTCTCGAGCAAGCCTCCCGGATTGTCGGGCGGCTCGACCGGATCAGGTCCGCCATCGTTCGGGTTCGGGGCGCCGAGGTACTCGAGCAGCTGCGCCGCCAGCCGGAGGCTTGAGACGTTGTCGGTATCGGCGGTGTTCGGTACCCACTGCCAGCCCAGCTTGTTCTTTCGGCTGCGCTTCCACCCGAGCAAGTCCGTTCCGAATGGCATCCCCATGCTGCAAATCTAACCGCACGGGTGAGTTGCCGTGACCACAGTTATCTGATCGCATACGATCGCTCATATGTTCGGACCCCGATCGAGCTTGTCGACCACAGTGGTCAGCGCAGACGCGACCGGCTCGTGCTCCCAGACCCGGATGACTGTCCACCCGGCCGTCGACAACGCGGCGTCCGCTTCACGGTCACGCTCGACGTTGCGCCGGAGCTTAGGCGACCAATACCACTCGTTCGTGGTCGGGAGTCTCCCGTGGTCAGGACACGCATGCCAGAAGCAGCCGTCAACGAATACGGCGACCCGGCGAGCCGTGAACACGATGTCCGGACGCACCGGTCTGCGTCCTGCGACGGCAATTGGGAAGTCCTTACGGAACCGGTATCCCAGCCGATGCAATGAGCTGCGGAGCTCCACTTCCGGCTTGGTGTCGGCGCGCCTGATCGCTCGCATGTTTCGCCCGCGACCGGGCGAAGAGGCTGTCGGTACGCCACTTCGCTCAGGCCCCGGCGGCGGCCCATCTTCTCGATCCATTCCATACCCAGCTTTCGACTGGCCCCGACTTCACGGCATGATAGTCCTTCGCATCCCACAGGGATCGGTCGATACATCACTTCACAGAAGGGCCACCGCGTGACTGAGCTCAGCGTCATCGAGATTTGCGCAGGAGCTGGCGGCCAGGCCCTCGGGCTCGAGAGAGCAGGGTTCGAGCACAAGCTGGCTATCGAGCTCGACCCGATCGCTGCGGACACGATCAAGCGAAATCGGCCGCACTGGAAGGTCGAGGTCGGTGACGTGGCCGATCCAGCAGTGTTCAACCCGAAGGCATTTGCCCCTGACGCCGAAGCACAGGACGGGAGGCAGATCGACCTTCTCGCAGGCGGCGTTCCATGTCCTCCGTTCTCCATCGCGGGCAAACAGCTCGGCGCGAATGACGAGCGGGACCTGTTCGCTTGGGCCGTCGAACAGGTCGATGTACTCAGACCGCGCGCCTTACTGCTCGAGAACGTCCGCGGATTGAGTATGCCGCGATTCGCGGGCTACCGGCAGCACGTACTCGATCGCCTCAGCAAGTTCGGCTACTCAGCAGAATGGCGTCTCATTCAGGCATCCGAGTACGGAGTTCCTCAGTTACGTCCGCGATTCGTTCTTATTGCGATGGCGCCCGATGACTTCCAGTATTTCAAGTGGCCAAAGGGGACGGGCGAGGTCAAGACAGTCGGAGAAACACTACTACCGCTGATGATGGAGCGCGGCTGGAAGGGTGCAGCCGAGTGGGCCGAAAAAGCCAATGGCATTGCCCCAACGATTGTCGGCGGATCGAAGAAGCATGGTGGTGCTGACCTCGGACCGACTCGAGCGAAGCGCGCCTGGGCGGAACTCGGTGTAGATGCCTACGGCGTCCATGACACCGCACCGCCTTACGATAAGCGGCCGATGACGGAGTTCGGCCCCAAACTTACAGTCGAAATGGTTGCGCGTTTGCAAGGCTGGGTCTGGGCAAAGGATGAGGCACATCGTTCCGAGCTGGAGAACTCCGAGAACGGTGAATTCGCCTGGATCTTCACGGGCAAGAAGACTGCGCAATACAGACAGATCGGCAATGCTTTTCCGCCGCCGGTTGCTAAAGCGCTCGGGCAATCCATCGCAAATGCGCTCGGCCATATCGGCAAGCCGAGCGAGCGCAACGACGATCCGCTCGCTGACCCCATTTACAAGGTTCTGCGCGATCAGGCACAGCGAGACCCACACACGTTCCTCACTGCCGCGCAGATCATCCAGCGTGCGAAGCTTTCTATTGACGATCCCGAGATCGACCGCCGGATTTCCTTGCTGGACAAGGACTTCGAGATCATCAAAGATGAGATCGCCAGCGTTCTCGCGTATCGGATCGGTGAATTCCGGGCATTTACCGGGCAGGGCGATCACATCCGGCACGAGTACTACCGGAACCATATTTCGCGCGTGAGCTAATCAACCATGGCACCATATCGCCTGTGGGCGCGCCCCGAGCACTCTCACGCAACGAACGCGTCACCAGCGAGGTATGGGGCGATCAGCCGCGACTCTCTAGATCGGGACCGCGGGCGGCTACGTCGGCCGATGCCCAGTACCCCAGACCCTGGCTTTGCTTGTAGGTAGGTGCTGACGCGCGGGTCTGGCGGGTTGGATCTTCGGGCGGTGACCGATCGGGCGATGCGGCTTACTTCAGCTTGAGCGCGAGTCCGGCTGCACCAGCAGAGAACTCGGTCGAGGTAAGGCGATTCGTCCGGAGCAGTTGGGCGTGCCGCTTTCCGGTTTGACTCCGACCACCGCCGCTCGCCACCCCAATGACTGCAACTCGACCAACAGAAGCGTTCGAAGGCGCGCCAGCCCGCGTCTCTGGACCTACAGACGCCAGAGCGAGCCGGATTGCAGTCGCCCGTTACCGAAAGTGGTACCTCTGTTCACATGTACCTGGGCTGGGGTTTTCGTTGCCATGCACAGTGATTCGGCGAAGTTCTGGCGCGTGGCGGCGGAAGGAGGGACCCTCGGAGTAGAGGATCGCGTTACCCAGGAGCCGCATGACTGTCAGAAGTGACCGTGAAGGTGGCTTGCCGGAGACATTGCCCGCGCTGGAGCAGTTGCCGGCGGATGAGGCTCGGGATCTGTTCGAGTTGATGAGGGCCGCGAGTACGTTCGAGGCGGCCGCGTTGGACAAGTCCATCGATTCGATGGTCTCTGCGTTGCCGCGGCCGCTGCGTCGGGTGACGAAGAAGATCATGTTCGGCGGCAGATGACGGACCTGACTACGCGGGCGCAGTTGATTCTGCTGGCTCGGACGTTGCATGTTCATCCGCAGCGGTTGGATCACCTGCGGTATCTGGGGGCCGATCGGCTGCATGCGTTGCATCAGCAGATCTCGGGGGTGTTGTTCGATCAGCACACGGAGACGTTCCGGCGGATCAGTGCGCTGGTGCCGTTCATTCCGTTGACGATCTCGATTCCGCTGGTGCAGAAGCTGGTTCCGCCGATGATGACGGGGCGGGCGGCGGGGTCGGTGGGGTTGGATCATCCGGGCAAGGCCGCTGAGACGTTGACGATGCTCGAGGCGGGCTACGCGGCGGATTGTGCGCCCTATCTCGATCCGCGGGCCATCGAGCAGCTGGCCGATCAGATGGCGCCGGGGCCGATCGTCGATATCGTGAACGAGTTGCTGCGGCGGCAGGACTACGTGACGGCTGGTCCGTTCTTGTCCTGTGCGACCACGGAATTGATCGCGGCGGTCGAGGCGGGGGTCCGCGATGACGCGGGGCTGATCTTCTCGGCTGCGTTCTCCTACGACGTCGACGTGCTCAGTGCGGTGGTTCGCCAACTGCTGGATGGGCCGCATCGGCGGGTGCCGCGGATGACGCAGACGGTGTTGGCGGGTTCTCCCGACCTGCAACATGCTGCGCTGTCGGTGTTTTCGCGGTGCGCGCCCGATGTGATCCGCCGGGTGGGTGACATTCTGTTCGGGAATGCGCAGCCCGGTGATGTCGCGCGGTTGGTGCGCAACGCGCTCGCGCTCGGGGCGGTACCCGAATTCCTCACGCTGGCTGGGTATCTCACGCCGCTCGGGCTGTGGACGCTGGTCGGCAATCCGGTGTTCAGCGATCCGGATGTCGGGGTGGATCTGGTCGCGCCGATGGATGGGCGCGGCGATGCGGAGAGTTGGCGTGGGCTGTTCACGTTGATGTCGCGGATGGATGACGATGTCAGGAGCGCTGTGGGGTACGCGCTGGCTTTGCTGTCGGAGTCCGCGGTGGCGGAGTTGCCCGCGCGAGCGACCGAAACCGGTTGCTGGCCTGCGCTACTCGATCTCGTGGCGGTTTCCGGGGAGCGGGGGCAGTCGCGGTTCGGGTCGATCTGGGCGCAGTTGGGGCCGGAGCGGCGGGCCTATCTGCATCGGTGCATCACCGAGCTCCGATACGACACCAGGTTGGCCGAGATCACGGCACTGGTCGAGCCGGTGGAGGTGGATCTGCTGTTCTATCAGCGGCGGCAGAAGGGGCGGTATCGAGGCTGACTCGGGTCAGCCCTGCCATCGGCCCCAATCTCTTTGGGCGTGCAGCACAGCGGGGTCGACGACACCCCAGATGCGGATCTCGAACCGATAGTCACCGGGCTGAGGCTCGAGGAGACCTTCCACCGCATGCACGCCGGGGGTCGGAGAGAATACCCGGCGTAGTCCGAGGACATCGGCCCATTGATCGACCACCCGGCCCGGGTGCTGCGAAAGATGGCTACCGGCCTGACCTTCCACAGACAGGACGGCCTCCATGCTGTCATCGCTGGTCACCGATGGCGCCACGAACCAGGTCAACGGCAACAATCCGACCGCTTTGCCGAGTTCGTTGAGATGTTGGGCGACAGCCGCCTCGATCGCCGAGCTCAGCTGGGACAGATTCATGGGTTAGGTATAGCGCGCCGACGCAGACGGGGCGAACTCATGGCTGAGTGCGAGTGAAGCGGCTCCCCCACTCCCGCAGCTGCGCAACCAGTTCCGGCGGGCCGAGAACACGGAAATCTGCTCCTACCTTGCCCAGCAACAGGATCGGCCAGTCGAGCTCGTCGACGGTCATTTCTATGTGGGTGCGGTTGTCGGGGAGGGCGGTGATGGTGCACCAGCGCCCTACCCGGGTGTGGACGTCGGCGGCGGGGGCTTCTATCTCGGCGGTGACGGTGTAGCCGGAACGGCGGGCGCCGATGGCGTTGTGAACGAAGGTGGCGGCGTCGGGGGCCGGGAGGGGGCGAGGGCGGAAGCGGGTGCCGGTGGTCGCGGAGGCGGTGAGGCGGTCTACGCGGAAGGTGCGCCAGTCGTGGCGGGTGAGGTCGTAGGCGACGAGGTACCAGCGCCGGCCCAGGGAGACGAGGCGATGGGGTTCCACTTCCCTGGTGCTGGTGCGGCCGTCCGCGGCGGTGTAGGTGAAGGTCAGGCGTTCTTCGCGGCGGCAGGTGAGGGCCAGATCGGTGAGGACGGCAGGGTCCACGTCGGAGAGGGGGACGGCGGTCCAGGCGGTGGATTCGGTCATGGCGCGTAGGGCGTCGACGCGGCGGCGTAGGCGGGTGGGCAGGACGGTGACCAATTTGCCGAGAGCGCGGATGGACGGTTCGGCCAGGCCGTCGCCCGCACCCTGGGAACCGGCTTGCAGGCAGACGGTGATGGCGACGGCTTCGTCGTCGTCGAGGACCAGGGGCGGCATCGCCGCGCCCGCGGCCAGCTGATAGCCGCCGTCGACGCCGGGGCGCGCGTCGACGGGATAGCCGAGTTCGCGAAGGCGGTCGATGTCGCGGCGCAGGGTGCGGGCCGAAACACGAAGGCGTTCGGACAGTTCCGTGCCGGACCAGGACCGGTGGGTCTGCAGCAGCGACAGCAGTCGGAGGGTGCGTGCGCTCGTATCGGCCATATTCCGATTATCTCGCAATTGCGGTCAGAAACTGGCCGCAATTGGTTCTACCTTGGGTTTCACAACACCGACAAGCAAAGGATCCGGACATGACCACGAGCACCCAGATCGACACCGAGCGCACCGACATCCTCGAGATGCTCGCCAAGCACCGGCACTTCCTGCGCTTCACTGTCCGCGACCTCACCGACGAGCAGGCGGGTCTGCGCCCGACCGCCAGCGAGCTGTGCCTGGGCGGTCTGATCAAGCATGTGGCCGCGGTGGAAGCGAATTGGGCGGGTTTCATCCTCGACGGGCCCGCGGAAGCCCCCGATTTCTCCTCGATGACCGAGGAACAGATCGCGCAGTGGGGCGAGATCTTCCGGATGCTGCCCGGCGACACGCTCGAGGGCATCTTGGCCGAGTACGAGCGGGTGGCCGCACGCACCGACGAGCTCGTGCGCACCCTCCCGGATCTGAACGTGAGTCAGCCCCTGCCGGAGGCCCCGTGGTTCGAGCCCGGCGGACGCTGGACCGCACGCCGCACGCTGATGCACATCATGACCGAGACCGCCCAGCACTCCGGGCACGCCGACATCATTCGTGAATCGCTGGACGGAGCGAAGTCGATGGGGTGATCTCGGCGAACAGGGACTCGGCCGCCGCACGGTGTTCGGTGGCGGCAGCCGGGTCCGTCGCGTCCAGAACGTCGGCGATGCCCTGGTGGGCCGTCGCCTCCTCGAAGCGGTGGCCCAGTCTCGGTGCCAGGGCCAGGGTTTCGCGGTAGAGGTCGAGGGCTTCCCCGGGCAGGCCCGCGAGACGGCAGGTTTCGGCGTAGCCGTTGAGGAAGTGGATCTTCCAGTGGTCTTCGAAAAGGGCGTCCAAGAGCGCGAACGCCTCTCGGTGGCCGGCGAGGGCTTCGTCGTAGCGACCCATTTCACGCAGCGCGACGCCCCGGCAGTTCAGGCACCACGCTTCGTTGTGTTTGTGGCCGTCCTCGCGAGCGAGGGCGAGGGCCTGATCGAGGTGTTCGAGGGCTTGCGCGGGTTCGTCTGCCGCGATCGCTACGCCGAGAGTGATCTGGGCCTGCAGCGAGGGATTGACCGCGGGGATCGCGAGGGCTTCGCGGGCGAGTTGGACGGCTTGTTCGCGGTGACCCAGTTGGAGCAGGGCCCAGGCTTCACTGGCGACGGCGTCGGCGGCGCTGGTCGGGCAGCCGCCGGTGGTGTAGAGGTCGCGGGCTTGGCGGAACAGCTCCAGCGGTTCTTCGATACTGCCTTCGTCCCAGCGCAATTGGGCGCAGCGCATCGTCAGTTCGGCTCGGGGTAGCGGGTCACCCACTTCGGCCACCAGGGGTGCGGCCGCGGCGTAGGCGGCGGCCGCTTCGGTCATCCGCCCGGCGTTGTACCGGGCGAAACCCAGGTCGCTGTGAGCTTCGGCGAGTTGGCGCGGGTCGCCCAGATTCTGTGCGGCGGTGAGAGATTGCTCGAAGAGGGCGTTGAGATGTGTGGTGCCGCACCGGCGGGCGAAGAACGCGCGCATGAAGCGCGGCAATTCGCAGACGTGGGTGTCGGCGCCGACTTCGACGGCGGCGTAGAACACGGCCATCAGGTTGGTGTACTCGGAGACGAACCAGAAGAACGCGGCATCACGGCCGGGGAACCGCGGCAGTTCGGCGGGCGGTGCGCCCGCCGAGACCGGTCGGGTCGGCGACAGGAACGGCATAGCGGCGTCGGCGGCAGCCGCGGTGTGCACGTAGTAGTCGAGGACGCGGTGTAGCGCGCGTTCGCGGTCGGCGGGGGTGTCGTGTTCGAAGGTGGCGGTGCGGGCGTGCTGGCGGACCAGGTCGTGGAGGCGGTAGCGGCCGTCGGCCGGTTGCTGGACCAGGTGCGCGTCGAGGAGATCCTCGAGCATCGTGCGGGCACTGCGCAGCGAGACGTCGGCCACGGCGGCGGCGACGTAATCGGTGAACGTGGAGCCGGGGATCAGGCCGAGCAGCCGGAACAGGCGACGCTGGTCCCTGTTCAGCTGACGAACCGACATGCCGAATGCGGTGTCGAATTCGCTAGCCCCCTCCGACATCCGCTCCACGAGAATGCCGACCGACCAACCCGGGCGATGACGGAGACGAGCGGCCGCGAGGCGCAACGCCAGCGGGAGGTTGCCGCACAGGCGCAGCACTTCGGCGGCCTGCTCGGGTTCCTTGGCGAGCCGTCCGAGGCGTGCGTCACCGCTGGCCCGCACCAGCAGCTCGGCGCTCTCCTCGGGAGTGAGCACATCGAGGGTCACCGGCGGGACCTCGTCGAGCTCGAGCAACCGGTTGCGGCTGGTGATGATGGCGACCGACTCGCCCGCACCGGGCAACAGCAGGCTGACCTGCGCGGCATCGGCGACATTGTCGAGCACGACGACAGCGCGCAATCGCGCCAGCTCCGAGCGCCAACAGGCCGCACGCAATTCGACGCCCCCGTCCTGCGGCACCCGCTCCGAGGGGACCTGCAACGCGGCCAGCAACGCGCGGAGGGCGGCGTCGGGGTCGAGCGGCTGACGTCCGTCGGTGAAGCCGTGCAGGTCGAGATACAGCTGAGCGTCAGGGTATTCGGCGGTGAGCTGATGCGCGGCGTGCACGGCCAGGGAGGTCTTCCCGACGCCTGCCATGCCGTCGATGGCGACCACGCGATCGGCACGGACGGCGGCGATCACCTCGGCCAGTGCCTGTTCGCGGCCGGTGAAGTCGGGCACGTCGCGGGGCAGGTCGTTGCGGGGCGGCGGTGGGGCGTCGGCCGGCGGGCTCGGCGGGGCCGGCTGGCGGCTGGTCTTCGGCGGGGCGGGCAGGGGGTTGTTGGCGCGCTCCCACAGGGGACGCAGCGGGCGCGGATCGCGTTTGACCAGGCGGCACAGCTCGATGACCGCCGGCCACGGCGGGACCGTCTGGCCGCTGAGATAGCGCGAGAGCGAGGACGAGCTCAGGCCGGTGTCGCGGGCCAGGGCGCGCACGCCGCGGCCGGACAGTTCCTGAATCAGGCGCAGGCGCGAAGCGAGCTCGTCCTGCGGGTACGCCCGTGCCGTCTGCTGTTGCACAACCACCGTATTCCACTCCCGTTGTCCCGGCCCGGACCAGAAATCTCACGACCGACAAGCGGGTGGTCAGGGCCGTTTTCAGCTGTCCCACAGTGTCCCACAGCCATTCTGTTCCAGCGCCGGACGGGCTGTTATTGAGTCACACCGCAAGCAGCGGAGAAACACCGAACAAGGAGAACGACATGCAGTCTCGGATGAAGAACCCCGCCATGGTCCTCACCGACGCGATGGGCCCCATCCAGCAGGTACTCAAGGCCGTGGAGACCGGCGGCGTGGACAGCGAGATCCTGGAGCTGGTGCACCTGCGGGTCAGCCAGATCAACAATTGCAGCGCCTGCGTGCACGGCGGCACCACCACCGCACGCAAAGCGGGTGTCAGCGAAGACCGCCTCGCCACCGTGGTCGCTTGGCGCGAGACCCCCTTCTTCTCCGAGGAAGAGCGCGCCGCCCTCGAACTCGCCGAGGCCGCCACGCGGATGGCCGACCGTCCCGACGCGGTCACCGATGAGATCTGGGACAGCGCCGCCAGCTACTTCGACGAGAAGCAGCTCGCCTCGATCGTGCTGATGATCGGCGTCACCAACATGTTCAACCGGCTCAACGCCACCACCCGTCAGATCGCCGGCGCCTGGGGCTGAGGCCCCTCCTCTCGAAAGGAACAGTGACAATGTCCGCGAATCAGCAAGCGAGCAAGAGCAATGCACACGGCGGGTTCTCTCGCTGGATGCAGCACCGGATGAACGCGCGCATGAACCGCAAGATCCGGCGCGGCAAGGGCACTTTCATGGGGATGGACGTGCTGATCCTGCACACGGTCGGCCGCCGCAGTGGCCAGCCACGCGATACCCCGATCAGCTGGTTCCCCGGCGAGGACGACTCCTGGCTGCTGGTCGCCTCGGGCGGCAAGGACGGGCACCCCGACTGGTTCCTCAACCTGATGAGCAATCCCGATCAGGCGACCGTCCAACTCCCCGACCACGACCCGGTCGCCGTGACGCCCCGGGTTCTCGACGGCGCCGAGCGGGCGACGGCCTGGGACCACATCGCGGCCGCCCAGCCCCGCTACGACAAGTACCAGGCCAAGGCAGGCCGGGAGTACGCGGTCGTGCGGCTGGCGGCTACCGCTTGAACGCTCGTGTCGGTGGCGCAACGAAAACAGAGGGCCTGCCGAGGCATTTCAGACTTCTCGGCAGGCACGGGGAACCGAGCCCCCGACGAGGACGCCTCGGCACCGCCACCATCACCCACAGTCAGCGTCGACCTGGCCGAGCTGAATCAGGCGGGCAGCAGTCTGCCGATCACCTCGGCGAGCTGGGCGACATTGCGGCATTCGTGCATGGTGACGATGTCGGTGTAGTCCTCGGCGGCCGAGTCGCCGGTCGACCAGGAGCGCGACGGCTCCGGGTTGAGCCAGTAGACGGCCTTCGCTCGCTCGGTGATCGCTTGCAGCGCGGCCAGATTCGGATCGGTGCGGTTGGTGCGGGCGTCGCCGAGGATCAGGACGCACGTGCGGGGGCCGACGGCGTCGAGGTAGTGGTCGACGAAACCCTGGAGGACCTCGCCGTAATTGCTGGATCCGAACCGGGCGACGCCGCCTTCGCGCACGATGTTCTGCGCGAAACCCGGCGATGGCGGTTCGCCGGGGGTGAAGTACTGGGTGATCTCGGCACAGGTGTCGACGAAACCGAAGCTGCGGACCTTGCTGAACTGGTCCTGCAGCGCCTGCACCAATTGCAGCGTGAATTCGGCGAAACCGCTGACCGAGCCCGAAACATCGGCCAGCACAACGAGATCGGGCCGACCGCGCTTGCGAGCCCGCAGCACCGGATCGACCGGGACGCCACCGGTGGCCATCGATCGGCGCAGGGTACGGCGCAGATCGATCTGACCGCGCACCGCCTTCTTGCGGCGCACCGCCAGCCGGGAGGCGAGCTTGCGGGCCAGCGGGTGCACCAGGCGACGCATCTCGGCGAGGTCCTGTTCGCGAGCGCCGAGGAAATCCGTTCGGTCCGCGGAGTTCTCGACGCCGCGCCGGGCGATGTAGTCGGTGCCGCGCAGTTCGGCCGAACGCAGGCGTGCTTCGGTTTGCACAGCGGCGCGGAACTGGTCGACGCGGCGCCGGGCCTCGATGGTACGCACCGCCGTATCGAACTGCCCTGAGCCACCCATGGTTTGGGCGAGTTGCTCGGAGATCTCATCCGGGCGTAGCGATTTCATCGTCAGGTAAGAGGACCAGCCGGCGCCGGAAGCCTGGGTGACCCGGCCCGCGCTCTCCCCCGCACCGCCGTAGGCACCGAAGGTGTCGAGCGCTTCGCGGGCCAGCTCGGCGGTGTCCTCACCCTGGACGAGGGTGGCCATCAGACGCTCGCGCAGGTCCTCGGCGCTCCCGCTCGGGCGCACGGGTGGCAGCGAGACGCCGAGGAAGTACAGGTCGAAGAGTTGGTCGAAGACCTTGCGTTGACCGTTGCGGCGCAGCAGGCAGGCGGCCAGACCCGAGCGCAGGACGCGGGGGTCGGTGGTGCCGAGGGCTACGACCGCCGCGGCCGCGTCGATGGTTTCGCTGGGGCCCGCGTGAATGTTGTGCTCGCGCAGCAGGGTGACGAAATCGACGAGCCGAGCGCTGGTGGGCGCGAAGCGCGAATCCGTTGCCGCGACAGGCGCCGAGCCGCCGAGGTCATCGCGGCTCGTCACCGCACACTGCCGTCCGTCTGGTCGTCGAGACCGAGGCGGTCGATCGCCACGCGATGGTCCGACTGATACTTCAGCAGGACTCCGAGTGTCGAGCGGACCACGCCGCCGGTCAGCGACCGCGTCCCCAACGCGACCAGAGTTCTCGCCCAGTCGACAGTTTCGGCGATCGAGGGTGCTTTGCGCAGCGAGAGCTGCCGCAGCGCACTCACCGTCGCCACCACTGGTTCGGCCAGCGCCGCATCGAGCTCGGGGACTTTGAGCGCGACGATAGCCTTCTCCAATTCCGCTGTCGGATAGTCGATATGGAGATACAGGCAGCGGCGCTTCAACGCTTCGGACAGGTCGCGGTGGGCGTTGGAGGTGAGGATGACGAAGGGCTTGCGGACGGCGGTGACCGTGCCGAGCTCGGGGATGCTCACCTGGAAGTCGCCGAGGACTTCCAGCAACAGACCCTCGAGTTCCACGTCGGCCTTGTCGAGCTCGTCGATGAGCAGCACCGTGGGGTCGGGATTGCGGATCGCCGCCAGCAGCGGGCGGGCGAGCAGGAACTCCTCGGTGAACACGTGGTCGCGGGTGCTGTCCCAGTCCTCGCCGGACGTGGCGGTGATGCGAAGCAGCTGCTTGGCGTGGTTCCACTCGTACAGGGCACGGGCCTCGTCGACGCCCTCGTAGCACTGCAGACGGATGAGCTCGGCACTCACCGCGGCGGCGATCGCCTTGGCGAGCTCGGTCTTGCCGACACCGGCGGGACCCTCGATCAGCAGCGGTTTACCGAGGCGATCGGCGAGGAAGACCGCGGTCGCGATATCGAGGGACGGCAGGTAACCGGCAGCCGTCAGCCGGTCGGTCACCTGGTCCACCGAGGAAAAGAAGTTACTCATCGGTAATGAGTGTATCGAGTGTTGCCGAGATGGCGGCGACGCGAGCCCCCGTAGCTCCGACGCTGCCGGTTCGGCCTCAGTACGGGTTGTCGGCCACCGCTACCCGACCGTCCTTGATCGCGGCCTGTAGCAGGCGGTAGTCGGCCATGCTCTGATCCGAATACGACATCGCGAAATCGCTCAGAGCCGTGTCGAACTTCTCGCTGCCGCCGATGTAGGCGTCGATGGCCAGCGGATCACCGGAGCGGCAGTGGGCACGAGCCAGCACGCCACCGCAGACGGCGCCATAGTTGGACAGTTGCCGGTGGGTCAGATTGTCGATATCGACGGAGCCCTTCATGTCGCGGAACTGACGCCAGTAGTGATGCACGCCCTCGGGGCCGGTGGCCCAGCCGAGGAAGATGTCGCTCGACGCCTGCATCAAGCGCTGACCGGCGACGACACGATGTCCCTGGTGCTTGTACCGGCTCGCCTTCTGATACGGCGCCAGCACCGACGTGTCGGCCTCCTTCAACTGCAGGAACAGCGGAGCGCCGGACTCCTTGTCCATCAGCAGCGCGATGAAGCACCGGGTACCGACACTGCCGACCCCGACGACCTTCACGGCGGCCTCGACGAAGGCGTAACGGTTGAGCAGCACGCGCATGTGATCGGGCAGGGTGCGCCGGTATTCGGCGAACAGCGCCGTGACGGTCGCCGCGTCAGGGGTGGTGATGGGGACCAGCAGCGGCGGCTGATTCTTGATCCGCGGAATGCCGTCGGCATCGGGTTCGGTGAGTTTGTCCAGTGCCTGCAGGCTGGTGCGCTTCTTGGCCGCGGCGATCGTCTTCTCGGCCAGCTTGCGGCCCTTCTTCTTCTGGACCAGCTCGAGGACCATGTCGGAGTCGACCCGGTCGTACCAGATCTCGAGACTGTCCTGCTCTGTCATCGCCTCGATGCCCTCGCGATAGCCGCGGGCGGTCGCCTCCGCCGCCGATGCCGCGTCCTCATCGGAACAGCCGTTGTTGAGCGCCGCGACCGTGACACTGGCGACCAGGCGTTTGACGTCCCACTCGAACGGGCCGGGCAGCGTCTCGTCGAAGTCGTTCACATCGAACACGAGATTGCGTTCAGGAGTGCCGAAGAGCCCGAAGTTCGACAGGTGCGCGTCGCCGCACAGTTGCACGATGAGCCCGGTATCGGGACCGGATCCGAGGTCATTGGCCATGATCGCCGCGGCACCCCGCAGAAAGGTGAACGGCGACACCGCCATTCGCGCCATCCGGATCGGCACCAGACTCGGCACCCGCTTCGCGTTCTGCTTCAGCAGAATCGCCACCGGGTCCTCCCTGCCCGGCTCCGGTTTCCACTCCCCCATCGCGGTACGAGAAACCCGCTTCCGCGCCGCTTTACCGACCTCCGCCGCCTGCCGATCGAAATCCTCAACCGTCGTCATCGAGCAAGTCTCGCGCTACCTGCCGTGTGCTGCAAGCATCGCCGGGTTACTGTGCGGCGACAACTTTGCAGCTACCTCACGGCAAGGGAATCCGAATCCGGCGGCTCGACGTCACCTCCTCGCCGTCGGTACCGACAGAAATTCCGATCAACTGATTTCCCTGAACGGTGAATGCCATCACCGAGGTGACCTTCGCCGGGATCGCATCGGTGACGACAAGGGACCCGGTATCGAACACGGTGATGCCGTTGCGCGAGGAGGTGACAACCGCGCGATCACCGAACAGCTCGGCCTGCCGCACTTGATCGCCGACAAAGGCCGTTGCGCGAACGTCGAGCTCGGGACCGAGCAACCGGACGATCCCATCGGCGCCGACCATGAAGATCGCGCCGGTGCGCGCGACGTAGGCAACCGACGGGGTCGAGCCGACCGGCAGCTGTTGCGCCCAGAATCTCACGGAAGCGTGCGCGTTCAGGTCGACGACCGCGACTTGGCCGCCGGTCGTCGACACCACGAGGGAGCGGCCGTCAGGAGAGATGTCGGCGTCGGCCACTTGATACCGGCTGTCGAGCCAGCTCATCTCGATCGCGCGAACGCTGCCGTCGACACCGAGCAGCCGCACCGTTCGACCGCCTGCCGCCACGAACGTCTTCGAGTCCGAACCAGCCCGAACCGAGGCGACCTCATGACGGTCGACCGCTGCCACCAGCGAGGCACTACCCCGCTCATCGATGCGCACGATGCCGTGGTCGGTGCCGATCACGGCGACACCGCCGATTGTCAGGGCAAGGGGGCTGAGCGCCTCGCTTCCCACGTGGCCGGTGACCACCCCGGTGGCGGTGTCGACGACCGAACCGTCGCGCCGGATCGCGAATTCCGTGGTCGGCAAGGCGATCAGCGCGGTGGCATCGTCGATTTCGCGCACCTCGATACGCTCGCCCGGCATCACATAGAGCCACCCGTCCGGGGTGACAACCGCTGTTCGGGCGCCGACCGTGTCGACCACCGGGACGTACCGGTTGACGCCCCAAGGAAGGTAGGGCGTCGGACCACCACCGAAAGCCCGACCGCTCGGCCCTGAGACGTAGGTGCCCCACGCGGTCCCGTCCGGGTTGCAAATGGGCGGGTAGATGAAGAACGGCACGTCCTCGGTGGTCACCCGCCCACCGATCCGGGCGAAGCTCGTGTCGGACAGTCCACGTTTCGGCGTGACGCCGAAGACGTTCTCCCCGCAACGAGAGATCATCGCACCGCGTTCGTCCACGTCGACCTCCGCAGGCGGCACGAGCTCGTGCGCGCCGGAGTCGACGAATTCGGTCTCGGTGAAGCGGGCGGAGTGCAGGTTTCCTCGACCGTCGAGATAGTCGACGACGCGGCGACTCTCATCGATTGCGAGCGCCTTCGCGACAGTCGGCAGCCGATAGGTCGTCCCACCGATCGGGTTCGCAACGTCTCGGAACGCCGTCCGGCGCAACTGCGGCCACTCCGCGCTTGCCGCGACCCAGACGTGCTCGCCGTCAGCGGTGGCGACAAAGTTGACGTTGCCGGTCACTTCCTCGACTCTGCCACCAACGAAGTCCGCGACGAGCAGGAAGACGCCGTCGCCGAGCACGACCCGCTCGCCCGTACGGGAGACCGCGATCGATGTGATCGAGCGTTCACGGAGGCCGATCGACGCGATTTCGCGTCCGCTGCGCGCGTCGATCTGGTAGATCCCGGTGCGGGTGTAGGCCACGATGATCGGGGCGTCCGCCGCCCACTGGGCGCCGACATACTCACGATGCGCTATCGAAAACGATTGCAGCCGTTCGTTGTTCGCGTTGGCCACATTCAGTGCTGACGTCGCGGCCACCGTCGGCGCGAAATCGGCTGCTCGTTGCGCCAGTGCCAACGCCTGACTCGTGTCGTCCTGATCACGTGCCTGCGACGCGGTGTTCAACGACATCGACGTATTCGCCGAACGAGTAGCCGAATCTCGCTGTCGCACCGCGACGCTCAGCGCGATCAACCCGACAACAGCACAGACGGCCAACACCGCCGTGAGCACCGTCGCCGATCGAAGGACTCGCCGGCGGACCCGGTTCGCGTTGTCGATGGCGCGCTCAGCCACGACCCCAAGTCGCTCACCGACCGTGATCCCGGCGGTGGCGGCGTCGGGACCGAGAATCGTCCTGGCGTCGTCGGCGTCTGCTCGACGGAACCAGCGCTCGACCAGCCCGGGTGAGTGCGGGCCGGTCGACTCCATCCGCTGGATGAGCCGCGCGTGCGCACCGGTGATGTGGCGTCTCGACGCCAGCGGTGCGGCCAACGTGACGACGTCGGTGATGCCGGGCCGGTGGAATTCGACCCACTTTCCCCAGCTCGTGAGCGTGTCGAATTCCCTGGCACAGTTGGGCGAGGCCCACCACCGCGCAGTGTCGATCACCACGACGAGATCGGCCGCCGCGAACTCCGCCTCGATGACCTGCCAATGATCGGCGCCAAAGGGCACCGCGATGCCGTCGGCGTCTGCCCCGAAGTCGCCGGTCTCATCGATCCAGACCGTGTGCCCCGCGGCGAGAAGTTCGTTACGCACCTGGTGCGCGAGTTCGGTGTCGAGATGCGAGTACGAGATCGCGATGTCAGCCATGGTGTGGCTCTCCCCCGAGGTCGAATACGGAAACTTCCGCTGCGGTCGCCTCGCGTGGTGATCGGTGGCTGGCCACCGAGCTGCCGAGCTCGAGCTTGCGCACGGTCCCGATCCCGGTGACCAGCATGAGGCCCCGCGCGTCCTCGGTGAAAGCCGCATCGGTCACCATCACCGATCCGAGGCTCGGCTCACGCAGGAGTTCGGTTCCGCGCTGCGCGTCGACCACGACGATCCCCCGTTCGGTCATCACCGCGATGCGCTCGCCCGACGACGACACACGCAGCGCGAACGGCGCGGCCTCCGCACCGATATTGGCGACGATCCGTGTCCGGCCCGAGCGCAGTGCCACGATGTCACCGCCCGCTGTCACGAAGTACATGTGACCGAGGTCGATCACCTCCGCCGCGGCGATGGTCATCGCCCCGGCGCCCAGATCCACCGGGCCCGCCAGCTCGTACTCCGCACCGGTCAGAGTCCGGAGATAGCCATCGGCGGTGACCGCGCTCGCCTCCCCGGCGGCGGCGAAGACCGCGACCGGCGCGCGTTCGACATCGAAGCGATGACTTCGGTTCGTCGCGCTCGATATCTCGACAGATCCCACGGTGAGGCTGTCTGCCACGCCCACTATCGACCCGTCGTCGCTGAGATCGCCGATTCCCCGCTTACCCGCACCGATGGCCATGGGGATCGGACCGCCCTTGGCCTGCTTGCACTCTTCGCTGAGCGATCGTGGTTGCTCGACGAAGGCACACACGCGCGTCCGCTTCGTACCTACGGTCGCGATGTATCGGCCGTTGTCGGAGAGAAAGACGTCGGTATCGAGTCCGCCGAAGTAGGGTTTCGTGCTGACATCGGCCATCGTCGCGCGGTCGACCAAGCGCGCGTACCCCGGCAGGATCGTCGTCGGATACAACCCGGCAACCGCGTGACGGATCTGATTGCGAGCCGAGCCGAGCGGCGAGGTCTCGACCAGGTGGCTGGTCATCCGCGCGGAACTGCTCACGATGCCCATGCCGGTCGGGACGCCGAGTCGCGCGCTCGCCGGGGTGTCCCAGATCCGCAGATATTGGTCCACCGCGACAGTCGCCACCTGTCCTGTCGACAACGCGGCCAGCTGAACCCTGCCCGCGGTGTGCGCGCGCACTTGCTGGATCGCGTCGGTGGTGTACTCGGCGGCGACCAGACTGATCGAACCGCCCGGATGGCCGACCAGCTGATACTGGCTGTCGACATCCAGGATCGACGACGCGAACGCGTCGAAATCGGTGGCGCCGGCCTTGCCGGAGCCGTCGTCGAGCTCGAGGTCCCACAGATTCCCATCATCGGCGATGCCGAGCGCGCGGGTGCCGTCATCGTTCACCTGTAATTTCGAGATCCCGTGCGCGTCGACAGTTCCGGTGACCGCACCGGTCTGCGCGTCGACCAGGAACACCGACTCCTGGGTGGCGACGGCGAGATGACGGCCGTTGCGGCTGCGGTCGGCGGCCTCGATGACCGTGCCCGGTGGAGCCGCGAAAGCTTCGACGCTCGCCCCGGTTCGAGCGTCGATACGCAGCAGCGACGAGTTCCTGGCGAGCAGTACCTCGTCGTTGTCCCACCAACCGAGCAGCCGATCGTGATCGGTGCGCCAACCGGTGGGTTGTGTCAACTGTTCGCGCGCTGCGACGTCGAAGACCTTGATCGGTCCGGGCAGACGCTCGGTGGTCACCAACAGCTCGCCGTCCGGGCTGAGTTCGCCGAAGCCACCGCCCAGTTCCCCGCTACCTTCGTGATAGTCGAAAACCCCGATCTCATTGCCACCGGGGGCGTCGTAAACCCGGATGGCTGTCTGGTCGTACGCGGTGATCGCGATGCGCGTCGAACTCTGCGCGGCGCTCACCGCACGCGGCAGGTAGTCGAGCCGGACAGCGGTGTGCGGCCAGGTCTGCGCCGCGACCGCTGCGGCCACACCACGGACGGCGTCGGTCGCGGCATGCTGCTGGGCCCGTCCGACCAGAATGCTCGGCAAGTCGGGATCCGACCCGATCAGCTCGACGGCGACGCGACTCAGACGGTCGGCCGTCGCGGCGTCGGCGGCTCGGTCGGCGGCCGACTGTGCTCGACGCGCTCCCACGGTCTGCACGGTCGCGAAAGTGACGAGCGCGGCCAACGCGACGATGGTCACCGCGAGCACAGCGCCTGTTCGACGGCGACGCCGTGCGACCGCCGACGAGCTCGCCGCGACGAACGCGCGCACCGTCTCGAGATGGGGTGACGATCGGGCGGGGACGGACCGAAGGAGCCCGCGGGTCGCCGACAGCGCCGACTCGTTCAACAGCGCCGTCGACTCGGCCGTTCGCCACTTCGAGGCCTGGTCGACGAGTCTGGCCCACTCGACGATATCGGCGCCGCCGTAGCGGGCGATCGCGGTTACCCGCTTGGCGGCATCACTGACCGTGACCCGACGCAGGTAGCACGGATTGAGTTGGTCGAACGGCTCGGGCACGTCGGGGACGTAGGCCATCGGCACCACCGTGCGGTAACGACTGGTCGCCTCGGTCAAGAAATCCTTGCCGGTCCGCTCGACCTCGTCCGCCATCGCCTCGCTGAACACCACGACCAGCGCCGCATCCGGCGGCGGCTCCGCCCGGGGGGCACCTGTTCTCACCCCTTCCGCACCGAAGGCGGTCAGTAGCGGCTGGATTCGGTCCGCGTCTTCGGGCCGGTGGAGCACGTCGATTCTGATCACGTCGAGTACCTCAATGCCTCACGATTTCTGCCCGGCAGGTCGAGTCAGATGGAAAATGTTCCTGTACAACAGATTTCATCGGCATAGTACGAGTTATGTCGACGTGCGGACGGCGTTCCGGCCGGTAACATCGGGATTGTTTCGGCCGCAGACCACCCCCGGGTCGTCTATTCTCGACGGCACAGCTGATCCACTCTGCCGCAACAGGATTGAACCGAACGGTCGCTTTCCGGGACGGCAGCGATCCCTCTCGCGGTCCCATCGGAGAAACCATGAGCACCCAGATCGACACGCCGGTCCGCCCTGACCACGGCGACGATGACGTCGCCTGGGAACGTCTGACCGGGCAGTTGACGTGGTATAGCACCAAGGCCGCGGCCGCTCAGCGCGTATACAAGCGGATCAAGCTAGCGCAGATCGTGATCGGCGCACTGCTCCCGGTCGCGGCACTGGCCGCCCCCGCTGTTATCACCGCAACCATCGCGGCGGCCGTCGTGGCGGCCGAGGGAGCCCTGCAGCTGTTTCAGTGGCAGTCGAACTGGATTCGCTATCGCGCGACGGCTGAGGCGCTCAAACGCGAGAAATTCCTGTATCTGGCCAAGTCCGGGCCCTACCGTGACGGCGGGCGCAAGCGGGCACTCGCCGATCGCACCGAGGCGATCATCGCCGCGGAGACGTCGTCATGGGTCGCGCTGTACGAAGAGGCCGACGAGTCGCAGAAGTAGCTATTCACGTTCGGCGGATTCGACGATCCGAGCACGGAGAGCGGCCGCGACGGCGACGGGGTCCGCGATCGAGACGACCGTGGTGAGCGGGGAGTCCGCGATCGCCAGGGCGCGCTCGTTCGTCCCGGTCAACCTGGCATCGGCGATCTCGTCGGCCGTTCGACCCGATCCAGCGAGCACAACAGCCGCCCTACCCACCGCCAAACTGTTGCGCACATCCACGTAGGCGATGGCCCCGCCGTTGACGAGCATCGTCACCGAGCCCGCACGGCCCGCGATCGCCGTGGCCACCGCCGCCAACCACGGGGACTCGTCACCCCATTGCGAGCCCGGCACCAGCACGATATCGGTGTGCCCCGGCTCGACGTGCGCCCAATCCGGGCTTCGCGGTGGGGGCGCTCCGGGTAACCGCACTGTGCCTTCGGCCACCACGCCGACCAGTCGGAATGTCGCGTCCGCCGCGCGCCGCGCATCACCGACCATGCGCATCACACCCGCGTCGGTGCCGCCGTCGACGACCACCGCGCCGAGCTGTTCGACCAGTGGCACGACGTGCTCGACGAGGAGACGGGCCAGCGGACTGTCGGTGTCGACGGGCAGCCCGGCGGCACCGCCGACCAGCACGAGGACCGGGCGACCGAGCGTCAGCGTGGTCCGTCGCAAGGATTCGCCGATCTCATCGAGCGAATTCAGGGTGGTGATAGTTGGCGGGGACACGGCGCCCTTTCTGTCGATCTCACTTGTGAGGCAACATACTTCGTTGGCTCACGACTGATCCGCGAGCCCACGCGACTCAGGGGCCAACCCCTCGATCAGCGCGTCCCAGTATTCGTCGTCGCCGTCACAGTAGCTACGCAATCGCCTGATCGTCGTGTAGGTCGATTCCTTTTCCATATCACTGGGCGTTGTGCCGAGCGCCTGATCCAGCCAATCCAGCGCATCGGGCATTCGGCCGTCGTAGATCGCGAGCTCGATCATGGTGGCGTAATCCCAATACGTTGCCCCACCTCGGACGATGCGGGCACGTGCCGCGTACTCCACCACCGGGAGCAGCTGCGCGAGACGCTTGCTGTTTCGGTCATCGATCCACAGCAGATGAACCGCGTTGATGCCGGGATAGTAGTCGCGCCAGTCGAGCTCGAACCCGGCAGTGTAGGTCTCGATCGCGAGCCGAAGGTATCCGCGTGCCTGCGGTGTGCCCTGCGCGGCGGACCATCGGTCCTTGTAGATCCTGCCGAGGAGGCCGAGGGTCTCACTACTGCTGCCGTACTCCTGACACAGCTCACGCAGTTCGTTCTCGGCGACGATACTCCCCGGCTGCAATCGATTTCGCGCGAAGGCCCGCTGCTCGCGCACGGTTACACTGCGGGCGAGATAGGGCGGAAGGTCCTCGACCAGGTCGATCATCTCCTGCCACATCCGAAAGTCCCGATAGGCGAGCAGCAGATCGATCAACAGGCTCTCGTCGTACCCGTGTAGGTCCGACAGAGCCCGACGGACCCGCGATATCTGCTCGACGGCCTCTTCACGTCCACGACGATCATCGGTGCGCGCCGCCTCACGTGCCTCGTCGAGTTGCCGACGGACCGCTTCGGAAATTTCGAAGCGGTCGTTGAAGGCTTCGAGATCGGACTTCGAGAGCTTGGGCGCCGTCAGCCCGGTGAACAGCTCGAACAACGGGCTGTCGGTACGTTGTTCGGCGCGCGCGAGCCGCAGCTGTTTCGTCAGCTCCACGCGGTCGACCTCCTGGCGACTCGGGCACCCGACCGCGTCCAGCTCGTACCGATGGACTCGTTCAGGGGCGAGGTCGAACGGCAACCGGAATCCCGCTGCCGAGATCAGTACAGTGCTCCAGGGTCGAAGGGCATGGCGGATTCCGAGCTCGTAGTACACGTTCGCGTTGGCTTGCGTCAGGTCCGCGACCACGTAGTCACACACCATCAAACGCTCGAACATCGCTCGGTGAATGAACCCACCGAACTGCTCTTCGTCGGCCCGCAGGCAGGCCATGCCCGCGTCCTGCACCGCGGGCTTGACGATCGACTCGTACACCCGGTCGAACTCGATCGCCGAGGCCGCCTCGCCTTTGGTGCCGAAGGGCATGATCACAAAGCACAGCGGCTTCGCCGAAAATACGTTGTCGTTCATATTTGACCGTCCGATCAGCTTGCGACGCAACAGTGTTCATCGCACCAGCGAGATTCGTGATCTCGTCCGGCTCATCCGAGATAGATGTCGTACAGCGTCGGATAGGCCGAGCCGATCCCGGCGTTCGGCTCCGCTCCTTCGCCCGCGTCGAATTCCTGGCAGGTTCGCGTGTACGGCCTGTCCCCGAGATACCGATCCCACTCCGTCTCGGTGAGATTGCGACCAGCCCGTCGACAGGCTTCCCTAATCCACAGCTGCGGACCCCAAACCCTGGCGGTGTCGTCGTCACTCGCGGAGGCCAGCATTTCGCCGTCCACATGGAATGCCAATGACGTGATCGGGCCGGAGTGCCCAAGTAGAGGCTCGCCAACTTGCTGTCGAGTCTCCGCGTTCCATATTCGAACCGTTTTGTCGTCACCGCCGGTGGCCAACAACTTTCCACTCGGGTGAAAAGCGACCGAGTTCATCCCACCAGCATCGCCACGCATCGGCGGCCCGAGCGGCTGTCCGGAGGGCAGATCCCACAACTGCACTGCCACACCGGCGACCGCCAGTCGTTCCCCGGTGGGATCGAAGGCAAGCGCCTCGACCTTTCCCGTGCCTGCTTTCAGTGGTGGACCGATCGGCTTGCCCGTGTCGATGTCGAAAACCCGCGCGGAACCGTCGAAGGCGCCAACGGCGAGCAACCCGGTACGCGGATGAAAGGCCAGCGCCGACACCGTGCCTGCATCTGCGATCGGCGACCCGACGAGCTGTCGGCCCGTCCTGGCGTCCCACAGCCGGACCGTGCCGTCCGACCCCGCGGCGAGGACATCTCGGCTCGGATGAAAGGCGATCGCCTCGACACCCTTCTCATCGAGTTCCTTGACGAGCTTCTTCCCGTTCTCGACATCCCAGATCCACACGTCCTCCTCGACGAGTCCGAGCGCGCCGACCAGCGTGGGGCCAGGACGCATGGCCATCGCCGTCACCGGCCCCCTGTATCCGGCGCGAGAATCGTCGGTACGAAAGATCTGACCAGGGGGCAACGGGTCGCCTGCACCGATGAGGTCCTTGCCCGCCGGCTTGCCGGTTTTCGGGTCCCAGCGCCGCACTGTCCCGTCCAGCCCGGCGGTCACCACCTCGTCGCCACTGAACTCGACACCGGTGACGCTGTCACGGTGACCGCGGAGTAGCCCACCGGTCTCCTTCACATTGTCCGGATCCAGCAGCCGCACGGACCCGTCGGCGGTACCGATCGCCAGTCGCCTGCCGACTGAGCTGAACGTCACGGCGAACAGCGGATCGTCGTGGCCGGTCAGCGGTTCGCCGATCTGCTGTCTGGTATTCGGATCCCACAGGCGCACATCACCGTCCCAGCTCGCCGTCGCCAACCACTGACCGTCCGCACTGAACGCCACCTGTGGCACGACGCTCGAATGCCCCTGCAACGGGTCACCGATCGCGGTTCGGGTAGCAAGATCCAGCAAGGTGACGGTGCCGAAGAGGTTGGCATCGGCGATGGCGAGCAACCTCATATCCGGGCTGAACGATATCGAAGTCACCCCGGTCGCACCCCGGTTGGCGCCCGGCAGCGGATCACCCAACTGTTGGCGAGTACGCGGGTTCCACAACCGCACGGTCTTGTCCGCCCCGCCCGTCGCCAGGGTGCCGTCCGCGCCGAAAGCCAACGCGGTGACGCCGCCGGGGTGGATCAGCGGATCGCTGAGCTCCGTCCAGGTCCGCGTGTCCCACAACCGCACCGAGTCGCCGCTGCCCGCGCTCGCCAGCAGCGACGCATCCGGACTGAAAGCGAGCCGCCCCGCGCCGCCTGCCTGCAGCAACGGTGGAACTACCTGCTCCCATGTTTCGGTGTTCCACACCCGAACGGTCGCGTCCGACGTGTTACCCGCGGTGACCAGCACCGCGTCCTTCGGGCTGAAGGCGACGGCCGAGACGCCTCCCGTGTGGCCTTCCAGTTGCCGCAGCTGTCTACTGGACCGCGCGTCCCACACCCGCACCGTCGAATCCCAACCGCCGCTGGCCACCAGCGTGGCGTTCGCGTTGAACGCGACCGACGACACCGCGCCGCGGTGGCCACGCAGTGTCCGCGCCAGTCGGTCGTTGGTGAGGGCCTGGTTCAAGGCGTCGACCGGTTCCCTGGTCGCGCCGAGCCGAAGCCCCTCCAACGCCAAGAGATACGCCAGATCGTCTTCGTCGCCGATCAGGTTCGCGGCCTGGGCCGCAAGCGCCCTCGAGGTCGCGATCCGTGCCTGCAGTTCGGCGGCGTCTCGCTGTTCCCGTGTTTCGCGCACCTGGAAGAACAGCCCTACTCCGGTCAGAATCGCCACCACGAGCAACCCCACCAACCCGGCGACAGCGGCGTTGCGACGCCGCTCGAAGGTTCGCTGCTGTTGGATGTCTTCGCCGACCAGGTCGGACTTGCTGCGCCCGTGCACTCGCGCGGCGAGCGTCGCTATCGCATCCTGAAACCGCAGATCACGCAGATCGGCCCGATCGAATCGCCCCTCGCGCAGGTCGACCCACTTCGGCTCGTGCGTGAAGTAGCCGCGCAAGACATCCGGCAGCGCATCGGTCGCATTCCAGTCGTAGTCCGTAGCATCGGCGTCCCATTGTGGCGCGGCGCCGTGGGTCAGCGCGAAGAGGAACCGGCTGGGATCCTTGTGCCGACGCCAATAATCGACTTCATCGCGTACCCACCCCGACGCAGCTGCCTCGGGTGATGCCAGCAACAGAAAGTACTGGGAATCGGCGAGTGCCTTCTCGATGTCGGGCCACAGGGTTGGTGTCGCCGTGAGGTCGTTCTCGTCGAGAAACACCTTCAGCGCGGGCGTGCGGGTCCACGGACGCGCGAGGTGCGCGAGGCCGGTGCGCACTGCGGGCGCGAGATCGTGATCGGCTCGGTGGCTGTAGGAGATGAAGACGTCGGGTTGTCGTGGTCGAGTCGTCGACCGCTTTCGCCACAGCCACCGTCCACCCCAAACCTGTATGGCTGCATACACATTGGTCACCTCGCCCAGGATGGGACACCGCGCGCCCGGTGTCCAGTCTTTCCCGAAAACAACGAGGGGCCGGTATCACGGCACATCGACGTCCAGCCCTGTCACAGCATGCAATTCGCGAGACGCGACACGGTGCAATGCATATCGAAATACCGAAAATCCCACTCTCACGTGGCGAATCAGCTTCCCCGGGTCCTCTTTGCCACCGTCGATCCCATGGCAGGCCTGAAACATGCTGTAGGGCATACCGACGCCGTGCCCGGAATAGCGTTCAGCCCGGACGGGACCGCCATCGCGACCGGAGGGACCGACCGCACGGCACGTATCTGGGATGCCACCACCGGAGCTCAGGCGGCCGAACTCGTCGGTGCCGGATCAGTCGCGACGAACGCTGCTGGCACCGTGATCGTCACCGGGTCCTCCCGGCCCGGCTCCGGTTTTCCACTCCCCAACGCGGTACGAGAAACCCGCTTCCGCGCCGCTTTACCGACTTCAGCCGCCTGCCGATCGAAATCCTGAACCGCCGTCATCGAACAAGGGCGCCGGGTGACGCTACAGACCAAGCCGCCTGCGCCACTCGTCGACTCGGCGGACGAGCTCCTGCCACCAGGTCAGATGCGGGTCCGGTGGTGGAGTCGGCCAAGGCTCGGGCGTCGGTTCGGGGTCGGGTGGCGGGACGAGCACCTTCCGGCGAATCCCGGTGCAGGTGAACTGGGTCGCCCGATAGGGGTTCCCGTTCTCCGCCCACTCGGAGACGATGAGGGTGAACTTGCCGTCCTCGAGCCTGCTGTAGGGGTGTACGTAGCCGCCGTACAGGCGCGGGACGGTGTCGACACCGCGCGGCATCCCGGTGATCGGCCGGTGGGTGTGGGTCGTGATCCAGTTCGTGTTGTCGATGCGGTCGCCGACCTTGACGAAGATCGAGTAGTCCGCCGCGTCGAATCCGGAGATCACCGCCCTGTTCTCGACATAGCGCAGACAGATCTCGCCGAATTGCCAACCGGGCAGGATCGGCGTGGGCTCACGGTTCCAGGCCCAGTTGTCGCCGTCCCAGCCCCAGCCCTGCCAGGCGTGCGGATCGGACAGGCCTTCGACCGTCGCGCGCCACAGCAGCATGTCCTTGTTCCTGGCCAGGCCGCCGGTGGAGATGATGTGCACCCAGTCGCTGTGCGGGTCCTTGGCCCAGGAGATCATGACCCGCTTGCCGGCGAAGGCCCCGCACCAGAACTTCGACCCGCTGCGCGCCCAGGTGACACCGCTGTCGTCGGATGTCCATACCTCGCACCACTTCTCGTTGCCCAGGCCCTGGGTGTACATGACCCACAGGTAGATCCGGCCGTCGATGGTCATCGCGTCGCACGGCAGGACGGTGGAGTACTCGGCGTTGTCGTGCTGGTAATCCCACAGCTGGCGGCCGTCGGTGCCCGGCGCGGTGGCCATGACGATCGGCTCGGCGGGGTCGCGCGCAGATGTGCGCGTGATGACGGGGGAACGCCAGTTCCCGATGCCGCCCATCGGTGGGCCGAACGGGCCGTCCCCGGAGAACGAGTCGCCCCAGATGAAGCCGACATCGCCGTTGGGCAGCTCGAACGGAATCGCGAGATCGCCGCCGCCGAGGTCAGCCGACGGCACAGGGTTCAGATCCGTGACGCGGATGACACACCCACCCCGGTCGGCTCGAACCAAAATCGTTGGGCTGGTTTCGCTTCCGTCACGCCACCAAGTTACGTCAGAATGCCGAAAGGCCCGCTCGCACGTGGCGAACGGGCCCTTCGAGACGTGGTGAAACCTTACGCGGTTTCGGTGATCGGGCGGTCGACCCAGCTCATCAGGCCGCGCAGCTTGGCGCCGGTGACCTCGATGGGGTGCTCGGCGTTCTCCTTGCGCAGACCCTCGAGCTCCTTGTTGCCGCCTTCGACGTTGGCGACGAGGCGCTTGACGAAGGTGCCGTCCTGGATGTCGGTCAGGATCGCCTTCATACGCTCCTTGGTGCCGGCGTCGATGACGCGCGGGCCCGACAGGTAGCCACCGAACTCGGCGGTGTCGGAGACCGAGTAGTTCATGCGGGCGATGCCGCCCTCGTACATCAGGTCGACGATCAGCTTGAGCTCGTGCAGGACCTCGAAGTAGGCCATCTCGGGGGCGTAGCCCGCCTCGACCATGACCTCGAAACCGATCTTGACCAGTTCCTCGGTGCCACCGCAGAGCACGGCCTGCTCACCGAAGAGGTCGGTCTCGGTCTCTTCCTTGAAGGTGGTCTTGATGACGCCGGCGCGGGTGCCGCCGATGCCCTTGGCGTAGGACAGCGCCAGGGCCTGGCCCTCGCCGGTCGGGTCCTGATCGACAGCGATCAGAGCCGGAACGCCCTTGCCGTCGACGAACTGACGACGCACCAGGTGGCCGGGGCCCTTCGGGGCGACCATCGCGACGGTGACGCCGGCCGGAGCCTTGACGAGACCGAAGTGGATGTTGAGGCCGTGGCCGAAGAACAGCGCGTCGCCGTCCTTCAGGTTGGGCTCGATGTCGTTGGTGAAGATCGACGCCTGCGCGGTGTCGGGGGCGAGCACCATGATCACGTCGGCCCAGGCGGAGACCTCGGCGGGGGTGCCGACGGTCAGACCGGCCTCTTCGGCCTTCGGGCGAGACTTCGAACCCTCGGCCAGGCCGACGCGGACGTCGACACCGGAGTCGCGCAGGCTCAGCGAGTGCGCGTGGCCCTGGCTGCCGTAACCGATCACGGCGACCTTGCGGCCCTGGATGATCGACAGGTCAGCGTCGTCGTCGTAGAACATCTCGACTGCCACTTTGGTTGGTCCCTTCTGAATGAATGCGGTTAGGAAAAGTTATCGCGGAGGTTGCTGAGGGAGGTTCAGCGGGTCGCGGTGATCGATTTGGGGCCGCGGCCGACGGCCACGACACCGGACTGCACGATCTCGCGGATCCCGTACGGCTCGACCATGCGCAGCAGCGCGTCGAGCTTGGAACGGGTGCCGGTCGCCTCGATGGTCAGCGCGTCGGGCGACACGTCGATCACCTTGGCGCGGAACAACTGCACGGCCTCGATCACCTGCGTGCGCACCGACGCGTCGGCCCGCACCTTCACCAGGATCAGCTCGCGGGCCACCGAGGCGTCGGCGTCCTGCTCCACGATCTTGATGACGTTGATCAGCTTGTTGAGCTGCTTGGTGACCTGCTCGAGCGGCAGATCATCGACGGTCACGACGATCGTCATACGCGAGATCTCGGGGATCTCGGTGCCACCGACGGCCAGGGATTCGATATTGAAGCCACGGCGCGAGAACAGGCTCGCGACTCGCGCCAGCACGCCCGGCTTGTCCTCGACAAGGACGCTCAGGGTGTGGGTGGTGCTCATTCGTCGTCGCCCTTCTCGGAGGTGGCCTGCTCGCGTTCCATCGCCTCGTGGATGACGGCCGGTTCGGAGACCGACTCGTCCTCGTCGAAGAGCGGACGGATACCGCGGGCGAACATGATCTCGTCGTTGCTGGTGCCCGAGGCGACCATCGGCCACACCTGGGCGTCCTTGCCGACGATGAAGTCGATCACGACCGGGCGGTCGGTGATGGCCTGGGCCTGGCGGATCGCGTCCTCGACCTCGGACTCCTTCTCCACCCGGATGCCGACGCAGCCCAGCGCCTCGGCCAGCTTCACGAAATCGGGGATGCGCAGGGAATGCGTGCCGAGATCGGTGTTGGAGTAGCGCTGTTCGTAGAACAGGGTCTGCCACTGGCGGACCATGCCCAGGTTGCCGTTGTTGATCAGGGCGACCTTGATCGGCACGCCTTCGATCGCGCAGGTGGCCAGTTCCTGGTTGGTCATCTGGAAGCAGCCGTCACCGTCGACCGCCCAGACTTCCTTGTCCGGCGCGCCCATCTTGGCGCCCATCGCGGCGGGAACCGAGTAGCCCATGGTGCCGAGACCGCCCGAGTTGAGCCAGGTGCGCGGGTTCTCGTACTTGATGAACTGCGCGGCCCACATCTGGTGCTGGCCGACGCCGGCGCAGTAGATGGCCTCGGGGCCCGCGAGACGACCGAGGGTCTCGATGACGTACTCCGGCGAGACCGAGCCGTCGCTGGGCGTCTTCCAGCCCAGCGGGTAGTTCTCGCGGATGCCACTGAGGTAGGCCCACCATTCGGTGAGGTTCAGCAGCGGTGCGTCACCGGCCTGCGGATCGGCCTTGAGGGTCTCGATCAGCTCGACGATCACCTCACGCGCGTCGCCCACGATCGGGACGTCGGCGTGGCGGTTCTTGCCGATCTCGGCCGGGTCGATGTCGGCGTGGATGACCTTCGCGTCGGGCGCGAAGGAGTCCAGCTGACCGGTGACGCGGTCGTCGAAACGGGCGCCGAGGGTGATCAGCAGGTCCGACTTCTGCAGCGCGGCGACGGCACCGACGGTGCCGTGCATGCCGGGCATGCCCATGTTCAGGGTGTGGCTGTCGGGGAACGCGCCCCGCGCCATCAGCGTGGTGACCACCGGGATGCCGGTGAGTTCGGCCAGCTCGAGCAGTTCCGGCGAGGCGTCGGACTTGATGACGCCGCCACCGACGTAGAGCACCGGCTGCTTGGACTCCAGGATCATCCTGGCGGCCTCGCGCACCTGCTTGCCGTGCGGCTTGGTGACCGGACGGTAGCCGGGCAGACGCATCTCCGGCGGCCACGAGAACGTGGTCTGGGCCTGCAGCGCGTCCTTGGTGATGTCGACCAGGACCGCGCCGGGGCGACCCGAGGCGGCGAGGTAGAACGCCTCGGCCAGGGTGCGCGGGATCTCGGCGGCGTCCTTGACCAGGAAGTTGTGCTTGGTGATCGGCATCGTGATGCCCGAGATGTCGGCTTCCTGGAACGCGTCGGTGCCGACCAGGCTCGACGGCACCTGACCGGTGATCGCCACGATCGGGACCGAGTCCATCTGGGCGTCGGCCAGCGGGGTCACCAGGTTGGTCGCGCCGGGACCGGATGTGGCCATACACACACCGACCTTGCCCGAGGCCTGCGCGTAACCGGTCGCCGCGTGACCGGCGCCCTGCTCGTGCCGGACCAGGACGTGGCGGACCTTCTTCGAGTCGAACAGCGGGTCGTAGACAGGAAGGACCGCGCCGCCGGGAATGCCGAATACCGTGTCGACGTCGAGCTCTTCGAGGGACCGAACCACCGACTGGGCGCCGGTCACGCGCTCGGGCGCGACCTGGCGGCGGGTGGGGTTGGTCGCCGGGCTACCAGGGGTAGCTGAAGGCGCTGACCTGCGGGCCGATGGCCCGGGTCGTGCGGTTGGTGCACTCACCGTCTTCGTTCCTCACTGTCTCGTTCTGACTCGGACTGACCCGACAGGGCCGCTGGCATTCGCCCGAACACAAAAAAGCCCCCGCCCAGCGCATGGCTGTTCGAGGGTGGCGCGTCGCAAACGCGAGCTGACGTATTGACTAGGTGTCAGGCTCAGCGCTGGACGCGCCGGCCGATTACGAGCTCGTTTCGAATCACGCATACGACGTTAGGCGCGCGTAGTGCGTCGAGTCAAACAGGCTTTCCGCTCCGGTCCCACTCTGTGGGACTCGAGTGGTTGCGTGGGTCCGTGTACCAAGATGCGAGGATAGGAGGGTGTCATCACCGCATCAGTCCGTGCCACCGGCTAAATCGTCCCACACCACCGACGAGGGAACCGATACGGGTCGCCCGTCGCGACCCGGCGGCCTGCGCTCGGCCAGTCCGGGGCGGCTCGCGGCGATCGGCGCGGTGGTGCTGGCCTACCTGGCCTTCGTCGTCGTCGGCACCGTGCAGGACTGGTCGCTGGGGGTGCGGATCGGGCTGATCGTGCCCGTCGCGGTGGTCGTCTGGCTGCTGGTGCCGCGCCGGACGAACACGCCGACGCCGGGTGTGCACGTGATCGGCGTTCCCCGCCTGGCCTATATCGGCGTGCTGGTGTTGGCGTTCTGCGTGTTCTTCCCGTTCGTCGGGTGGCCGGCCGTACTGTGGCCGCTGCTGCTGGCCCCGGTGATCGCGGTGTGGTGGGTGGTGCGCACGCACACGACCGTGTCCGAGACCGGGCTGGATCTGAGCTCGATGACCAGCACGAAGCACCTCGACTGGGCCCGGATCAAAGGGATCAGCATTCCCAAGCGCGGCGCTGTGCGCGCCCGGCTCGACGACGAATCCGAGGTGAAGCTGCCTGCCGTCGGATACGACCGGTTGCGGGAGCTGATCGAAGCGTCCGGCGGGCGACTGCCCGATGTGTTCGCTGCCGCCGAGGCGGCCGAGGCCGAACGCCTTGCTGCCGAGCGGGCCGCGGCGAAGACGGAATCCGACGCGAAGACCGAGCCCGAAACGAAGGCGCCGTCGGAGTCGAAGGACGAGCCGGAGTCCGAGCGATAACGACCGGCACTGTGGGAATCAGCACGTCGGGAATCAGCGGGTGGGCGGCGGCCTTGTACCGGTAAGCTGACGGCAGCCGGGCAACCCCGCGCCGACGGCACCACCGCGGCGACACCTCACGGAGCGACACTCCCGCCTCGAGCCCCGGTTCCCGCTCCCCAGCACGCCACCACCGGCGCGATGCGACCATCGCTCGCCGGAGTAACGTGAAGGGCTGCCGGACGCACCGCGATCGCGCACGTGCCACGCAGGTCAGCCCCCTGCGCGCACGCTCGCCACGCACCCAGCGACATCACGAGGACTTCCATGCCACCGCTTCGCTCACGCACCACCACCATCGGCCGCAATGCTGCGGGCGCGCGCTCACTCTGGCGCGCGACCGGCATGACCGATTCCGATTTCGGTAAGCCGATCATCGCGATCGCGAACTCCTACACCCAGTTCGTGCCCGGTCACGTGCACCTCAAGAACATGGGCGAGATCGTCGCCGAGGCCGTGGCCGCCGCCGGAGGCATCGCACGCGAGTTCCACACCATCGCCGTCGACGACGGCATCGCCATGGGTCACGGCGGCATGCTCTACTCGCTGCCCTCGCGCGAGATCATCGCCGACTCCGTGGAGTACATGGCCAACGCCCACACCGCCGACGCGCTGGTGTGTATCTCCAACTGCGACAAGATCACTCCCGGCATGCTCAACGCCGCGATGCGTCTCAACATCCCCGCCGTGTTCGTCTCCGGTGGGCCGATGGAGGCCGGTAAGGCCGTGGTCGTCGACGGTGTCGCGCAGGCGCCGCTCGACCTGGTCAGCGCGATCTCCGCGAGCGCGAACCAGGCCGTGTCCGACGAGGGCCTCGACGAGGTCGAGCGCTCCGCGTGCCCGACCTGCGGTTCGTGTTCGGGCATGTTCACCGCGAACTCGATGAACTGCCTGACCGAGGCGCTCGGCCTCGCGCTGCCGGGCAACGGTTCCACCCTCGCCACCCACTCCGCGCGCCGTGCGCTGTTCGAGCGGGCCGGCACGGTGATCGTCGATATCGCCAAGCGCTGGTACCAGGACGACGACGCCTCGGTGCTGCCCCGCAACGTGGCCAACGCCAAGGCTTTCCGCAACGCGATGGCCCTCGATGTCGCCATGGGCGGCTCGACCAACACCGTGCTGCACACCCTCGCCGCCGCGCAGGAAGGCGAGATCGACTTCGACCTGCAGACCATCGACGACATCAGCCGCAAGGTGCCGTGCCTGTCGAAGGTGTCGCCGAACTCGGATTACCACATGGAAGACGTGCACCGCGCCGGTGGCATCCCCGCCATCCTCGGTGAACTGCGTCGCGGCGGCCTGCTCGAGACCGACGTGACCACCGTGCACACCGCCGACTACGAGGAATTCCTCGACACCTGGGATATCCGCTCGGGCAAGGCATCCGAGGAGGCCATCGAGCTCTTCCACGCCGCCCCCGGTGGCGTGCGCACGGTCGAACCGTTCTCCACCAGCAACCGCTGGTCCTCGCTCGACACCGATGCCGCCGGTGGCTGCATCCGCGACGTCGAGAACGCCTACACCGTCGAGGGTGGGCTGTGCGTGCTGCGCGGCAACATAGCCCCCGACGGCGCGATCCTCAAGACCGCCGGCATCGACGAAGACCTGTTCACCTTCGAAGGCCCGGCCGTGGTGGTCGAGTCGCAGGAGGACGCGGTGTCGATGATTCTCGGTAAGAAGATCCAGCCCGGTGACGTGGTCGTCATCCGGTACGAAGGCCCAGCAGGCGGTCCCGGCATGCAGGAGATGCTGCACCCGACCTCGTTCCTCAAGGGCCTCGGTCTCGGCAAGGTGTGTGCGCTGATCACCGACGGCCGCTTCTCCGGTGGTACCTCGGGGCTGTCGATCGGCCACATCTCCCCCGAGGCCGCCTCGGGCGGTGCCATCGGCCTGATCGAGAACGGCGACCGCATCCGCATCGATGTGCACACCCGCGCGCTGGAAGTGCTTGTCTCCGACGAGGTCATGGCCGAACGCCGCGCGAAGATGGAAGCCTCGGAGCGCCCGTGGCAGCCCGTCAACCGCGACCGCACGGTCACCACCGCCCTGCGTGCCTACGCGGCGCTCGCCACGTCGGCGGACAAAGGTGCCGTTCGTCAGGTGCCGGACACCGTTTCGTCGAAGCCCTTCGCTCGCGCGACGAGGCAGGCCAGTGGCAGGTCATCATCCTGTCGGAGGAGAAGCTGCC